>JAKLKB010000040.1 GCA_023150835.1 Myxococcota bacterium | reverse complement strand
CTTGGAGTTGGAAAGGGCCGATGGGTTTGCGCCAATTTTGGATAAAGCGTTCGATATCCCATTGGAGTTCGCGGGCGGATTGATAGCGTTCATCGCGGTTTTTGGCGAGAGCGCGGTTGACGATGGCGGAGAACTCTTCGGGGAAGTCAGGTCGGTATTGTTGGATGGGGACGGGTCCGGCGTTGAGGATCGCACGGAGCATATCGATATCGGATTTTCCGTGGAAGGGTCGGTTGTAGGTGGCGAGTTCGTACATGACGATGCCAAGGGAAAAGATATCGCTGCGTCGGTCGAGGACGAGGCCCTTGACTTGTTCGGGAGACATGTAGGCGAGCTTGCCTTTGATGGTGCCTGCTTGGGTTTCTTGGGTGGATTGGGCTTTGGCGATCCCGAAGTCGACGATCTTGATGATGCCTTGGAAGGAGAGGATGATGTTTTGGGGGGAGACATCGCGGTGGATCAAGTTGAGGTGATGGCCGTCGGAATCGCAGAAGCTGTGGGCATATTCGAGACCTTCGCAGATCTGTGAAGCGATCTTGGCGATGTATTCGGGGGCGAGCCAGAGGCCGTTTTCGCTACAGGTCTGGATCACAGAGCGGAGGTTGAAGCCGTTGACGTACTCCATGGCGATGAAGTAGTTGTCGTCGTGTTGTCCAAGCTCAAAGATTTGAACGATGTTGGGATGGTTCATGACGGCAGCGACACGCGCTTCGTCTTGGAACATTTGGAGGAACTTCTCGTCACCGAGGAGGTGCGGGAGGATCCGCTTGATAACAAGCTGCTTTTTGAAGCCGCCGGGGCCGCTTTGCTCGGCGAGATGGATTTCGGCCATCCCGCCGGTTGCGAGCTTTTTCAGGAGTAAGTATTTGCCAACTTGCTCAGCCATTCTGTTTTCTCGCTGACGTTAGTGATCACTGCGTCCATGTGATAGCGTACTTTCCTCGCGCTGTCAACGTGTGGGCAAAGTAGCGCATTTGTCGAGAAGAAGAAACTTTTTTCTTTTTTTCACAGCCAATTCTTCGGCTGTTCTAGGGTGTTGGAGGTATACAGATCTGATCCCAAGACGAAGGGGGAAGATAACAAAGGAAGCCTTGTCGGCAGTCGCGTTCGTCGCGGCATGTGCTGATGCAGCGTTGAAGTTGAAATCCACCCTCAAAGGTGATGCGTGCGCACGCACTATCAAGGGGGCATTCGCGGGTGTGGTTGCAAAACTTGGTGCAGTAGCCGTTGGGGACTTGGGTTTCGCAAGAGAAGCCGGAGAAGCAGTCGGCGTTTGATTGACAGAATGTGCCGACTTTGGGGGATTTGCGATCGGGGAGGGGGTTGCGATCGGGGAGATCGGAGGAGGGTGTTTCTGTGTTGGAAGAAGCGTCGTTGTGGGCGTCGTTTTCGTTGTGGGGGTTGCTTTCGGTGATCGGGGAGGGCGTGCAACCGAAGAGACGGAGAGCAAGAAACGCGGTTGAGAGGAGGAAGAAAGCGTGTGTCATGGTGTTTTTTGGAGGGGGAGAGAGAAGAAGAGGTAGGCAAAGCGTTGGGGTAGGGGGAGTTTCCATTGTTGGATCACAAAGAGGCGTTGGCTTTGGGGGTGGAGGATCGGGTCGAGGTAGCGGGCGTTGGGATGGGAAGGGAGAAGAGTGGTGGTTTGCTGTTGTGTCCAATGGATCTGTTGGAGGGGCGTTCCCCAAGGTCCACCCGAAAGGAAGAGTCCATGTGGAGCGGCAGTGATTTGGGTAAAGGCGTGTGGGAGAGTGATGGAGGGTGGAGTGTCGGTGGTTCCGTCGCCTTGAAGGAGGGGGAGCCAAAGGGAAGTGGCGTGCGGGGCTTGTTGATCTTGGAGGAGGAGAGCGAGGCGTTGGGGTTTGTACCAAGCGCCGTGAAGGAGGAGTTTGTTTTCGGGGAGTGGCTGTGGGCCGCTCCATCGGGGGCGGGGTTGTTGTTCGAGTTGGATCTGTTGGGGGGGAGTGGTGCAGCCAAGACGGAGGGCGAGCAGAGCATCGCCTTCGTTGGTCAGAGAAAAGAAGGGGTGGGGTTGTCCAGCGGTGGCGCGGGTGGGTGCGCCGAAAGGCTGAGATTGTTCGATCTCAAGAGGGATCTCCCAGAGGGCATAAGGCCGTTGTGGATCGATGGGGTTGGGTTCTTTGCCGAGATTGCCGTGTGTGGTGAGTCGGAGGGCGTAATGCCGTTCGCTTTGGGTGATTTGGAGATGATGAATATGGCCGATGGTGGCCTTGTGTTGGGCCTGATCGGTGGGGACGCCTTGTTTGGAGAGTCGGTAGAGACTGAGGACGCTATGCCAAGGGGTGGTTTGTTTGGAGGGAGCGCGTTGCGGGCAAAGCGGTGAAGGAAAGAGGATCGCGGGTTCGCCCGGGAGTTGGCGGAAGGTGGCGAAGGAGAGGAAGTGTCCGTCGGGAGAGATCGAGGGGAAGCGGACGATCTGGCGGCCATCGTTGTGGAGTTGAAGGGGGAGAAGGGGGAGGGTGTGTTGGACGAGGGTGTTGGGTGTGGGAGCCACAAGAAGGGCGGATTGTTGGGTGGTTTGTGGATCAAAGAGGCGCATAAAGTAGAAGGCATCGGGTTTTTGGGGGCCAAGCAGATCAAAGCGGATGGCGGGGAGCCAGAGAGGGACGGTGTTGGTGGTGGCTTGTGGTTGATCGAGCAGGGTTTGAAGGGGAGGTGGTGCGGTGGTGCGTTGCGGCCAAAGTTGGAGATAGACTTGGGCGGGGCGGGGAGATGTGGTCAGTTGGAGTCGGAATCCCCATTGGGTGCGGGTGGTTTGGCAGTGCGGATCACAGCGCCCCCATCGTTCCATTTTGTCGATCGCATCGAGGACTTGTTTGATGTGGAGATAATACCAACCGAGATGGAAGACGCCGTCTTGTGCGCTTTTTCCGTTGGCTTGGATGCACTGGTGTTTTTGGGCTTTTTGGAGAAGGCGGAGGTAACGGGGCCATGTGGGGGGCTGGTGGATCGAGGATGCGGGCGAAGGGGAGGTCGGAGTTTCGGGCGAAGGGGAGGTTGGAGTTTCGGGTGAAGGGGAGGCTGGTGAGGTTGGAGGCTGTGGCGTGGTTGGAGGCTGTGGCGTGGTTGAAGAGGGCGAAGGGGAGGGGATGGAGAGGCTGCGAAGGCAGGTGGTGCAGAGGTCATCTTGTGGATCTTGGCATCGTTCGAGACAGTCCGAACGATGGAGTTGATCGAGGGCTGCGCGGTGGGGGCGTGTGTAATAAGTTCGCGCCCAGATCTGTTGACACCATGCGTAGTCTTGGAGGGCGTGTTTGGCTTTTTGAAGGAGGGTTTGTTGGGCGAGGGAGATGTGTTGTTCGAGTTGTTTTTGTTGGGCGGGGAATTCTTGTTGGCACCATTGGAGGCGGGTTAGGGTTGGGGGAGGTGCGGAGAGTCGCCAGTGTCGCCATGAGTGCTTGAGGAGGGAGGGGAGGTAGCGTGGTGTGGCGGCGATCGGGGCGATCAGACGAGTAGGAAGGCGTTGTTGGAGCCATGCGGGAAGCCCTTGGCCGCTGAGGATGTGGGGGCGCTGGGTGTGGGTGTCGGAAAGAGATGGGGAGGAAGGATTTCGTGTAGGGAGTGAAGTTGTGGGAGCGCTGTGGGGGGCGGATGGTAGGGAGGCTGTGGGGGTGGGGGCGCAAAGTTGGAGGTGAAGGGAGTTGAGTTGTTGAAGGCCAAGCAGATTTTGTTCGAGGCTGTATTGGGGCCGTGTTTGTGGGGGAGGGAGAGAGCGGATGCGTTCTTTCCAAAGAGCGATGGTATGGAGGCCGGATTGGAGGGCTTGGTGAGACCAGCGTTGTTGGGCGGTGTCGATCTCAAGGACGAGAATGAGGGCCAGCAGGAAAGCGGTGACGCTCAAGACAGCGAGGCGACGGGGCCATCGGGCGGTGCGTTTGGGTGGAGGGGATTCGAGTGCTGCGAGTTCTTGGCGGGCTTCATCGGGAAAGCGCAGCAGGAGCAAGTGCGTATCAAGAGGGTGATGGTATCTGTCCTGATTCAAGGGCGCGTTCCTTTAAGCAATTCATGCGATATCCGCTCACTGTGTGATCGTAAAGGCGTAGGGGCAGCTCCTTGTGGCAGCCCAAGAACAGGGCTGGCATCGCAACTCGTCTCGACGTTTCGATTACACATTTCTCGGATACCGTATAAAGAGAGCGGTCCATGCTTTGGTTTTGGAAAACCGAGCGATCCCGACTTCGGTTGCAGAGACGTTTCAACGTAGCGAAAAGATTCGGTCAAGTACAGGGGAGTGAAGAAGTGGACGAAAAACGCGGTGTTTTCAGCGAAGGGAGGGTGGATGTTGTGGGAAGGTGGCGAAGATAAAGCCGAGGATGCGCTTGGGATGTGGATGTTTGGGGCGGTTGCGCAAGCGTGCTTTGGCGTAGGGGAGCAAGAGATCTTGGCGGACACCACGAGGTCCAGCGTTGGCGTGTCGGAAATACAGATGGTTTGGGGATTCGCGGACAAAGAAACCGACGTGAGCGATGGTCGAGGCGTGATGGGGAAGATCAAAGACTTCGCCCATCCAGCCGAACCAAGGGAGTTTATGGGCGATCTTGGGGATATCTTCGAGTGGAACGTATCGGACGGTGTAGCTTTTGGGGAGCATGGAGAAGGGGATGCGCTGTTTCCAGCGGGTGCCCTCCCAGAGCGAAGGGGGGATGGCTTGGTGGTAGCTTTGAAGGTACGGGTGGCCGAGGGGATCGGTGGCAGGAAAGATCAGACCGCGTTTGTGGTTTTCGACGAGCCATTGCGGGAAAGTAAAGTGGTTGCGGTGGGCGAAGTCGATCGTGCCGTTTTTGTAGCGGATCTGTTGAAGGATCGGGATGGATTGGGCTTCGTTGTGCGCCATCGCGTAGGCCATGACGGTTTCGAGGTAGGTCACGCAATCAAAGCGATCGCGGCGATAGATCGGATCGCGATCATAACGGCCTGTGGGGCCTTCACCGAGGGGGCCGTAGCGATAAGGAGCGCCGAGCAGGCTTTTGCTCAAGAGGCGGAGGCGTTGGTGGAAGTCGAGGTGTGTTTGGCTCCAGCGCAAGAGCGCATCAAGTTGTTGCTTGGGGAGGCGATCAAGGCGGCCTTTGCAAAGTTTGCCGCAGCGTTGCAACAAGTGCTTCTCTTTTTGGAGTCGTAGTTGGAGCGTTGGATCGTTCGGTGGGTGGGCCGAAAGTGTCGTCGAAAAAACAGCAAGGAACACAAACAACACAGACAAGGTGCAGCGGCCAAAACAGGGCCGAAGGGTGGTGTGTGTGGGCATGGTTAAGGTTTTTCTTTGATGGTTTCGTTGAGCCACGCTTGTTGGATCTGGAGGCGGTTTTGGAGATCGGGTAGCAAGGCGTGTTTGGGGTCTTCTTTTTGGATGAGTTGGATGGCGCGTTGGAGTCGGGTGCTGGTGCGTCGGATGGCGTCGAGATCGGATGGGATCCACGGCCCTTTGCGCAGAGTGGCGTTGGATGGATAGGGAAAATCGAGGATCTGTTCGGCGAGTAGTTCGAGTTGCCACAGGTTCCAGCCGATCTGTTGGGCGCGTTGCAGCCAACGCTGGATCAAGTCTTGGCGGGCGCTTTTTCGTTTGGCCGAAGGGAAGGGTAATAACGGAGCGCCTTGGGGGAGTTCGGGGGGAGAGCGCATCATGTCGAGCTTTTGGGTGTAGGTGGGAGCGAGTGCTTCAAGGGTGGCGATTAATGCGGTCTGTAGGGCGAGATCGACGGCTTGTTTTTGGGTGGATGTGATCGGTTGGAGGCTGTATTGATGGATGACTTGGGTGCTGAGGGCTTGTTGATGGAGGGTTCGGCGTAGGCGGCGAAGTGTTTCAGGAGGAAGCCCCCATTGCAGAGCGAGATCTTGGTGGAGGAGGTGGATCTGTTGGAGGATGCGCAGGCGCGTTTGAAGGAAGGAAGAATCGAGAGGTTTGGGGAGTTGGCTTGGGAGCCAAAGCCACGGGCCTGTCGGTGCGGGCGGTGGTGAGGGCGGCTTGGGAGTGTTGGCGGGTGCGTGCGGAGGTGTGGGCGTGGTGGTCGAAGGTGATGGCGCGGGTGGTGTGGGCGGTGGTGTGGGGGCGATCGCAGCGGAAGGAAGGGGCGAAGGCATGGGGCGTCGTGGGGTGGCGTTGGTGCGCGGGTGGGTGGGGACGGCGGGAGATGGAGGAGAGCCGAGCCATGCAAACAAACAAAGCAAAAACAGCGTGCTGGAGATGCCGATCCAGAGGAAGCGTTCTTGTTGTGTGATCGGATGGGGCTTTGTGGGCGTGTGGCGTTCTGGGGCAGAAGGGATGGGGGCAGAAAAGCGGGTTCCTGTGGGGGCGTGAGCGGGCGCAGGTGAAGCCGCCAAAAGTACCGAGGGATCGAGGGGAGCCACAGGCTGATCTTGGACGGTTTTGGCGAAAGAGTCGTGGAATGGGTCTTGTGGGGCCGTTTGGTTCGTGGTTGGGGTGGATGCTTTGTGGGGAGCAGGAGAGGCCGAGGGTTGGGGCGTTTTGGTTTCGTTCGGAGAGGCCGAGGGTTGGGGCGTTTTGGTTTCGTTCGGAGAGGCCGAGGGTTGGGGCGTTTTGGTTTCGTTCGGAGAGGCCGAGGGTTGGGGCGTTTTGGGCCTGAACGAGGTTTCGGAGGGTTGGGGGGGCTTGGTTTCGGAGGGAAGGGAAAAAGAGGCGCGCAAGGCGTTTTGAGGGGGGGGAAGTTTGGTGGGTTGGCTTGGGAGGGCTTCGATATCGTCGATGGTGTGGACGATGGGGGTTTTGGGTTGTGTGTTTTTTGAAGGTGTGGGTTGTGAAGAGGTTGCGCGGAAGGGTTCGGTGATTTGGGCCGAAGAACCTGTCGGGCTTGTGGAGGGGATGGGAGAGAGGCGAGAAGGTGTTGGTTTGGGTGCATCGGTTGGGAGGGGCGTGGTTGTTGGAGGCGGGGCAGAATAGGGCGCAGCGGTGATTGTGGGAGGTGCGGTAAAGTCGCCGATCTGTGCGGGTTTGGTTTGGAAAGAGGTGGATTGTGCAAACAGATCGTCGGGAGCTTCTTCGAGAAGGAGCGGATCGAGTCGGGTGGGTTGTTGAAAAAGATCCTCGGGTTCTTGGTCTGCAAGATGAGCGGAGGCGAGGATCTTTTTGAGGTCTTTGGGGTAATTTTCGCTCGAAAGGGTGTGCGGAGCGGTGCGAGAAGGCAGGATCTGCCCAAGCAAAACGGTGATGTTGTCGTCGGAACCTGCTTGGATGGCGTCTTCGATTAATTGATCGCAACACCACGTCAATAGGGCGGGATCGAGGTGGGCGGTTTTGCTGCGGCGCAAAAGCTGTCGGAAACGCTCGGCGATCGCTTGATCGGTGAGGTGATTCCAAAGACCGTCTGTGCAAAGCAAAAACAGATCGCTTGGGCGAGGCAGGGCTTGGATCTGCTCGATAGCGGGTTGCAGGATCGGGCGTTCTTGAAAGGCTTTGTCGGAGCCAAGGGCGCGCATCAGGCGATCTTGGAGTTCTTCGATCGGGCTGAGTTTTCCGATCTGGTGCAGGTGTTTGACTTGATCACGCAGCAACGAGAGGATGGCGGTGTTGTCCAACGGCTGTGAGGGCGGAGCATCGGGTAAAAACAGCAGTGTGTGATGGTGCAGTTTTTGTTCTTCAAGATAGCGGCGATCGGCTTCGTTTAGGTCAAGATCCGCAGGGTTGAGCGTGATCGCGCCTTTTTCTTTGAAGTAGTCCAGCGCATGATCGTCTCGCGTCAGCCGCGTAAGTGTGTTTTGGCGATACAGATACACACGACTGTCCCCGATATGGCCCAGCCAAAAATGCTCGTTGTCAAGATAGATCAATGACAACGTCGTCCCGGATTGACCCGAACCACCGGCACTTTGAATAATGCGCTGGTTGATGTAGCGAAAATACGCCTCAATGGATTGTTCGGGCGAGAGATTGTTTTCTTGGGGTGGCGGATGTTTCGGTCCTGCGTGAAGTACCGACCAACGCGACGGGTGCATCAAGTGCGGTAGGTCTTGAACGGCGATCTGTGCCGCAAATTCTCCGTTGTCTGTGCCACCCATCCCATCGGCCACTGCAAGGCATTGAGGCAGATCGAGGCTCGCGGGTAGTTTGTCCTCCGAAGGGTAGAGGCGATCTTGATTTGAGGGGCGAGTATGGCGATCACTGCGGCCTGTCAGCAAGATTCGTAAGGACATCGCAAGACTCCTCTCGGTGAGCGTTGGTTCGTGTGCGTGGTGGATAGTGTGCGCTTGGATGCAATGCAACGCAGAGGGGCAAGAACCAAGCATCTTTCGCCATATTTGGCTTCCCTGTCAACGGGGCTTTGCGAGGCTTTGGAGGCGATCGCGTCGGTTTCTTTTTTTGGTTTGGTTTGAACACCAGTCACTTTGTTTTCGACGATTTTTGCGAGCACGACGGCGTCAGCGTCAGCAAGCACTTTCTCTAGAGGACTCGGTGATAATCCGCTGGCAAATTCCAGCACCAGCAGAGAGGGTGACGATCGGTCGTTGACGTTAGGACTGCTGGTTTGCAACAAAAGATTCGGTGGCGTTTTTCTTTGGCAGCAAACGAGGAGAGCGATTGACGACAGGGCGACTGGATGTTCTCTCTTGTTCTTGCAACGCAAGGCAGATTTTGGCAAGGTCATAGCCGAACGATGCGGCATGCTCTTGTCGATACTTGCGGACTTCTTCTACGATCGGATCATTCCTCATCTGAACCCCCAAGTTCTTCTGGTGAACACAATACTGGACAAACGTATCCAAATGCTTCGACAACCTTCGATATAGTCGTCTTTGTCTCGGCGTTGTTGATATGCTTGAAAGAACGGCGTCAAGGATGCTCTCTGCGTCGGTGGTTAAGTGCGTTTGCGCAAAGATTGGCGGATGCGTAGGCCCGTTTCGAGGGTATCGCGCACACAATCGCGGATCTCCCAAAAGCGGGGGCTTGCTTCGGGAGGGGTGGTGTTTTGGTGTTGTTTGAGCCATGCAGCGAGGGCTTTGATCGGATCGATACCGAGCAGGCCATCCCACAGCGGCCAGATCCGCTCATAGAGAGCGAGGCGGCAACAAAGCATCGCAAGGTTGTTGAGCCAGAGACCTTCGATGTGTGGGGTGGGCATGGTGCGCTCACGCAATAGAGCGAGGCGGTGGAGTTCTTGGCTGCGCGCTCGCAGTTGATGGCGATCACACAGAAGCTGACAATGACGCGAGAGGATATTGATCAACAGTAGCGTCGTGAGTTCTTCGTTGGCCATCCGTTGGGCATTTTCTTCATCGCGCAGTAGCTTTGCGGGATCATCGCAGCGTTGGATCTCTTGGAGCCATGAGGCGGTCGGATCGGAGATATCCGGACGAGAAGAGGCGGAGTGTTCGGCCAATTGGTCGATGGCGGCATCCGCACGAACATAACGATCCGAGCCGAAGTCTGTGTGGGCTGAGGGCGGGTAAACAGGCGCGTTGGCGTCGGGTGGACGGAGCTTTGCGGCGGGAGCCTTTAGATCGGCGACCCACGGCGGATCGGAAAGCATCTCAGGGGAGACGCTTGAGGGGGCTTGCCAAGCACGCGGGGTCGGAAGAGGAGAAGCCGCAAACGCGGGACGTGCCGAATGCGCTGAAGAAGGCGGTGGCGAAGCGAGGGCGTGCGGAGAAGAGCCTTGGGAAGCAAGGGCCGCTTCACGATCATAAAATCCCGTTCCGTCGTTTTGGGCCTTGTGAGGGATTTGTGCTGCGTCGTTGGGGTGGGGCCGTCCAACAGGCGCTGATGGAGGCGGGGCGGATTGTGCTGCTTCGCGGTGATGGATGCGTGTTCCTGCGGGAGATTGCGGGTGATAAGGCGCAGAAGCAGGTGTGTTGTATGGTGTTGAAGCAGGTGTGTTGTAAGGTACGGAAGCAGGCGCGTTTCTGGGATAGGGTGATTCAAAGATGCCCGAATCATCGAGGTCTTTGGAGGCAGGAAAGATCGCGGAGCCTGATAGATCTTTGGGGGCAGAAAAGATGTCGGAAGGCTCGGCTTGGCTGGAGGTCGAGTATCTTGTGTAGGGAGGTTGTGTTGTGTGAAAGCTCGATGGCATCGAAGGCGCAGAAGTGTAGTGCGGAGCCGTTTGTGCGGAGGCCGCGTAGGGGTCGGTTTGTTCGAGAGGATGGGTTGCTTGAGGCGATAGACTTTTGCTGCGTGTGATATCTTCCCAGACGGCTTGCAAGACGGCTGGATCATCAAGAATTGTATCATGTGGGCTTGGGATGGTAGCGGAAGTGGCGGAAGCTGCGGAGGTAGCGGAAGTGGCGGGATGATGGGAGAGATAGGGTTGTGGTGCGGGTTGTGCGGGTGGTTGTGGGGAAAGCTGCGGCTGTTGTGCGGGTGGTTGTGGGGAAAGCTGCGGCTGTTGTGCGGGTGGTTGTGGGGAAAGCTGCGGCTGTTGTGCGGGTGGTTGTGGTGTGGGCTGGATCTCGACGATCAGGGGATTGAGGAAGTCGACGCATCCGCCAAAGGAAGCGTAGATCGTGTGTTTGCCGGGTGTTTGAGGGTGGATGTGTCCGTTAAAAAGGACGGGTCCGAGTGCGCCGTCTTGGAAGAAGAAGATCTGATCGAGTGAATAGAGCGGGTGGTTGATGCGTCCGTTTTCCCATTTTCCGGGGGTCCATCGGGTTTGTTGTGGATCGAGGTGGGCGTGGAGCGGAAAAGGTGCGTGGTGTTGTGGGAGGGAGATCGGATTTTGTTTCCATTGGATCTGAAAACGGCGTCCCATAGATTGTTTGGCGAGGAGATCCATTGCACGGGGGAGCAACATCCAGTCTTGTTCGTGGGGCCAGCGGAGGTCTGGTAAAGCGAGAAGCGATTCGGTGCGTTGTTCGGGCTTTTTTTGAAAGACAGCACGCATCAAGGCCATCAAGGGGGTCGGATCGATGTACTTGCGAGAGGGAAAGAAGGCTTGGAGTGCGGAGGCGAGGTCATCTTGGAACAAGAAAGCGTAAAAGCCGGTGGTATCGTTCCATGAATCGATTTGTTGGATCTTTTCTTGGTGTGGATCTTGGCGAGCAAAAAGGAAAAGGGCGATCACAAGCAGCGCGTACAGATCATAAGCGGGGTGGGAGCGATACGATAACGCGAGCGTCTGCCCAAGAGGATGAGCGCGCCGTTCGGGGGGCTGATAGTAGTCTTTTCCCGGGATGCTGCGCCACGCAAACTCGGAAAAATCGGTTTGATCGATACGAGCTGCCCCAAAGTCGATCAAGACGACTTGGTCGGTGGTTTGGGCGTTTCCTGCACGCAGCAAGAATTGGTCGGGGGAGAGATCGTAATGAAAGGGACGCGCAAAGTTCCAAGAGGCGGGAAGATCGAGATCAGGAACCAGTTCAGGAGGATAGCAGCGCAAGGGGATCTGCATACTGTGAAGCTGAACGACCGCAGACATCATCGCCAGCACGCGATCGAGGATGCTCAGGGCATCGTGCGGGTGGGGCAATGTAAGCGGAGAAAGGCGTTCCATCTCGATCAGAGGAAAAGCTTTTTTGCGGCTTTCTAAGCGGATCGGTCCCCAGTGATCGGCTTGGACGAGTTGGGTGCATCCATAATAGCGGGCAAATTGGGTGATTAAGGATTCGAGTTCAAAAGCAGAGACGCAAAAGAGGCTGCGAAACTCGGGGTTTGCGTTGGGTCCGAAGCGTGCGATCTCTTGTTTGAGTGAGCCGTGATGGATCTGGTCGTAGATGGCGGCTCGTCGAGGCGCAAGGCCGCGTTGTGAGCCGCGAGGTTTGCCCCCCAATCCCCACGCAGGATCGGGGATCTTGCGTCCAAAGTCTTCGAGATCAGCAGCCATGAACTCTTTGAGGCAGCGTTCTTGGCCGGTGTGATCTTCGGCCCACCAGATCTCCGTGCCCAGTTGTGGGCGTTGTGTGCCGCTGCTGTAGACTTCGCGGTAGCGATCGCGCCATGCACAAAGCGCGTCGATGTGTAGTTCAACGTGGTGGATGGAAAAAGAAGGTGGGTTCATGATGCGTTGCCTTGGCTGGAGTCACCCACGCAGAGGGTAAACGGCGTTGCTGCGGGTGAAAGGTGAGCGGGAAGAGTTGTCGAGGG
This sequence comes from Myxococcota bacterium, assembly GCA_023150835.1. GTDB lineage: Bacteria > Myxococcota_C > UBA6777 > UBA6777 > UBA6777 > JAKLKB01. Next base: position 33,749 of record JAKLKB010000040.1, on the reverse strand, counting down.
GGGGGGGAGAGCTTGTTGTGCGCTCTCGATCCCTTCGAGGGCGTGTGAAACAGCGAGCGGCTCTTGGGTCCAGTGCAGTGCGGGCGCTGCTTGGGGCGCGATCAACAAATGTCCAGCCTGCGCGGGTTCGATGCGCAGAGACCACGCGGTGGTGTGGTGGCTTAGTGCGAACGCATCCTGCGGGATATCGGGCAACGATGCGCTTTGGAGTGTCCAACGTATGTCTTGCGGAAGCCAAAGCCAACGACGCCGCAAGCGCATCTGCCCTTGGTGCGGAGCTTCTTCGCAAAGAAAAGCCGCAGGACCGCACAAGATCAGATCGCCGACTTCCAAAAACTGCGGAAGCTGTAGGGGCAAGATGTCTCCATTTCGCCAGATCGCAGCCAATCCCCCCGCCATCCATCCCTCCGCATCCAGAGGAGCTTGGAGAAGTTGAGCCAAGATCCGATCTTGGCGTGCAAAGATCCCGATCTGCCACCCGTCTTGTGTACTCGCGTAACCAAAACACGTCTCGGCGTAGGATGTCTTTTCAAAAAACCCGATGCGCGCTTGGACTTCTTGAGGAACGGGCGAAGCCAATGGGACCGCACGAGACGCTTCGGTGTGGTTTGCAGGCGAAGCCTCGGAGGAATGGGCGTTTGTCGGTGGGATTGAAACATCAGCAGCGTGCGAAAGGCTTAAGGGGGCGGTCAAATCGGCGGTGTGCGAAGGGTGTGAAGGAGCCGCAATACCCGCAGTTTGTGCAGGATGTGAAGGAGCCGCGAAGTCGGCAGTTTGCGAAGGGTGCGAGGGAACGGTAAAGTCAGCGGTATGTGAAGGAGAGGAAGGGACCGCAATATCGGCAGTTTGTGAAGGGGTGGTAAAGTCAGCGGTATGTGAAGGAGAGGAAGTAGCGGTAAAATCGGCGGTGTGCGAAGGGGACGAAGGGACCGCGAGATCGGCGGTATGGGATGTGTGTGAGGATGTCGTAACGTCGGCAGTGTGCAAAGTAGCGGTAAAGTCGGCGGTATGTGACGGATGCGAAGGTGGTCCGAGATGGATGGGCTGTGAGGAGGGGGCGTGTTGGGTGTGTTGCGGCAGGGGAAGGAAAGCGAAGCTGCTGCCGTCATCTTCTTGAGCGGAGGAGACGGGCGATGGGGGAGGCGTGAGATCGTCAGTCGTTTGGGAGGATTCTGTACCGAAGGCAAATTGGCTGCCTTCGTCGAGGGCAGAGGCAGCGAGCGGAGAGGTGTGTTGTGGGGGGAAGAGCAGTTCGGTGTGGGGTGTGTGTGCGTCGAACCAAAGCAGTCGATCGGTTTGTGGTGGGCGAGCGATCTCGGCGAGGTCGTGCGTCCATGTGGAAAGATCGACGAGCATGATCTCCTCGCCATCGGGGAGTCGAAGTGGCCCGTTGATGGGGGCGAATCGCTGGATCGCAGCGATCTCGGGTGTGGTGGCTTGTTGCGTCGAAGAGGGAGGAAGTGTCGAGGAGTGGGGTTGGAGGGGTGATCGAGGAGACGGCGGATGGACCGGGTTTGTGGGGTGAAGAGATGCGCGAGAGTGATCGGGTGGGGTGGGCCACACGACAGCGCGAAATGACGGAGGAAGGGAGTCCGGTTGGAGTTGGAGATCGGGAGGATGCACGGTGCGCAAGTGGATGACACCACGTCGATTTTCGGAAGAGAAGCGGACGGGGAGGTGTGGGGCGTCGGGATGAGCGAGCAGGTAGCCATCAAAGAGAACGGAAAGGGCGTTTGGAAGGGGCTGAAGGCGCAAGCGGAACAGATGATTGATGTGGAGATGTGTTGGGGTTTGGAGAGGGATCTCTTTGGCGGAGCGTTGGGGGGTATCGTTGAGTACGACGTGATAAGCACCGGGGGCTTTGGGGGCAGGGATGTGGAGGGTGATCTGTCCGTTTTTTCGGGAGATCAGCAGAGCGTGTCGTGGGCTGTAGCCGCTGAGGCAGAGGCGCATACAGGTATGATCTTCTTCAAGAAAGGGAGTGCCGAGCCAGATCTCGCCAAGAGCGGAAGGCAGGTGTGGGCCGCGATCTTGGTGAGGATCCAAGCGGCCAATGATCAAGTGATCCACGGGATCACCCGAAGGATGGAGGAATCCATGAGAAGTCGCCGAGAAGTGGATCGAGAAGTGATCCGCAGGTTGGAGATCAAGGGCAGCGGGGATCACGGAAGGAGCGGGATAACCGTCGCTTTCGTCTCGTCGGCGATAGCAAAAGTTGAGTTGACCAAGTCGAAGTTGATCGTGGTTGCGCAAAGCGTACGGATGTGTGGGCATTTGGAGGTGTAGGTTGGGTGGGAGTAGCGGAAGGGCGATCTCGGCGGAGGGTTGAAGTAGCCGCCAAGGTAAGTGGTGGGCTGATGCGGGAGAGAGGGGGGTTTGGGCGAGGGTCTGTTGGAATCTGCTGAAAAGGTCGGTCCCTGCCTCGTGATGGCGCATCCCAAGCATGGCGTCTCCATCAAAGCGCACTTGCAAGCCAGAGGCTTCGAGGGAGAACAGAGGGCGCTTTTGTTCGTCAGGGAAACCGCTTCCGAGCAAGGGAAGTGCGGATAGACGGGGAGGACCGCCGATCATCAAGCGATCTGTGGCGGCGCAAAACAGGCCCCGCAGCGAAAGCATCGCGTCGGTGTTGGGGTATTCTTCGCGGTCATGGGTGGCCACGCTGAGTTCGAATAGAGCGGAGCCGCAGCGCCACCACTTCCAAGGTTCTTCTTCGGGGGTCAAGGGAGAAGGCGTTGTCCAAAGCGTCTCGCTGCGGGTGAGGCCGCCATCATGGAGAAATTGCAGGGATTGGCCGAGACAAGGGGCTTGAAAAGGACGGACCCACCATTGCGCATCGCGATACGCGATGCTGAAGAGGACGGTTGCATCGGTTGGATAGAACGTAGGAATCACGAGGTCGGCGAAGCGCGGATCGGTTCCGACGATCAGCTCACCAGCGGGCGCTTCTAGGCCGTCGGGAAGTTTGCGCGGGTGATCGGGCGCAAACAAGGGGGCTGCTACGCCCGTTTGTTGCAAAAAGGCCGACCCTTCGCTCCAATAGCCAAGGCGCCCAGTGACAACGGCCAGCGCAAAGTGCTTGCGGCCTGTTTGTTGGCGGATATCGAGGAGGATATCGTGTTGAAGTGTTCCGCCTTGTGGGGATGCGGAGGGGGTGGGTGTGAGTCGCCAACAGGAAAAGGCGAAGCGACCGCGTTGATAGCGTTGTCCCCACTGTAGGGGCTGCGGGAGGGTGGGGGTGGAGTGTTCTTGGAGAAGATAACGATCGGGATCGCGGCGTGTCATGGGTGCGGGAAGCTGGAAGGTGAGACGTCCTGCGGGGCCTTGGCTGGCGAGTCGAATGTGCGGGAGGTGGGGCAAGATCGCAGGGAGATTTGTGGTTTCGCCGAGCGAAAATTGCAAAAGGGCAGCGGAGGGTTGGCGCTTGCAGAGGTAGCCAAGCAAAGTGATATCGGCGTGAAGCCAAGTGTCCTCTTGAAAACAGCGATAGTGCAGGAGGACTTGATCGACAAGTAGCCAACCTTGTTGGGGATCTTGGTTGAGCAGGATGCCTTCGGGATGGGTATAAGGGCTGACGATCAGTTCGGTTTGATCGGTGCGAACGACGAGATGGGTTCGATGGCGAGCAAGGCGAAAGCCTTCTTGGGTGGGGCGGATCTGTGCCATCTCTTGGGTTTGTCCCCATCCAAGGCCAAAAGCGAAGCAGGGGCCACCTTCGGGGTTGCGCTCGTTGGGGTGGGGGATGATCTGGTCTTCGGGGCTGCAACTGAGCCAAAAGGCGCGAACGGGGTGGGCGGGAGGTGGAGTGTTTTTTGTGAGGCGTTGAACACGCATCCATCCCGCCCCTTGGTGGGTGAGGCGGACGCGGCGTGGTCCGTCTTCGTCTTCACACAAGACCAGATCCCAGATCTCGCGTTCGCTGGTGGCGGACTGACGGGTATCGTAGAGACTTGGGAGGATTTGAAGGCGAAACCCTTCGATCTGTAGTTCGCCATGCAAGGGCAAGAGCGTTTCTGTGCCGCTTGCGATCAGGTGATCGGAAGCATCAAAGCGGACGATGCGCAACGAGACACGCGGTTGTTGGGCTTGGTTGCCTGCGAGACAAAGTCGCCACGAAGGGAAGGTTTCGGAGGATTCTTCGTCGGGATGTTGTTCGAGCCAGAGATGGAGTTGTCGCGCTTGGAGGATGCGCTCAAGGGGCATCTGCATCTGGATCACACGTGGCAAAAACCGAAAGACCAAGCTCTCTTTTTGGACATGAGCCAAGGGGATAGAGATCGCAGGTGCTTCGTCGGCACGCAACCACAACGTCAGCGAAGCAAGATCGATCGATCCGACAGGGACGGGGGTTTCGAGGCGAAAACGCACCTCCCAATCTTGTTCGAGTTGTCGTCGTTGTACGACGCGAGGCCCTTGGAATTGGACGCGGGTGGTTTGTTGGAGGGTGAGTTCTTGGGGGCGGGTCGAAAAGGATAAGCCATAGCGATTTTGCCCGAGCAGCCGATAGGTGAGGGGATCGCCTGCGTGCAATCGTGGTGGAAGGGCGGTTAACAAACGGTAGCGGTGAAGTGCGCCATCTTCGGTGGTTCCGTCTTCTTGGAGTTGGAACTGCGCGCCTTGTTCAAGGAGAGCCAAGGTCAAGAGCTGATCGTCGAGAGGGCCGTTTCGTAGCCACGCTTGGAACTCGATCTGTGGGGGGTGGCCTTCGCTGGTGTGGGCGAAGGCTTGGAGGTGAACGATCTGGGGTGGGGCGGGCTGGATATCGTTGGGGACGAGCAACATCCGAAGGCGGAGGGCCGGTCGCGGGGTGCCGTCTTCGTGGCCTTCGTAGAGGGTCAGGGCCTGCCCGAGAGGGCAGCGCAAGCCGTCGTGTAATTGAAAGATCCCGCCGTTGAGTCGGCCTGTTGCGGCGACATCTTCGATCTGGATCTCTTCTTCGCCGCCCCACATCCGAAAGACCAGTCGCCATCCAAGATAGCGCAAGTCATCGCGCATCGCGGAGGGAAGGTCGTTGGCGATCGGATTGGCGTCGATACAGCGCGACAGATCCGAGCTTTTTGTTGTGATACCAAAGCGGCGAGTGACCGTAAAAGTGCGTGTATCTCCGTTGAGTTGGACTTCACCGAGCGGGATCGCGCCGATGATCTGCTCACCAAGCAAAAACAAACAGCGCAGGGCTTGGCGTCGGGGGCTTTCGAGGTGAAAGAAAAAATGGCGTGGTTCGCGTAGTAGAGCGGCTTCGTCGTGTGTCGGCGGATGCAGCGCAAAAGGCAGGGCCAAGCCGTTGAGGGTGGGATTGAACCAGAGTTCGAGGGATTGGAAGCAAGGGGCCCATTGTTCTTGGGCGAGGGCATCTTGGGAGAAGACGAGGCGCAGTTGAGGGAGCGGAGTGAGCGGTGTGCGACGTGCGAGGTCGTTTTGTTGGCTGTATTGCTCCCAACAAGCCTGCACCATCCGTGCGAAACGATGGGGATCGTCGAATAATCCGCCTCCTACGCGGGCGTGTTCCGACCAACCAGACCAACGTTCGGGATAAATCCACGACATCTCTCGCTCCTTTCGGGGGTTATGGGCTTACGCGTCTTGGGGATGCTTTTGCGCTTTTGAGACGACGCAGCAAGGTGTGGATGATCCACTTCATACGCAACAAAACAAAAAAGCCATCGCTTTCTTTGCGAGTGCTTCTTTCAGATGTGGCATATTTTTCGGTGTTTGTGGATAGGATGGATGGCTCTTGTTTCTTCGAGTCGGTATGGTGGCGTATCTTGAGGCGTGTCAGTATCGATGTGTGATGTTGAAAGTGCATAAGTGCGAGGTGTTGGAGCGCGTGGGTGAGTGATGTCGACGCATCCAAACAAAAGAACAGACGGAGAGGGTTTGGCGTGAAACGAACGATCCAAAACGTACTGGTGATCTACAAAAAAAGCGACTTCCAGATCTATGTAAAAGAGCATGGAGATCCCCATATCTCGGCCCTTTTGGAACAACAGGATCCCGCAGCGTTGAAGATGCTGCGCAGCCACCAAGAGAACGAGGCTGCGTTTGAACAAGTCCGCGCTGTCTTGAAAGAACGAGACATCCGATCACGTTGGGTCTATCGCGCAAATCCGCAAACGGTGGATGATTTTGATCTGGTGGTTGCGATCGGAGGGGACGGTACTTTGTTAGAGGCAGCGCGTAAGATGTACGGAAGTGTGCCGCTGCTTGGGGTGAATTCGTCTCCTTCTTCTTCGGTCGGGCATCTGATGGCGACGGACGCATCGGGATTTGAACAGGCTTTGGATCGCGTCCAGTCAGGAGCGCTTGCGTTGTTGGGACTCACGCGGATCGAGGTGCTTGTGGATGGTGAACCGCTGCGGCCTTTGGCACTCAACGATATCTTGTTCGCCCATCCGATCCCTGCGGCGACGAGTCGTTATGAGATGGTGATGGGAGAGCGATGCGAAGTGCAGCGTTCGAGTGGAGTGTGGATCGCGACAGCAACGGGTTCTACGGCTGCGATGCTGTCGGCGGGTGGAGAGCGGATGCCGTTGTCGGACACGCGGTTGCAATATCGCGTGCGCGAGATCTATCCGCTGCCTTGGGAGCCTCCGCCCGAACTGATACACGGATTCGTCACCGCAGAGCAGACGTTGGGGATGACCTCGCGCACCCGCAAATCCACGTTGTTTTTGGATGGGCCTTGGGTACGTCACCAAGTTTCTTTTGGTCAGCGACTGACATTTCGGCGGGCTGCGGAGCCTTTGTGGCTGTATGCCCGTGACGAGAGAAGCCATCTCTCCTAGCCGATGCGTCATTTCGGACATTTGGCGATCCTGCGAAGAGCAGGATCGTATTTTCGCTCAGCTTTGTTTTCTGCCGTGTCGAAAGGATAGTTCTGTATGCGTATCGAACGGATGACGATCAAAAATTTTCGGGTTTTTCGTGATGTGACGATCGAACGTATTCCCCCCTTGCGTTTTTTGTGGGAGCAAATGGGGGCGGAAAGTCGACGTTTTTTGATGTGTTCGGATTTTTGCGTGATGTTCTGCAACACAATGCTTCTGTGGCGGTTTCTCGGCGCGGTGGGATGAAGGAACTGCGCAGCCGCGAACAAGACGGCGGGGATATCTTTTGGGAGATCTAATTCCGTGAAGACTCCCCAGATATCCCCGCTATCAAAGGACTTGGTCAGTTTGAACGATTTAAGGTCGTGAGTGCATTTCGCCGATTGATCGAGCGTTGGCACCTTTCCGATTTTCGTATCCATGCAGCTCGTCCGAGTCATGTCTCCGATGGCACGATCAAGATGTTCGCTTATCTGGTTCTTTTGCATGATCCATCACCGCATCCACTGCTTTGTGTGGAAGAACCAGAAAACCAGTTGTATCCGATGCTTATGCGAGAACTTGCAGAGGAGTTTCGTGATTATGCGAGGCGGGGTGGGCAAGTGATGATCAGCACACATTCCCCTAAATTGTTGGATGCTGCGAAGGTGGAAGAAGTGTTTGGGTTTGAGAAAAAAGAGGGATTCACAAAGGTGTTCCGCATCAAGGATAACGCACAAGTCCGAAGCCTTTTGACGGAAGGCGATACGCTGGGAGCTTTGTGGGGGCAAGGATTGTTGTGGAGATCGGCATGATTACGCTGGTTTTTGGGTGGGTGGGCGCGAAGTTTGTTGAGGGAAAGGATCGGTGGTTGCTCTTTACAGGGGTGGGCGTGTGGACTATCATACACAAGATCGGCCTAGAGACAGGCAAGGACGCCTTGTCTCCCCGCGAGGTAGCCTCCATCGCGCCCGAGCGGATTCGGTGCGCCCATTGAAACGACGGTTACGATGCATACACCCAAGCTGCACCTCACCAAAAAGGGTTCTCTTCTTCGATTTCGTTGGTTTGCGGGTCCACGCCAAGGCCCGATGGAGTTTCGGCGAGATCTTGGCGAGCGAGGGGACACCGAACTACAGAAGATGATGGCATTTGCACACGACGCAGCTGCCGGGAAAAAAGGCGTTGATCAACCGACGCTTTTGGAGATCGGCAAAACGCTGTACCGCTTGTTGATCCCCGAAGAATTCCGCACCATCCTTAAACAAAATCAACAGCCTATCGCGATCTGTGGCGGAGATCCCCTGTTTCCGTGGGAGATCTTGCACGACGGCGAAGAATACTTTGGTCTGCGCGCTCCGATGGGCCGCTTGCCGAGCTGGTTTGAGTCGACAAGCATGGTCACCGAAGTGGTCAAAGGCATCGCACCCGATGATCTTCATGTGGTGATGTTGAGCGACCTGCTCGGCGACTTCGAAGAAGCACACCGTGAGATCGACGTGATATCCGACCAGTTGCCGCTCCGTCAAAGCCGTAGCCTCGTTGGTTCCGAAGCCACCGATCGGATTCTCCTTCAAGAAGCCCTCAAAGCCCACCACAAACCCTCTCAACCCACGCTCTTGCATGTCGCTGCACGCGCTTCGTTTGAACCCATCGGCGGACCCCAGATCCCCCTCCGCAACGAACCACTCACCCCAAAAAGCCTTCGCACCGTCTTTTCGGGGCCGCTGTGGGCTTTCTTTCATTTCCACCCAGACGATGCCCATCCGCCAAACGCCCCCGCAACGGTCGTTTCCTTTGCTTCCTCTCTGCTCGACGAAGGCGTCCAAGGTGTTGTGATCGCGCTGCGACCGAACTTTACAAGCGGTGGTCGCCAGATGATCAGCGACTACTACCGCTTTTTGTTTGAGCGAACTCCCCCCGCAGAAGCCTTGATGAAAGCGCGTCGCCGCTTCCTCCAACGCAATCCTCAAGACGCTTCGTGGTCCAGCTTCGTCTTTTTTGGCGATCCCGGCGTCTTGCTGTTGCAACAACCCGATGCTCGCAACAAAACAGCCGTTCCGCTGCGTTCTCTTGAACCCGCAAGTGCCTCTGCGGGAGCTTCTTCTGTAAGTGCAAACTCCGGTGGTTCCGACCCCTCCATCGTAAATGGACCTGCGGCCAACCCCGCCGATGCTTCCCTTTCGATGGAAGGCGGAACGCTCGAATACGACTTCGATCTCGAACAAGCCATCGGCATCGCCCTGATGGAAGCCAAGAACCTTCGCCAAGATTTTATCGGAACACCGCACTTGTTTATCGGCCTCACCAAGTGTCCCGGTGGTGTGACGCGTGCTTTGCTCGAAACCTCGGGCTTCGATCCCAAAAAAGTCCGCGATACCATCCGCTACGCTTTGGGCTTTGGTCATGCCACGCTCGACGCCAAGATCCTCCCCACGCAACGCTGCGCTCGTGCGCTCAAAGCCGCAGAAAGTGTAGCGCGCAAAGACAACGATCACCTTGTCCGCGAAAAACACTTGCTTGCCTCCATCTTGCAAAGCGGCGAAGGCTTGGCCTTTGAAGTCCTCAAAAAGATGGGCGCTGATCCGCAAAAGCTCTACGAAAAACTCTTGCGCGGAGAGATCCCCCAAGCCCGCGTGCGTCCGGGCGGTGAAACGCCCACCATCGATCGCTACGGTCGAGACCTGACGCTGCTTGCGGAACAAGGCGCATTGCCCCCGCTGACGGGGCGTTCCGAAGAACTGATGCGCTTGGCACAGATCCTCTTGCGCCGTTTCAAAAACAACCCCCTGATCATCGGAGAAGCAGGGGTCGGAAAAACCGCCCTTGTCGAAGGTCTGGCACAGCGTATTGTCGCCCACGCTGTCCCCGAAGATCTGCGTGGACGCCGTCTTGTCGAGCTTTCCCTCTCCAGCCTCGTCGCAGGAACCCGTTATCGCGGTGACTTTGAAGAGCGCTTGACGATGGTGATCCGCGAAGCACGCGAACATCCCGAAGTCATCCTCTTTCTCGATGAATTCCATACCGTTGTGGGCGCAGGCGAAACACACCAAGGCACACTTGATGCCGCCAATATCCTAAAACCCGCCCTTGCGCGTGGAGAGTTGCGTTGCATCGGAGCCACGACTCCTGTTGAATACCGCAAACACATCGAAAAAGACGCCGCCCTTGAACGTCGATTCCACCCGCTATTCCTCGAAGAACCGTCGATGGAAGAAACGATGGATATCCTTTTTGGCGCACGTCACGGCTACGAAGAACACCACAAAGTCGAGATCTCCGATGAAGTCATGCGATCTGCCGTCGAACTTGCCGTGCGCTACTTGCCCGACCGACGCCTTCCTGACAAGGCGCTCGATTTGATCGATGAAGCCTGTGCTTTGGTCACTTTACGTGGATATGCTGCGTCGCTCTTGACTTCCGAAGGCAAACTGCGCTCTCCCGAACAGCGGCCCCTTGTCACCGAAGCTCCCGTCTTCAAAGTCCTCGCTGATTGGACTGGCATCCCTGTGGGCGAGATCTCCCTCGAAGAAAGCATCCGCTTGCTCAAACTCCAAGAACGTCTCGCCCAACGTGTCCTCGGCCAAGAACCCGCTGTCAAGGCGGTTTCCCAAGCCATACAGATGGGACGCGCTGGCCTCAAACGCGCCAGCCGACCCACCGCTGTGATGTTGTTCTTGGGACCGAGTGGGGTCGGCAAAACCGAGCTTTGCCGTTGTTTGGCCCGAGAACTCTTCGGCCAAGAATCCGCCTTAATCCGCCTCGATATGTCCGAGTATGCCGAAAAGCACAGCACTTCTCGACTGATCGGCGCTCCCCCCGGTTATGTCGGGTACGGCGAAGAGCGCCAGATCCTCGCACAACTTCACCATCGCCCCTATAGCGTCGTGTTGATGGACGAGATCGAAAAAGCCCATCCCGAAGTCCTCGATCTCTTCTTGCAATTGTTTGAAGAAGGCCGATTGACCGACTCTTTGGGCCGCACCGTAGATGGTCGACACGCTGTCTTTATCATGACCTCCAACTTGCTCGCCGAACGTTTCCAACGACAACGCAAAGCCGTCGGCTTCCAAGTCTCCGAAGAAGATGCCGTCCCCAAAGAAGAGATCGATTCCGAACTACGGCGCTTTTTCCGACCCGAATTCCTTAACCGCGTCGACGAAACCATCCTCTTCCAACCCCTCGTCGAAGAAGACCTACTCAAGATCGCACGCATGCACTTCGATGAATTGGCCGAACGTGCCGCTGCACAAGATGTCCATCTACGCGGAGACGACGATGCTTTGGCCGCTCTCGTCAAAAAAAGCCTCGACCCTTCGCTTGGGGCGCGACCGCTCTTGCGCGCCATCGAACGCTATGTTGCCCGTCCTTTGAGCCGTATGCTGCTTCAAGCCATGTCCCAACCTGACGCTCCACCCCTCAAGGCACACCTGATCCTCGAAGCCGATAAAGACCTTCCCTCCCTTCTTCTCGAAGGTTCCGCACAATCCCCACCCCTCTCTCTTTCGGCCTCTCAGCTTCTCGCCAGCGACGACTGATCCGCACAACAACGCAGAACGATGGCTTTGGGTTTGACCCCACACCCCACAAGGGAGCGCGGCTCCCTTGAACCCGTGTTTGGCGGAGCGAGCAGCCTTTTTCAAACCAACAGCCGTCTCGCTTGATGTGCTGCGAACACGGAGTTTTTTAGCCACCGCGCCATCCCGATACTTTTTCAAAAAAAATTCACCCATCGAATATTGCCTTGCCCACTCTCTGACAGGCGTGTTGCAAAAGAGTCCACGCCCCAAACAACAGAGTACGTACAACTGAGGCTTTTGGGGGCGCTCCCCGAAGCGATATCGTGTACAAGGAGGCCACAAGGATGTCGATCAAAAAGGCAAAGTTATTTCTTGTCGCGTGTTTTCTTTTCCTCGTTTGTTTCAGTTTTTTGCCCAATACGGGATGCAAAGCGGGCGGCGAAAGTGTATGCACCCCCAATTCAAAGAAATGCGATGGCAGCAAAGCTTTGGTCTGCAAAGCCGATGGATCGGGGTTCGATAGCACCAATTGTGCGAGTGATCAGACTTGCGAAAGTGGAGAATGTAAGAAAAAAGCTGAGCCTGCTTGCAAAGCAGGGGAGAAAAAATGCGAAAGCAACAAAGCTCTGGTCTGCAAGGCCGATGGCTCGGGGTTTGATAGCATCAATTGCGCAAGTGATCAGACTTGCGAAAGTGGAGAATGTAAGAAAAAAGTAGAGCCTGTTTGCAAAGCAGGGGAGAAAAAATGCGAAAGCAACAAGGCTCTGGTCTGCAAGGCCGATGGCTCAGGGTTTGATAGCACCAATTGCGCGAGCGACGAGACTTGCGAAAATGGAGAATGTAAGAAAAAAGTAGAGCCTGTTTGCAAAGCGGGAGAGAAGAAATGCGAAAGCAACAAAGCTCTGGTCTGCAAGGCCGATGGATCGGGATTCGATAGCACAAGTTGCGCGAGCGATGAAACTTGCCAAGAAGGAGAATGTAAAAAAACAACGCCGAATTGCCCCCCCCCCAACACGGATTGCAGTGGGGCGTGTGTGGATCTCAAAAAAGACGACAAGCATTGCGGAAGTTGTGGTCAACCGTGCCAACAGAAAGAAGCTTGCGTGGAAGGAAAGTGCCTGCTGAAGGCCGGAGCCGAACAAATCATTCCTTTGAAAGGTATTCAATTTTCTCTGCGTTATATCCCTGCGGGGACATTTACGATGGGTAGCCCTGCGACGGAGCCAAGAAGAGAAGCGCACGAAACGCAACACGAGGTGACTCTGACAAGGGCGTTTTGGATGCAAGAGACCGAAGTCACACAAAAACAATTCCTAGCGTTTATGGGCTATAACCTGTCCAACAACAAAAGTTGCGTAGATACTTGCCCCGTCGACAGCGTCAGTTGGCATGAAGCTGCGGCTTATGCCAACGCAGTTTCGCAGGCAGCAGGATTATCGGGATGCTACGATTGCACGGGTTCGCAGGCTACTGTGACTTGTGTTGTGAAACCTGCTTATGTTGGCGTCGGTTACTACGCTTGCCTTGGTTATCGTCTTCCTACAGAATCCGAATGGGAGTATGCCTATCGCGCCGGAACGACAACTGCTTTCTACAACGGAGATTATACACGAACAAACGAAGACTGCCTTCCTTCCGACCCCAAAGCGGACGAGATCGCTTGGTACAGGTGCAATAGTGGAAACTCGACAAAGCCAGTGGGAGGGAAAGATGCAAATGCGTGGGGGCTGCGTGACATGACGGGAAATATGCACGAGTGGTGTTACGACTGGTATTCTGCTTCTTATCCAGTACCAAGCGTTACCAACCCGATCGGCGCTGAAGTGGGCAGTCTTCGTGTGATCAGGAGCGGTGCGTATGGAGGTGCTGCGTTTGCCATGCGGGCTGCATATCGCACCTATAGCCCGCCTACTGACCGCTACGGTAGTTTTGGGATGAGGGTGGTGAGGACGGCTCGGTGATGTTGCTTTTCTTTGTTTTCTGAACATAGCAAACAACCTTGAAGCGTTCGGGAGGAGGGGGCCTTATACGAAATCCGCGAGGTGTGTGATCGCACGACGCAGGGGCGGTTCGCGAACCGCCCGATTCTTGGGCAGCCACAGAGGGCTAACACTCGGACACTTCGTCTGTGCTGTCGGAAAGACAACACGTTTGTACGTAAAAAGTCAAACAAAAGGCAAAAAAGCGGATGTTCCTTGCTCGAACTACTGCCCCTACGCAAACATCTGTTGTTGTGTGAGCGTGTCCGTCCGCTGCTCGATGTCCCGATACACGGGCGGTTCGCGAACCGCCCGCGCCAGAACATCGGCCTTTTTCGTATCGGTATGACAGTTCAGTCTCTTTTCTTCACCCGATGCCCGTGGGCTGAGACGACATCTGCCCATGCCTGATACCCCCGGCTGGATGGGCTTTACAGACGATGTGTCCGAGTGTTTGTGGCTTCCATCCGATCTGCACGTTCGAGCCTACGTTTAGCCCCATCTCTTCGGCTTGATGGCGGGTGACAGAGGCGATCATCTGAAATCCCACATCGATCTCGATCTTCCATAACGGATAGCTCGGATGAATCGAGCGGATCGTTCCACGCAACGGAGTCTCGCTTGGGTAGGGCGTTTGTGCCGCAGACAAGAGGATATCTTCGCTGCGGATCGTCACCCAGACTTCGTCCTGTTCAAGCGCAGCGTTGGATGGCGGAGGATACGCCGTGATCGGGATCTCGACTCCTGCGATATCGACAAGCCACACAAGGCCGTCTTGTTTGAGGATGCGCCCTTGTAATATATTTTCTATGCCGAGAAATCGAGCGACTTCGGGTGTTTTGGGGCGAGAAAACACTTCTTCTTTCGAGCCTTGTTGCACCACGCGCCCACCAAGCAACACGGTGATGCTGTCCGCCAAAGCGTAAGCCTCCCGTAGATCGTGCGTAATCAACAACAGCGTCAACTGATGCTTGCGCTGCAACCTACGCATTAGCGCCCAAAGCTCTTGGCGTAGGCTTTCATGCAGCGCTGTAAAGGGTTCATCCAACAGCAACACATGCGGCTGGCTCGCCAATGCACGCACCAAACCGACACGCTGCCGCTCTCCACCCGACAAGGTGTGCGGCATCCGCTCCAACAAGTCTCGGATATCGGTGGCCTCAACCAGCCCATCGACCACAGGTTGGAACGAATCGATCGGAATGTTGCGTGCTTTGGCGCTGTACGCGATGTTGTCCCGAACGCAAAGATGCGGAAACAGTCCGAGATGTTGCGGAACATAACCAAAGCCCCGCGACTCGATCGGCAATGTCGTGATATCACGCCCCATCAGGCGGATCTTTCCGCTCTGAACAGGGATCAGCCCCAGAAAGCTCCGTAACAAGGTCGTTTTCCCCGATCCTGACGGCCCAAGCAACACATGACACTCCCCCTTTGAAACCGCTAAATCCAACGCTTCGAGAGCAAATGAACCGACACAAACACGCAGCGATTCGACCGAAAACATTTATCCCATCCTGTTTGCATCGACCGACCGCTGCAACAGTCGACGCGCAAGATACAGCGAACACAGGCCGATCCCAACCATGATCAAGATCAGCGCAGCGGTGCCTTCGATATCGGCGGAAGCAAGGCGCAGATAGATCGCCACAGGCAGCGTTTCTGTGCGCATCGCCATCGTTCCAGCGAGCGTCACCGTCGCACCGAACTCTCCAAGCGCCTTGGCCCATGACAGCACGAAAGCCGCCAAGATCCCCCGCCGCGCCAACGGAAGCACCACCGTAAAAAAGGCGTATCGAGGGGTTGCGCCCAAGGTTCGTGCGATCACCTCCATCTCGACGGGGACTTCATCAAACGATGCTTTGAGCAGTCGCACCGCCACGCCCAACACCGTGACAAACTGCGCAAGCAAGATCCCCGCAAAACCAAACACAAAGCGCACTGTGTGGGCTTGGAGCCATTCACCCAACGGACTGCTGAAGAACATCAACAAGATCGCTCCCAAGGCCGCTGGCGAGACGATGATCGGAAATTCCAGAAGTGTGTTGATCGCTTCGCACCCCCAAAAACGATAGCGAGACAGCGCATAGGCCGCAGGGATCGCGATGATCAACGCCATACACGAAGATATCGTCGCCGTGATCAGCGAAAGTCGTATCGCAAAAAGACTGCGCTCCGAGAACAACATCCCCCGTAACACCGCCCCTTCCAAAAACCAGCCAAGCGAAAGGATCAACCCACCATACAAGAGCAACACGGCAAATGCCGCCGTGAGGGTGGTTCGACGCAATGTAGATCGCAACGCAGATTACCTTTTTAACCAATGCGCGGGGACGGAGTATTCGCCACCCACGGGCTTTTTTTCTCCGATCCACGCAGCCGCTGCTTCGGCGGTCGCAAAGTAGCGGTACTTCGCGTAGATCGCCCTTCCTTCGGGACCGACCAAAAAAGACACAAAGGCTTGGGCGGCTGTGCGGTCTTGGGTATACTTTGCGATCGCGACAGGGATGTATCCGATGCGCGGGATATCTTCTTTGGAAAGCGGGATCGTCTCGATCCGCGCAGGATCCCAATGTTCAAACACTCGCCATCCGATCACCGCATCGGCCATCTTGAGCGAGATCGCGGTGGCGGTTTTTTCGCAAGACTCGGTGTAGTTGATCACGTTTTTTTGGAACTTCGCTCTTTGGTCTGGCGTGAAGCGGCGCTCGATCATCTCGACAGCATAGGCCCCTACGCAGACGCCTTCTGGGTTGGCGATCGCGACCTTGAGATCTTCTCGTGTTAGGTCGCGCAGGTTGCGGATGCGCTTGGGGTTGCCTTTTCGGACGTTGATTGCGGGAACAAGGTACACCACGATCCGCTCCGTTTCAGGAACGATATCTCCTTCGCGTTTGGCTTTTTCCATGTAGTCCGATGATCCGGGGAAATAGACGTCACCGCGTTTCGCCAGTTTCATCTGTGATAGGATGTAGCCCGAACCGCCAAAGATCGCTTCCACTTTGACGCCCGTCTTTTTTTCGTAGAGGCGGATCACCTCTTCTGTCGGTGGTTTGGATGCCGCGCCCACATACACAAGCAAAGTCTTGGGTGAGTGGACGGAGGAGGTGGTGAGCCAAAGCCCGTAAGCTCCGCCAAGTATGGCAAGCAGCGCCCCAATTCGAAGGGCGAACGAACGTGTGGAAGTGGTTGGCATGATGTCAAATCATCCGTTTTAGTGAAGCAGTGGCGAGGGCAAGCGGTGTTTGTATCGATCTCGATTCGTGGTGATACGAGATCCGCAGGGCGTGTGATCGCAAAGCGTAGGGGCAGACAGGTGTGGCTGCCCAACGATCGGGTGTCTACGCACTATCCTACGGGAACACTTCACACGGATATCGTATGAGACCAAGCGGCGCTCGTATCCGCCTCGATCTGCGGTGAGGCCAATCGGCGTTTGTATTGATCTCGGTTCGTGGTGATGTCAAGCGGCGTTTGTATTTGCCTCGAACAGCGGGCGTTTGTGATCTTTCGTCACACAACGGGCTACTGCAAGGCCCGATTCCATCGCGCCTAAGATACCATGTCCCGAACGGGTCGATACACCGCAAAGATAAAGCCCTTGGAGCGGGGTGCGAAAACCCGGGCGGTTGTTCATGAATTGAGCGGGTGTCGCGGCGAGGCCGTAGCTTGTTCCGTCACTTGCGCGGGTAAAGCGTGTGTGCGTCACAGGGGTGGAGGACTCGCGGTAGACGATGGCGGCTTGGGTGCCCGGGAAGGCTTGTTCGAGGCGTTGGATCAGGGCCTCTTCCATCTGTTGTTTGTTGGCTTGGTAGGCTGGATCGTGGCGATAATCCCAAGCGGTGATATCGTTTGGCTTGACGCCCCAAAAGGACGGTAATCCCGAAGTGATCGTCATGACTTCGAGGGCTTGGTGCTCGGGGGGGGCATGGTGTGTGGTTTCGGGGTCTTTGAGGGATGCGCTGGTGATGTATGCGCCAAGTGCGCGAGGTGTCGGGCTTTTGCGTAAGGTGCGGTAGGCTTCGTCGAAGTCGTAGGTTTCAAAGAGCCAATGGTTGGCGTTGGTCAGGCCAAACGAGCGCAGATCGCCTTGGATACCGAGGAAGGTGCAAAACAAAGCGTCGGCCATGGGGGCTTGTTGGATGCGTTGCGTCCAGCCGTTGGGGAGATGTTCGGGGCCGACAAGAGAAAGCATGGTTTGTTTGTAGTCTGCTGCGGATATCACGATGGGGGCGCGGATGATCCTTGTTTCACCTTTGCGGGCTTCGGTTTGGACGCCGATGGCACGGCCTTCTTGGATCAGGATCTTGGCGATCCCGCGTCGAAGGTGGATCGATCCGCCTTTTTCTTCGATGGTGTGGGCGAGTTTGTCTGCGATGATCTGCCCGCCGCCTTTGGGATAATAGGCCCCGTGAAGGTAATGATTGCAAAGCCCCGCGTGTAGGAGAGCGCTGACTTCGCTGGGGGGGAGTGCGTAATCGCCGTGTTGTCCGAGCAAGACGGCGCGAAGTTTGGGATCGCGTGTGCAAGAGTCAAGTAGCTCGCGCATGGTGCTGTTTTGATGGAAGGGGAGGATGCGAGTGTTGCGCAGGAGGCTCCAAAAGACGCGCAAGTTGATCTTGCCGTGTGATGCGGCCATCTCGTGGGTAGCAAGGTCGACTTCTCGCAAAAAGCGGAGGTAGCGGTCGATGCCTTTGCTCTCGTGAGGGAAGTGTTCAACGAGGCGTTCGCGGAAACGGTCGTGGCCGACAGGCATTCGAAAGGTGAGGTCGGGAAAATGGAAGATATCGAATCCGTCAGGGTCCATCGGGACAAATTCTTGTTGGATGCCTGCGCCTCGCAAGATCCGAGGGATACGCCCGTTGGGTCCACAGTCTCCGAGGTAATGGATGCCCACGTCAAAGTAAAATCGCGCTTGGCGAGCGCCGCGAGCGAATTGCGTCGAGCATCCGCCTGCGGTGTAATGGCTGTCAAAACAGGCGATGCGTAGGCCGCTTTGGGCGAGGTAAGCTCCTGCGACAAGGCCGGCCATCCCCGCCCCCACAAGGATCACATCGGCTTGTTCGGGTGGTTCGAGTTGGGCGCGTCGTCGCGCAGCGTCCGTGATCGATTCATCGGAGGGTTCCATCGATATCTCCCTGTGTTGTGTAAGGTGGAGAGCAGCGTGCCGTAGAGGATCGCCCGAAGGCGACGGTCTTTGCAAGGGGGGCGCTTGTACATAAGCGGCAAGATGGCAGGCTACACACGGCGCAAAGAACAAATAAGGAGTGACTTGTGGCCAAAAAAACCTGTGTTCGCGCCACACCAAGCGACACAGCCGTTGTGTTGAAAAGCCTGTGATCTCTTCGCCGATACGGGGTCAAGGGGGTTATGACCCCTTGTGGGGTGTGGGGTGAAACCCCACAAAAACCATCGAACAAGTCAGTTCTATTACGAGCAAAGAAAAAGGAGTGTGAGCGATGCGATTGTCGATCAAGGGAGAGACGGTGCTTTTGACGGGTGCGTCGGCGGGGATTGGGATGGCGTTGGCGCAACAAATGGCGGGTGAGGTGGGGGTGTTGATCTTGGTGGCGCGCCGGGAAGACCGATTGTTGGATTTGAAAAAGCAGCTAGAAGCCCAGTACAAAGGCTTGCGTGTGGTGGTGCGGGCTTGTGATCTGGTGGATCTGGAGGCGGTCAAAGCGTTGGTGGATGGTTTGGAGCGTGAAGGCGAAGAGATCGGGATCTTGGTAAACAATGCAGGCTTTGGTGATATCTCGCTTTTGGAGTTTGCGGGATGGGACAAACTGCAACGGATGATCCAGCTCAATGTGACGTCGCTGACGTACCTTACCCACCGACTGATCGGCAAGATGATCGCACGCAAGAAAGGTGGGATCTTGAACATCAGTTCGTCGGCGGGGCTGACGTTTATGGCGGGGGCAGCTTCGTATGTGGGGACCAAGCATTATGTCACGAGCTTTACAGAGTCCTTGCGTTGCGAAGTCCAGCATTTGGGCGTTGTGGTGACGCAGGTCTGTCCGGGTCCGGTCGCTACGGAGTTTGAGTCGGTGTCGGGCAATCCGACGGGGATGTCTGTTCCGAAGTGGCTTGAGATCTCTGCGGAGCAGTGTGCGCGTGAATCGTTGCGTGGCTTTGTGCGTGGTAAGCCGCTGATCGTGACGGGATGGATGATGTCCATGATGATGTTCTTTTCGTCGATGACACCGCGCTTTTTGATGCGCTTTGTCTGGGGCCGTTTGGCGCGGATGCTACGCGAACGCCAACTCCCGCGATGAGCGATCGCCATCGATTTATGTCTTTTTATCGGTACTCGTTGATTTCAACGACTCAAGCGCTTCAACGTCTGCAAGATCTTTTGTTCTGCCAGAGGCTTTTTTGTTGGTGATGAGATCGTCGATAGACGGAATGTAGACCTTGATTCCTTCGATCTCTACCGACAAAGCGCGTTTGTGGGCGGCTTCAAAACGCAAACCTGAGGCTGCTGTGATGATATCGATGCGTCGAGGGGCAACACCGATCTGAAAGATCGTACCTTCTTTTTGGAGGTCTTCTTTCGTGAGATCGTGGAGTGGCGCTCCAAAGCGTCTCAACGCGCACAGCACAGCCTCCGCATTTTGGGGAGAGGGCATCACCCATATATCGATATCCATCGTAGCGCGTGGATAGCCGTGAGCAGCCATCGCGTAGGCTCCCACCAAGAGAAAACTAACGTTCTCGTCGTACAACGCGCGTAATATGTCTTTGTAATCTTCGTTCAACATCGTACTTTCGATCCAAACATAGTGAAGCGATTTCTTGGGTGAGCGGCCAAACCAGTTGGAGGCGTGTTGTTGGATCGCCCGGTACAAAATCGTCGTTGTGGTGTTCGTCGATCCGACGGATCGTGACCTGTGTTCTATCCATGCGCATAAGGCAGCCTTTCGTGTTTGTAGACTGGCTTTGTTCTTTCGTCTTGCTTGGCGGTGCCAAGCCGCCATACAAAAACACATCGCCATTTTTCTGTCAACGGAACGCCCACAGGGGCGAATGTCGCAGAAACTCCGTATGTTTGCACCATCTCAAGCGGAATCGCTGCTGGTGTGAAAAACGTCTGATCGCTCCGCCTATACGGGGTCAAGGGGATGGGGTTCCCTTGTGGGGTGTGGGGTGAAATCCCACCTGTTCAATTTCAACAGCGTCAAGCCGATGTGTAAGGGGGCGTGTATTGGTGCGTTTGGGGTGGGCAAAGAAGAAACGCCGTTGCTTTATGTTAAGGTGGTGTTGTTGATGGAGAGGGCCTATTGCTTGATGCGGTGGGTGTTGTGGCGAGGTGGATGATGACGTCGAGGCGATGGGGCTGTTGGTGGTTGCTGTGGGTGTTGTGGATGAGCGTGGGAGGATGGGGGTGTCCACGGGGACGCCAGAATACGCGCTATCACGGGGCGTATAGCAAGGAGAGTGTGCGGATCAAAAAAGCGTTGCAGATATTGGCGCAGATGCGCAAAGCGCATCGCTTTACGGCGGCGCAAGATGCCGAAGCGTTGGGGCGGATCGAGCGCTCGATCTTCAGCGAGATGCAGGATATGCGTTTGACTGCGCAACACGCGTTGGTGTCGTTTGGGTCGGAGGGAGCGCCGTTATGGCGTCGTGTCTTGGCGTGGCGGCAGGGGGAGGCCGCGCATTCGTATTACCTGCGAGAAGCGCTTACGCAGATGCGTTTGTTGGGCAAGGATATCAGGCCGTTGTTGCCCGATCTGATGCGTTTGTTGTTTTTGCCCGATAATAGTGTGTATTGGGCGGTTTTGGGGATCTTGCAAGTCGGCGGGGATCTGGGATGCGAAGCGTTGGGGGAGGCTTGGCAACAATGGAGACGGTCTCCACCAAGGGGCGGGATGGAGATCACCAAAGCGCAGCAGCGGATCTTGCTCACGATGGTGAGGTTGTCGCCTGTTTGTCGGGCGCAGTGGAAGACCGCACTGATCGAGGATCTGGCATTGCAGGGGGCGGCCTTGGAGGTCTTGCGTTCGCACGCCGCGAAAGATTGGATGATTTATCTTCGGCTGCTTTTGGAAGCAAAGGAGCATATCATCTCGGAGAATCGGGTATTGTGGCGTCAATCCATTGGATCTGTGTTGCAGCGTGTGCGCAATGAAGCGGTCTCGCTTCGGCCAACCACAACAGGGTGTCGAACCAAGAGACGGTCCAAGGGGAGCAAGATCGTGTGGTCTTGGGAGGATGCGAAGGCGGTGACGTTGTTGGAGGGGGGCAAGTTTGCGAAGTGGTCTTGGGAGGATGTGAAGGCGGTGATGGCGAGGCTTCGTGAGGCCATCGATGAAGGGCATGGGCGCGAAGCTTTGTTTGGGGACACGGCGGCGAGCGGGACGATCAACGCCAACCTAGTGAGTTATGGCTTGGATCTAGCTGACCGGCTGGCTGGATGCCAACCCTTGAAAGTGTTTGATTTTTGGGAGGCTGCTTTTCAAGGGTATGCGCGTTTTGCGCCGAATCTTCAAAGTATGCTGTTTTATCACTTGACTCGGTGGAGCAGGTTGCGTGCAGCGTGGCTGCATGAGCGATACACAAAAGGCCGAGGGTCCGAACGCCGATTGGCTTTTCGTTTGCTTGCGTCGAATCCGATGGCAACGGGCTTATCGGTGGGGGAGATGTTGGAGGCATTGTCAAGTGCCGATCAAGAGATGGCGTTGTGGGCGATGCGAGGACTCAGTGTGCTGGGACCAGATGCAGCGATGGCGTTTCCAGCGGTGATGCGGTGGGCAGAGAAGCATGGACAAACAGGGCTATCGTTGGGGCAAAGGCGTATCGCAAAGCAAGCGATGTGGGCGTTGTCGTCGATCGGGATCTCTTCAAAGGCGGCGTTGTCGGTGTGTGCGGTGCATTGGAGAGAGGTCGAAGAGGCCCATCTGCGGCGTCATCCGCGTGAGCCGTCCTATGCTATCGCGCAGCGGTGTTTTTTAGGGCTGCAATGGGTGAAAAAGCCTTGGGAGATCGCGACGGTGCAGGATTGGTCGGCGCTGGTCCGTTCGTTCAAGCAGCAGCGATGGTCATTTTTGACACACGCTGCTTTTTTGCGCGAAGAAAGCAACGCATCTGTGGGCTTGTGGGTGGCTTTCTTCGGTTTGGCTGCGGACGCGATGGAGCGTCAGCGTGTGATGAATGCCTATCATCTGGGGCGGGTGGGACAGCGGTTGGTGGATCTGCGGCTGGTGTGGTTGGGGCTGCGCGATGAAGCGATGCCGGTGCGACGAGAAGCCTTGCAGGTCGTGGCTTCAAGCAAGAGCGAAGACAAGGCGTTACGGGCCTTTTTGAGGCGTGGTTTAGAGACCGCGAAGGCGCAAGATCCTCAGATCCAAGGCGCGTGGATCTTGGCGTTGGGGAAGGTCGGTCGAAAAGACCCGAAGGTTCGGGACCGTTTGTTGAGGCGGCTGTGGAAGGCCCAGATGTCGGAGCAGTATTGGATCTTGTCGGCCTTGCGGGGTCGAAAAGAGTCGGGCTGTGGGGTGGCGCAAGAGATGTTGGAGTTGTTTGGCAAGGCACCGTCGCTGAACTCGTTGATCTTGGAGATCTTGGCGGAACAATCGTCATGTATGCGTTTGGCCTTTCCGTTGCTTTGGCGGCTGACGAAGCAGACGAGTGACCCGTTTTCTGGCTCTGCGAGGTCATTGTTGTCGCATCGTTTTCGCACAGATCCGAGGCCGATCTTGGCGAGGGTGGGGCGGTTGTCTGTGCAGGAACGGACGTGGGGGTGGTGGGCTTTTCACAGTCCTGTGATCGTGTATCAGCCTTCGGCGTTGCAGGATGTTTTTTCTTTGATGGATGCGGAAGAGCCGAACGATCGGGAGATGGCGGCGTTGTTTTTGGTTAAACTGCAAGGGGTAAATGTTTCAACGGCGCAATTTGCGCCTGTGCTGTTTGCGGAGTTGGTGAATCCCAACCCGAAGCGGCGATCGCATGCCGTGCGGTTGTTGGGTGAGAGTGCGCATTTTCGCGGATGGTTGGGGTGGATCAAAGAAGATCCAAAGCGTTATCCCTTGATGCGGGGCTTGTTTCGAGCGGCGGCCACGTCCGATGCAAATGCGCGAAGATATCTGATCGGGCATCTGGTGTGGTTTGACCAAGAAGTGATGACGCCGACGCTGCGTTGGGCCTTGCTGGATAGAAGCATGGAAGTGCGTAAGGTGGCGTTGGAAGTGCTACAGCGACGGGCAGGGACGTGGGATGTGTGGGAAGGCGCGTTGGTGGAAGGTTTGCGTACAGCAACGAAGGAGGCGCGCCAAGCATGGTTGGGGGTGCTGTGGTCGCACAAGCAGCGGGTGCCTGCGCTGTTGCCTGTGGTAAAGGGCTTTTTGCGAGACAAAGATCGGGCTTTGCGTTGGATGGCGGGGCGTTGGGTGGCGTGGATGGGCGATGCTGCGGCGCTCTCGGTGCTGCGAGAGATCTTGTCTTCGGGGACGTTGATGGAACGGCGGGAGGTGGTGCCGTTGTTGGGTGCGTTGAAACATGAGAGCGCAGCGTTGGGGTCGGATGTTCGGGCGATTTTGACGGACGAGAAAGACGCGACGATGGTGATGGGTGTTTTGTATGCGTTGATGGCGTGGGGCGAGCGCGCTTCGGTATTTCGGGATATCTTGGAGCCTCGGGTCGCGACGATGGGGCGGACGCGATTGTATCTTTACCCGACGGTGCGGCTTTTGGGGGCGATGGGAGAGAAGGGGGTTTGGTCGGCTGCGTATGTGTGGGCGTTGGCGTTTGAGCAACAAAGCAGCTTGGGTTCGTCGGCTTTTTCGGAGGCTGCGAAGACATTGGGGCAGATGGGGCCGTCGATCTTGCCGAAGGTGTTGGCGGAACTGCGGTGAGGGAGAGCAGCAACGTGCGTGGGCAAAACGTCTGTGGAAGTCGATAGATGAGGGGACGAGCAAGAAAAGTTCTTGAGCGTAGGCGGCGGATGGTTATGATGGGGGGACATGATGAAAGAGAAGCTGAGGGGCTTTGTGTTCCACGTATGGAACGGAAGATCAACACAGCGCACGTCGAGAACGTGGGGTTGGTTTTGCACAGAGGCGAGCGTTCGATGAGGAGGGTTGATGGACGCCTTAACAGACGTTTTGGAGTCGGCGCGTGCGGCGACGTCGATCTCTTGTGTTGCGGAAGTGGAAGGGGCGTGGTCGGTGTATGCGCGCCCACGTCCTGAGGGGGTTTTTTACCTGATCTTGGAGGGGAGTGCATGGTTGCAGATCAAAGGAGAAGCGCCTTGCGCGTTGAAAACGGGAGATGCGGTCTTTCTGCCGCATGGCCATGCGCACACCCTTAGCGATCATCCCGATACACCGGCAAAGCCGATGGAAGATGTGGTGCAATCACAAACCGACCGAGGGTGGGGTGTGATCCGCTGCAAAGGGACGGCCACAACGCGGTTTGTGTGTGGTCAAGTGGTCTTTGCACGAAGCGAGGCGCATCCGTTGTTGTCGGTACTTCCGACGCTGTTGCGGAGTTCCTCTGATCCGGCGATGGAGGCGCACCACGTGTTGTTGGGGCGTGTGGTGGAGGAGCTTACTTTGGCGCGTGTGGGGGGAGAGTGGTTGTTGCGGCGTTTGGTAGAGATCTTGTGGGTGGATATCTTGCGGGCTTATGTCGGGGCGTTGGAGGCAGGAAAAGGCGGATGGTTGGGAGGATTGCGCGATCCGCAGATCGCCCGTGTTTTGGGCTGTATCCATCGCTTGCCGCAGGAGCGTTGGAATCTTCAGAGTCTTGCGCAACTCGCGGGGATGTCGCGTTCAGCCTTTTGCTTGCGTTTTGCGGAGAGCGTCGGCGAGCCTCCGTTTCAGTACTTGACGCAGTGGCGGATGCACATCGCTACGCTACTTTTGAAAGAAAGAGGCGAATCTATCGGCGATATCGCGCTGCGTGTCGGTTATGAATCCGAAGGCGCTTTTAGCAAGGCATTCAAGCGGATGTTGGGCGCCTCTCCTGCGGGCTACCGCCGAAGATTTCGCCAACAAGCCGAAGGAAAAACCACTACCGCTGTGTTTTTGCCAAACATCGAAGAAGACGAAGCATCGGCCTCTTGAGTTGACATCTTCCCTCCACCAAGCCAAGAGACGAAGCTTGCGCAACGTTTCAAAGGCTGTGGTGGGAGCCTTCCCGCTCATTTGAGGTAAGATTTTTCGGAGATCGCATCAGGAGGGGGGTTGGTTTTCGCAGGCTTTGGGTTTTCCGGCGAGTTCGCATGCGCATTTGCCGGTGCCGCCGCAAGAGCCTTTGAGCGGCTTGTTGGAAAAGATCACGCCTACGGCCATAATCGCCATGATCGACATCAAAAAGCCGAAGGTCAGGAGAAATGTTTGCATATTCAACACTCCTTTGACGGTGCGTTTGACGCGCCGTATGCGTTGAAAAGGCCAAGGCTAGGGTTGTTGCGTTTGTTGTAGCAACGTTTCAAACGCAGGAGACGCCAGACGCGCAAAGCCTTTGCCTTTGGGGACGAGATACAAGACAGCCCATTGATGGGCTTTTGCGAGCTTGAGTCCTTCTTCGGGACCCAAGACATAAAGTGCGGTCGCAAGAGCGTCCGCCATCATGCAGTCGGCGTAGATCACCGAAACCGAAGCAAGGTTGTGGCTGACAGGGGATGCTGTACGCGCATCGATCAGATGCGATACCCGCCGCCCATCGACCATGATGTAGTTGCGGTAATTGCCTGAGGTCGCCATCGCTGCGTCACGCAAGGGAACCACCGATTGGACTTGTTGATCCATGCCGTCCGTCGGGCGTTCTACACCGATACGCCACACTTTTCCTTGGGCGTTGATGCCGCGTGTGCGAACTTCTCCGCCGATCTCTGCCATGTAATCCAAGATGCCGATGCTTTCGAGGTTTTCCGCAAGGACATCGACTGCGTAGCCTTTGGCGATCGCTGAAAGATCCAGATACAACGAAGGGATCGACTTGCGCAATGTGCGTGCTTTGGCATCGATCACTAGCTTTTGATAACCGACACGCGCCCGCGCTGCCGAGATGACCGCAGCTTCGGGTGGCTTGATCGTTTTGTGCGGGCCAAAGCCCCAGATGTTCACTACAGGACCCACCGTGATATCGAAGGCTCCTTGGGAGAGACGCGACACCTTTTGGGCCGCAGCCACAACCTTAAACAGCGCTTCGGAAACCTTGATCGCATCGGTCGACGTGGACGCATTGAAGCGGCTTAGTTCGGATTGTTTTTTGTAGGTGGACATGGCCCAATCTACCGCCTCAAGCGCCTTGTGCAGCCGTTGGTGTAAGGCTTGTTGTGAGGGGCCTTTGGCGGGCGCTCGCAACTTCACAAGGTAAGTCGTCCCAAAGATCGCGCCTTTGAGATCCCAATAGACGTGTTGGGGAGCGGGGCTTGGGCGGCGGTAAAACAGCAGCCCAAAGCACAACAACACAAAGACGGAGGGGACGATCAAACGCCGAAGGCCGGGAGAGTGGGGGTCGGAAAGGGTCGATTGGGAGGGGGGAACAGCAGACATCTCATCCACCAAAGTCGTCGAGTGCGATGTTTTCGTCCTCAACGCCAAGATCGCTGAGCATCTTGATTACGGATTGGTTCATCACAGGCGGCCCACAGAGGTAGTACTCGCAGTCTTCGGGAGAGCCATGTTTTTTGAGGTAGTTATCCAACAAGACTTGATGGATAAAGCCTTTGTATCCGTGTTTTGCACCGAGGTACTGACGGTTGGGCGACGTTGGATCATCCCACTTGTCTTCGGGCAAGGGTTCGGAGAGCGCAAGGTGCCACTCAAAGTTGGGATTGTTTCTTTGGATCTCTTCAAAGTCCTTGATGTAGAAGGCTTCACGGAAACTGCGCGCCCCATACCAAAAGGTCACTTTGCGCTTGGTTTTGATCCGCTTGAATTGATCGAAGATGTGCGAGCGCATCGGAGCCATCCCCGCACCACCCCCAATAAACACCATCTCGTGGTCTGTTTCTTTGGCAAAGAATTCACCAAAGGGACCCGATATGGTGACGGGATCACCGGGTTTGAGGCCGAAGATGTAAGAAGACATGATCCCGGGGGGAACCTTCATCCAACCGTTGGCATTGCGATCCCATGGGGGGCTTGCGATGCGCACGTTGAGCATCACGATCCCTTTTTCTTCGGGATAGTTTGCCATCGAATAAGCCCGTGTGACGGGTTCTTTGACGTCGGAGACCAAGCCCCACATATTGAACTTATCCCAGTCTCCGCGATATTTTTCTTCGATCACATAATCTTTGTATTTGGCGACGTGGGGAGGACATTCGATCTGGATATAACCACCTGCACGAAACGGAACCGTCTCGCCCTCGGGAAGCTCAAGCACAAGCTCTTTGATAAAGGTCGCGACGTTGTTGTTTGAGCGGACTTTGCAGACCCACTTGCGAACGCTAAAGATCTCAGGTTCGACTTCGATCCGCATATCGTTTTTGACTTTGACCTGACAAGAAAGGCGGCAACCTTCGCGTTCTTCGCCGCGTGAGATGTGGGGACGCTCGGTGGGCAGCATCGCCCCGCCCCCATCGTGGACATGGACTTTGCAGACTCCACAAGTTCCACCCCCCCCACAAGCCGAGGGGATAAAAATCTTTTGGGTCGCGAGTGTGTTCAACAACGTTGAACCTGCGGGAACAACGAGCGGATTTTTCTCATCGTCGTTGACGATGATTTTGACGTCGGCGGAATTCACGAGCTTGGATCGTGCGATCAAGAGGATCGCAACGAGCGCAAAGATCACAATCAAAAAGGCCGCCACGCCAAGGAGAGCCGTTTGCATGGCTAGAACACTCCCTTCGTTTTTTCTGTACTTCTTGCAACGCCCACCCGTTCAAGGTGGCGGACGCTGCGAGCGGATGATCGAAACTTTATCTCAATCAAACCAATCACTCTGCCGCTTGAAACAGCGCGAACACGGGGTTTTTTTGTCAACCGCGCTCTCCTCTTAGAGCTGGATACCAGCGAAAGCCATAAAGCCGATCGCCATCAACCCTGTGATCATAAAGGTGATCCCAAGGCCCCGCAGACCGCGTGGAACGTCGCTGTAGCGCATCTTTTCGCGGATCGCCGCAAGCGCCACGATCGCCAACGCCCAACCGATCCCCGAACCGATCCCGTAGATCGTGCTTTCGGCAAAGTTGTAATCGCGCTCCACCATAAACAGTGCTGCACCCAAGATGGCGCAGTTCACTGCGATCAAGGGCAAAAACACGCCCAACGCCGAATACAACGAGGGAGCGTACTTTTCGATCGCCATCTCGACGACTTGAACAGCGGCTGCGATGATCCCGATGAAGGTCAGAAATGCCAAAAACGAAAGGTCTGTTTTCGCCAACCCCGGGGAAAGCCACGCCAAGGCCCCTTCTTTCAGCAGGTACACGTACACAAGGTTGGTCAATGGGGTGCAGATCGCCAGCACAAAGATCACCGCAGCGCCCAAACCGATCGAGGTTTCGACTTTTTTGGACACCGCAAGGAACGAACACATCCCCAAAAAGAAGGCAAGCGCCATATTTTCGATAAAGATCGATTTGACCGCAAGGCTCAAATAAGCTTCCATCGGTTCATTCCTTCTCAGCCAGTTCGGGTTTCCATGTGCGCAGCAGCCAAATAAATCCACCGATCAAGAAAAAGGCTGCGGGCGAAAGTACCATCAATCCATTCGGAACGTACCAACCGCCTTCGCTTGCGAGTGGAAACACCACCATCCCAAACAGCTTCCCTGTTCCGAACAATTCGCGAAAAAAGCCCACCACCAACAACACGATGCCGTAGCCAAGGCCGTTTCCAATGCCGTCAATAAAAGAAGCGCGTGGACCGTTTTGCATCGCAAAGGCTTCGGCGCGGCCCATCACGATGCAGTTGGTGATGATCAAGCCGACAAAGACCGAGAGTTGTTTGCTGATCTCAAACACAAAGGCTTTGAGGATCTGGTCTGTCACGATCACCAAGGACGCGATCACCGTCAACTGCACGATGATGCGGATACTCGGGGGGATATAGTTGCGTAAAACGCTGATCGCGAGGTTGGAGAACGCTGTCACCAACGTCACGGCGATCGCCATGACGACCGCTGTTTCGAGTTTTGTCGTCACCGCCAAAGCCGAGCAGATCCCAAGGACTTGGATGGCGATCGGGTTGTTGTCAAAAAGAGGATCGAGCAAAACTTTGCTGTCTTTACTCATCAGCGAACTCCTCTCGGTTGGGTGGAGGGAACAGGTCGCGAAGTCGCCGCAGGAAGGGACGTTGCGGCACGAGGTTTGGGAGCCGCAACAGGTCGTGATGCAGGCGCAGGCGTCGGACGGAGCGGCATCGGGCGAATCGGCGCAGGCGTCGGACGAATCGGCGCAGGCGTCGGACGGATCGGCGCAGGCTGAATGGGCGCAGGCATCGGACGGATCGGCGCAGGCATCGGACGGATCGGCGCAGGCATCGGACGGATCGGCGCAGGCATCGGACGGATCGGCGCAGGCATCGGGCGAATCGGCGCGGGGTGGACAGGGGATTGGGTGAGGTTGTTTTGGATGAACTTTCCAAAACCATGTTCACCGAGCCAGAAGCGCACGAGGTTGGAAACGCCCTTGCTGGTGATGGTTGCGCCAGAAAGGCCGTCGACACGGTAAGGATCTTCTTTGGCGTTGCCTGCGAGGCCCTTGATTACTTCGATCTTGGGGGCTTTCCAAGTCGAGGGGCTGCTGCCTTTTTGACCGAAGGCGAGGCGACCTTGCCATTTTGCCTTCCATCCCGAGTTGTCGACTTCGCCGCCAAGTCCGGGTGTTTCGCCGTGTTGGTAAAAGGTGAGTCCCGTGATCTCGTTAAAGTCTGATGCAAGGGCGATAAATCCAAACAGCGTGGACCAAAGACCTTTGCCTTCGATCGGAAAAATGTATTGGTTGAGTGAAAAGCCGTTGCCTTTGGCGTCCATGTCTGTTTTGGAGACGAGGAAGACCAAGCCTTGGAGTGGAAGGCGATCCACGCCCGCCATATTTTTCGGCGATTTGCGGCTGGTCTTGGGTTCGGCCTTGGCTTTTTGTTGATCGAACTTTGCGGCTTCTTTGGTGGCTGCTTCGTCGATCTTGCCGCTTTGAAGGCTGACGATCACAGACTTGATGCGCTTTTGGAATAGCTCGCGCACTTGTTCGGGACGCAATGCTTGTCCTTCTTTGATCAAACCTGCCACTGCAAGCACTTTTTTCTGACGGTCAAGCTCTTTGTTGGCTTCTTGGCGCGCTTTCAACCCTACTGCTGACGTTGCCACAACAACAGAACAGGCCAAGCAGACCGCTGCACAAAAGCCGAGGATGTAACTAACGCTGTTAGACGGCTGCATTGCGCTCCAACCTCCGTTTGATATTGGCTTGCACCACAAAGTGGTCAATAAAGGGAGCAAACATATTCATAAACAGGATCGCCAGCATCATCCCCTCGGGATAAGCGGGGTTGACGACGCGCACAAGGATCACCATCACCCCGATCAGAAAGCCGTATACCCACCGCCCCATGTCTGTAAAGGCCGAAGATACGGGATCTGTTGCCATAAAGACTGTACCAAATGCCCAACCGCCCAGCACGACGTGCCAGTAGAAGGGAACCGCAAACATCGGGTTGGTGTCCGACGAGCCACCGCTCAACAACGCGGTCATCGTGAAGGTTCCGAGCACAACGCCCGCCATCGTGCGCCACGAGCCGATCTGCATATAGATCAAAATAAAAGCACCGATCAAGCACGCAAGCACCGAGGTTTCGCCCATCGACCCCGGAACAAAGCCCAAAAAGGCATCCCACCACGCGGGGCTTCCGAAGCCGTGACTCGCAAGCGCGGCCTTGTTGGTCGCTGCTTTCCCTAGCCATGTCGCCCCACTCACCGCATCGGGCAACGTGGACGTAAACTTGGATGCCACAAAGTCTGCCGCGATCCAAGGTTTATCGCCCGATATCTGCGCTGGATACGCAAAAAACAAAAATGCCCGACCTGTCAACGCAGGGTTGAGGATGTTTTTCCCTGTACCACCGAAGATCTCTTTGCCGATCAATACACCAAACGCCGTCCCAAGGGCAACTTGCCAGAGTGGGATCGTGGGAGGCAACGTCAACGGAAGCAAAAAGCCCGTCACAAGGAAGCCTTCGTTGACTTCATGCTTGCGGATGATCGCGTTGCTGACTTCGATGATCCCGCCCACCGCAAAAGTCGTGATCAACACAGGAAGAAAGAACAGACCGCCGTACACCACGTGCGCCCAAAAGCTCATCATCCCGGGCTTGAATCCAAGGAGTTGATACACTTGGGTTTGCCAGATCGCGAGCGGCTTGGCTCCATAACTGGCGATCGCAAGGTTCGCTTGGTAGCCTGTGTTGTAAAAGGCCATGCAGATACACGGGATCAAGGCGATCACCACAGTGATCATCATCCGCTTGAGATCGAGCGCATCGCGGACGTGGGTGCTTCCCTCCGTCACTTGGCCCGGGGTGTACAGGATCGTGTCGTGCATCTCGTACACAGGATAAAGCTTCTCAAGCGGTTGCCCTTTTTGAAAGGGCTTTTCGAGTTTATCAAGCAGGTTTCGTAGAAATTTCATGTTCAGCCTTCCTGCCAAATCTCAGTAAGAACTTTTCGTAGGGCTTTGCCATACTCTTCTTTCCCGGGGCTAACGAAAGAACAAAGCGCGAGATCTTCTTCGCTTAACTCAAGACACCCCAATTGCTCGGCGCGTTCGACGTCATTCATCACCAACGAGCGCAGCAAAAAGGTGGGCAAGATATCGAGCGGCATCACGCGCTCGTACATCCCGATCGGAACCATCGCACGATGCGAGCCGTTGGTTGTGGTTGTAAAGTCGTACTCTTTGGGTTCAAGAGCAGGAATCCATTTGGCCAAATAAGCCCGAACGGTCGAGAACTTGTCTCCTCCGGGGCGCAGCCAACCAAGCAACACACGCTCGCGGTCTTCGGGCAAACAGGAGATCTGTCGGTGATAGCGCCCCAGATAGCCTGTGATCGCATCGTTGGCTTTTTGGCCGTACAACACGGTACCCGAGATCGTGCGGATCTCTTTGCCTTCGATCAGCGCGCCTTTGGTCAGCTCTGCCACAGAAGCACCAAGTCGGGTCTTGACGAGGCTTGGGGCTTTTGCGCCCGGCCCTGCGATCGAGATCACGCGATCGACGTTGAGTTTACCTGTTCGGAACAATTGACCGATCGCGATCACATCCTGATAACCGAGATGCCAAGCGATCTTTTTGCGGCTGACGGGATACAGCGTGTGGATGTGCGTCCCCACAAGGCCCGCAGGGTGGGGGCCTTCAAATATCTCTGTCTTGAGGTTTTTGATATCTTTGACCTCAAGCTTCCATCCCGCGCCAGCGCACAAAAATGCCGTCCCTTCGGTCAGTTTGGCTACTGTTTTTAACCCGGCTTGGAAGTCTTCTTCTTTGCCCTTGAGTACAACGTCCACAGCGGGCGCAAGGGGGTTGGTGTCGATGGCCGTCACAAAGATCGCCCCGCAATGCTCGTCGATCGAGGGGACGCGATCAAATGGACGTGCGCGCAAGGCCGTCCATAGGCCCGATTCGGACAACAAAGCTCGCACCTGTTCCGCATCGTACGCTTCGACTTTTTGCTTTTTGTACGCTGCAAACGTCACTTGTTTGGCTTCTTTTTTCTTGTCTTTTTCGCTCTCGCCAAGCGCGATCACGATCGACAAAAAGGCGCGTTTCTCGCCGCGATGGATGCTCTTTACGGTCCCTGCGGCGGGGGCTGTAAAACGGATCCCTTTTCCTTTGCGATCCTCAAACAACAATTGTCCGCGCTCGACGGTATCTCCTTCGTTCACATACATTCGTGGCTTCATGAATGGGTAGTCATGGCCAACGATCGCGACGTGTTCGACAGTACCGCCCGCGCCGATCTCTTGCTTGGGCCGCCCTTTGATCGGTAGATCCAATCCTTTTGTGATCTGGTGGTGTGCCATCTCTCCCTCACTGGAGGTTGGGGGTGTCTTCTGGAGCAAGGTCTCTTTGTCGGTCTTTGTCTAGACCAATGGGTAAGAAAAAATGTATTCGAGTGTAAGTATTTTCTCGGCCTCAAAGGCAATGGGGAGGCTAACGCGATCATCGTGAAAAGTCAAGCGCGATAACGCTCCATTGCACCTCGGCGCAAGCGTTCACAAGACGAAAAGATGCCACTGCGGCTTGTTTTGGAGCGATAGGCGGGCTTGTGCGTTAGGTTTTGTGGGGCTTTGCCCCATACGCGCCTTGTTAAGGTGGAAACCTCGTAGAGTCGGTCTTGATCGCCTTTTTTTTTCTCCCCCCCTCAATCCCCCCGTGAACGGGGGGAAGTTGGAACGGGCAGCGTCTGCATTTCGTGCATACAGCGTGCGTCATGAAAAAACAAAATCCCCGATGCTTCCGACTTTCGCTCCCTCCCCTGTTCACGGGGGAG
>JAKLKB010000039.1 GCA_023150835.1 Myxococcota bacterium | reverse complement strand
GAGGTAGAAGAGGTAGAAGAGGTAGAAGAGGTAGAAGAGGTAGAAGAGGTAGAAGAGGTAGAAGAGGTAGAAGAGGTAGAAGAGGTAGAATACGAGATCCGCCCACCGTGTGATCGCAAAACGTAGGGGCAGACAGGTGTGGCTGCCCAACAGTCGGGTGTCTACGCACGATCCTTCGATCACACATCTTGCGGATATCGTGTAAGTTTTATGAGCAGCGAAGAACGGAGAGGACGGATGAGTACGGTGATGCTGGTGCGGCATGGCAAGGCCGCAGACTTTATGAGCGGGGATTATGATCGACTTTCAGAGATGGGCAAACAACAAGCACGTTTGTTGGGGGAGTATTGGGCGAAGTGGGATGTGCGGATCGATGCGGTGTATCGGGGGTCTTTGCGTCGTCAACGCGAGACGATGGAGGTGATCGAGCGAGTGTACCGAGAACAGGGATTGCCTTGGCCTGAAGTGACCGAACTGGCGGGGCTGGATGAGCATGGTGGGCTTGCTGTGTTTCAACATGCATTGCCGCGACTGATGGAACAAGACGAAGCGATCCGTGAGGCTTTTTTGGCGCGTGCTGCTGGGCAAAAGGGTGATCCGCGTGTTGGGATGCGGGCTTTTGTTCAAAGCATGCATATGTGGATTCGGGGCGAGATCCATCTTCCCGAAGTGGGGCCATTTTCGCGCTTTTTGGAGGGAGTGCAGGATGCGTTGGACACCATCCATCGCACCGAAGGACACGGCAAACGTGTGGCTGTATTCACTTCCGCAGGCACGATCAGCGCGGCGGTCGGATTGTGCTATCACATCTCCGCCGAAGCGATCATGGATCTGAGTTGGCAACTCTATAACGCCTCTATCTCAGAGATCGCAGTCTCTCCGAAAGGCCGTGGGATGGTCTCTTTTAATCAGATCCCCCATCTCCATACAGCGGAACTTCTGACAAAAGTGTAGCCTCTCGTCTCCCGTATTATACGGAATCCGCCCGTCGTGTGATTGTAAAACGTAGGGGCAGCCCCCTGTGGCTGCCCAAGAATCGGGCAATTACAGCGAATCGCACCGACCCTTGTGATCGCACATCTCTCGTCTCCCGTATTATTGGCGTGCTGCGAGATTTTGTCCGATCTTTTTGAGACTTTCGTAATCGTATTTTGTCTTGGCTTGTTGAAGAAGAGGATCTGTTTGGAGGCTCGGATAGAGTCCGTTAAGGATATCATAAAAGGTTTGACCTTTGCGGATCTGCTCTTTCCAAGTCTTGTTGCCGAGGCGTTCGAGGAGAACGCCTTGTGCGGCTCCGCTGGCGTAGTATCTTCCGCCAAGAGTGCCGATGACGCCTTCTTTGGTGAGGTTGGGATCGGTCTCGGCGAGGCGCAACAGTTCAAGACGCCCCGGGATGGAGTTGGGATCGTCTAGAGGGTAGGGGATCTTGAGAAGACCGAGATAAAGGATCTCGCTGTACATGGCGGTACCTTCGAGCCATTCTTGGAAGTTTTCGAGGGATTGGATCAGCTTGTTGGGGCTGTTGTCGATCTTGATGCGTTCTTTTCGGATGGCATAAAACCACTGAAGGGCTTGTTCGGCGGTGATCTTTTCCTTGTATCCGTCGATGAGGACAGCGTCTTCGAGCATGGAAAGGGTGAGTTGTTCGGTGTTGTAGGGATAGCCTGTGGGATCTTGGATGCCGTTGGGATAGGTCCATGCTTCTTCGAAGTCTTGGACACGGTGGAAGCCTTCGTGGACGTAGAGGGCGAAGACTTCGTTGCCCTGCGTGGGGTCGATATAAAAGTCGCTGGTTCCGTAAGAGAACGCATACATAGGGACGTTGTTGATGGAAAGATCGAACATAAAGCCGGGTTGGGTGATATCCTTGATTGCGCCATCATAGGCGTAGACGTTGGGGATACCGAAGACCGATTTGGTATCAACAAGGGCGCTGCCTTGGGGGGGATTGGGGTGATTGATCAAAAAGCCACGCACGCCTTTTCCTGATCCACCCGCATTTGGGCCGATATTGGCGACGTAGGTGGGGACTTTGTGCAGTTGGTAAGAACCGCCCCAGATCTTTTCGCTGCATTGTTGGCTGATGTAGAAGATCTCGCGTAGTTTGCGGAAGAAAGACTGATCGAGGTTATCGAGTTGGACGGCCTTTCCGCCATTTCCGGGATCTTTGGTGGGATCATAAGCAGGGATATCGCAGTTTGTGGTGGTGGGGGTATCGGGTCGGATCTCAGGGGTCGGTTCGGGTTGGGGTTCAGGGGTTTTTTCTACGGCGGTCTCAGGCTGGGGTTCCGCTTCGGGGGTTCCGTCTGGTGCGGACTCGGTGCGGGGTTCGGAGGTGGTTTCGGAGGTGGTTTCGGAGGGACTGGCGTCGGTGCTGGATTCGGAGCGTTTGGTGCAGATGCTTTGTCCGCTGGTTGGTGCGCAATATTCTTGGGCGCTGCAATCGCTGTCTGCTTTACAAGAGGTGGCTTGGGGGCCGCAGGCTTCGAGATAGCCGAAGATGGAAAAAGCAAACAGCAGACCGACGAAGAGCACGCGCAGGGGTGGAGCGTGATGGTTTCGCATGGCCGTCCTCTTGGTTAATGGGTGGTATGACAATGGCGTAAGCAATGTTGAAAGGCTTGTTTGCTGCGGATACGGCAGGCTTTTCGCTGCGTGGGATCGTTGATCGTGATGCAGGTTTGGGTGGAGCGTTGTTGTGTTTCTTTGCAAAGAGCGATGCAGAGGGGGGAGACAGCAGGTTTGGGCGGAAGTGGTGGGCAGGTTTGTTTGCAGCGTTGTTGTTGTTGTGTAGCGAGCAAGCGGCAAGCGGCCTGTTGCGCGGGGGGTTGTGTGTTGCAAGAGCGCAGATCGCGGATGTGTTGCATCTCACATTGGCGGTGGCATCGAAGTGTTTGTCGCCGGCAAGTTTTTTTGCAGAGTACCGAGCAACGCAAGGTCGCGTAGGGGTCGGTAGCATCGGCTTTTTCGATACAGTCTTTTGTGCATCGTGTTGGGCAGTCCGAGGCGGGCTGTGCGTGGGCTGTTGGCAAAAGCGCAAGGCAGCCAAGCAAGATCCAAAGGGCAATTCGCATACGTCCTCCTGTGTAGTTGGGTCAGAAACGAGGGCAGCAGGCAAAGAAAGAGAGGCAAAGCTCGAACAGCGTAGGATATCTTTGGCAAGAGCGCAAGCGAGAGAAATTCGGGCCAAACAGTCGAGGGGAGTTATCGGCGATCCGCGAGATTTTGTCCGATCTTTTTGAGAGCATCGTAATCGTATTTTGTCTTTGTTTGATGAAGAATGCTCTCTGTTTGTAGTCCAGAATAAAGTTCATTAAGGATATCATAAAAGGTTTGGCTTTTGCGGATCTGGTCTTTCCAAGTCTTGTTGCCGAGGCGTTCGAGGAGAACGCCTTGGGCGGCGCCGCTTGCGTAGTATCTTCCGCGCAGTGTTTCGATGACGTCTTTTTTGGATGCGTTGGAATCGGATTGCATGAGGCGTAAGAGTGTAAGGCGACCGGGGATGGAATTGGGATCGCTCAGCGGGTAGGGGATCTTGAGCAGGTTGAGATAGAGTATTTCGCTGTACATGGCAGTGCCTTCAAGCCATTCTTGAAAGTTTTCGAGGGATTGGATCAGCTTGTTGGGGCTGTTATCGAGCTTAATGCGTTCTTTTCGGGCTGCATAAAACCACTGAAGGGCTTGTTCGGCGGTGATCTTTTCGTTGTGTCCGTCCGTGAGGATCGCGTCTTCGAGCAAAGCAAGGGTGAGTTGTTCGGTGTCGTAGGGGTATCCTGTGGGATCTTGGATGCCTTGAGGGTATTTCCATGCCTCTTCAAAGTCTTGGATGCGGTGGAAGCCTTCGTGGACGTAAAGGGCAAATGCTTGGTTTCCTGTGGTTGGGTTGATGGTGGCGTGGCTTGTGCCGTAAGAAAAGGCGTACACGGGGGTGTTGTTGATGGGGAGATCGAACATAAAGCCGGGTGGGGTGATATCTTTGATCGCGCCGTCGTAAGCGTAGACGTTGGGGATACCGAAAACCGACTTGGTGTCAATAAGGGTGCTGCCTTGGGGGGGATTGGGGTGGTTGATCAAAAAGCCGCGCACGCCTTTTCCAGATCCGGGTTCGTTCGAGCCGATGTTGGCGATGTAAGTGGGGACTTTGTGGAGTTGGTAGGAGCCACCCCAGATCTTTTCGCTACATTGTTGGCTGAGGTAGAAGATCTCGCGTAGTTTTCGGAAAAAAAACTGATCGATCTGGTCGAGTTGGAGGGTTGTTCCACCGTTGCCGGGATCTTTGGTGGGATCATAAGCAGGGATATCGCAGCCTGTCTGGGTGGGGGTATCGGGCTGAGGATCTGCGTCAGGACTGCCGTCTTGGATAGACTCGGAGCGTTTGGTGCAGATGCTTTGTCCGCTGGTTGGTGCGCAATATTCTTGGGCGCTGCAATCGCTGTCTGCTTTACAAGAGGTGGCTTGGGGGCCGCAGGCTTCGAGATAGCCGAAGATGGAAAAAGCAAATAGCAGACTGATGAGGATCACGTGCAGGGGTGGAGCGTGATGGTTTCGCATGGCCGTCCTCTTGGTTCATCGAAGTGTTTGTCGTCGGGAAGTTTTTTTGCAGAATACCGAGCAGCGCAAGGTCGCGCAGGGGTCGGTCGAATCGGCTTTTTGGAAACAGTCTTTTGCGCATCGTTGAGCGCAGTCCGAGATGGGTTGTGCGTGGGCTGTTGGCGAGAGCGCAAAGCAGCCAAGCAAGATCCAAAGGGTAGTTCGCATACATTCTCTTACGCGGTGCAGGGAAACGAGGGCAGCCAAAAACAACGGCAAAGTCCCCACAGCGTAGGATATCTTTGGCAAAAGCGCAAGCGAGAGAAATTCGCATCGATCAGGAGGATGCAGCGGGCAAAAAAAACAGCATCCGCGCCTGTCTCGGCGGCAGAGTGGTGATACGAGATCCGCAGGGGGTGGATCGCAAAACGTAGGGGCTGCCCCCATAGGCGTTAGGTTAAATCCGTCTCTGACAAGCCAGTTGCGAGGGAGTTAGAAGGTGAGGAAGCGAGCAAGAGAGGCTTGGGTAAAGGCGGGATCTTTTTCATTTTCGACGGATTCGATGCGTGCGATCTCGCCGTAGCATTCGGCCATATAGAGGATCTGGTAAATTGTACGGCTGTTGCCACCGAGCAAACGCTGTTGAACAGATATCTCGATGCGGAGGGCATTTTGGAACTCGATGTCAGGGATCTTGAGGATTCCTCGGCCTGCGACGCGGATCTGGTAGGTGTCTGTGGAGGTGAGAGGTTGTCCTGCGACGCTGCCTTTGGCTTTGGAGACGACGATCCACTCCTTGCCATCGCGCAAAGGGAAACGCAGGAGGGGGACGGGCGTTTCGTATTTGAGCGAGATCTTTTCTTGCTCGGGTTGTTCGAGATCGGAGACGATGCCATCGAGCAGAAGATCCGTCGGAGTCTTTCGTAAGACTTGATAAGAGATGCCTGAAAAGCCTTGGTAGACGATGGGGATCAAGAGCGTGGCATCGGGAAAGTCGGACAAAAACCACTTTCCTGTGGGATCGACGGTGCGGACGGCATCTTTTTGATCGAGCGGCAGTTTGCGGAAGTCCCAAACAAGGTTGCCTTCGTTGTCTCGGTTGCCTTGTTGATTGACTTGGACGGTGGTTCCGGCTTTGTTGCGCAAGACGTTGACGCTTGCGCCGACCACAAAGGCCACTTCTTTGAGTTCGATGATCCCGTCGTTGTTTCCGACACATCGTTCGGGTGGATCATCGGGGAGGGTGGTGATCTCTTCGGTGGGAGCGCCGTCTTGTTGCGTCGTCTGCTCTTTTTGGGGAGTCGGATCAGGACACCCGAATATCGGGAGGATCAAGCAGGCAAGCAGAAGAAAAACAAACAGCGAGAGTGTTGGTTTCATGCGGATGTATCCTAAAAGACGTAGGCAAGGACTGTATGGAGGGCGAGGGCAGGCTGAGGAGCGAGGTTGAGTTCGTTGTTGCGCAGCCCAGCGAGTGGGAAGAAAGCGCCAAAGGTGGTGCGGATCTGGAAGCCGTGATCGTAATCGTAGCGTAGGCCGGTGTTGATCTCGACTCCAAGATCATGAACGCCGCCGGGTGTGCTGTTGGCTTCGATGGCGCGGGAGTAAAGGACAGAGGCCCAAAAGCGCAAGCGCGGTGTGATATCGAGATGACCGCCAAGCTTGGTGTAGAAGGCGTCCGTCACTTGGCCAAGGATGCGCCGCCAAAAGATCAGATCGATGCGGTAGTTGGGGTGAAAGCGTAGGTTGTTGGAGGTGGTATCGTTGGGATAATTGATCTGCGGGCCGTCGAGATCGCCGCGTTGGGTGCGGATCTGGTTGAGGGGGGCTGTCACGCCAAAGCCGGGAGCGTTGTCGCCCGAAGCATAGCCGATCTCTGCACCGATCCCCCAGATGCTTTGGGGCGGAGAGAAGGCGAACTGGACTACGCCGCCGAGTTGTTGCGAGGTGATGGGCAGAGTCAGCGCAACACCCGGTACAAGGGAGCCATTGCCGATCTCGGCTTGGGCGTAAAGGCCCTCCATCTCAAGGCGAAACCAAGGTGTGCGCAGCAAAAACCAAGCGTCGACCACGACACTCCATGCTTTTCGCAAGACTTGGTCGCCACGTTGGATGCGTTGGTCTTCGGACCAGCCGTCTGGGGCGTAGAGTGCGGGGATATCGCGATCTTGCCAGCGGTAGGAAAAGATTACGCCGTAGTTGATCACGGTTTGCCCTGCGTTGAGTTTGCGGCGGAGGGCATCGGGTGGATCGTAGTTTGCGATCGCGATGCCGATGGATTGGACGTTATCGCGTGGATCTTGATCGACCGAAGCATTGCTTGGGATGGTCAGGGTGGGTCCGCTTGCGCTCCACTCGTACGCAACAAGCAAGAGGTGTCCGAAAAGCGCAAAGCCCATCGCGATGCGGTCGGCGACATCGCCTTGATCGTCATCGATCGCATTTCCGGGGTTGACGAGCAGGCCCAACCCCCAAGGGGTGAGCGCACCCATCCGACCGACGGCAAGATAACCAAACGGCAACAGGACTTCACCGTAGGCCCAGCGCAAGTTGATGCTGTCGAGGGCGTTGTTTTGGCCGGCAGAAGGGGCGCGTTGGCCTGTGGTTGCGACGATCTGTGGGACACGGTTGTTGCGGGGGAGACCTTCAGGCGTAGAACCAAGCACGACGTTGTCGAGGCCGTCTACACGGGCAAAGACGCGGACGGTACTTCCGATCTCAAGAGAAAGATCGGTGCGAAAGCGCATATCGGCGGTGTTGATCAGGCTGCCATCGGTGGGTTTGGGAAAGATCGTTGTGCCGCTCGAAGGTGTGGGGCCACGACCTAGATCGAGGCCGCTAAGCAGGGTCCAACGCATCCGATAATAGCCGTGGATCGAGAAATGGATCGGCATCGCAGACAGGGCTGGATCGTAGCGATGGGGTGGGTCGCCTTGGCCGCGTGGGTCGGAGATCGCCCCACCATCCGAACCTGCGGCATGGGTGAGGCCGTGCAGCCCAAGCCAAAGCGCAAGTACGAGAAACGATCGCAAAAGCAGAGGAGCGGCGAGATGGGGTTTGCGTTGTGGGGCATTGCCCCACGCCCCGCCATAGAGCGCGGCTCGATGGACCCCGTATTGGCGGAGTACACAGGTGTTTTTCAAACCAACAGCCCTGCCGCTTGAAGTGCCGCGAACGTGGGGATTTTTTGTCAACGGCGTGGCTCCTAAAAGAATAAGCATGCTTACAGGCCCAATTCTAGGGTTTTTGGGGGGGGGAAGGATCTTCGGGCTGTGCCAAGACCACGGCAGGACCAAGAAAACTGCGGATATAGCGATGCACGAGATAAGGGCGTTCGAGCATCGGGATGTGGCCGCACCGATCGAGCAAGATCAGTTGCGCGTTCGGGAGGTCGGCCTCAAGGCGTTGTCCGTAGAAAGGTAAGGCGACACGGTCTTGTTTGCCCCACAGCAACAGCGTTTGATGGCGCAGCGTCTTGTAGCGGCGTTCGCTGTCGGCAAATTTCATCCCTCGCGCAACGGCGAGAGCCGCCGCCAAAGCCCCGGGACGATCGAGGGCTTCTTTGATCTTGTCGATCACGGCCATATCGACCATCCGATCAGGGTCATAGAAAGAAGAAGCGTACTTTTCCCCCGGTCGCTCGCGGTAATACAGCCAGTAGATCATCTCGCCGATCCCGGGGATCTTTGACCAACGCAAGACAGGAACGATCTGAGCGCTG
Organism: Myxococcota bacterium; assembly: GCA_023150835.1. Taxonomy (GTDB): domain Bacteria; phylum Myxococcota_C; class UBA6777; order UBA6777; family UBA6777; genus JAKLKB01. Next base: position 37,850 of record JAKLKB010000039.1, on the reverse strand, counting down.
TACACCCAACCTGCGTTGATCACGATGCGACGGACTTTTTTGGGATGACGCAAGGCCAACGCAAGCGTGACCGAACTTCCCCAAGAATGGGCGACGATATCGGCGCGATCGATGCCTTTTTTCTGCATGATCTCAGCGACTTGATCGGCGATGTAGTTTGTGTCGTAGTTTCCTGCGTACTTGTCAGAAAGGCCGAAGCCGGGAAGATCCATCGCAAGGCAATAATAACCTGCTTGCTCAAGCGTCTTCATCAACGGCAACCAGATCAGGCCCGCTGATCCGTAGCCATGAACAAACACGATCGCTGGGCTGGTGGGCTTTCCTCGCTCGTAGATTCGGATCTTGCGCTGCGGATCTCCTATCCGTACAAAGTCTTTGGACGAAAGGCCAGAGCGCACTGGCTGCGTCTGAAAAGGCATACATCCGCACCATAGTAAAACGAAAAAGAGCGGCATCAAGAGACACTTAGGATACCGAAAAAAGACGGGCATCACGGCTCCAACAGCGGAAAACACCTGTAATACAAGATCCGAGAGATGTGTGATCGTCGGGTCGTGCGTAGACGCCCTGTTGTTGGGCAGCCACATCTTGCTACCCCGACGTTTTGCGATCACACAACGGGTGGATCTCGTGGCATCCAAGATCGGCTCAGGGTGTGATCGAAAGCTAGTCGCTCAATCGTTTGAGGCGGCTGGCTTTGGTAAAGTTTTCGTCGCTTTCGTAGAGCTTGCTATCAACGCGGGCAACGATGCCAAAACACTCTGCGATAAAGAAGTAAGTGATGCGTGAAAGGCTCGCAAAAGCAGGTAGGGTTTGTGTTTGGCTAAACTTCATCCGAAGGCGCAAGACATCGTAGGTTCCTGCGGGGAGTTTGGCTTTGCCTTTGGCGTCGACGTTGAATTCGTAGTCTTCGCTGGCGCTATAGAGGGTCAAGTTTTTGGGAAAGGAGCCTTTGGCGGTGGGTTTGTTGAGCCAAGAGTCGCCGAGTTTGAGCGGGAATTGCAGGATCTCGACGGGTTGGTTGTATTTGACCTTGGCGCGATCTTTTTCTTGGGAGTACCAACCGAGCATCTGGAGAGCGTCAGGAGTGGGCCGATACGCCGCAAGGATGACACCGACAAGAGGATAATTTCGTGTCAGGATAGAGGTATATTCGGGGATCGGATCAAGGATATCGCCTTCAAACCATTGGCCTTTGTAGGGCAAGACTTCATCTATTTCACGGCTATCGTCGGGAAATTTTTTGCTAAAGTCCCACGTCACGATGCCGTCGGTGCCTTGGGTGCCTTTCAAGTCGACATCCACAGGGGCGCTTTCGGTTCCCGCAGCGGTGTAGCTGATGGCTGCGCCGATACGGAAGGTGAGCTCGTTGCGTTCGATGATGCCGTTGCGGTTGGGGACGCAAACGGGCGTCGTATCGGGCGTGTTCTCGGAGGTGGTTTCGGTGGGCGGTGTGTCGGAAGTGGATTCGGGGATGGGTTCACTTCCGCCGTCGTTGGGAAGTTTTTCGTTGGGGGTGATCTCCTCTGAAGACTCGGAAGAGACGCAGCTTCCGCCTTGACAGCGTTGTCCAGCAGGGCAGCTGCGATCATCGGTGCAAAGCTGGGGTTGACAGCGACCTTGGAGGCAGACTTCGCCTTGTTTGCAGGTGCTGTTGTTTTGGCAAGCAGGTTGTTTGTCTTTGCAGATCTGCTGGACGCATTGTTTTTCAGCGGGGCAATCCTTGTCTGTGCTGCATCCTGCGCTGGTGGCTTCGCAACGGCTTTGTTTACAGATCTGCCCGGAGGGGCAATCGGTGTCTTGGGAGCAAGTTTTTGTCGTCTCGTTGGGACATCCTTGTAAGAAAAAGAAGCCAAGCGAAAACAGACAAAAGCAAGACATGATCCCAAAGGGACGCCAAGCAAAAGGGACGAAGGAGGTGTTGGATTGCATCGCCGATCTCTCGGTTAGGGTTTAGGCTTGAAAGCGCGGTGGTTCGGTGATCATCTGTGCCGGAGGCTGGGTTGCGTGAGAGGTTTGTTGAAGGACCGCAACGACCTTGGGCCAGACATCGCGCAGGGCGCGTTTGCTCATAAAGACGCCCACATGTCCGGCGTCTGTGGTAAAGCGATAAGTTTCTTGTGTGCCGACGTATTGTTCGGCTGCAAAGAGTTGACCCGGCAAGGTGATATGGTCGCGCAGACCGGCGATCATGAGGACGGGGCAAGTGACATGTTTCAAGTCGAGCGGGCGATCACAACAGATCATCGTGCCGCAAACCATGCGATTTTCTTTGAAGAGTTCTTTGACGATCCGCAGGTAAGTCGCCCCCGGGATATGTTGGGCCAACGCGTACCAGTTGTCGAGTTCGCGGTAGCGTGCGACGTAGTCTTGATCGTCGATGTGGGCGTAGAGGTCGATGTATTTGAGGACGTAGCGTTCAAAAGGTCGCATATTGTTGAAACCTGTGCTGATCATCTCTCCGCGCATGATGCCGCCGCCCATCGCAACGAGGGCTTCGTAGAAAGCCATGGGATAGACATAACGTGCGAGGACGTTGATCACGCCGGGTTCTGCGTGAAAGTCGATGGGGGCAGCCGCCAACACGACGCTGTCGATCTTGTGGGGGAATAAGGCAGAGAGCATCAAAGACATCCATCCGCCTTGGCACAAGCCGATCAAACGCACGCGGCCACCGAGATGATCGATCACGCTGTGCAAAGCCCAAAGTGCATCATCCAAGGTTTCATCGGCACGTTCGAGCGTTGCGCTCTTCCAGTCCACGGCGTACAGGCGTTTGAGGCCCTGTTCGCGCAGGGTCATCATCAGACTTTGTCCCGGGGCGTAGTCACAGATGTAGGAGCTGTTGACTTGCGGGTTGATCAAAAGAGTCGGGATGTCCGAGCTTTCGGGATCTTCGCTAAAGTCGCGCAGGCGCAGGCTAGGCAGTTCCCACACGATCTTGTTGGGGCTGCTCCACGCGGGTTTGGCGGGTTCTTTGAGCAGGGTGTTGTCCAAAAAGACTTCGTGGCGGTGGATCTGTGTGCGGGTCCATTTGGCGATCTCGCGTGACCATGCGAAGGGTAGCCCGAAAAGTCCAAGTGATTCAAGCATGGGTTTCTCCCATCATCCTGTGGGATGATCGCTGGGGTCCAAAAGGGCGCACCGAAGCGACAGCATCGATGCGTTCGAGGGACTAGGCCGCGTCTTCAAAGAACTGGCGGATCTGCGGCCAGACAGTCTTGACGGCACGCGAGCTGGCGACGACGGAGACATGGCCGCCCGGGATCGCGATATCCTGCGTGTGTGGCAGGAGGTCTTTGAGGGCTGCAACGCTTTCGGGGGGGGCGATGTGATCGGCTTGGCATGAGATGTTCATCACGGGCTGACGCAAGCTGCGCAGATCCACTCGGCGTCCGTTAAGCGAGAAGGTTCCTTCGTAGAGGGCATTTTTCTGATAAAGATCTCGAATAAAGCTGCGAAAAAAAGCGCCCGGGATGGAAACGTTGTCATTGGACCATGTTTCCATGGCGCGGATGTTTTCGATGAGATTGTCGTTGGGGAGTTGTTCGTAGATCCAGACGTTGCGCATCAACATACCGAGGGGGACAAGCATCTGAAAGGATGCTTGAAGCAGGGGCCAAGGGGCATTGCCAAAGGTATCGACCACAAGGTCAGGATCCATCCATTCGCCAGAGGTCCAACGCCCCAAGATACCGCCTTTGCGGAGATCGACGGGGGTGGTGAGATTGAGTAGGGTGCGGACGCGCTCGGGATAAAGGGCTGCGTAGGTAAGCGTGAGCAGCCCGCCGACGCAGTGGCCGATCAGGTGGACGCTTTCTTGATGGTGCAACGCACAAACTTTGCGTACAGCAGCGTGGATCAAAGAGTCGACGATCTCCGAAAAGTCGACTTCTGCGTCTTCTGGACCGGGACGGCCCCAATCCATGACGTAGACAGGAAAGCCTTGTTGAGAAAGGTATTCGACAAAGCTTTTGCCTTTTTGGAGATCGAGGATGTAGTAGCGATTGATTAGGGAGGGGACGATCAGGACGGGACGACGGGTGGTTTCGCGTTCAGGGCCGAGGCGGTGAAAGGCGAGCAGCTTCATTTTGTTGCGTTGCAACACGACATCATAAGGTGTCACGCCCATCGGGTAGGGCGTGCGAAGCAGCCGCGCACTATTGCGTGTGCGGCGACCGAGATTGCGGGCTTCTTCGCCAAGGATAGAGGCCGCTTGGCCGAAGGCATGGGTCGCTTTTTTGAAGATCGTGAGCAAGCAAGACTCCTTTTTCGTCCGTCGATAGGGCATCTTGGAAAGAGTTCAGTTTGTCTCTATTGTTCTGTCTTTGTGGGGCGCGGCCCCACACCCCGCAAGGGAGAGCCGCCCCCTTGACCCCGTATTGGCGGAGCGATCAGAGGTTTTTCAAACCAACGAAGGCACCGCTTGAGGGGCAGCGAACACGGGGTTTTTGAAATGCGGCATAATACGAAATCCGAGTGATGTGTGATCGAAGGAGAGCGCGGAGACGCCCTGTGATTGGACAGCTACAGGGGGCTTCCCCGATACGTTGTGTTGACACAATAGACGGATTTCGTCCTAGTGTGTACCGGGATCGGCCATGCCTTTGATCTTGTCGCGCAGCGTTTCGGTGAGGCGAGTGTTGATCTCGGCGATGCGTCGGAGATGATGGAGACTGGCTTCTTGTGAGGATTGGAGGGCTTCAGCGGTGCGCGCCCAGAGGGCTTGTTGAAGTTGCAATCCTTGTTCGAGGTTGTTGGCTGCGATCTGAGCGAGGGGACGGGCGATCTGGCGCATGGTGTCGATGCCGCTGAGGGCCATACCAAGGCGAAAAACGCGGCGAAGCAAAGGTTTTTTTTGTTTGGATTCCGTCTGTTGTGTCATCGATTTTTCGGCGCGGAGACCCCCTTATGAACGAGGGGGGGGAGGAAGCGCCGTCCTTTCTTTGGATGGGGTGGATAGGTGATGGGGGGATTATCCCGCACCGTCGTGTTCTTGTGTCATGGCGTCGATCTGGGCTTGCATGGCGGCAAGTTGAAGCCGTAAGCGTTCGATCTGTTCCCAAGGCGAGCCGTCATCGTCGGTGGGAGGGAGGATTTGAGGCAGTTGTGGTGTGGGGATGGGAGCGAGATCGTGGCGGTTTGCGTTGGGGGATGAGCTGTAATCGCGTTGTGCGGCCAGAAAGGGAGCGAGCAGCGGATTCATCATCATGGCAGCGCGGGCCCAATGGCCGATCTGGCGTTGGACTTCGCGTTGAGCCTGCCATCCCATCGAGAGGTAGCTGCGGATCGAGGAACGGACGGCCTTATCGCCTGCTTGGATGACTTGGCGCAAAAAGGAGATCGGAAGGGCTTCTTGCTGCGCTTTGTTTTCGCAGATGATCTGCAACATGATGGCGCGTGTGAGATCTTCGCCTGTTTTGGCGTCGAGGACTTGGACATCAAGGCCGTCTTGGATCATCTGCGCGAGATCTTGCAGCGTGATGTAGCAGCTTTCTTGGGTGTTGTACAAGCGACGGTTCGAGTATTTGCGGATCTCTACCGGTCCTTGTTTCTTCATCGGAGATTCCTTTGTGCGCTGCAAAAAAGCGTGTTTTGTGCGCTTTGATGGCGGCCTTTTCTGCGATCGTGGACGGTTTTGGGCTTGCATTGTTTGCGGCCAAGCCGCCCGTCTGACTGGCTTGATTGGGTATGCAGCAATCCGTTGTGAAAGTCAAGTACATTTTTGTGCTTTGCAGCATATTTTTGTGCAATGCACAAAAATAGCTTGACAGCGCGATGGGGGCTTGGTTATGCTCAGCGGCGTTTTGGAGGGAAGTGTCAAACGAGAGGAAAGACGAAGATGTTTGAGCGATACTGGAAGCCGCGTTTTGATCGGTTGGCGTTGAAGGCCAACGAACGGATCGAGCGGGTGGTACAAAGCGATACCTTTTTGCGTGCATCCGCAGGGCTTTTGGGGGGGGTGATGCGGAATCTGCGGATGGTCGAGCAGACGCGTGATCTGTTGCTTTCGCAGCTAGGCGTAGCGATGCGCAGCCATCAGCTCAAGGTGATGCACGGTGTACAGCGTTTGTTGGCGGAAGTGGAGGATCTGATGGACGAACTCCGCACAGGCCAACAACGGCGAACAGAAGAGATCGCTCGGTTAATCGGGATGATCGAACAACTTCAAACCCAAGTGGCGCAGATGCACGAGCAACTGGATGCCTCATCCAAAAAACGTTTAGACGAAGCCTCGATCGGCGAGGAGGCGACGTCGGATGCTTTGGCTTTGCTGTAGATCGTTCGGGATGGCTTCGATTTTTGAGGATGGGAGAGAGAGATGCGGATCAATATTGCGACATGGATCGAGCGGAATGCGGCGTTGTATCGGAAAAAGCTGGCGGTTCAAGATGAGCGCCATGCGTGGAGTTATACGACGCTTTCGCATCGGATGAGTCAACTGGCGGCGTTGTTGAAGGGGCAAGGGGTGGGGCAAGGAGATCGCGTAGCGGTGTTGTTGCCGAACTGCGCGGAGATGATCGAGGTGTTGTTTGCTTGTGCGCAGATCGGGGCGATTTATGTGCCGCTGAATTGGCGTTTGGGGGAGGACGAGCTTGCGTATATCTTGCGCGATTGTACGCCTCGTTCTTTGATCTATGCGGGGCGTTGGACAGAACGAGCGCGCAGCTTGGCGGGGCGGATGGAACAAGCGCCTGTGTTGACGGAAGTCGCCGAAACCTTGGAAGGATCGGCGTATGAAGCCGCCTTGCGAGGCGAAGGAGAGTCACCGTTGGGCGATCCTGTGGGTGGAGGAGATGATGACTTGATGATCATCTATACGTCCGGCACGACGGGGAATCCCAAAGGTGTGGTGTTGACGCATAGCAATGTGTTTTGGCAGACGATCAACGGCTGGTCGTTGGGCGTTTCGCCAGATACGGTGTGTTTGGTGCTGTTGCCGCTGTTTCATGTGGGCGGGTTGAATGGCTCGGTGACACCGATGTTGCATGTTGGGGCGACGGTGATCTTGCAGCAAAAGTTTGATGCGGGTGCGGTGTTGGCATCGATCGAAAAAGACCGTGTGACGGGAGTGGTAGGGGTCCCAACGATCTTTCGTTTGATGGCGGATCATCCGCGTTTTGCGGAGACGAACTTTGGTTCGTGCCAAGTGCTGTTGAGCGGAGGTGCGCCGTTGTCGGAGTCGTTGATTCAATTGTACCATGCGCGGGGCTTAGAGTTTCGCCAAGGGTACGGGCTGACCGAAGCGGCCCCGGGAGTGACGGGGATGGGTCCGGGCGAGTGTTTACGCAAGGCGGGTAGTGCAGGGCGGCAGATCTTGTACACAGAGGTCAAGGTGGTGGATGACGATGGAAACGCCCTTCCGACGGGAGAGTCTGGCGAGATCGTCGTGCGCGGTCCGAATGTGATGAAGGGATATTGGAATCTGCCCGAAGAGACGGCGAAGACCATCCGCAAGGGTTGGTTGCACACGGGCGATATCGGGCGTTTTGATGAAGAAGGGTTTTTGACGATCGTCGATCGCAAAAAAGACATGATCATCAGCGGGGGAGAGAATATCTATCCTGCGGAGATCGAAAAGCTTTTGGCAGGTCACCCTGATGTTGCGATGGCGTCGGTGGTCGGGCAATCGGAGGAGCGTTGGGGAGAAGTCCCTGTTGCGGTGATCGTGCCGCGCACAGAAGGTTTGACAAGCGAAGCTCTCCACGCCTTTTTGGATGTGCGGTTGGCACGCTACAAGATGCCGAAGCACTATCATTTTGTACAAGAATTGCCCTTGAATGCTTCGGGAAAAGTGATCAAAGCAGAAGTCAAAAAACGCCTTGGGATTTATTAATTTTTCTTAACCCATAGAACTCACGCAGTTTTGATGGTTTTTGTGGGGTTTCACCCCACTCCACAAGGGAGCGCGGCTCTATGGACCCCGTGTTTGGCGAAGAGATCCCTATTTTTCAAACCAACGACTCTGTCGCTTCAAGCGGCACGAACACGGCTTTTTTTTGGCACTCCTATCCCCAACGAAAGAGATGTCTCGATGACCAAATTTCAGATGGCTTGGCTTGCGTTGAGCCTGTATGTTGCGGTGACGGTATGGTTGACGGTACGCGGTTTGTTGAAGACCGATTCGCTGAAGAACTTTGCGGTGGGGAGTCGGGATATCCACCCTGCCTTTGTGGGTCTTTCTTTGACGGCCCAATTGACGAGTGTTGCGACGTTTGTGGTGAATCCCGGGTTGATCTATGCTTACGGGATATCGGGTCTTTTGGGGATGGGAGGCGCTGCGTCGTTGGGGATTATCTTGGGGCTGGTGTTTTTCTCGAATCGCTTTCGTGCGATGGGGACGCGGGTTGCGGCGTTGTCGGTTCCGCAGTGGATCGGGACGCGCTACCAGTCGCGGGGGTTGCGGATCTTTTTTGCGATCTTGTCGTTGGCGTTGGTGAGTTTTGTGGTGTTGATCGTCGTTGCCATCGCCAAGGTGTTGTTTGTGATGTTGATCCCGCCGCTTGTGTCGATGAAAGAGGCCGCACACAGCGGACAGGAACTGGGTGTGATCACTAGGCTGTTGTATGGTTGGAATATCCGTACAGCGGCGGAACAAGCCCTGTTTTATCAGCAGGTCTTGGCGGTGGGGGCGGTGGTTTTTGTGTTTTCGTATGTGATGTTGGGTGGTGCGAACACCAGCGCGTACACGAACACGATCCAAGCGATTATCATGTTGGTGGTGGCGTTGATGATGATCGGTAGCGGAGTACATCTGTTTTTCCAAGAGGGCGGCCTGTTTGGGAAGTTGGCTGCGATCCAGCCAGAACTCGCGCAGATCACCAATCCAAAGTCGCTGTATTTTCGGAACTTTTTTGAGGTGTTTGTATGTAACTTTGTGGTGGGATGTGCGATCGTGTGCCAGCCGCATATCGTGAGCAAAGCGTTGTATCTCAAAGAAGAGCGAGATGTTCGGACGTATTTGTTGGTGGGGCTTTTGGCGGGTGTGGTGTTTATGTTGGTGATGTTGGTGGGGTTGTATGCGCGTGTGACGTTGAAGGGGCAGCACAACTTCGACACGGTGGTGATCGTGTATATCGCGCAGAATTTTTCGGCGGCTGCGCAGGTGTTGATTAGCGTGGGGTTGTTGGCTGCGGGGATATCGACGCTCGAAGGGATCTTGTTGGCGTTGTCTACGATCTTTTCAAACGATCTGTATCTGGGATTGCAGCGCAAAGCAGCGAAAGATGAAGCGGAAGAAGCGGCTCGTGCGAAGCGTGCAATGTGGTTTGGGCGCGTGGGGATGGTATTTTTGGGGATCTTGGCGTTGTGGTTAAGTTTTGCGCAACTCAAGAACCCGACAGGGCGGTCGGTGGCGATCTTTGGTCAGTACGGTGTGTACTTGCTTTTTACGGTATCGTTTTTGCCGTTGGCGTGTGGAATGTTTTTTCCGAAGGTGTCGCGGCGTGCGATCGTGATAGGTACGGTGGCCTCGACGGTGGCTTACTTTGCGGTGGCGTTTGGAAAGATCTCGTTTATGCACAACAATCCGGCGTTTTTGGCGACGATGGCGACTTTTTCGGGATGGGCTGTGATCGCTGCGATGTATCTGATCGGGGATCGTGCGGATGTTTCGGAGATTGCAAATTGAGCGGAGGTTTGGATGTTTGTTGCGGATTGGCTGCGCAAAAGGGCGCAACTCAGCCCTGAAAAGACCGCCTTGATCGATCAAGCAACAGGTCGGCAGGTGTCTTATCGGGCGTGGGATCAGCAAGTGCAACGGCTGGCGTTGTCTCTGCAAAAGACGTTGGGTGTAGGAAAGGGCGATCGTGTGGCGATCTTGGCGATGAATTGCATCGAGTATCTCGATGTGTTCTTTGCTTGTGGTCGCCTTGGGGCGATCTTGCAGAATTTGAATTGGCGTTTGCAGGTGCGTGAGTTGGATGCGCTTATCGCGGAGTGTCGGCCTGTTGCGTTGATCTACGGAGAAGAATTTGGGGATGCGGTGCGTTCGCTACAGGGAAGTCGGGCTGAGGTCGGGACGTGGATCGCATTGACGAAGGCGATACGTTCGCAAGATCCGTTGCTTTCGGTTTCGGAGGCGATGGACGAGCGAGAGTCTCTGTTGCCTGTGTCGATCGCGCCGGATGATCCGTGGTTGATCTGCTATACAGGCGGAACAACGGGGCTTCCAAAAGGGGCGACCCTGACACACGGAAACATCCTTGCGAACGCGATCAACACGATCATCAGTTGGGAGTTGGATGCGCATGATGTGGCGATCCTCAATGCCCCGTTGTTCCATGTGGGCGGATTGAACGTCTTTACGACGCCGTTGGTGTATGCGGGTGGCACATCGATTGTTTGCAAAGGTTTTGAGGTCGGGATGGTGTTTGACTTGGTGCGCGACCAAGGTGTGACGGTGTTTTTTGGCGTTCCGACGATGTTTATTTTGATGCAAGAAGATCCGCGCTGGAAAGCAGCGGATTTTTCGGGGACGAAGTTTGTGATCAGTGGGGGTGCGCCGTGTCCGTTGCCGGTGTTTGAGCGATTTTGGGAAAAAGGCGTACATTTTAAGACGGGTTATGGGCTAACAGAAGCGGGACCGAATAACTTTTGGTTGCCGAAAGAGGACATCGAGAGAAAGCCGGGTGCTGTAGGGTTTCCGTTGATGCACGTCGAGATCAAAGTGATCGATGAAGACGGAAGCCGCGTGGGAGCGGACGAAGTGGGTGAGCTTTGTTTGCGTGGTCCGCATGTGATGGCGGGGTATTGGCAGCGTCCCGAAGCAAGCGCGGAGGTGTTGCGCGAAGGTTGGCTGCATACGGGCGATCTGGTGCGTGTGGATGCCGAAGGATACGTGAGCATCGTGGGGCGCCTCAAGGATATGTACATCAGCGGCGGCGAGAATGTGTATCCTGCGGAGATCGAAAGTGTGTTGCATGAGGCGGAGGGGGTTGCAGAGGCCGCTGTGGTGGGGGTTGCGGATGCGCGTTGGGGAGAGGTCGGACTGGCTCTGATCCGCCGAGAGGAAGGGGCGGGATGCACCGAGCAAGATATCTTGCGGTACGCGCAAGCGCATCTTGCACGCTACAAGATCCCCCGCTACGTGGTCTTTTCGGAGGCTCTTCCAAAGACAAGTGCAGGAAAGCTCGACAAAAAGGCGATCAAGGCGCGGTTTGATCACGAACTGCCCAAGCCGATCAAGATCTAGAGCGGAGGGTTGATTTCAAAGGCTGTCGGTGTATGCTCGGATGCGTCAAAGGCAAAGGTTCGGATCGACGCTTGATTCGGACGGAATGGGTTGTACGTTGGCGACAAGAGTGTGGAGATCGATGAGTCAGATGTATCCGCCATCGATGCCTGCGCATCATGCGCAAGCAGGGGCGTCCTTGTCTTCGGTGTGGTGGCGCGGCTTTGTGTCGTGCGGTTTTTTGGTGTGTTTGTTGGGGGCTTCGGCGTGGTGGTGGCAGCGTGGGCCGCAGCCGATCCCGCTGGCTTCTGTGGCCGATATCCGAGGTTCGTTGCTTGGGAAGAACAACGTTGCGCCAGAAGAGTTGTGTGCAGAAGTTCGGGGGGATGGGGATTTTCATGGTGCGTTTCGTGAAGTGGATTGCTTGATTACGATCCGACGGGCTTTTCCACGTTTGGGAAAGCAGATGGATGTTTTTTTGTTGCGAAAGCTGCGCGGTTTGCACGAGCGTTTGCGCAAAGAGTCCACAGACTGGCGGACGGTAGCGCGTTGGAAGCATCTGTATATGCTCGGTGCGCGCCTCTATCCCGTCCAAAATGAACAAGCCGAATATGCGGCCATCCCTGTGTACGAGGTCAACGGGCATCACCTGTCTGTGCCGTTTTGGATCAAGGAAAGCCAACGCCGCGATGTGGGGCCGTTGTTTCACCTCGATACACACAACGATATGCGGGCTGTGCCCAGTCCAAGTGCCGTGTTGAAGGCGGTGGATCAGTTGAAGCGTGGCGTGAACGTAAAAGACGCATGGCACACGATCGCCCACGCGATCTATGATTGCGCGATGCCCGTTGCGGGGGGGGTTTTGACAGCGGGGTATGATCGGGTGATCTGGGGCAAGCCTTCTTGGAACGGCTACACCGAGTTTCTCAATCGGCGCTTTTTCTTTGGAGTTCCGAAAAAAGGAACCCCCACTTTTTTGGCGGACCCGCGTTGGTCGGCAGCCAAAGCCAAAAAACAAGCGCGTGAGATCAAAGAAGCGGAGTCCAAACGCTCGCATTATCGGCTGTATTACGATCCGCAGATGGAGCCGAAGAAGCCCGCTGTTGGGATGGGTGATGCGTGGATCACGATCCAGCCCGCACAGCGGCCTGTTGCGGAGAAGTTCGATCTGTTTCGCCCGTTTTGGCTGTCGATCTTGACCTCCGATACCGCCATCACAAGCGCAGGCAAGGGAGAAGGGGCGCAGATGTTCGCGCAACTGTTACAGGCGATCCCCAAAGGGCGGTTCACGCTCGATCTCGATCTGGATTATTTCGCCTCGGTGGACTCGACGGATCAGTTTAAGCGCACCGCAGGGTCCGATCCCGAGTGGGACCAAGATCTGTTCACCAAGCGCCGCAAACTGCTCCAGCCGCGTCTTGAGCAATTTCGCAGTATGTTGATCGCGCTAAAAGCTGAAGGGCGCGTACCTTCGGTGATCACGATCGCCGATTCGACGTACATGACCTTTGCGCTCGATAGCGAAGCCGAAGGCCAGTCCGAATATACTCCGATCGAGCACACAGCCCATCTGCGCCTCAAAGTTCGAGAGATCTTCCGCGAGGTCTATGGTGATCAGATCGATCCGTTGCGCGCTCCTGTGGCTCTTCCAAAAAAGCCCGCTATCCCGAAAAAAACATCGACTCTCCCTCTTCCCTCGCAAACAATCCCCGCAACAAAAGAGGCCCGAAAGCCCCGAAGAGAGGCGTTTGGCAACGGACGCCGCAAGATGCCTACGCACTAAGGACTTAGCGGGAGCCAAAAGACAGGACGAATTGCGCACCTGAAAGCGTGCCTTTTTTGTCGCCGCCATCAAAAGCGATCATGGCGATCATGCGAAGATCGAGGGCATATTGACCGAAGGGGATGCGCATCCCCAAACCCACTTCGAGGGGGACATACAACGCCTCGATCTGTGTGCGTTGATCGTGCATCTGTGTGTACAAGATCCCGATCCCTACGCTCAACATAAACGATCCCAAAAAGCCCCCCGCTGTTGCGCTGGCTTTGACCATCCATGCGTCGATCTCGGAAACTTGGTAAAAGAGGGACTGCCCGTAGTGAGCATCTCCGATGCCAAACATCAGATCGCCTGTTAGAAAAAAGCCGTAGGCTTGAAAGCCCACACGCCCGCCAATTCCCCAAACGGACAGAGCGACAGGGAGCGTTCCCGGGCCTCCGCTTTGTGTGGAGGGGTCGTAGGCTGCGCTCAACGGGCCTGTTTCTAAGCTCCACCACAACCGAACGGGGGGCGGAGGATGATCCGCACGAAAAGAAGGGGGAGTAAGGGGTGGCTTGTTTTGAGGGGGGCGTCGAAGCAGAAGGTCTCGGATCTGAAGCAGATCTTGCCCTGCGCTGTAGGCAAAACAAGCGGGTCTTCTTTGATAGGTGGCGGCGAGTTGTGCTTCGTAACGATCGGTAGGAGCGCGGGGATCGGTCTTGCGTTCGTTGGCGAGCGCGCCAAGCAAGGTTTTGTAGTGCTGCAACAACAAAAGGCAGTAAACATCGGGCTCGCGGTAGGGATCGGGGATCGCTTGGCAAGGAAAGGAGTGAAAGAGCATTCCGCCCAAGAGCCCGCAAAAAAACAAGGTTACTTGTCGTGTACGTTGTTGAAGAAGGCGGTGGGTTGGATGGATTGGAGCGGATGGGTTCTTTTGCAAAGTCTGCGCTCCTATGGATCTGCGGTCTTTGGGGGGTTGTGATACGATATCCGTGTGAAGTGTTCCCGTAGGAGAGTGCGTAGACACCCGATTGTTGGGCAGCCACACCTGTCTGCCCCTACGCTTTGCGATCACACGCCCTGCGGATCTCGTGTGAGGCGTCGGGTTGGAGTGAAGCAGCAAGGAACCGCCAAATGCTCGTCGGGTTGGGCAGATGTGGGGGTTAGAGGCTGCTGACCACAAGGTTGATGCGTACGCTGGTGGCGAAGGCGTTGCGTTCGAGATCGTATGCAAGGCTATTGACAAATCGCACACCAAGGCTGGTGGTGCGGAAGTTAAAGCGCAAGGTCATCCCCACTTCAAAGGGAACATGGATGCCCGGGCTATCGAGTCCTTGTGCGCCGATCACATTCAGACCTGTTCCTGCTTCAAGGGTAAAGTAAGGGTTAAACATGTATCCGAAAGTCGCGCCAAATTGGAGCATAAAGCTCTCAGCGCCTGTGGCATAAAAGAGATCTCCTGTGATCAAAAAGCCGTTGCCTGCGTATCCCCAACGTCCGCCTAACAAAAACCCTGTGAAGTTAAAGGGGCGGATACCTTGGGGAAGTTGATTGATCTGGCCCATCGGCATATAAAAATGCAGATACGCGCCAAGCTCAACGCTCCACCAAAACCGACTGCGTTTAAGGTTCATCTCCATCGCGGAGCGGTATCCGTGTTTGGCGGCTTCTTTGGCCTCTTGGTCTTTTTTAGGCAGCTTTTTCAGCTTGGTTTGCTCGGCATCTTGGCGGACACGGAGTTCGACTTTTTTGCGGCGTTCGATCAGAGAAAGACCAGAGCGCGAAGCAAAACAGGAAGGAAATTCTTTTTCGACACGGCGCAAGGCAGAAAGGTTGCGCGGCCATGTACTGCGTGGGGCGAGCCAGCGTTCGATTTGGGAGAGTGCGTCTTGGTAGGTTTGTAGGACTTGGGTGCAGGGGATCTCTGCGACGGTGTTGTCGGTGTTGGTGGCGGTCTGGGTGGGCGTCTCTGCTTGGGCAAACAGAGGAAGCGTCAAAAAAAAGACAAACAGGGGAAAAGCAAGAAATCGCATACTTACCTCGCAGGATTCTTTCTTTTGTAGGCAAGAGAGGCGGAGCATTGTATTGAGCCGCTTGGGTAGGCTAACAAAGCCTTGCGGCAAGATCAAGGCTGTCGAAGGGGGCGAGGATGGGGGAGATTTGGTGGCGTGTGGCGTGTGAAGGCTTGTTTTGGGGGTGGCGAGGATAAAAAAAAGCCGCTGTGGATAGGAAGTGGTGAGGGGAACACACTTGCTACACAACGGCTTTGTTGATCTGGTTCGTGATTGTTCATCGGACGGGAGAGGGGGAGCCCGTAAAAAATGAGACAACGAACCAGGGGCGAAGATGAGTGGACGCTCGATCAGAAGTAGGGTCTGAGAAAGCGGCTCATTTGCGACAAACACGAGACTTGCTCGAACGGAGGGGAACGTTCATAGTGGCAAGCGCGGTTTGTCCGCCCACGTCTGCGAGAAGATGGAGTGAAGAGGGGGTCATCTTCTTGTGGACGTTTGCGTGTTGGGCATGATCTGTTCCCAAAACGGTTCTACTTTTTAAGTCATTGTATTTGTTTTATAAAATATTTTTTACAGGTGAAAAGGAACCCCACGATGACGGCGGAGGTGGGAGCTTTTTTGGAGGGCGGTATGGTTTTTTTACCACAGATGAAAGCCCGTGTTTTGAAGGGACTGGGTGGTGTGTTGGCGTTGGGCGGGAAGAGTAAGACGAGGTGTGTGTGGAGGAAAAAAGTCGAGGATGCTTGATTTTTCGGGGATGAAGGCAAGCTTTTTTTGTGGGGAAAAGAACAAGTTGAGCGGAGCTTGAGGGTGGGTGGTTGTTTTACCTCGCTATCGTGGTGTATATACCACAGGAAAAAGAGACAGGGCGTTTTGTAGGGAGCGAAGGCGAGGATGGATCGAGGTGAAAGGAGAGACAATGACCAAGCACACGGTCGCGCCCTTGTGTGGAAGGGAGCGAAGATAAGGGTGGATCGAGGCGAAAGGAGAGAGAGATGCGGATCTTGGTGGTAGACGACGATCGCTATACGCAGCGGGTGATCGAGGTGATGTGCCAAAGAGCGGGTTGGGAGGTGTGTTTTGCGTCAAATGGGCAAGAAGCGTTGGAAGTGTTGGAGCGGGATCAGGATGCGATCCACCTTGTGTTATCGGACGTGATGATGCCGTTGATGGGTGGGGAAGCGCTGTTGGAAGCGTTGCGTGAGCGGATGCCTGATCTTCCTGTGATCGTGATGACATCGCACGGAAGCATTGATAGCGCGGTGCATTTTCTGAAGGCGGGGGCGGTGGATTATATCCCCAAGCCCGTCCACAAGGAGGTGTTGTTGCATCGTTTGCGGACGGTGTTGGGGACGCATCAGTTGGCCGAAGAGAACTCGCAGCTACGGCGGGAGTTGGGGCAGCGCAAGGAACTCAGCCACATCATCGGTCAATCACCTCGGTTGATGGATATTTTGAAGAAGTTGCCTTCGATCGCGAAGACAGACGCTTCGGTGGTGATCTACGGAGAGTCGGGGACAGGGAAAGAGCTGATCGCGCAGGCGATTCATGCGTTGAGTGCGCGGGCTTCGATGGTGACGGTGAACTGTGGTGCTTTGCCGGAGCAGTTGTTGGAGAGCGAGCTTTTCGGTTACAAGAAGGGGGCGTTTACGGATGCGTCGAGAGATCACGATGGTTTGGTGAAAGAGGCGGATCGGGGGACGTTGTTTTTGGATGAGATTGGGGAGATCTCGTTGGGGGTACAAGTCAAGCTTTTGCGATTTTTACAACAGAAAGAGTATAAACCGCTGGGGAGCGTGCAGACGCAGAGGGCGGATGTTCGGTTTATTTCAGCGACGAATCGGGATCTGTTGATGGAGACGAGAGCAGGTCGATTTCGAGAGGATCTGTATTATCGCTTGAATATCATCCCGATCAGGCTGCCGTCGTTGCGGGAGCGCCGAGAGGATATCCCGTTGTTGGTGAGGTATTTTTTGCGGCGTGCGATCAAGGAAACAGGGCGGACAGGTGTGCAGATCGAGGCCCAAGCGATGCAGCGATTGCAGCGATATGATTGGCCGGGGAATATCCGCGAATTGGAAAATAAGATCATGCAGTTGGTGGTGATGAGCGAAGAAGATACCATCCGTGCGGAGGCGATCCATTGGCCCGAAGCGCGAGCATACGGGATGGGGTTGGTGTCGGCTCCGTTGGGTGGGCATCCTTCGCCCGCTCCTGTATCGTCCTATTCATCGGCTTCATCGGGTCGTGTGGTTTCGGTGTTAACTCCCTTGCCATCAGGGATCAAGGAAGAGGCGTACGTTGCGCAGCAGGGGTTGGTTGGTCCGATAGGATCGATGTTTCCGACGGAAAAGGAAGATACTTTGTCTTTGGGGTTGGCAGAATCCTCGAAAAGTCGGGTGGGGGTCTCGTTGTCGACGGTAGGAACCAAAGAGATGGACGGATCGATAGGGGCGGATCTGTGGGAAAAACAAGAGATCGTCGGTGGCGGAAGGATCTTGCCTTTTCGAGAGGCAAAGTCGCGGATGGTGGAGCATTTTGAGCGGGATTACCTGACGCGGATCTTGCGGGCTTGTCGAGGGAATCTTTCGCAAGCAGCGCGGGTGTCAGGGATGGATCGCAAGAATCTTTGGGAGAAGATCAAGCGTTATGGGATCGAGGCGCAGGATTTTGCTTGAAGCAAGGCGAGTACTTGGTTATGATGCGCGCCTCTTTGCGTAGAAAGGGTGGCTTTTGCACACAGACAAGGCGCGAAGTATGGTTTTGTGTGTTGCAGAAAGTACGGATACAGCGCAAAAAAAGAATCAAACCATGAGGAGAGAACACATGTTGTTCTGTTATAAATGCAAAAAAGAACTTCCTGAGGATGAGGTGCGCTTTTTACAGCGACGCGATACCTGCGTGCATTGTGGAGCGGACTTACGCTGTTGTAAAAACTGCCGTTTTTGGGACGATAACGCTTCGTTGTGCCGCGAAGGTGTGGGTGACTTTATTCGTGATCGAGAGAAGGCGAATTTTTGTGGTCAATTTACGTTCGACAAAGACCGCAAAGCGCCAGAGTTTGATAAGGCAGCCGAAGCGAAGAAGCGTCTGGAGGCGCTTTTCAAAAAGTGACAGGGGCAGTCTCAGCGGTACGGAGCGGGGTCAGGGGTGGGGTTTGGGGACTTCGTGGGAAACACCCACGCCTTGATCAATTCGTGCGGGCTTTCGTCAGGGGTGGGGTTTGGGGACTTCGTGGGGGAATTTGCCTTGATAGTTCTTGACTTCGATCTGGTGGTGTTGGTTGAGGAAAGCCACTTCGGTGTCGACGCGCTGTTTGTTGCGTCCGTCAGCAGGGGGGGAGACAGCGATCTGGTTGCCGAGGCGAAGCTGCATGGGGTTCAGTTCGAAGGCGGCGATGATCGCGTTGTCGTTGCCTTCGGAGCCTGCGTGGGCGATGCCGCGCAGACTTCCAAAGATGATGATATCGCCCGTTGCTCGGATCTCTGCGCCCGGATTCACATCTCCAAACACCCAGACATCGCCTTCTAGATCAAGACGAGTTCCTGCGCGGCATGTACGCATAATTCGGTGGACTTGTCGTCCTGCTGACGAAGAAGTGTCGATCTCTGCGTGGAGCGAATGGTTGCGGTTGTTGTCTTCGTGGGTGGTTTCTGTGAGGTTGGAGGCGAAGGGCATCAAGGTATCGGGGAGGCCGTCGAGATCGCGATCTTCTTCGTAGGGGGCGGTGTCACGGCGAGCGTTGGGAGAGGCAGGTTCGTAAGCAGGTTGTTTGGGGGCAAGGCGTTCGGAGAGCGAGGCGCGCCGCGAAGGGGGACTGTTCTGCGGCGTGTGTGCAGGCTCGGAAGGATGCGGAAATGTCGGATTCGCGGGATGTTGCGCAGAACGTGAGTGAGGATGAGAAGGTGTTGCCGTAGGCCGATGTGCGGGATAGTCTGCGGTGGGGTTGGAGGCGACAGCGGGGGAGTAGGCATGTAGTGTGGGGGCGGGAGTGTGGTGCTTGTGTCCTTGTGGTGTGGGGGCGGGAGTGTGGTGCTTGTGTCCTTGTGGTGTGGGGGTCGATGAGATCGAGCGAGCGTGTGGCGGAGGTTGCGTGGTTTGCGGATGAGTCGGGTATTGCGTGGTTTGCGGATGAGTCGGGTATTGCGTGGTTTGCGGATGAGTCGGGTGTTGCGTGGTTTGCGGGTGTCTCGAATATCGCGGATGTTGGGGGAGTTGCGAAGGAGAAGCGTGTTCGTGGGATGTTTGGGAGGCGTCGTGGCGTACGTAGCGAGAGGGTTCGTGGTGGTGGGGGTGAGCGTGGGTGGGGGTGTATGTGGAGGAATCCAAGATATCGGTCTGCATGGGTGGCAAGGATTCTTCTTGAAAGGAAGGAGAAAGAGCAGGAAGTGGTGAAGCAGCTTGGATGATCTGGTGTTGTGACTTGATATGGATGGGGAGTCCGAAGGCTTCTTCGAGGAAGTCTTCAAGAGCGGAGGGTGCGAGGTCGACGCGTTGGAGTCGGATCTCAAAGCGTTCGAGGAGGCGTTTGATCTCGGAGAGTTGGAGTCGATCGATGGGGCGTTCCCCAAAGTTGAGCCGGACAGCGACGCCGTGGATCATGGTTTGATTTTGGGACAGCAGGGCTTGGAGATCGCGCAGGAGCGAAGTGAGGGGAGCTTCTTCGTCGAGAAGGATCTCGAGGGCGCCCGGGCGTCCTTTGATGTGGACGGTGTGTTGTTCGTTGCGCGGAGCGCTGCCAAAGGGCGTTTTGGGGGTTTCGCGTTCAAACAGCATCAGTGACCTCGTTGGGGCTGGGCTTTGGGGCTGTTGTTGGGGGTGGATTCGGTTTTGGTGCGCAGGATCGGTTGTTTGGGGATGGGGGCGTCTTCGGGGAGTAGCCAAGAGCTGCGCATGGGTTGAAGGGCGAGGGTGGAGGCGTGCATGGAGACATGATCGCCTTGGAGCCATATATCGAGCTGGTCGTCGTAATGGGGGCTTTGGGGGTCTTCGGATTGCCCGCCACAGAGGATCCATTGGGAAGCGTCGAGTGAGCCGAAGTCGATGATCTGTCGGGCGGCAGCCCCGACGCGTTGCTCAAAGGGTCGGCTCCAGCTAAAGCTGCCTGTATTGATACTGAGGGTGGAGCCGCCTGTGGCGAAGGGTCCGCGCACCCATTCTTGGAGGTGGTGAGTGTCGCGGAAAAAGACAGGACGGAGGGTGAGGCGGTGGATCTTGCCCCACCGCCAGCGGTCGGGTTCGGGACCCATGCGTTTTTCGAGATCTTGGTAGGTTCGGATAAGAGCGTCTTGGATGGCTTGATCGCGGTCTTCGGGGAGCCAGAGATCAGGGCGGCGAAAGATCGGCTCGATCGGGGGTTCAAGTTCGTGAGAGATCTCAAGCCATCGTCGATAGAGCGTGTCTCCCATCGCGGGTTTGTAGTGTTGTTCCATGAGTTGGAGTTGGAAGGTCGAAAAGATCGTTGCCGCGATGCTTTCAGGGCCGACACGTCCGTTCCATTCGAGGAGTAGATCGACTTGTTTGCGGATCTCGGGGGTGAGCCTTGCGCGCATTTGAAAGGTTTTGAGTGTGCGCTGGAGGAAGTCTCGGCTCCAAAGACAATAAGTATCGCGCTGTAGGCGAGCCATCTCTTCGACGCCGACTTTCTTTTGTCGGACAAGTCGCAAGAGTAGGTCTTCGATGCGTTGAGAGCGTGTGCCAGAGGTCCAGAGGCCTGTGGGGGCGTAGCCTTGGAGGGGAGAGGTGGGGGCTTGGCCGGAAAGGATGAGGTAGCCTTGTTCGGGGTTGAGGCAGCGGGGGAGTTCGTCGAAAGGGGCTTCGCCTTTCCAAGTGGCTTGGGGGTGGTTGCCGATGAGAGGTCGAAAGATGCGAGGTTTGCGATTGCGAAGAGGTAGATAACCTGCGACAGCGGCTCCGATATTTCCCTGTTTGTCGGCGTAGACGTAGTTGAGGGCGGGTACACGGGCGTAGCGGATGGCTTCGAGGAAGTCGGTCCATTTTTTGGCGCGGTTGAGTTGGAGGATGGATTCGGCTTCGCGAACGCCTTCTTGTCCCGTCCATCGGAGGGTATAGGGTCGGAGGGTGGGGAGAGGGCCGCGCAAGGCATCGCTGAGCAGGGGGCCGCGTTGTGTGGAGCGGACCCATCGGGTGCGAGGGGCTTCGCCTTGGACATGGATGATCTCTTCGCGGCGGATCAAGGGGAGGTAGCGTTCTTCGTGGCGATAGCGTTCGCCCGAGGGATCGAGTTCTTCGAGGTAGATATCGGCGTCGTCGGCGCGATGCAGGGTGGTTCCCCAAGCGATCGAGGAGTTGTGGCCTGCGAAGATGCCGGGTACGCCCGGGATCGAAAGGCCGATCACGTCGTATTCTCCGCCCCACAAGCGGATCTGGTAAAAGTTGCAAGGGAGGCGCATTTGGAGATGGGGATCGTTGCAAAGCAAGGGGCCACCGTGTTGGGTGTGGCGTCCAGCGATCACCCATGCGCAACTTCCGCGTCCTGTGCCCTCGGGAGAGAGGATCTCGGAGGGATCCGAAGGGGAAGTCGCGGGTGGAGAAGAAGGAGCGGAGGAGTCTGAGAGCAGGCGAGAGGCGGAGGGTTCTTCGAGGGCGGAGGGTGGGAAGAGTGTGGCGAGATCGTGGGGGAGGTATTCGGTGCCGAGGGTGAAGCCGAGATGAGAAGGGAGCAGGCTTTGGAGGGCTTCGGGGCGTTGGCTGAGCGGATGACAGATCGCCCCAAAAGCCAGCAGCAGCCGCCATGTGAAGCTGAGTTGGAGTCCGAGGACGCGCAGCACCAAGAGGCTATCGTGGGCTTGCCAAGGGGCGGGTTCGGCTTGGAGGATCTTGTAAGGGAGGGGCAAGCGTTCGGCGCGGCGGATCTGTTCGATGTATTCGTTGACGCCTTCGCTGTAGGCGCGCAAAGCCCGATAGGTTCGGGGGGAGACCCATGACAGGCCCTCATTTGCGGCTTCTTTGAGGCCCAAGACGCGCATCAGATAGTCGATGCTGCTAAGTCCTTGGCCGCGCAAATGAAGCGAGGGATCCCACGTTGCTGCCGAGACATCGCCGAAAAGCTCGGAGAGTTGGCCTCCACCCAAGCGGCGGGTGGTGTCCATCTGAAACAGCCGATCTCGGGCGGTTTGGAAGCCTTGGGCGCGAAAGAGATCTTCTTCTTTGCGCGTCAACAAGTGGCAGATGCCAAAGCGATCTGTGCGCAACTCAACGGGGCCGCCAAGACCGCTGATGCGATCGGGGGGCGACCACGCCCCTTGTCGTTGCCAAGGCTGGAGCCATCTCTTCCACACAGGCTGTACTCCTTTGCGTGGTGTGTTGATCCGTTCCATCGTTGCGCGGCTTCGGACTCCCACAGACTTCCACGTAGGCGGTGTTCGTGGGCGTTGTGTATGGTGTGCTGTTGCAAGTCTCGTGATACGATATCCGAGTGATGCGCACACCAAGGATAGCACGTAGAGGCCCGATTCTTGGGCAGCCACAGGGGGCTGCCCCTACCTCTTTACGATCACACAACGGGCGGATTTCGTAGGAGAAGTGTTGCGCGAGCCTCTTTGGACCGTCGTTTGCGCGGAGCGCTCTGTTTGGCTCTAGCACGCCCTTCCATTTCGTGCAATTTTTTGGCAGCGTCTTGTGTTTGCGCGAGGCGTTTTTCTTGGTGTGGTGCGAGCGAAAGGGATTTGGATGTTTTTACCGCGTGTTGATTTTGCGAGTCTTCCGAAGATGTATGAAGAAGAAGCACTCAAAGGTCTGCGTTTTTTTCCCAGCGTCGAGCGTTTTTTTGTCGAAGAGATCCCGATGTACCGTTGTTCGGGGGAGGGAGAACATCTCTTTGTTTCGGTGCGTAAACGCGGTCACAACACACGCGATATCTGTCGGATGTTGGCCTCGCATTTGGAGATGAATCCCGAAGATATCGGTGTGGCGGGCTTAAAAGATCGGCATGCGACCACGACGCAATGGCTGAGTATCCCCGCAAAGCTGCAAGAAAAGCTCGATACGTTTGCGATGGAAGGGGTCGAGATCGTGGAGTGGCAACGTCATCGCAGCAAGCTACGGACGGGGCATCTGTTGGGGAATCGCTTTCGCATGGTGTGGCCGGAGCTTTCGGAGGTGCAGGAGCAGGCTCTGCTGCGGGCTTTGGGGCGGATGGAGCGCGAGGGGATGCCCAACTTTTTTGGGCCGCAGCGTTTTGGCCGAGGGCAAGACAATCACCTTGAAGGGCAGCGGCTTCTTGTGCAGGCCAAACAGATCAAGGCCCGTTGGCGAAAGCGTATGATGATCAGCGCCTACCAATCGGCCTGCTTTAATGATCTGTTGGCGTGGCGGATCGGACAATGCGGCGACTGGTCGGCTCCGATCGAGGGGGATTGGATGCGGCCTTTCCCGCGTGGTGGGACGTTGCGCAGCTTTCCAGAGGGTCTTGCGCGGGAGTTGGCCAGAGACGCGCAAGAGGCCGATGGTGCGGGAGATGTGCGCGATATCACAGTTTCTTTGCCTTCTCAAAGCGAGACGCCGTCTCGCCAAAACAAAGGCTCGTTGGGGGACACCGAACCTGCACGACGTTGGGTGCCGACGGGCGTGTTGTTGGGTTCTCAAGTGGAGAAAGCCGAGGGCCTTGTGGGAGGATGGGAGTCGGCGTTGTGGGAACGTGAAGGTGTCGATGTCGAGGCTTTTCGGAGGCTTGGGAGCATCGCAACAGGTACAAGGCGCTTGATCGCGGTGTGGCCGTGGGATGTGCTTGTGGAGCGCGAAGAGGCGGCTGTATCAGCTACTTTTTCGCTGCCTGCGGGTTCGTATGCATCGGTGTTGTGTGCGCAGATGGGGATCTCGTTTGGCAGCGGGCGCGGCGAAGACGAAGGCCACGAAGACGCGGAATAAGCGAGAGCCTGTTGTTTTGTCGATCTTTTTGGTGAGAGGCGAGGGCATTGGTCAGCTTTTTGATACAGGGCGAGGATCGACAGAGTTGGATGGAGTTTGTTGTCTGGGGCGCTGCCCCATGCCCCGCAAGGGGTCGCGGCCCCCTTGACCCCGTGTCGGCGAAGAGATCACTGTTTTTTCAAACAGACGACGCTGTCGCGTGAAGTGCCGTGAACACGGGTTTCTTTGTCAGCGGCGTCATACGAGATCCGTTGGTTGGTTTGTATCGGAGATTGTGTGAGTTGTAGTGTGTGTTGGATGGATTTGTTTGTGAGAAGTTTTGTTGTGTGAGCAGAAGGAGAGTGTTGTGAGGAAGTGGCTGAGGTGGTTGTGTATCGGCGCGCTGTTGTCTTGTGTTGGAGGGCGGTTGGGCTGGGCAAAGCCCGTTCCTGCGGGTTATGCGCTTTCGATGGATGGTCGTTTGTTGGAAGCCTCGGCCTCACCGTACAGTGTGTTTGGGGTCCAAAGTAGCCGATTGATGCCGCACTTGCATCTGTACGGTCAGGTGATGACCGATTATGCGAAGGGTTTGTTGTTGGCGCGGCGTTTTGATACAGGGTCGGTGATCTCGCAGCCGTTGGCGCATCGCCTGACCTCGGAGTTTGCGTTGGGTGTGGGGTTGTTTTCGTGGGTCGAAGTGGCGTTGTCGTTGCCTGTGTATTGGTTCCAACAGTCGCAGCGTTTTCCATTTGCTTTTTCGGGCAGTCAAGCAACGTATCCAGAGGGCGAAGAGCCGCTCGAATCGATGGGGATCGGGGATCTTCGGTTGTGGGTGAAAGTGCGGATCTTGGAAAATGCGCAAGCAGCGGGCTTTGGGATGGCGCTACTGTTGGAAGGTTCGTTTCCGACGGGGGGGGCGTTTTTGATGCGCCAAGCGTCGGCGACTTTTACGCCGCGTTTGGTCATGGATTACCGATGGAAGGGAGGATTTTTATTGTCGTTGAATGCGGGGTTTCGTTTGCGTGCGGGAGCCCCAACGGCAGAAGATCTGGCGTTTTCGCCGTCTATGGTGACGGATGCCTTGATGGGGTTTCGGGTGGGGAATGCGTTGCGCTTGGCGCTTGGAACAGAGATCCCCTTGATGATGCAAGGGCTTTCGTTGATCGGCGAAGCGGGGATGGAGATCGGGTTTCCAGATGGCGAAGAGGCAGGGCGCGTTCAGCGCGTAGGGATGGAGCTTTTGGCAGGGTTGCGTTGGCGTCACCACACGGGTGTGATCTTGACGGCGGGTGCGGGTGCGGGATTGACGTCGGGGTACGGTGTGCCGGACTTTCGGTTCTTTTTGCAGATCGCTTGGGGGAAGTCGTTGACGGAGGCGAAGCCTTCGGCATCTTGGGCCGCGTATGAGCCAGAGGTTTTTTCGCCGCCTGTGAAGAAACCTCTGAAAGTCAAGAAGGCACCGCAACCACCGCCGAACCAAGAAGCGGCGATGCCTGAAAAGCCTGCGATCTTGGCGCATCGCCCGCTTTCGCCCGAGGCTTTCGATCAAGCAGCCAAGCAAGAGCAAGATCGCGATGGCGACGGTATCCCAGACGCTTTGGATCAGTGCCCAGATCAGCCCGAGACCTTCAACGGCTACAAAGACGAAGATGGATGCCCCGACGAGATCCCCAAGCCCGTCGTCTTCAAGGATTCCAAGCTGATCGAGTCGACCGCAACGCAGATCAAACTCAAGGAAAAAGTGTATTTTCGGACGGGCAGTGATCGGCTAGAGCCTCGGTCGTTTCCGATATTAAGGGTTCTTGCGCAATTCTTAAAGGCAAAGCAAGAGATCGAAGAAGTCATGATCGAAGGGCATACGGACAATCGGGGAGATCGCGAACAAAACGTCGATCTTTCGGAGAGGCGGGCGCGTCGAGTCAAGTCATTTTTGGTGCAAGAAGGGGTGGTGGTCGGGCGTTTGCGCGCCAAAGGATACGGACCCAAAAAGCCGATCGCAACGAACAAAACGACCCAAGGACGCGCCGAAAATCGCCGTGTGCAGTTTTTGATCTTGCGCATCAGAAAAGCCACGTCTTCTCTTCTCCCCCCTCGCCCCACAGCGCAACGCTCGTGGGGAGAGGTGGGGTTTGGGGGGGGGAGGGGTTTGCCAGATCGGACCGTTCTTGCGCAGGGTACGAGGACAACCGCATCGCCAAAGAAGAAGGGAGGCTGCTGATGTTTGGAATGCACAGAGCTTCCTTTAAGAAAACACCGAGGGTTCTGGAGAAACAAGCGCTGAGGGCGTGGAGGGTGGTTTTGCGTGTGTTGGGATGTTTGTGGTGTTTGTGTGTCGGGCTGATTTGTGCGGAGGGAACGGCGTATTCTGCGCAAAATTATCGTTGGTACACGGTACAACCCGGGGATTCGTGTTGGAGCATCGCGCAGATGCTGTTCGGTCGGGGGAGTGCTTACTCGATCATTCACCAGTACAACGATCTTGGGCCGATGCCGCATATCTTAAAACCCGGGCAGCGCTTGAAGATCCCGCTGTCTGCGCCACAACCTGATGCGGAGCTTGAGAAGAAGCGGCGCGAAGTCAAGACCAAGCCTCCGAGTGCCTTGGATTGGTACGATGCTCGCGAAGGGATGGCGCTGTGGCGTTTGTACAAGGTCTCGACAGGCAAGAAGTCTCTTGCGGTGGTGCGCTTTGAGAGGCGTGCGCGGATACGGATGCGCGAACAAGCGCTGTTGGTGATCCACGGAAGAGCCGAACGCACGCGCCAAAAGAAAAGCGGAAAGATCGTGATCCAAGAAGGGACGGTACGAGCGGGCCTTGATAGCCTCGACGATGTGCCGATCCCGATCGAGACGCCTTCGGCGGAAGTCGCGCTCAAAGCCAGCGCAGCACAGGTCGGTGTTGATGCACAAAAAACCTCGATGGTCTCGGTCTTTCGGGGGAATGCCAAGGTTAGCGCCCAAGGGAAATCTGTTCAGGTTCCCGATGATTTCGGTACGTACGTAAAAAAAGGCCGTCCACCTGCCCCTCCGCGTCGGCTTCCGCGTGCGCCGCGTTGGAGCCAAGGGGTGCATGAAGCGTTTGTGCCGATGACTCCGACACAAGGGCAAGAGATGTTGGAGCTGCGCTGGCAAGGCAACACAAGCGACACGCGCTATCGGATCGAAGCAGCGGTCGATCCGCGCTTTCGCGAGGTCTACTGGGATGATCTTGTGGCCTCTGCGCCGACCTCGACGCCTTCATCGATCGCGCCGGTATCACCAAGTCCATCTTCATCAAGTCCATCCGCGTCATCGTTGCAGCGCTACAGCCTGCCGATCCGAAAAGCGGGTGATTATTATGTCCGTCTTTCCGCGTTGGACAAAGACGGACTGGAGAGCCGCCCATCCGAAACTCTGCACATCCACGCGGCAACTCTTCAGATGTCAAGGCATCTGGCCCGTCAATCGGGCGGAGATCGCTGGGTCGGGGTGGGACTGTTGCAGATCGCACCGCCTAAAAAAGCCGTTGATATCGCACTTGTCGAAGGAGACGCCGCTGCGATCCGTGCGGATACGATGGCGTTTCGAGCGTTTCAGGAGCCTGTGCGTCTGCAAAAGCCCGGGCACTACACGCTGTTTTTTCGGCGTGGTCCGAAAGGCTCGGTGCTAACGGCTTTTCGTATCCAGCTTTTGCAAGTGAAGGCGACGTTGTCTCTGGAGCAGAAAGAGATCGATGTGCGGGGGCAAAGCGTCAAAGCACGTCTGCAATTGACCGACGAGAAGGGCTTTCCTGTGCTTTTGCCCGGGCTGCGTTTGGATATCTTGCCCGAAGGCGACGGGGCGGCGTTTCGTTGCGTGGGGCGAGGCCGATGCGAGGCGATGATCTCTGCGCCTAAGGCGTACAAGCACAAAGCCCTGTATATTCGGGCTACTTGGGCGGCAGGAGATCTGGCGTTGGCGATGATATCCGTCAAAAAGCCTCCAGAGGTTGCGCTACGTCGCGAGCCTCCTCCTGTTGAACCCTCAAAAGAGCCCGAGCTTCGGTGGCCCGAACAAGTATTGTTGCGTGCCTCTCCGTCCCATGACAAGACCGCGCCGTCGCGTGTTCGGGTGTGGGAGTGGGCCGAAACCCCGTTGGTTTTGGAGTTTGCGCGGCCTTTCGCTGGGCTTCCTGCTCGCGGGGCAAAACCGATGACATGGGCGGGTGTTCGGGCGTTTTTTGGTGATTATACGCCCCCTAACGAGGCTTACAGCGGGCCGTTGGTTGCGGCGCAAGGAACGATACAAAAGCCCGTTGTTTCGCGATTTTCGATCGCGGGTGAGTTGGCTTTGTGGCACGATCGCATGAGCCTTGAACTGGATATCCCGTTGTTAAACGTGATCGTGGTGCAGCCCGAAGGATATCTCGACAATATCTCTTATGGAAAGATTGGAGACATACGGATCGGGATCAAGGGATTGTTGTACGAACGAAGAGATCTGACGGTCGGGGCGGGGTTGCGGGTGATCTTGCCGACGGGAGGTTATCGTTTTCCACCACGCGATACACAAGGCGCGATACTGCCGACGTTTCGTTCGTTGGAGCGCTATACGCCCGGTAAAAGCAAGGCGGGCAACGCGCTCTCGACGTTTTTTGATCCTGCGTTGTTGTTGGAGTGGCGTCCGCTGTCTTGGTTGATGCTGCACACCAATCTTGCGTTTGTGTTGGATACGGACTTTGGGGCAAATACAGGCTTTTTCTTTACAGGAAACGCGGGTCTTCACTTACGCTGGCGGTTCTTGTCGTTTGTGACGGAGATCCACCTAGCGGCTCCCTCGGTCGATGGGGCGTTGCCTGTGACGTTTGGGGCGAGCGCAGGTGTACGGGCCTATCTTGGGCAGGTTCGGATATCGCTGACGGGCGGTGGGATGATCCCCCAACACGCAGGGCTTCCCGGTGATTTTCACGTCGGTATCGCGGTGGATCTTGCCTTTCCATCGCTGCGTTGACGTTTCGAGGAACAAGAAAAAGGAGAGCGCGATGCGCTTGCGTTCAAAACTCGCGTTGGTGATGTTGCTGCTGTCTTCGTTGCTGTTGGTGGGGTTGGCGGGTTTTGTGTATGTGCAGCAGGAGCGTGGTTTGGCTGCACAAGCGCGAGAGCATCGGGTGATGGCCGCGAACTATGCGGTGTCAGTGGGTCTTCAACGCAGCCGTGAGGCTTGTGCGGAGCTTTTGGGGGTGGGTCGCGTCTTGGTCCCGCGTGTGGCGCAGCAGCAAGAGATCGAAAAAGTGCTCCAAGAAACGGTCGAGTCGTCGGCGTCGGTGGTGCCGTTGCGTCAGCGGATCTTTCGGCTGCATCGGAAGCAAGCGTTGGAGGTGGGGTTTCGTGAGGCCCATGCGCTGTATGCTTTGGGGATCTACAATCCGAAGGGCCTCTTGGTCGAAGCGCGCAAGCAGTCGATCTTTGTAGGGGAGGTTCCTCGTTCTTTGTCTCCCGTGTTGTTGGAGCGAGCGTCGCCGTCGCATTGTCGGTATCTTCCTGTGATCTGGCGCGGGCGCGAGGTGTATCTTCCGATGGTGGTTGCGCTTGTGCGGCCCGAAACCAAGGCGATCTACGCTTACTTGTGGTCTGTGATGCCCTTGGATGCGGTGTATCGGGATCTGCGGCGTTTTGGGCAAGAGATGGGTGAAAGTGTGGAAGTGTTTTTGGTGGATGCGGGGTTGCGGATCTTGGCTCATGCGCGTGAGGCGATGCGCGGTCAGATGGCGGATAGAGCGTTGTTTTTGGAAGGCATCACCTTTGATCGGGACACTCCATTCGGAAAGCGATATCAGCGAGCAGGCCGAGTGTATCTGAGCTTTGTGCGTCCGATGCCTGCGTATGGTTGGGGAGTTGTGGTCTTACAGCCTGAAGAACGGGCCTTTTCGGTTCTTTACAAGCTGACGCGCACGACTTGGCTGGCGTTGGTGGTGGGGGTTTTTGTGGCGCTGGTGTTTGGGATGTTGTTGGGATATCGACTTGCGCGGCCTGTTCTTGCGGTGGCTTCGGCGGCAGAGAAGGTGGCAGGTGGAGACTTTGAAGTACGCATCCCTGCGGAGGTGATGACACGCGACGAAGTGGGCGAGATGGCGCGTTCCTTTAACAAGATGGCGGGGGATCTCTCGTCATATCGGGAACAAGTGATCAAAGAGGCGGAGATCCGCCATGATCTCAGCCGTTATCTCAGCGCGGATCTTGTCGAAGGCATCGTCAAAGGAGAGATGGACCTGCGACTGGGCGGCGAGCGCAAGCTGATCACGGTGATGTTTGCGGATATTGTTGCGTTTACGCCGCTTGCAGAAAAGCAGCCGCCCGAGAAAGTCGTTGCGTTGTTGAATGAAGTCTTTACGATCATGACGGAGATTATTTTTCGGTATGGTGGGACGGTGGACAAATTTTTGGGAGACTGCGTGATGGCGGTCTTTGGTGCGCCATATTCAAAAGGTGATGATGCGATCTCTGCGGTCTCTGCGGCAGAAGAGATGTTGCAGTGGTTGGAGTCTGGAAATGCCCGTTGGCGTAGCGAGTTTGGTGTTGAGTTGCAGATGGGGATCGGGATTAGCACAGGTGAGGCGTTGGCGGGAAATATCGGATCGCAAAAGCGCATGGAGTACACCGTGATCGGTGATACCGTGAACATCGCAGCGCGCCTTGAAACCTTGGCGCGTCCCGGCCAGATCTTGATGACACAAGAAACCGCCGAAGCTGTCGGGGCGGTCTTCGATGTGAGTTCGCTGGGAGAACATTCGATCGTTGGTCGAGTCGAAGGGATCGAAGTATTTACGCTGCTTGAATAGCCGCCAATTTTTTGTGTGGAGGCACGCGGTGGCTGACAATTTTTTGTGTGGAGGCACGCGGTGACTGATCAAGGAAATCGGGGTAAAAAGGCGGATACAGCAGGACAACCCACGCCTTTGCATCGAAAGCCATTCACGCACACGATGACTTTCGATGCTGTCCAAAAAGACGCTTCTTCCGCTGCATTGGAGAACAATGTTGGTGTCGCTGCGGCATCGCAGAACAAGACCGACTCTGCCGCTGCGGCCTCTTCTTTGCCACAAGGGAAAGCGCAGGAGGCCGATGGTACAGGAAAAGCGACAGCGTCACCCAAAGCCCCACAAAAGACGCTGATCAACACGATGGATCTGACGCCTCCGATATCAGGGGTCTTGGTTTCCGAAACCCCTGTCATCCGTAACAAGGCCCCGCAACGGACGCTGATCAACACGATGGATCTGACGCCTCCGATATCGGGGGTCTTGGTCTCCGATACTCCGGCGGTCTTGGGACGCCGCATCGCGCAAGAGGATTTTCCTGACGCATCGCCAGAAAAGTACTATACTCCCGAAGCCTTGAACCAAACAGGGGCATTGAATATCGCAGACGGCCATCCAACCGACGCGATGCTTTTTGGGGGGGATGCGGTGATGCCGCCGTCAGGGGAGTTTGTGGAGTGGACAGCTTCAAAAGCATCACTGATCGCGGCAGGAACGATGGAAGCGCCTTCGGGAGCTTCTCTTCCTGCGGTGATGCCGCCTTCGTCGACTCCCTCCGCATCTGCGACAGGGGCGAAACCTTCCAATCAAAGCAAGCCACCCGCAGGACAGGCGCTTTCGCATCCCGTGAATGCGGATCTGGAGCTTTTTTTGGCGACCAAGCCGATCGTTCCAAAAGATCCGTTGGCGGGGCAGATCGTGAATGGCCGTTTTGTCTTGCGTTCGTTGCTGGGGCGGGGTGGGATGGGGAAGGTGTATCTGGCCGAGCAGTTGGGCTTGGGGCGATCGGTGGCGATCAAGCTGTTGCACGATGAGTTGATGCGACAAGCGGATCGCAAACAGCGGTTTGAGCGAGAGGCGCGGTCGATGACGCGCTTTGTGCATCCGAACGCGGTGATGGTGTACGATTATGGCGAATGGGAGGGGCGTTCGTATATCGCGATGGAGTACCTACAAGGGCGTTCCTTGGAGGATCTGATCAAGCACGAATTTCCGCTTTCCGAAGAACGTATCGTTGGGATCTTGGGCCAAGTCTGCGATGTGTTGATCTCTGCGCATGGAGCGGGCTTAATCCATCGGGATCTCAAACCTGAGAACGTGATGATCTTGAAGGATCGTGACGGCAAAGAGATCGTCAAGGTGGTGGATTTTGGTTTGGCGGTTTTGGTGGGGACGTCGGTGGAAGAGCGCTTGACGGTCGAGGGTGTGACAATGGGGACACCGTATTATATGTCACCCGAACAATGCCGAGGCCAGATGGATATCGATGCGCGCAGCGATATCTACGCGCTGGGGGTTCTTTTGTACGAGTTGTTGTGCGGCGAGTTGCCTTTTTCGGGCGACAACATCATGGCCGTGTTGATGCAACAGATGTTCGTGGAGCCGACACCTCCTTCGGTGCGCTACAAAGAAAAGCCGATCAACGCAGCCTTAGAGAAGTTGGCGTTGCAGTCGATGTCCAAAGATCCCAACCAGCGGCCCAAAGATACGCAACAATTTTTGACCGCTTTGCGATCGGCCAAACAAGCCCAAAGCAACGACGAAGTGAAGCGTTTTTTGGAGCAAGCGGATCGGGCATCGCGTGCGGCAGCGGTGGGGATCCCTGCTTTGCCTGCGCGCAGCGAAGTTGCGGAAGATCCGTTGCGTGATGAGATGATCTGGGTGGTCGAATCGGGAACGCAGACCGATCCATCTCACTCGATCTTGGCGAGCCTGAGCGCCAACGGGTATCGCACCACGCGCTTTTCCAAGTGGTCTGATCTGGCGGCAGCTTTGCAGGAGGGTCGATCTTGCCCGCTGGTGGTCGATCTTCGCCCACCGTTTGGTGCGAGATGGGAGGATGTGATGGGGTTGTTCCAACAGCAAGGGCATTCTTCGCCGATCTTTCTTGTCGGAGAGGACGGGGATTTTATGCTGATGAACAAGGCGCTGGAGGTGGGGGCGGCGGGTTATGTGGCTTCGTCGGATGTGATGAGCAAGATGCCGCGTTTGTTACGCAAGGCGATGCGGCGCTCGGAGCGACAGAAAAAACCTTAGAGAGGACACATCTCACGGACTTTTTGGGCAAGTCCCATAAAGGCTTTCGAGACCGGGTGGTTGGGGTGGGATATCACAACAGGTGTACCATCGTCGGATTGGATGCGGACTTCGGGAGCGAGAGGTATCTCGGCAAGCAGGGGGAGTTCAAAACGCTCGGCAGCATGGGCACCACCGCCACTACCAAAGATATCGTATTTTTTGCCATCATCGCCCACAAAGTAGCTCATATTTTCTACGACCCCGAGGATGGGGACACGCAGTTTGTCAAAGAAAGCTTTGGCGCGGATCACATCGGCAAGAGCGACAAGTTGGGGCGTGGTGACGACGACGGATCCCGAGACTTTGACACGTTGGGCAAGTGTCATCTGGATATCGCCTGTGCCGGGGGGAAGATCCATGACCATATAATCGAGATCACTCCAAGCCACTTCGCGCATAAACTGAAGCAGCGCGCTATGCACCATCGGTCCACGCCAAGCCATCGCTACATCGGGAGGCACAAAGAATCCCATCGAGATGGCTTCGATGCCGTGGGCGTGCATCGGGATGATGCGCTGTTCTTCGCCTTCTTTGATCATCTCGGGCTGGCCTTTGCCGTCGAGTCCAAGCATGATCGGGACGGAAGGACCGTAGATATCGGCATCCAACAAACCGACGCTCGCACCTGAGAGCGCGAGAGACGCGGCCAAGTTGACGGCAACCGTTGATTTGCCAACGCCGCCTTTTCCTGAGGCCACCAAGATGATGTGCTTGATATTGCTTAGCGGCATCTGCTCTGCTGCTTGGGCTTCTTGGGTGTTCTGGGCGGGTTTGGCGAGGCTGTGTTTTTTGCCTGCGGGGCTGCTGCTTTGGGCGTTGCTCTTTTCGATGATGTGGAGGTGGCAGGTGTAGCCAAGTCCTTGGAGGATCGATTCGATCTGTTGCTGGACTTTTTGACGATGCGGATAGGAAGAGGTGGTGAGTTCGACGGTGAGGGACACTTGTTTGTTTTGGACTTGGATATCGCGGATCATCTCAAGGCTGGTGAGAGGGATGTGCATGACGGGGTCGGCGACTTGGGCAAGGGCCTCAAGCACCTTTTGGATCTCTGCGCTCATTGTATTGAGGTCTCCTTGTGCTGGCGCATTTCGGCCAGAGAGCGTCTAGCTTTTGGGGCTTTGGAAAGGGCGGAGGATACGTCCTTTTGGGTTTGGCTGAGCGTGAGGATAGGCGATATGTGCCGTGTATGCTCAGAAGGCAAGAGAACATACTCATCTTCGCCACGCAGTCAAGTTAGCGGCATCCTTCGTCGATCTTGCCGTTGCAATCGTCGTCTTTGCCGTTGCAGATCTCGGGGCGGGCGATGTAGGCGACTTGGCACAGAAGCACGCCATCACGACAACGCATCGTGCCTTGTTGGCAGGGTCCGTTGGCTTTGGGGATAACACAAGGCTGGTCGAGATTGGGGTCGGTTTCGTCGATGCGACCGTCACAATTGTTGTCTTTGCCGTCGCAGACTTCGCGGCTCGGTAGTCGTTCTTCTTGGCATGGACCCCATTGGCCGTCTTGACAGAGTTGATAACCTGCCCGACAGGAACCGAGATCTCGGCTCTTGCCGGGTCCGTTGTAACAAGCGCGGCGATCACCTGCTTTGCAGCCACACAGCCACGCAGGATCGACGATGCCATCGCAATCGTTGTCTTTGCCGTCGCAGCTTTCTTCGGTGGCTTGGTAATCGCTGTTGTGTGCGTTGTATCGGGATAGATCGCAATCCAACCATCCTTTGCTTCCGCCGCAGACTTGGGCGCTTCCTGCGCAGACGCCTTTTTGGAGGTTGCACAGCGGTGGACGCAGGTTGTTGTCGATCTGGCCGTCGCAATCGTCGTCTTTGCCGTTGCAAAGTTCGGGAGTGGGTTGGGCGGGGCGGCAAGGTTCCCATCGACCCTGTTTGCAGATCGAGACACCGCCCGAACATGCGCCATCTTGGGAACAAGGCTTGGTTTGACCATCAAGGCAAGCAGGCGGGATATCGGCGACTGGTTCGGTGTGGCTGGCGTCCGAAGGGGAGCGCTCTCGAAAAAACACGACACACTGTCCTTGTTGGCACAACTGCCCGACGTTACAGTCATCGTCTTGTTGGCAAAGCAGCGGATCGGGTGGCAAGGTCGGGATCGTACAACCCCACAACAGCGCCCACAACGCAACCATCCACAAGGTGTTTGTGCGTCCCGAACGCAGGGGCAAAATGACTTGCGCAAGCCATTTTGCTACGGGCGGGCGAGTCAAAAAGCCGATGCCTTGGTCTTTGGGGAGTGGGGGGGGGTAGAAAGCCTTTGGCAAGGGAGTTGATCCTTGATGCGAATCGTTGATTTGAATGAAGGCATATTCTTAGCGAGCCGTTGTTTCGGTGATTTGGGTGATCTCGACAACGTTGAGCGGCCTGTCGTGAAAAAGCTTGTCGCCTGAGTACGTGGCGTTGTGCAAGATTTTTGGCGCGGTCTCTCATGCCACCCTCAAGCTTTCTGTGTGAAAGACCTATGGTGCTGTGTTTTGTCTCGCTTTTTGGCGGTCTGCCAAACAAAATCGTTCAAGTATCCGCCTCTTTTTTGTTTGGATCCAGCGATCTCTCAGCATACAAGGTGCATTTTGTTGTTGACAAACGGATCTGAACCTTTCAGCATACAAAAAGCTGCGTGGAAAAGTTCTCGCGTCAAGGGTTGTCCGAAGGTTCAAGCAAGGTTCGGTGGCCCTCCCAAAGGGCTTTGTCTGCGATATGCCGAATCTTCCGTGGGGTGCAGCCTTCTGTGGGGGCTTCTCTCTTGAGAATGCGTGTCGTTTGTGGATACATCGCTGATGGCGGGTGCAAAGATGATCAGGATCGAAGGCGTTCAGCCTTATTATGAAAGCGAGCGTTTTGTGTTGTATCACGGGGACTCGCTCGAATTCCTTCGAGCGCTCCCCGAAAACACCGTGGATATGGTGTTTGCCGATCCACCCTACAACCTTTCCAACGGGGGGTTTACTTGCCAAGGCGGGCGGCGCGCAAGTGTCAACAAAGGCGAATGGGACCGTAGCAACGGAGCCGAAGCAGACTTCGCTTTTCATCGAAACTGGATCCAACTTTGCCGACACGTCCTCAAGCCCGAAGGGACGATCTGGATCAGCGGCTCGTACCATTCGATTTATGCTTGTGGTTATGCCCTTCAACTCGAAGGGTTTAAGATGCTCAACGATATCTGTTGGTTTAAACCCAACGCCTCCCCCAACCTGAGCTGCCGTTATTTTACCGCCAGTCACGAGACGCTGTTGTGGGCGCTTAAAGATCCCCGCGCCAAACACACCTTCGATTACGATATGATGAAAAATGGATCGTGGAGCGAACAAGACTTCTTGAAAAAGCCCGGCAAACAGATGCGCTCTGTCTGGTCGATCGGTTCGGCTCGTGGTCACGAAAAATTTCACGGCAAACACCCCACCCAAAAACCCGAACAGTTGTTGGAGCGCGTGGTGTTGTCAAGCACTCGAAAAGGCCATCTGGTGGTCGATCCTTTTGCAGGCAGTTCGACCGCTGGACTGATGGCGTGGGCCTACGGTCGGTCGTACGTCGGCTTCGACCTCAAAAAAGAATATCTTGATCTTTCGATCCGCCGCTTTGAAGCCTTAAAGCGCGCAAAAGAAAAAGAAAGCACTCCGCAACGCCCGATGATCCGTCCATTTCGTCTTTATGAGGTTGGCTAATTGCTTCGCTCTGTCGGCTTTTGTGGACTTTTGTTGTTGTGTTTCCTTTCCTTGAAAACGGCCTGTTTCTTCCAGCCCCCCGATCTCAAAGGCTTTGCGTGTTTTGGCGATCAAGATTGCCCCGAACCCTTGCGTTGTCGAGAGCAGCGTTGTCTTGTGCCTTGTCAACAAGACGCCGATTGTTCGGTATCAGGCGAGCGTTGCGTCAACCAAGGATGCCAAATCCCCACCACCGACGGTAGCGACAAGGACGCGATCTGCGTCCCATCCACCGAAGTTTGCAACGGAAAAGATGACGATTGCGATGGCCGCGTGGACGAAGATTGCTTGATCGAAGGCGAGCGCTGCGAGCCTTTTGCTGCAAAATCCCCGTCTTTTTGTTCGGATGGCTTGGTGTGTGCGTCGTATCGACCCGAACGACCGCGTGTTTGCTTGCGCCCTTGTCGAGTCGCTGATGTGCCTGCCTGCCCACAATCCGCCTTTGCTTGCACCGCGACCGCGCAAGGCAAAACCTACTGTATGCAAAGCGCCTGCAAGAACGATTCAGATTGCACCTATCCCGGGCATCGCTGCCAGTCGATTGGGGGAGGACAACAGATCTGCTTGCCTTTTTACGCCGATACTGCGGGAACCTTGGACTTTGGCAGTCTGTGTTCTCCGTCCGAAGGGGATTTTTGCCGCGCTCCGTTGCTGTGTGTACGCGCCGAAGGAGCCGACAAAGGTCTTTGCACGCTGCCTTGCTCCGATGATACCGCTTGCACCGCAAAAGATCCCAACCGCACTTCGTTTTGCGCCTTCTTTCAAGGACTCAATCTCAAATACTGCGCGTACACCTGCCCCGGCGGAAGCGATGCAAGTTGCCCCAAGTCCATGCGCTGTGCCTCGCAAGTTTGCTTTGTTCCGTAGACTTGTTCTGTATAGGGATAGGACTTAGACGAAATCAGCCCATTGTGTGATCGTAAAAAAGGTAGGGGCAGCCCCCTGTGGCTGCCCAAGCACAGGGTGTTTGGGCGCTCTCCTTCGATCACAGATCTCTCGGATATCGTATGACGCGGTTGGATAGATTCTGTGGGGCGCGGCCCCACACGCGCCTTGTTAAGGTGGAAACCTCGTAGAGTCGGTCTTGATCGCCTTTTTTTTTTCTCCCCCCCTCAATCCCCCCGTGAACGGGGGGAAGTTGGAACGGGCAGCGTCTGCGTCTCGTGCATACAGCGTGCGTCACGAAAAAACAACATCCCCGCTGCTTCCGACTTTCGCTCCCTCCCCTGTTCACGGGGGAGGGCT
>JAKLKB010000038.1 GCA_023150835.1 Myxococcota bacterium | reverse complement strand
TTGATCTGTTGATCTCTTTGGCGAATTGTCCGATGGTATATCTTTTCTCTGTCATCTGCTCTCTCGATCACATAAAAATCCTCAACTGTGATCAACTCTCATCACTTGTGATCAAAAAAGCAAGACCTAGAGTAAGCTCCCTCCTGTCCACAACACCTTTTCCCCTGCCTGCTCTTCCTATCGTTTTCCTTCTATCCGCCACACCTTTTCCCTCCATCCTTTTGCTTTGTCGCGTGCTCTGATTTTTTGTGGCGTGTGCGTGACGCATTTTGCTCAAAAGGCCGTAGATTGGACGGAATGGATGGATGGGGAAGGGGGCGCGCTTGACGCCGACTTTGCGATAGGGCTACACTCCGCACTTACAGGCAGAAAGACCCACCGACAAAGCAGATGAACAAAAGGACGGATGGGTGGGTGGTTTGAACGCTTGTGTGTGCGGATTTTTGGCGACCCAACGCTGCTCTTGCGCGTTGAGCAGGTGCATCGTCTCACGAGCCTTTTCGGCGGGCGATGAAAGACGGGAAAACGCCCCCATCAAAGGAGCTGGAGTACCTTGGACAGTGTTCCCCTAGCACAGGGTCTTTTCGGGATGGTTGTGGCGACAAATACCTCGGCCTCTTGGATGCAGAAACTTGCAAGCGTTCCCACATGGGAGTGGTTGTTGATCCTTTTGTGTTTGGTGTTGTCGGCCATCTTTTCCGCGTGTGAAACGGCGCTGACAGCTCTTGCTCGTCCGAAAATCGAGCAATTGATGGACAAGGACTCTGCTCGGTACGGGCGATTGAAGCTGTGGTTGGAGCATCCCAACCGCGTATTGACGACGATCCTTGTGGGCAACAACATCGTAAACATCCTTGCTTCTGCGGTGGCGACGACGATCGCGCAGCATATCTTCGACAACCAAGGTGTGGCGATCGCTGTGGGGGTGATGACGCTGATCATCTTGATCTTTGGGGAGATTGTGCCAAAGACCTACGCGAAGCACCATGCCACCCAAGTCGCGCATCTGGTTTTTCCTGTGCTGCAACTTTCGTATTGGGGATTTTACCTATTGACGGGGTTTTTGGTGGCGATCGCGGCGTGGGCTGTTCGGATCTTTGGGGGAGATATCCACCGCAGCGGGCCGTTTATGAGCGAAGAAGATCTCGAATACATGATCAGCATCGGCACACGCGAGGGAGTGCTGCACTACGAAAAAGAGAAGCTGTTAAAATCGGTCCTTGAGTTCGACGACATCACGCTGCGCGAGATTATGATCCCGCGTATCAAGATCGTCGCCTTGTCGGTCGATATGTCCCGAAAAGAGCTGTTGGAGATGGCGCGTGATGCGATCCACAGTCGCATCCCCGTCTATCGTGAAAGTATGGATCAGATCGTGGGGATTCTTTATTTGCGCGATCTGTTTCGGATGCACACATCCAACGGAGACAGCGGGGTGGGCGAGGATTGGAGCTCTCTTTTGCGCGCTCCCTACTTTGTTCCGAGTACGATGAAAGTCTCGGATCTGTTGAGCGAGTTTCAACGCCGAAAAAGTCACATGGCGATCGTGGTGGACGAATTTGGCGGAACGATGGGCTTGGTCACACTCGAAGATATCCTTGAAGAGATCGTCGGAGAGATCCACGATGAGTACGACAAAGATGACGAAAAAGATTTTGTGGAGATCGAACCCGGCAAATGGCGCGTCCGCGCACAAGTCAGCATCCGCGAACTCGAAGAGATGTTGGAGATCGAATTCCCGAACGAAGGGGATTACGAGACGCTTGGTGGATTCGTGACCTCCGAATCAGGCCGTGTTCCACAGATCGGCGAAACCCTAGAACGTTTCCATTTTACCTTCCGCGTGCTTGAAGCAGACGAACGCCACGTTCGGATGATCGAGATCAAACGCATCTCCATCGAAGAACCCGAAACTCCCCCGCCAAGCCTCTCCCATGCCCCTCTATCGGGCGAACAAGACAACAAGACCACCCCCTCTTAAACACAGGCCTCGCTGATTTGATTTTTGTCTGACAAACAACGGTGGGTGTTATACGATATCCGTGTGATGTGTGATCGAAGGGTCGTGCGTAGACGCCCGATTCTTGGGCAGCCACACCTGTCTGCCCCTACGTTTTGCGATCGCACAATGAGCGGATCTCGTATTATTCGATCTCTTCGACGAGGGAGGCGGTGGTGTTGCGGAGGCGGGAGGACATGGTTTTGAGGAAGCCCCAGAGGATCTTGACGGCGATGCTTTGTTCGACGCGCATCAGTTCGATGAAGTTTTTGCGTGTGATGGTGAGGAGTTGGGATTCGTCTTCGATGATGACGGTGGCGGAGCGGGGCATCTTGTCGACGAGAGCCATCTCTCCGAAGTGATCGCCTTCGCGGAGCATGGCCACTTGTTTGCCTTTGCGTTGTACGCTGGCTTTGCCTTTGAAGATGATGTAGAGGACATCGCCGACTTCGTCTTCTTCGACGACACGTTCGCCTTTGTGATAGGTTTTGAGGTAAGTGATATTCATGACCTTCACGAGTTCTTGATAGGTCATGTGTTGGAAGAGGGGGACTTTTTGAAGGAGATCCATCCGCAAGGTGATCTCGGTTTTTTTGGTTTTGTCACTTTTGGGGGAGTCGGTTCCGGCCCAAACGAGGATGGCGGTGATGTTGTCTTTTCCGCCGCGTTCGTTGGCGAGATTGATCAGGCGCTCGGGGATCTTTTCGATATCTTCTTCGGCCATGTGGGGGCCGACTTCGCCTTCTTGGAAGTAGCCGTGTAGTCCGTCCGAACACAACAAGAAGCGATCGCCATCATGAAGGTCGACGAACAAGGTGTCGACTTTGACGGTATCGGAAGCGCCGACAGCGCGGGTGATCACGTTTTTGTAGGGAGAGCGTTCGGCTTCTTCTTCGGTGATCAAGCCCATCCGCAGTTGTTCTTTGACGAGGGAGTGATCTTCGGTGAGTTGGAAGATCTGGTTTTGCCGCAACAAAAAGATGCGGCTGTCTCCGACGTGCCCGACGACAGCTTTGTTTCCGAGGACCATCATCATCGAGAGGGTGGTCCCCATGCCTCGTGCATCGGCTTTCTTTTTGGACATATCATAGACGGATTTTGCGGCAGCTTGGACAGCTTCGTCGATGTGATTGAGGATCTTGGGGCGATTTTTTTCAGGGCTTTCTTCGATCAGGGCGCGAAGGGATTCGATGCGTTCTTCGAGCGTTGTCCGAAGGACTGTGAGGGCGGTTTCGGAGGCGACTTCGCCGGCAGCGTGACCCCCCATCCCATCGGCCACACCGAATAAGCCGAGATCCATATCTACAATGTAGTTGTCTTCGTTGTGTTTTCGTTGGCGACCGACGTCTGTTTTCGCCCACGCTCGGATCCGAAGCTGTTCTCGCTTTTGCGTCATATCTACTCTCGCCTGCGTCTGTTTCAATGCTCGCGTGCCGTTTCCAATGCTCGCCCGCCGCGCCGTTTTCTTCGGCCACTCTACAAAGAATGGCTTTGCTTTTCGCACACCAAGAAAACGGAGTATCGGCGAGGCGAAATCACTTGTCAACCTCTTGGCAGATGATCTACTCTCGCCCTTCGCGAGCAAGGGAAAAACAGCGCGCATCCATCGGCGATATCTTGTCGGACGCGCTGCCAAACGAACTCCACGACACACCCCAGCGCGAGCCGAGATGGACTCCACTTGGGGCGACTGATGTTTCCGAACCCCACGATAGAGAAGAAGAGGGCGATGACGACATATCCTCCGCACGAACACGCGACGACGCAAACCACCGAGTCTTGGGTGATCAACGCGCAAGGCGTTCGCTTGTACTCGGTCAGCCGAGGCAACGGGCTTCCGCTGCTGTTTTGTAATGGCTTGGGAGTGGCCGCAGAAAGCTTTTGGCCTGCGATCTGTCGGCCTTTGGGGGCGTATGTTCGGACGATCAATTGGGATTACCAAGGACATGGGCGCTCCGAGTCGCCCCATCCCGACACGGCGATGACGTTGGGGGTTTGTGTGGATGACTTGATGCGAGTGATGGATCATTACAGCCTCGCACAGGCGGTATTGGTGGGGCATTCGATGGGGGTGCAGATCGGCCTTGAATGTTTGCGTCGGTATCCTGATCGCGTCCAAGGATTTATCCCGATGCTTGGGACGTTTCAACGCCCATTTGATACCTTTATGCGCTTTCGCTACGCCTCCGATATCTTCGAGCGTGTTTCTTCGTGGATCTTCGAGCATCCCGAGATGACCGCCGAAGTCTGGCCCAAGCTGTTCCAGACGTGGATCGCCGATCCGTTTGCCCGTGTCGCCGGCATCGTGAATCGACGCTATTTTCCAGCAAGCGAGATCGAGATGTATCTCGGACACTTGCGCAAGATGTCTCCCTTGGTGTTCTTCTCTCTTGCGCGCTCTCTTCAAGAACACTCTGCCGACGATCTGCTCGAAAGCATCGCCATCCCGACCTTGATCTTTGCGGGCGAAAAGGATCTGTTTACGCCCCCCGAAGTCTCCCAAGAGATGCACGCACGCATCCCAAACGCCGAACTCCAATGGGTCCAAGACGGCAGCCACGCCGCCATGGTCGAACACCCCGATCTGTTTTGGCTCCGTATGCTTCATTTTTTGCAAAAGCACTTCGCCGATCAAGTCCATTCACCCGCCCAAGTCCACGCTTCACAAAGCAGCGCTTCTCAAGCCAATGCTTCCTCCTCAAGTACGACGCAACCCAACGCTGCATCGGGCAAGTCGTAATGACTCGCAAACCAACGCTGCATCGGGCAGATCGTCGTTTTTTGGGGAGGGAGGACGGGAGAGTGCGGTGTTGAGAGCGGATCAAGAAACCAGTCGGGATGCGTGGGCGCGTGTGGATATCCATCGGGCGGTGGGGTTGTGTGGGTTGGCCTTTGTCTTGTTGGCGACTTATGCGGTGGCGCGGCCTGTGAGCGAGTCTTTGTTTCTAAAAGAGTATACCAGTAAGGCTCTTCCGACGGTGTGGATGGTGGTGGCGGCGGTCGCGTTGGGGGTGGTGGCGCTGTACAATCGTCATGCGTCATGGATGCCGATGTTGCAGCTTTTTGGTTGGGTGAGCGTGGGGAGCGGCTTGCTGGTTTGGGGGCTGATCGGCTTGCATATCGCGGGAGTACGGGCGGGTACGTTTGCTTTGTATGTTTGGAAAGACGTGTATATTGTGGTGTTGGTCGAGA
Source organism: Myxococcota bacterium (assembly GCA_023150835.1). Classification (GTDB taxonomy): domain Bacteria; phylum Myxococcota_C; class UBA6777; order UBA6777; family UBA6777; genus JAKLKB01. The sequence goes on along the minus strand of JAKLKB010000038.1, from coordinate 41,982 downwards.
TCTTTTGGGGCTATGCCAACCAAGTCTTTGACCTGCGAAAAGCCCGATGGTTGTATGGTTTGTTTTGTGTGATGGGGTCTTTGGGCGGACTGGTCGCAAACTTGGGTGTCGGGCCGATGGCGCGTTGGTGGGGAACAGCACACACCGCGTATCTGTTGGTCCCGATGTTGGTGGGGATGGGGCTTGCTGCGTGGGCCTTTGTGCGCTGGGTCGGACATGAACCCACCGTCTCTGCTGCTTCCCAAGGAGCGCCTCAACGTACCGACACAAAAGCATCATCGAAAACGTCCGAAACATCGGCATCTTCGCAAACTGCTGTGGCAGAAACACCATCGAAAAAGGCGGCATGGGGGGATGGGTTTGGTGTTGTGTGGCGGAGTTCGTACTTGTGGTTGGTGTTTTTGTTGATCTTGTGTTCGCAGATCGCCACGAACAGCCTTGATTATCAATACAACCAGATGCTCGAAAAGACGTATCCAAACACCGATCAGCGGACGGCGGTGGTGGGGCAGGTGTATGCGATCATCGATGTGGTGTCGATGGTGTTTCAGTTTTCGACGGGTTTGATCCTGCGTTTTGTCGGTGTATCCGCGACGTTGGTGTTGATCCCTGTGACGTTGTTGGTGGCGTTGTGTGGGTTTTTTGTGGTTCCGACGTTCGGCATGATCGCCTTTGCGAAGATCTTTGATAAAAGTATGGGGTATTCGTTGTTTCGTGCGGCGAAAGAGTTACTTTATCTTCCGCTTTCGCACGAAGAAAAGACGCAAGGCAAGGCCGTTGTGGATGTTTTTTCTTATCGGGCGGCCAAAGGTTTTGCGTCGTTGTTGCTGTTGTTTTTGGTGTATTGGCAATGGAGCCGATGGTTGGGCGCGATCACGGTGTTTTTGCTTGGTGCTTGGTTGGTGTTGACCTTCGCGATCGTTCGGCGTTATCGTTCGATTGGGTAGATATCGCCTGTGTCGCGCTCTGCCAGAGTCTTCGCGTACATTCGTTTTTTCGACCTTCCGTACGGCATATCGGAAGGGGAGTCCTCAGAAACCATTATTGGATGCCGCAGGAATCTGATGGATAAGATGTTGCAACTGACGCCCGAACAACAAGCCATTGTTGCTCATGACAAAGGCCCCGCTTTGGTTTTTGCCGTCGCAGGGGCAGGCAAGACTACCGCGATGGTTCACCGCATCGAACGCCTTGTTCGGGAGCGGATATTTCGGCCCGAACGCATCCTTGCCACATCGTTTAGCCGCGCAACCGTCGACGATATCAGCAAAGCCTTGAAGGCGTGGCCGAGTTGTTCGCGTGTACAAGCCGTGACACTGCATAGTTTGGGCTGGCGGGTGTTGAATCGCGCCCAATCTCTCGGCTTGATCCAATTGCAATTTGATAAAAACAGCGATCCTGACCGACTTTCCGAATCTTTGATGAACCATGCGTTGGGGATCGCCCGAGACAGCGGCATCGTTGACAAAAACGAAGGCCGCAATATCGACCGCGAAGACTTCCAAACCTTTGTCAGCGCCTGCATGGGCAATCTCCAGTATCCCGATCTGTTGGCTGCCGATCTGCCTTCTGAGGCGCTGCAATGGGCCACCCAAGCCGTGGCTCCGAGCCATCTTCCTTGGTATCTCGATCTGTATCGGATCTTCGAGCAAGTGCGGCGCGAACGACGTGCGTTGACGTTCGATTATATGTTGCTTGGGGCGTGGGAGATGTTGGTGCGCCATCCGGCCCTTCGCAGCGAGTGGCAGGCGGCTTTTGATTGCTTGATCGTCGACGAGTTCCAAGACGTTAACCTCGTTCAATCCGAGATCTTGGATATCCTCTCTTTCCGCCACCGCAACTACATGGTGATCGGGGACGATGACCAAACCATCTACGAATGGCGTGGTGCGCGACCTCACTTTATCCTCCATTTTGCCGAACGATACGGGGCCAAGCGCTATTTTGTGAGCGATAACTTTCGTTGCAAAGCCTCTCAAGTGGTCCTCGCCAATCAGATCATCGCCCAAAACAAACAACGCGAGCGCAAAAGCCTTCATCTCACACGCGGATTTGACGGGCGTACTTTTGCCCATGACGCCGAAAGCATCCCGATGATGGGGCGGCAGATCGTCTCCGAGATCAAAGCCGCTCGCCAAAAAAATACGCCCTTGCGCGATATGGCGATCCTTGTTCGCCTTTATGCCCAAACCCCCCACATCGAACACCCTCTGATCGAAGAGCAGATCCCCTACAAGATCATCGGCTCAACGCCCTTTTATGATCGTCCCGAAGTGCGCGTGTTGCTTTGTTATCTGCGGGTTGCGCGTCTCAATCGGCTGCTGATCGCAGGCGCTCCGCTTTCGGACGCAGAGTTTAACGAACTCGGCCAGATGTGGCGCACGATCTTTAATCGGCCTGTGCGCTACATCTCCAGCGAACTTGCAGAGAAGATCTTCCAAGATGTCCGCTATCACCGCATCTCCTTGAATCAATCCATCCAAAGACACGCTGAAGAAGTCCATTCGTGGCAGCGCAAACACCTCGAAGAGCTGGCCGATAACTTGTTGTGGCTGGCGACACGTCTCGGCCCTGAGACCGATCCCGATAGACAAGAGCAACTCTCCATCCTTTCGCAACCTACGCCCTACGCGCTGCATCCGCCCTTTGAAGATCAACTGCTGGCTTCTTCCGTCCTCCAAGAACTCGAACTGCGCCTTGAATACAACCGCTTTTTGTCGCGCAGTAGCGGGTTTCCTGAAAATGCCGAAGGACGGGTGCGAAACGTCGAGGGCTTGATCGAGTACGCCGATGGCAAAGGCACGCCGATCGAACTGCTCGATCATATCGCCCGCATCTCCTTTGAAAAACAAAAGCTCCAGTCCGACGAAGGGGACTTTGTGTCGATCTTGACGATCTTTCGGGCCAAAGGCCTCGAATGGCCGATCGTCTTTATCCCCGATTGCAACGATGGCACCATCCCTTTTCGCGGAAATCAGGACAATCTCGAAGAAGAACGGCGACTGCTTTATGTGGCCGTCACACGCACCAAGCGCGAGCTTCATCTGTATATCTTGCGTAAAAACCGCACCTCTCCTTTTCTCCTCGAAGCCAACTACATCTCTACGCTCGAACATATCGAACAGATCCGCCACGTCTTGGAATCTTCTCCTCACTCTTGGCGTGTCGAACACTTGTTGACCATCGCTCGACACACCCAAAAACTTCAACTCGAACGTTATTTCAGCTTTTGGTGGCAAGGCCACCACGAGCAAAAAACCGCCCTCGCACGCGAGATCCAGAAGATCTTTCGACTGGCGCTCCAAAAGAAATGGCTTGAAAAGCTCGACCTCGACGAGAACAATCTGGCCTACTGGGAAGAGTTCGGCGTCTTTGACGAACTCCCCGACGCAACCACCATCGAGGAGATCCAACGCCTCGTCGGGATCTCTGCGACAGCCTCGCCGCACCGCAATGGTTCTCCCGATGTCTCCAAAAGTCCTTTTGTCTTGGGACAGATCCCCTCCAAGGAGGACTACGCGGTCGGGCTACGTGTCCGTCACCCCAGTTATGGGATGGGGACGATCCTTGAAGTCTTTGAAGTCAACAGCAATCTTCGCTTGGTGATCGACTTTGGCTCCCTTGGAAAACGCCGCATCGCCCCCGGCTTTGTCAACATGGAGATATTGCCCCCAACACCCCGCTGATCCGATAGTTTCGGGTTCGCGTCAACCGTATTGGATGATCCGCCATGACCGCTGCTCCACGCCATGAACCGTTCTTGCCGATCCGTGATGTCGCCCGTGAGATGGGCGTTCTCGATGAAGAAGTCTTTGCCTACGGACCCGAAAAGGCCAAACTCTCTCTTTCTATCCTTTCGCGCAAAAAAGACCAGCCGCTCGGGCGTTATGTGGTCGTCACCGCCATCACGCCCACCCCGCTCGGTGAAGGCAAAACCACCACCGCTCTTGGATTGACCCAAGCCCTCGGAAGTGTTCTCAAAAAGCGCGTGATCGCCACCTTGCGACAGCCCAGCATGGGGCCGACCTTCAACATCAAAGGCGGTGCAGCAGGCGGTGGAAAGGCGCGGATCGTCCCTTCCTCCGCCCTCAATCTCCACCTGACAGGCGATATGCACGCCATCACAGCCGCACACAACCTTGCTGCGGCGGCTTTGGACACTCGCCTCTATCACGAGTCCCGTCAGAGCGATGCTTCGTTGCAAAAGCGTGGTCTTGCGAGACGCCTTGATGTCGACCCCGAGACGATCTCTTGGACCCGTGTCCTCGATGTCACCGATCGCGTGTTGCGGGATATCCAAGTCGGTCTCGATGAGGATACGCTTGCAGACGGTTCACCCAGCCCCTATTTTCCGCGAAAAACCCGCTTTGATATCACGCCCGCAAGTGAGTTGATGGCGATCCTTGCGCTCTCCACAAGCCTTGCCGATCTGCGCTCTCGCGTCGGGCGCGCTGTCGTCGCTCTCGACCGACAAGGGCGTGCCGTCACCCTCGAAGATCTCGGTGTTGCGGGCGCTGTCACCGTCCTCTTGCGCGATGCCCTCCAACCCAACTTGCTCCAAACCCGCGAAGGTCAGCCCGTGATCATCCATGCCGGACCCTTCGCCAATATCGCTCATGGAAACTCCTCCATCCTCGCCGATCAGATCGCCCTTCGACTCGCTGATATCGTGATCACCGAAGCCGGATTTGCCGCCGATATCGGCTTTGAAAAGTTTTGCGACATCAAGTGCCGCGCTTCTGGCCTCAAGCCCGATGCTGCTGTCCTTGTCGCCACCATCCGCGCCCTCAAGATGCACGGCGGTGGACCCGCCGTCTCCCCGGGCGCACCCCTCGATCCCGCCTACACCCGCGAAGACCTCGACTTGCTCGCCGCTGGACTCCCGAACCTCGGGCGGCATATCGATATCGTCCGTCGCTTCGGGGTTCCCGTCGTCGTTGCGATCAATCGCTTTGCCGAAGATTCACCCGCAGAGATCGCTTTGATCCAACAATACGCCGCAACCAAGGGCGCTTTCGCTGCTGTCCCCTCCAACCACTTCGCCGAAGGTGGCGCAGGAGCCGCTGAACTCGCTCACGCCGTCCTCGATGCCACCCAAGCCCCCAACTCCTTCCAACTTCTTTATCCCGATCACGCCCCCTTGGCCGAAAAGATCGAAACCATCGCCCGCGAGATCTACCTCGCTTCCTCCGTCTCTTTCAGCCCCACCGCACAACAGCAACTCCAACGCTACGAAGCCCTCGGACTCCAGCACCTCTCGATCTGTATGGCCAAAACCCATCTCAGTCTCAGCCATGACCCCAACCAAAAAGGCGCTCCATCCGGCTTTGTCTTGCCGATCCGCGAGATCCGCGCAAGCGTCGGCGCTGGCTTCCTCTACCCCCTCGTCGGTGAGATGAGCACCATGCCCGGACTCGCTACACATCCCGCCTTCATGGATATCGATATCGATACCACCACAGGCGAGATCCTCGGCCTCTCTTGATGGAACGTTTTGTGGGGCTCCACCCCACGCCCCGCAAGGGGTGACAGCCCCCTTGACCCCGTATTGGCGAACAGAGCACCGTCTTCCAAACCAACGGCGCTCTCGCTTGAACCTCCCAAAACACGGGGTTTTTTGGCAACTGCGCCACTCCCACACAAGAAAAGATCGGAGGATCGCTTTGAGTCACAACAAACCACCCAAACACCTCGGTTCGGATGTCCAACGCCTCAAGCAAAAAGCAGGTTGGGATCCCGCAAAGCACGTTCGCGCCGATGCCCACGAACAATTGCGCGGCCTCGATCAAGAGATCAAAAATCAAAAAGTCTACGCCCAAGCCGACTCCTGCCCAGCCTGTCTCCTCGCACAACAAGAATCCAACGACCCCAGCGCCCTCTGCGATACCCACCTCCAACAAGCCCTCGGTTTTTGAGCCCCCATCCGCTCGTCTTTTTCTGGCTTTTGGTTTTGTGGGGTTCCACCCCACGCCCCGCAAGGGAACTGCGTCCCCTTGACCCCGTGTTGGCGAACTGATCACTGTTTTTCACACCCACGACGCTCTCGCTTGGACGGGTGCGAACACGGGTTTTTTTGGCCAACTGCGGGGGCTCCTGTCCTATTACGATCTAGAGTGCTTGGGCTGCTAATTTCTGCGCATCTGTGGGGTGGGGGTGATCCTGAGTCCATTGAATGCAAGTGCTTTTGATCTTGTCGTAAGATGAACGTCTTGACTGCACATCTTGCGCGGTGAATGTCTCGCCTCGGTATCTTGCGTCTTTGCTTGCGGAAAGCAGATTTCTGTAGGCTTTCGCGATCCCTATAAGCTCAAAGTTTCGATCGTTTAAAAAACGAGAACGCAGCGCATGGCTGCCTTCTTCGTCGGTTTCTATCCCGCAAACTGCCATCACAGTATTCACCCAGTGAAGCGCGGCATAAAACATGATCGTAATCACCCACCGCCGATCTTCATCGTTTTTAAGGCGCGGAGACCCCCTTCTTTAGAGGGGGGAGGAAGCGCCGCTCTTTCTTTGTGTTGTGAGGGTGGTGGTTCGTGCGGCCAGCCGAGTGGTGGCCTTCTTGACATTGACGGAAGTGGTGAGGGTTTGGCCGTCGATGGTTTCGAGTACGAAAAAGCCCGTACTGCGCTTGCCTTTGACCCATCCTGTGCCTTTTTCTGTCCTGACCAAGTCGTGTTTGCGTAGCCCAAACAGTTTTCCTGTGGGGATACGTGTTTGTGAATGTCTGCCCATCGTTTGTTGGTAATCCCCTGCCGAAACATGCCGCTTCAAGTACAACACTTCGTCCAACTTCACCGTCTCTCCTTCTTCGCAGCAGATCGCCACCGCATCGTTGGCATGGCTCTTCGACAAGCCCAAACACTGTTCTCGCTTGTACTTCGTCTCGTAGCCATACGTCTCTTCAAACCTCCAACGTTTTTTCAACTGCGCTTTCACGATCCCCATCTCTGTCGCGTGTTTGGTTTTGCTTTTTTTTGCCTTGAGTTCAAACATCCCAGCGTGCAAGTCCTCGTGACACCTTCGACACAACGTGACGAGATTGTCGGGCGTATCTGTCCCGCCCTGACAGCGATACACCTTGTGATGCACTTGTAATACCTTGTCGTGTTCCGCTTTTCGCCCCGATTGGCAGCGATACCCATCTCGCTCCAGTACGTACGCTTTCACGTTGTAGTATCCCTTTTGAGCGCCTTCCTGATAGCCCAAAGACGACACTTCGGGGTTCGTGAGCTTGTGTATATCGAAACTCGCGGTCTCGACTTTCCATCTCGTCACGGGAAGTATGGACTCCACCTGCTTTTTCTCACGCAAGTGGCTCTCGATCTTCGAGCGCACCGACGGCGCAATCCGACCTTTTTTGCGCAGACTCGCACGATTGCGCCAGCGAGCTTTGCGATAGCGGGTTTTGCGTCCTCGCCGATTCCGCCGATACACCGCCCTTTGCTGCATCTTTTTGGAGACATCGGTTCGGAGCTTGACCTCCGACTGATACACGACTTGGCCGTTCGTGACCGCCGCGCATCCAAGGGTGTGCGTTCCCGCATCCATGCCCGCGACTACAGGCTGTTTGTATCCCGAACTGCCATACAACAGCTTGAGCGTAAAGGGGGTTTTTCGCAGTACCTTGGCTTTGCCATCGTTGAGCAGACGGCGAGCCTTGGCCGGAGAACAAGGCATCAAGGGAGTTCCGTGTTGGTTTTGAATAAAAACGAACAAGACGTTTTTCCTTTTCAGGTCGTGCGTATCTGTGCTTTTTGAGGCAAGCACAGAATCCGACATCCTCTCGACGGGATAGAAGAGCCTTCGCATTGTGGTTGACTTCCGCTCACCCAAGCAGATGTTTACAGTGCCACGAGAGGGCCCCGAACTGAGGCGGCATCCGAGGGTCTCTACATGCTCTCTATCGTTCACAACAACTTGGCTTGCGCCACTTCCTCTGTTGTCGTCTGGTCAACTGGGCTTGCTTTCACAAGCCCGCCCCTTTAGGGGTGGGTCGTTGACCGCAGGTTGCTTGGGAGTGAAGGCTTTCAAATAGGCGTTCATTGCAAAGGGCGATTTCTCTGTATTTTTCCGCGATCATAAAGAAATCTCTTCGCGCTGCCATACGGGCGAGTAGTGGGAAAACTTGTCTGCGGAAGAAAAAGTGATCTCCATCTTTGGAGGATTCCTCAACGGCAACAGATACTCAGCTTCAGCATCATAGATCGGATCGATTTCTTCATCTGTTGCAGCGTGCTTTACTCGGACATAAAACGAATCGGTTTGGATGTGTTTGGTATTTTTGAGAACACCAAGAACGCACGGAATCTCCGAAACTTTTTGAATGAAAAGTTCAGCAAAAACTTGTCTGTAAAAGAAATCCAACGTTTTTGTGTTCGTGTGGCTTTGGCGGACGGCTTGCGCGTGTATCTCTTCGACTACCGCAAGCGGATACTCCAGATTAGAGCGATCCGTCTTAAAAAAAGACAACACAGCCATTTGGTAGGAAAGAGAACTTGCCATGAGGTGATGTGTTGGGACTTCGCCCTGAGACCACGAAAGAACCTCTCGTCGCCAATCTTCCTCTGATCGCAAAGAGTACCCAATAAAAGAGCGCAAAAAGTGGCCTTGGGGTTGGTTTGCTGTCTTTGGTGAGATCGGATCTTGGGCTACTTTTTGTAAGTAGAGAATTTGTAGACTCGCGTTGTCCAACATTTTTTTGAAAGTCTGTAGAACACTGCGGCGAAACCGCTCTGGCATTCGATGTTCTGCGAAATCTTTTTCTTCTACCAGCGACGGCGGTGGGGTTAGAAAAGCAACGACACTCTCTTCGTCGATGGATAACAGAAACTTTGCATAGGCCACCGAATACTCAAACGATGCAGAGAGTCCCTGCGTCATGCTGGAGTGCAATTCGCTTACGGACTTGCTGGAGACGATTTTTTCGATCTCCAGATCGAGAGCTGCGTAGGTTTTTTGCAACAAAAGCTCTTGACTGCTCAAGGGTTGTTTTGGATACGACTCTCCCTCGCGTATATGTGGGCTTTTCGACGAAAAGAGAGCGCGATGGTCTTGTGCTTTGCTCGGGAGGCGGCTTCTTTCCACTTGGTATGGGAGGGTGGATAACACCACATTTTCAAGAGTTGGTTCTCTATAAAGAGCGACCATGCTAACGATACTCCTGCGCTTGTTGTTGCGAAAAGCGTCGAATCTGCGGCACGCTTGACGCTTCATCGTCCAAAAAATGTCACACACCACGATGCCCAAGTCAATCAAACACACCTCCCCACAACACACATCCCGCAAAAGTGACCCGAGGGGTAGCCGTCCAAGCGCAGAAGGAGTCCTCGGGGTAGCTTGTCGAGTGCAGAAGGAGCCCTCGGGGTAGCTTGTCGAGTGCAGAAGGAGCCCAAGGGGTTGCTTTTCAAGTGCAGGAGGTACCCAAGGGGTTGCTTTTCAAGCGCAGGAGGTACCCAAGGGGTTGCTTTTCGAGCGCAGAAGGTACCCAAGGGGTAGCTTTTCAAGTGCAGGAGGTACCCTTCGGGGTAGCTTTTCGAGTGCAGAAGGTACCCTTCGGGGTAGCTTTTCAAGTGCAGGAGGTACCCAAGGGGTTGCTTTTCGGCTCATGTTGTGTTTTGAGGTCTTCTAAGGTACCTCATGAGCGACGTTTTTGATCGAGTGGGTCCGTTCAAACCAACCTCAGCTAGGGCAGGCACACAGGGTTGCCCCTACATGTTGGAAATCACACGGTGTTTTGTAGGGGCAGACAGGTGTGCCTGCCCGATCTCTGTTGCGTCGGTGACATCGAGTGGGTCCGTTCAAACCAACCTCAGCGAGGGCAGGTACACAGGGTTGCCCCTACGTGTTGGAAATCACACGGTGTTTTGTAGGGGCAGACAGGTGTGCCTGCCCGATCTCTGTTGCGTCGCTGACCTCTTCATCGCTATCTGTTTTGAACGAACCCATCGAGTTTTCGTTGTTTTCTTCAACTGTCATGTCGCGAGACGTTCCTCTGAGACCTCTCATGTCAAGGGCAAACAAGCCATGAAGCCCGAGGATACCACGTTTTTCGAAAAAGACCTCAAAACACAACGTGAGCCTTCTTCTCAATCCTTGCCGCGATAGCCCAGCTTCTTGAGCGCTTTCCTTGCGCTGTCTCGAACCAACCTGTTTTCTCCCCGAGCAACAAGCACCAACGCAGGAATCGCGCTTTTCGCTTTTTCGCCCATCCTCCCCAATATTTCGGCTGCTTCGATAACTGTGTGCCAGTAATTGTCATCAAGTGCTTTGATCAGAACAGGCAAAACAAACTTTGCTTTTCCAAAAGAGAGCAACGTGGAGGCAGCACGAACACGCACCGATGCCTCTTTGTCTTCAAGGTTTTGTATTAAAAAAGAGATAGCAACTCTCGCTTCTACCCCGATCTTTTCCAGCGCCCAAGCTGCTTGGGTGCGAACACGCTCATGTGGATCGCGAAGTTTTTGGATCAATAAAGAAAGGAGAGGAACCGCAAAATTTCTCATCTCTCCTAAAACGAAAGCTGTTTCATGACGAACACTTTCAGAAGAATCCTCTAAAGCTTTTGCCAATGCAGGGAGTACCGAAGCGGTTCTGGCCCCCATTTTCCCTAACGATTGGACTGCAAAGTAGCGAACATCGTCAGATGGATCGCGAAGGGCTTGTATGACTACAGAAACGGAAGGAAGGGCAGCCGCTCCCATCTCCCCTAATGCCCGAACAGAGGAGGAGCGAACTTCTTCGGATGGATCACGCAGAGCGCGCACCATCCAAGGGAGCGCTGGAATCGCAATCGCTCCCATCCCCCCCAAAGCGTCAAAGACATGCGAACGAATCCATGGATTCGGATCTTTCGAGCTTTTCAAAAGCAAAGGAAGGATCTTCCTTCCCATACAACTCAACGCGCTGGCAGCAAAAGACCGTGTATCGTCATCGTTGTGGCTCAGTATCTTGATCAACGCAGGAGCCACAAAAGAAGCCGCTTCTCCCATCTTGCCGAGTGCGTGGATCGCTTCATAACGGACATCCTGATCCTCGTCCTCCAACCGTTGGACAAGAGCAGAAATAGCCGATGTGGCAGCCTTTCCCATCTTTCCTAGCGCTTTCGCTGCGTTCATCCGAACGGTGGGATCTTTTTTTGTCAGTGCCCGAATGTGTTGCTCTATCGTCCAATTCGCGGATTCGGCAATGGCTTGATTTCCCACCCAAAGGGCAAGAAAAGCCCCCATCGCTCCTACCGCAACATATCTCGTCTTGTATCGAACTCTCATCGCAACAAACTCCTTGTGCTTGGGTTTGGAAAAACCATACCCTACACAAAGCGCCCCCGCACCACAAAAAATTGACAGAGATGTGGGGGCGTGTTAGCAGAGTTTTACAGCAATCTTGTCAAATTATAGCAAGGCGAGGTGGTAGGGTGAGGCTAAAACGCATTGGATGTTGGTGTTTTTTGTGGTGGATCGGTGTGTTGTGTTGGGGGGCAGGATGCAAGACGACAGGATGGGGCGAAGTCAAGCCCACCATGCAAGAGATGAGTTTGTTGGGTGGCTCTCGATTGCGGGTATTACGCACTTTTGTTGATCCGACGATCTTTTGCGGTGTTTTTGAACTCGACAATACGCAAGGCGAATCCAAGATCTACATCGACCCCCACAAAATTCAATTTGTGGGCAAGCAGATCGGAAAAAACAAACATCTCGGTATCTATTCCATGAAACGAACAGAGGTTGCCCGTGAGGAAGCGTTTCGGGCGATGGTTCGGGACTATCACAAACTCTCCAAACAACAACCCGTCGACTATTGGGGCAAGTACTACTTTCCAATGGGCGAGATCCGACCCAAACAACGGGCTGAAGGCTTTTTGTGTTTCCAACTCGCACGCGATGAAAAAGACCCCGAACGCATCGTCTTAACCGAACGCTCGCGGATGCGCTTGTTCGGCGTCTTGATCGACGGTGGCCCTACGCCCCTCGATTGGTTCTATTTTGAACCCATCAAATAATCACGCAGCAGTCACTTAACCAAGCATCGCGCCGACGGATTCGTTGTGATAGATGCGGCGGATGGCTTCGGCAAAAAAGCTGGCGATCGAGAGGACGGTGATCTTCGGATGGCGCTTGCTTTCAGGAACGGGGACGGTGTTGGTGACGATCACTTCTTCAAGTGGCGAGTCTGCGATGCGTTGGATCGCTGGACCGACAAAGATCGGATGTGTTGCGACCGCGCTGACACGCTTTGCGCCTTTTTGGATCAAATACTCTGCTGCTTCGGTGAGTGTTCCACCCGTTGACACTTCGTCGTCCACGATGATCGCGTTCATCCCGGCTACTTCGCCCACAAGATGCGTCGGGATCGCTCGCTCGCTGTCGTCATAACGGCGCTTATCGATGATCGCAACGGGCAGACCAAGACGGCGTGCAAAGCCCCCCACATCCTTCGCTTCGCCTACATCTCCCGCCACCAACACCGTATTCGTCAAGTCTCGACGTCGCAGATGGTCGCAAAGCAACGGTGCTGCGCTGAGTTGATCCACAGGAACACGGAAAAATCCTTGAATCTGGGGTGCATGCAGATCCATCGTCAATACGCGCTCTGCTCCCGATGTTTCGAGCAGATCCGCCATCAATCGCGCCGAGATCGAGATGCGTGGACGATCTTTTTTATCCGAACGAACATACGGAAAATACGGGATCACCGCTGTGATCCGACCCGCAGAGGCCGAACGCAGCGCATCCAAGGTGATCAGCAACTCGATGATCCCATCGCTGACAGGAGCACACGAGGGCTGTACCACAAACACATCTCGTCCCCGCACGTTGTCTTTGATCTGGATCATCATGTTTTCGTTGGAAAATCGCGTTCTCTCCGTCTCCCCTGGCTGCATCCCCAGATACTTGCAGATCTCCGCCGTCAGCTCGGGGTGGGCGCTCCCTGATATGATCTTCAACTCTCCGATCATCACCATCTCCTTGTGTTTCGCGCTTCTTGCTTCCGCATCCAAACACGCAAAATTTTTCGCTGAAGCCCGATTCATGCAGCGGTGTAATCGCATCCAAACAAAATGTCAATGTTTTGCAACGCAACGCAGAAAAAGATCAGGATAGGAGTTACGCAGTTGAAGAGGGAAACCGTGAAGAATCAACCCTTTGTAGGGGCGGTTCGCGAACCGCCCGCGCCCGAACATGGGCCTTTTTCGTATCGAACTGCGTAAGTCCTATCAGGAGGAAGAAAAAGTGAAAGGGGAGAGATTCGAACTCCCAGATATCGGGTCTTTCAGTTTTTTGGTTTTGCTGTGGTGTTTTGTACAAAACACGCGTGTTTCCCGACGCCTTACCGTTTGGCTACCCTTTCGTTGGTGGCGAGCGAAGTCATGGCTCGTCGACCTGCCCGACTACGGAGCGCGGATGCGAAAGTTCGAAACTTCTCAACGGAGTGACGCAGTTGCCAAAAAAAGCCGTGTTCGCGACACTTCAAGCGACAGAGCCGTTGTGTTGGAAAACCTGTGCTCTCTTCGCCCCTCACGGGGTCAAGGGGCGATAGCCTATGGCGGGGTGTGGGGCAAAGCCCCGCAAAAACTCCAAAATGCTTAATTTTATCATTATTTCGACCTATCCGCGCTAAAAAACAATCGACGAGTCATTCTGATGTGGTACGAGATCAGCGCGGTGGTTTTGGGTTGCGATGGGCAATCACGGAGATCGCGAAAAGAAGGAGCAGATCTGCATGATCAAAAAGATCGGTTTGGGGCTACTGTTGTTGGTGTTGTTAGGAGTGGGCGGCGTGTATGTGTTGTTTCATCGAGCGTTGCCACAAGGCCGTACAGGTCCCGAAGCGGAGCAGCTTGCGCGCAAGATGCTGCAAGCGATCCACGACAAAGCATGGAAAGAAACGGGGGCGATCCGATGGGTGTTTTGGGGGAAAAACCGCCATCTATGGGATCGCAAGCGTTGGTTTGCCCAAGTTGGTTGGGGGCAAGGCAGCAGCGCGGTCGAAGTGACGCTGTCTCTGTTGGAACCCACCAAGGGCATCGCTCTGCGCGCAGGCAAGGAAGTGTCGGGGGCCGAGCGGGAAAAGCTCTTGCGTACGGCGTATGCGTTTTGGTGCAACGATAGTTATTGGCTGAACCCGATGGAAAAAGTCTTTGAAAGCAGTGTCACACGTCGCGTTGTGCAAAAAGACGGGAAGAAGATGTTGTTGGTTACTTTCAGTAGCGGCGGTGTGACGCCCGGGGATAGCTATCTTTACGAGCTTGACGAAGCGGGTCTGCCGAAAAAGTGGTGGATGTGGGTGTCGATCATCCCCGTGGGTGGGGTCGAAGCGAGCTTTGAGGGATGGAAGACGCTGGCGACAGGAGCCAAAGTCAGCACGCGCCATCAGTTGCCTGTGGGGTTGCTGGTACTCGATCCCATCGAAGCTGCCAAGGATATCGTCACGTTGGTTGGCAAAGATCCTTTTCAAGAACTTGTAAAACGCTATCCTGCTCTTCGCACACAGCCATGACGAAGGTGTTGGTTTTTTTGGTGCGTGGTCATCAGAAAAAGGCGACCGTAATTTTGGGCGAAAGGGCAAAGAGTATGATCCGTGTTGCAGTACTTTGGTGGCGTCATCTTGCGGGGATAGCGTTGGGGTGGTGTATGGGGCCGTTGTTTCGGGCTGGGCTGGTGGGTGGGTTGGCGGTTGGACTGGGTGGCTGCAACTTCATTAAGATGCACCAAGATCACATGGAAGGTCAACTGCGTGGAAACGGGATTCATGCCCGCACCATCGAGCTAAGCAACGGGAGTATGCGTTATTTTTCTGGCGGACATGGGTTCCCGATCATGTTCGTTCATGGGTTTGGCGGGGATGCTGCACAAACATGGAAATCTCAATTACACCATTTTTCCAAGTCTTATCGGGTCTATGCCCCCGATATCTATTGGTTTGGTGATAGCCTTCCGAAAAGTTCCGAACTCACAGGCAACCCATTTGAACAAGCCGATGCCATCGCTGAATTACTCGATCGGCATGGCATCGCCCGCGCTCATGTTGTGGGTGTGTCGTTTGGGGGATACATCTCGCTGGCTTTTGCCTTGCGACATCCTCAAAAAGTGGCGCGGCTTGTGGTGGTCGATGCTGCGGGGCTTTCGCCTTCTGCCGAAGAACAAGAACGCATCAAAAAGGCTTTTGCTTATGCCAACGGCAATGTTCCTGATCTGTTGATCCCTCAAAACACCAAGCATCTACGGGTGTTTTTGGATAGAGTTTTCCATAAACCAAGCGGTGTCCCCGACTTTGCGCTTGACGCGACTCTCAAACAGATCTTTTGGAAGAACAAAGAACAACGCACACGCATCGCTCGGTATCTCTCCGAACGCTTCCTTTCTCCCGAACAGCTCCAAGCCTTGCGTATGCCGACTGCGGTCTTTTGGGGAAAACACGATCCGCTGTTGTTGCCTACGATGGGACAGCGCCTTGCACGAGCGATCCCGCAATCTCAGTTCTATCTCTTCGAAGAATCGGGACATATGCCGATGTTTGAAGAATCCGCTCTTTTCAACCAACGACTCGGCGCTTTTCTCGACGCCAACGCAGCAGCTTTGGCCCAAACGCCCCGCTAATAAAGGCGTAAACAGACCGATAATACGGTGCTTTCGCGGATCGATCGCGCAGGTTATACGAAATCCGCCCGTAGTGTTATCGTGAAAACGTAGGGGCAGACAGGTGTGGCTGCCCAAGAATCGGGCGTCTACGCAATATCTTACGATCACACATCACACGGATATCGTATTATTTTTTGCGACTGGGGAGGATATCTTCGTATTTGGCGATGATGCCGAGCATGATCTCATCGGCCCCGCCGCCGATCGAGATCAACCGCGCATCGCGGTAATAGCGGGCCATCGGATAATCTTCCATATAGCCCATCCCACCGTGAAATTGGATGCACGTATCAGCCACTTGGCGGACCAATCGACCTGCTTTGAGCTTTGCCATCGAGACTTCGCGGGTGACGTCTTCGCCTTCAATCAACCGCCGCGCACAAGAATAGTTGAGCTGCCGCAAGCACTCGATCTCCGTCAATAATTCGGCGATATGGAAGTGGATCCATTGGTTGTCGATCAGCGGTTGCCCGAACGTCTTGCGTTCTTTGCAATAGCGGATCGTCATACGCACGATCTGTTCGGCCCCTTCGGCCCCCATGATCGAGCCGATCAGTCGCTCTTTTTGGAATTGCTGCATCTGCAAGATGAAGCCCATCCCTTCTTCCCCGATACAGTAGCGTTTGGGAACGCGCACATTTTCAAAATGCAGTTCTGCCGTATCGCTCGATAGATTGCCCATCTTTTTGAGTTTGCGGCTGACGCTGACTCCCGAAGTTTGGGTGGGGATCACGATCAGCGACATCCCCCGAAATCCCGTCCCGGGTGACGTGCGCGCCAACAAACACAACCAATCCGCTTTGCAGCCGTTCGTGATGTAGATCTTGCTGCCGTTGATGATGTAGTCGTCCCCATCGCTGTCTGCGCGTGTCGCGATCGCTGCAACATCCGAACCCGCACCCGGCTCCGAAACCGCGATCGCAGCGACCATCTCGCCTCGGATCGCAGGAGCCAAAAATTCTCGCTTGAGTTCATCGCTGCCAAACGCCGCCAACGCTGGTGTCGCCATATCGGTTTGAACAGCGATCGCCATCGGAACACCCGCGCACTTGATCCGCGCCATCTCTTCGGCCAAAACCACGTTATAAGAGTAGTCGAGGCCCAAACCACCGTACTCTTCGGGATAGGATGCACCCAAAAAGCCCAGACTACCCATCTTTTTGAACAGATCGTGCGAGGGGAATTCTTCGGCAGCTTCCCATGCGTCGACGTGTGGGTTGATCTCGTTTTCCACGAACTTTCGTACACTTTGGCGAAACATCTGATGCTCTTGCGTAAACTTCATAAAACAACGTCTCCGTTTGAGCCGAAGAATCGGCGTTTTTCTCGGGCACTCTCTGACAAGCCAAAGATTTCTCTGGCGTCTGCAAACTTATCCTAGACTCACCCCGTCAAGCAACGCAACTGTCCGAGCAGAGGACGGACTTGTTGGGCTGTTTTTGTGGGGGGCCACCCACGCCACGCCTCCGTAGTGCGCCCCCTTGACCCCAAGAGGGGCGGGCTGATCTGTCGCCTTTTAAACAAACCACCTGCCTTGGATCTTTTCGAACCATAGAGCTTTTGCAAAGGGATACCTGATGTCGAAACCCACACTTCAACTCTCCAAATTTCTTTCTTTTCTTTTGCGTCACGGTGCCGAAGAGTTCGGCCTTGTCTTGGATGATCAAGGCTTCGCAGACTTCGATGCGGTCTGGTGTTGTGTCGAAGATCGCTATGGAAAGCGTTTTACACAGGACGACCTCGACGAAGTCTTGGCAGGGGACAAAGATGGAAAGAAGCGATTTGAGCGGATCGATGGGAAGATCCGCGCTTTTTACGGCCACAGCAAAGTGACCCCGATTGTCTACGAAGAGGCCGCTCCACCCGCGTTTTTGTACCACGGCACCACCCCCGAAGCATGGCAAAAGATCCAACAGACCGGACTTTTGCCGATGCAGCGCCAATATGTCCACCTGACGATCGAACTCGAACGCGCCCGTTCGGTGGCCCGTCGCTACACCCCCCACCCCCTGATCTTGCGCATTCATGCTGAAAAGGCCCATGATTCGGGCGTCAAGTTCTTTCAGCCCGATCAAGAACACTTCCTTTCTGAACCGATCCCTCCCGCATTTCTCGAAAAAACGGATCTGTAATGGTTAGGGGATGTCGTAGGATCTCGGTGTGAGATTTTGGTCGACGGTGATCAAGACCAGCCTTGCGGGGTTTGCAGCTCCGATCACCCACGCAGCTTTGTCTCCAAGCGCAAACGCATCATCGTCTTTGTGCAGCCTCAGCTTTCCGATATCTTTCGCGGCTTTGACTGTGTTTCCATACTCGTCCACCAACATCGCAAAGCTCGATGTGTGCTGTCCGTTGGTCCATTTTTCCCACACGACCAGATAGCGGTTGGTGCCAACGCGCACGATCTTCGGACATTCGGCGTGTTCGGTCGATGTGGTGTACTGCGTGAGCCAAGCGATATCTTTGTTTTTTCCTGCAAAGGTTTTGCCCCAATAATCTTTGATCGCCACTTCCAGCGTTTTGGTGTTGGGATTACTGGTGGAAGTGTCGGTGATATGGACGTTATAGCTGTTTCCATCAGGGGCCTTGGCGGACTGAAATTCTTTGACGATGTGCAAAAAGGCCAGATTGCGTGCAGCGTTGGTTGCATTGAGGTAAACGTCCGTATTTTCGGTTGAAAACAACAACGCATAACCTTTGTCGCCCACAGCGATCTGACCGTGACGCGAGAAGGTGTTGTTGTATCCGCCCCCTGTGTCTTGACTTCCGCCTTTGACGGCAAAAGCGGTTTTGACGCCGAGGTGTTGGGTTTGGTTGGAAAACTTTCGCATGGAGATCCCACGCAGCGAAGCATCACCCAGCGCACTCCCGATAAAGACCGTCCCATCGAAAAGAAGGCGCTGTTGGAACGAGTGACTGATGCCTTGCATCCGACCCGTCAAAAGCCCTGTGGTGGCATTTCCCCAGATGTAGCTGGCGATCTGGTGGCGTTGGCTGACGGCGGCATCGTACTCTGTGCGTTGTGCGATGTGGATCAAAAAGCGGTTGTTTCCGTAGGCCAGTCGTCCTGTGCCAAAGGAAAGCGGCTCGTATACGGGGAGTTCCGTTGCTTTGAACAGATCTGTGCGCATCTCTGTGAGGTAGGTCTGCTTGCCTTCGTCATCGAGCCGAACCAACTGCAAGATCTTGTCGCGATGTTGCTTGTTGGGGGTTGTGTTGCGACCGATATCCTCTTTGATGGCTGTGAGGACGAGAAAGTGATCGTTTTCTGTGCGTGCAAAACCTGCGAGTAATCCGAGGGAATGGGACTTGAGATGCCACGCCGCTTTGTATCCGTTGCTATCGGGGCGGATGTGCGTGACGAAGATCGGGGAAGGTGAGGTTTGGTCAAGCCAAGCCACGTCGACGCTTCCGTCTGTGCGTGAGATCCCGATGATTTGGGGCTTTTGGCCATAAATTCCCGACGGCGAGTAGGGCAGCATGGGTTTGCCGATCTGAGTGATCGGTCCGAGCAGGGCTTGGGTGGGGATCTTTGGGGTGGTTTCGGGAGTGGTTTCTTGTGCAAGCTCGGGTGACGCTTCTGCGGTGGTTTCGGGAGTGGCCTCGTTTGCAGCTTCCATGAGAGGTTCGGGAGAGCTGTCGTTGGACGTTTCATTTCCCGAAGGCTCGGTTGGTTCGTCAAATTCGGGCGTGAGCGGTTCGCTGCTTCCGTCAGGTGGTGGTGCGATCGGTTCGTTGCTTCCGTCGGGTGGTGTGATCGGTTCGTTGCTTCCGTCGGGTGGGTTCGAGATCTCGTTGGGGGTGGTTTGTTCTTGAGAGGATTCGCGGCTATTTTCCTGAGAAGACGTGGTCTCTTGTTGGGTGGCCTCGGTGGGGGGCATCGGGTCGCATCCAAGCCAAGAGAAAGACAAGAACAAAGTAAGAGACGCTCCAAACAAAAACGTGGGATATCGCATCTTCGCTCCTTCTATTACGGCGGATGGGTGGGGTTTTGCAGGTTGCTGTTGCAGTACAACAACATGATCGCTTTGGCTGAGTGTCGTCTTCTTGCAAGACGACGTCAATCAGACGGGCGGGGTGTGGAGCCAAGCTCTACAAAAACAAAAAAGCTTACGCAGTTGCCAAAAAAGCTGTGCTCGCAGTACTTCAAGCGGCTGTGTTGTTTGTTTGAAACACCATCGACGGTCCCGCGAATACGGGGTCAAGGGAGCCGCGCTAAGGAAGTGGGGTGTGGGGTGAAACCCCATAAAAACCATCGAACTGCGTAAGTGCTATGGGGAGTTATTTCTTGATTTGGGGCGGGTAGTGGATCGAAAGCGGGAGGTGGCTTTGGTGGTAGAGGACGAGGCGTTCGAGCTTTTCGTAAGGGCCTGCAAAAAACAAGGCTAGGCCAGAGTGGTTGCAATAGACGATGCTTCCGCCTCTTCGGCGTAGGGTCGTGCATTCGCCCATCGTCGGGATCTGTGAGGGGGTGGTCTGGGTGTTGAGAAGAAGATGATCCATGCAGTACGTTTTTCCTTGTTGAAGTGTCCACTCTGCGGGAAAATTCGGGAACGCAGGAGTCCATTGTCCGTGAGCGGCGATGCCCATGCCGCGTTGGATATACCCGTCGCATCGGGGATGTTGGATGGAGCGAGTGGTCGGGGATACGGTGATCCGAAAGCCCGGACTGCGGCTTTTGAGCAACATCATGCCCTTGCTGGCGCAAGAGATGGCGTTTCCACCTGTTCGCCTCTCGATCGGCTCGCATATCCCGTAGGTTGCGGCGGTATGAAGCCAATTTCGGGCGGGATGGATGATCTTGTCATCGATCTGCACGCAAGTCTGATCAGCAGGGTAGATGGTCGCGTCGATGAACCAAACCGTTGGGTTGGTTGTTTGCGTCAAGATGACACGCAGCTTTGAGACAAGATAGATGTGCGGAAGGCTCGGTTGTTCTAGGCGAACAGAGATGCCTTGTTTGTTGAGTTGGTGGATCTCTTGTCGTGTCATGCCGATCCGCACGCTCCCGATGGATTGTCCGGGCACAACGCGCAGGCAAGGAAAAGCCTTGGGCTGGCGTGCGTGGGCTTTTGTAAAGAAAAAAGCATGCAAAATAAAGAGACTAAGGCTTAAAAAAAGTGTAAGCAGAGAAGCTCGTTTCATCGAAAAATCCTTTTTTTGGTTGGGACTTACGTGGTTGGGCTTGTTTTGTGGGGTGTCACCCCACGCCCCACTTCCTTAGCGCGGCTCTATGGACCCCGTGTTGGCGAACAGATCACAGGTCTTTCAAAACAACGGCTCTGTCGCTTGAAGTGTCGCGAACACGGCTTTTTTGGCAACTGCGTCGCTCCTGTTGGGGGTTGAGGCGTGAAGCCGCTGGGTTTGTGTGCTGGGGCGAGCGAAGCGGTTTTTTCGGATGCTTGCAACGGGGTTCTTTGCGATCCGATCTATTCTTGTTTGGGTTCTTTTGCGTGCTTGCTGTGGTGTGATCTTGCGTGTCTCGGTGTGAATCTCAGATACAGGTCGGAGTCGCTTCTTGGTGGATCTCAGATACAGGTCGGAGTCGCTTCTTGGTGGATCTCAGATACAGGTCGGAGTCACTTGTTGACGTGCGGCGGCGAAGGTGTGCTAAGTTGGCGGCGCAAAGGAAAGGAGATCAGGGCAACCGAAGACGATGGGTGGGTAGGTGGCCTTGTTTGTGCAATGCGGCGCAAGGGAAAGAGGGCGCTTTGAGAAAACAGGTCTGCGATCGATCCGATGGGATCGCGATATTCGAGAAGCACACAGGTACGAGAACAAAGCACGTGATGTTGCGCCGAATCTACATAGGACTTACGCAACGGGATGGTTTTTGTGGGGTTCCACCCCACACCCTGCAAGGGAGCGCGGCTCGCTTGACCCCGTGTTGGCGGGGTGATCGATGGTGTTTCACACAAACGGCACAGCCGCTTGTTGAAATCCCGCGAACACGGCTTTTTTTGGGCAACTGCGTAAGTCCTCTCTACGGTCTGTTTTTGGGTTGCTTCGGAGTCGCTCCGTGTCAGCTTGGGGCTGCTGCTTCGGGGATATCATGCCTCGTCGTAAGATTCCTTCCACAAGCCCCACGCTGTAGCTCTCTTCTTGCCGCTTTTTGGGGGATATTGGGCCTTTGTGCGTGGGGGATGCCTTGGCGCGTTCATGCGATGCCTTGTCCGCCCCCGCGTCTTGCGGAGTCCGTCGGAGGCACCGTCGCTTTGTTGGAACTCTCTCCATCTGAGCCGTGTGCAGAGCGTGTCCCCTCCACGATCGAGGCGGATATCCGCGAAGGTGTGCAGTTTTATCAAAAGGGTGAGATATCTTCGGCGATCGAGGCCCTCGAAAAAGCTCGAAAGAACAATCCAACACGCCCATTGCTGCGTTATTATCTCGCACGCGCTTATCTGCGCATGGCGGAGCAATACGCGAAACAAGGCGATGCGCCCCAACAGCGGCGCTTTTATCAACGCGCCCTCAAAGAAGATCCGAGACTGCTCGAAGATCCTCAATTCGTGGCTCACTACAAACAGCTTCAAACACACGATCTTGCAAAACCTTCTGCGCCGCTGTTGTTGACCCGCAAACAGCGCGTGTGGAACCTTGGAGCGGGACTGAGCGCAGGCATCGAAGGTTTGGGGGGGATTCAAGTCAGCCTTTTGTTGTGGGGCCTGATCAATCCTGTGGTGACATTCGCTCCACTTTCTCCGTCCCTTGATATCTCGTTTCGCGTCATCCCTTTGCGCAGTTTCGCATGGTCTCCGTATATCGGCGGCGGTATGATGATGCCTTTGAAAGGTTGGACAGGCGTGTTGAGCGCATCGTTTCCCGAGCCTGTGTTGCACTTCGATCTCGGAGTGCATTTTCTGGCAGAAAATAGCTTTTCTTTTACCGCAGGCATCAGTTTTGTCTATAACTTCGATCCGAAAACAACCCTACCTTTTCTTCCTCTTCCGACGCTTAATTTTTTCTGGTATTTCTGATTTATGCAAAAACAGCTTTGTACGATATCCGAGCGATGTGTGATCGAAACGTCGGCATGATACGATATCCGGGTGATGTACACAGCAAAGGAGAGTACGTAGACACCCGATTATAGGGCAGCCACAGGGGGCTGCCCCTACGTCTTTACGCGAAGTGTCCGAGTGTTCGGGGTGGGGGGCCAACCATCGCTTAACAAGGCGCGTATGGGGTAAAACCCCACAAAACCCGCCACGTAAGTCAAATCGGGGAAGGGACAGAAGGAAAGCTATTTTTGTTTTTGAGCGTGGAGTGCGTAGAGGTGGCCGCTCATGGTGCCGAAGTATACGGTGTTTTGGTCGGGAGAAAAGGCTGCGCCTGTGATGGCTTCGCCGCCCGTAAAAAAGTCGTAAGCAAGTGTTCCGTCGGGGGTGTAGGCGAAGAAGAGGGCAGCGGGTGAGCCGAGGAAAAAGCGACCTTTGCGGTCGATCAGTGGGCGGCCACGGAAAGAGCCTTCGGCTTGGTGGATGAACTTTCGCAGTCGCCCTTGGGGGGTGATGATGTAGGCGCCTTTGTCGTGGCGGACGGTGAGGATTTCACCATCGGGTCGGAGGGTTGGCCAAGTCATCGGGAAGATCTTTTTGTAGGCTTGTTTGGCGGCGGGGCCAAAGGCAGGAAGTTTTTGATAAGGAGAAAGGTGGGTGGGAGGGCGTGGTGGTTTTTGTAAGCCGGGTGGGCGGGTACTTGCGCGTTTGTTCATCATCTCTTGGATGCGCTTCATCAATTGTTCGCGGAGTTGTTCTTTGGTGAGCGCTTTGGGGAGTTCGTCGGCGGGGGAGGTAGCGCTGCGGGAGGTGGGGCGAGAGGCGGGCTTCCAAGTCTTCGCGATATCGGGCGGGAGGTAATGCCAGCGAAATCGGCCTTGGGCGGTGAGGCTCACCAGACGCGCATCCGTCGTTCCAAAATAGAGGTTTCCTGCGCGATCCACAGCAGGGCTTGAGGTGCGTTTGCCAAAGAAATAACGCCAGCGTTCTGTCTTGGTTTTGATATCCCAAGCATAGACATATTCGCGATCGCCATAATACAAGGTGTTGTCAGGCCCAACAGAAGGGCAAGTATACACCAAGGGCAGATCTTTGCCCAAGACGTAGGGTTTGCCGTCTTGCGTCGTGTAAGCCACCAAGACCAGATCACCTGCCGTAAAGACCACTTCTTCGTTCTTTTCGTTTTTGCCGTAAGCAGGGGGGCAACCGAAGAGTAACTTGCGAGGTTGATGCTTCCAAAGCGAGCGTCCATCAAGGTGAAAGGCTTCAATGAAGCCTTCGTGGGTGTTGACGACCAGCACACCCGAAGGAGAGATCGACGGACTCAAGACGATACCTTCGAGTTTGGTCTCCCAACGGATACTTGCACGAGGCGTCAACGAAAGAAACCGACCGTCTGCTGTCCCGACGTAGAGGTTTCCGTTTTGATCGATCGCGGGAAGCGAGTGGATCGCCGACTTGAGATCGAGTCCCCACTGTTTGATCGGGCCGATGCGTCCAGATCCTTCGTCGGGGAGTTGGCAAGCGCAAAGACAAACGCCGAGCCACCCAAGCGCCAATATCGAAAAAAAACCGCTGTATCGGCTTTTGGGATACGGAGAGGGCCGTTGAAGAAGCTGTGTTGTCGCGGTGCGAAGGTGGCGGTCGCCGCGAGCAGCGACAAGCTGCGAGAAGATCCATGCGAACATGCGAAGATATCTCCGTGATTGTGGGGCAAGAGACGAGGTGGGCTTTGAGGCGGAGGTCAGGCGTTTTTGCGTGCAAACTCATCAAGGAAGCCGGCCAGTTTTTCGGCGGCTTCGACGGGGATGGCGTTGTAATTGGAGATGCGGATGCCACCGCTGAGTTTGTGTCCTTTGAGTCCGAGAAAACCGGCTTGTTTGGCTTCGGCCACCAGTTTCTTTTCGAGATCTTCGGTGGGCAAGCGCAACGTGATGTTCATCAACGAGCGGTCAGGCCGATCAATACAGCCTTTGTAAAAATCAGGCCGTTCGTCGCAAAAGCGATACAACATCTCGGCTTTCTTTTGGTTGCGAGCGCCGATCTCCGCGAGTCCGCCTTCGTCTTCGAGCCATTCGAGAACAAGATCCAACATAAAGATGCTCCAGACGGGAGGTGTGTTGTAGAGCGAGTTTTTATCGATGTATGTTTGATAACGCAGCATGGGAGAGAGTTTGTCGCTGCGGTTGGCTTTTTGTGCGAAGCTGTCTTTGACCAAAACGACGGTCACTCCGGCAGGGCCGAGATTTTTCTGTGCGCCTGCGTAGATCAGGTCATAACGGTTGTAGTCGTGAGGACGGCTGGCGATATCCGAAGACATATCCGCAACCAGTGGGATCTTGCCTGTGTCAGGGATGGAGTGCCATTGCGCCCCGTAGATCGTGTTGTTGGTGGTGATGTGCAGGTAGTCTTCATCGCCACGCAGTTGGCTTTTGTCGAAGGACGGGATGTAGGCGTATTGTCGATCTGCGCTGGAGCCGATCACACGGGTTTCTCCCACACGACGGGCTTCTTTGATCGCGCCTTCGGACCAGTTGCCTGTTTCGATGTAAGCCGCTGCTGTTTGCAAGAAGTTCATCGGAACCATCGCAAACTGTAAGCGCGCACCGCCTTGGATAAACAAGATGTGGGTGCTTGGATCGAGGCCAAGCAAGCGCTTGAGCCGTTGTTGGGCACTGAGCAGGACAGATTCAAACTCGGCAGAGCGGTGGCTGATCTCCATCACGCCAGCGCCCATGCCACGAAAATCGAACAGAGCTTCTTGGGCTTTTTGCAAAACAGACAAGGGTAAGGCCGCAGGTCCGGGATAAAAGTTATAGATTCGTCCCATCGTGAAAGACGCTCCTCTCTGTCAACGAGTGTTTATTCTTCTGCTTGGGTCTGCCTTGAGATCGGGTCGGACGCAAGATACGCCCGACATTTCGAGCGGGCAAAGATGCCACCACAAACGCTGCTTGACAAGCCACCGCACAAAAAATCCGCCAAACACAGACCTTTATGGGGAGTCCTCTTGCTTCGTTGCCGAGCCTTGCGCACTATGCCACCGCTCGGCGGCCTTGTCATGCCGACCGTGTAACGCCGAGCATCGACTGCACGACAGCCATCGACTCGTTCGCTTTTGGAGGAATTGCTGATGTCCGAGATCCGAGAACGCAAAGACGTCCCGCGCCAAGAACAATGGAATCTTGAACCGATGTACGCTTCTGTCGAAGCGTGGGAAGCGGATTTTCAGACAGCCGCGACCTTCCCTGTGGAAGTGGCCCAATGGAAGGGGAGATTGAGCGAAAGTGAACAGATCTTGAGCCAAGCCCTCGCGATGATGTTCGCAAGTTATCGAAAGATGGAAAAAGTCTATGTGTATACGCACTTGCGGCACGATGAAGACTTGTCCAATCACGCGATGCAGGGCTTGTATGAACGCGCTCGCAGCTTGTCTCACCAACTGTCCACCGCGACGGCGTATGTGGCCCCTGAGATCCTTTCGATGGATGCGGATCGTCTGGCTACGTGGATCGAACATCCCGCCTTGGTGCCGTATCGCGTTTATCTCCAAGACCTCTTGCGTCGTAAGCCCCATACGTTGACGCCTTCCGAAGAGCGTTTGCTTGCGATGGCAGAAGAACCGCTCTCCGCAACAGAAAAAATCTTTGGGATGATCAACAACATCGAGATCCCCGAGCGCTTTCCCAAAGTCCACAGCGACGGCGGTAAAGAGACACAACTGTCACACGCAACGTACCAAAAGCTGTTGCAATCCAAAGAGCGCGAAGTGCGTCGCGAAGCTTTTTCGGCCTATTATCGGACATTTCAAGGTAGCCGAAACAGCATGGCGGCGGCCCTTGATGGCAAGATCAAAAGCGGCATCTTCAAAGCCAAAGCGCGCAACTATGCTTCCGCACGAGAGGCTGCGTTGTTTGCAGACAACGTATCGACCGACGTTTACGACAACTTGATCCAAGTGATCCACAGTCGTCTGGGGGATTTTTACCGCTATATGCACTTACGCAAGCGGGTGATGGGGTTGGACAAGATGTATCTTTACGATACGTCTGTTTCTTTGGTCTCGGATGTGGAGCTTTCTTATGAATGGAAGCAGGCCGAAGATCTGGTGATGGCCTCTCTTGCGCCGTTGGGAGAAGCGTATCAAAAGCTCGCACAGCAGGGATTTTCGGACGGCTGGGTCGATCGTTACGAAAACAAAGGTAAGCGATCAGGGGCTTATTCTTCGGGGTGCTACGATTCTTCGCCGTACATCTTGCATAACTACAACGGCACGCTGCACTCGGTGTTTACGCTTGCGCATGAGATGGGCCATTCGATGCACACGGCGCTTGCGAATCGCACACAGCCTTACCAAACCGCCGAATATCGGATCTTTGTGGCAGAAGTCGCCTCGACGACCAACGAAGCATTGTTGATGCACTTTTTGTTGCAGCAAAAGAATGACCCAAAGATCCGAGCGTATCTGTTGAATCAATACCTCAATGATTTTCGTTCGACGATGTTTCGCCAAACGATGTTTGCGGAGTTTGAGCGCGATATCTACGCAGCCGTCGAAAAAGGCGAGGCGGCCTTGACCGCCGAAGATCTGGATCGACGCTATGAGGCGATGATCAAGACGTATTTTGGCGATGCGGTGGCATGGGAAGACGAAGATCGGATGATCGCGTGGGAATGGTCGCGCATCCCGCACTTTTATTACAACTTTTATGTGTACAAGTACGCGACGGGGATGGCGGCAGCGACGGCGTTGAGTCAACAGATCTTGCAGGAGGGGCCGCCTGCGGTCGAGCGCTACCTTTGCTTTTTGCGTGCGGGTGGATCGAAGTATCCGCTGGAGCTTTTGCGCGACGCGGGAGTCGATCTTACCACGCCCGCTCCGATCGAGTCTTCGCTGGATCGTTTTCGTGCTTTGCTTGATGAACTCGAAGGGCTGTTGGGATGACCACACTCAAAGAGGTCGGAGAGTTCGGTCTGATCGAACGTATCAAACGCTTGTGCGAAGCGCCGTGGGCATCACGTCCACGCGCTGATCTGCCTCTTGGGATCGGCGATGATGCCGCGATCTGGCGTCCAACCTTCGGCGAAGACGCGGTATTGACTTGCGATGTGCAAGTCATGGGGCGCCACTTTTTTCCGCAGATGCTTGAACGAGCCGATTTGAGCGCTTGTTTGGGGCGACGTTGTGCTGCTGTGAACTTGAGTGATATCGCAGCGATGGGCGCACAGCCGCGTTTGGCGCTCGTGAGTCTCGGCCTGACGGAGAAGATCGCGGTCGAGACGGTTGAGGCGTTGTATCGGGGGCTTGTCGAAGCCTTCACCGAGACAGGAGTGCAGATCGTCGGCGGAAATCTAACAAGCACAGAGGGTCCGTTGTTTGTCGATATCACGCTGATCGGCCAAGCCAAGGCGGCTCAACTCGTGCGCCGAAGTGGGGCTCAGCTCGGCGATAGCATCGGCTTGATCGGTGCTTGTGGAGCTTCGGCGGCTGGCTTGGCGATCCTGCAGGCGTTTTCACCCCAAGACTGGCAGGCTCTTGAGCTTGCGACCTGTCATCCGTTGGTGCGGTCGTATCTCCAACCAGCAGTGTTTTTGGCGGCTGGACGGGTACTTTCGTTGTATGCCCATGCGATGATCGATGTAAGCGACGGCCTTTTGGCGGATCTGGATCATCTGCTGAAAGCCTCGGGTGTGGGGGCGCGCCTCGTCGAGACGCAGATCCCTTGCAGCGATACGCTCAAACGTTGGTCTATCGAGCAAAAGCGCGGGCTGTTGGAAACGCTGTTTGCGCCAAGTGACGATTACAGCTTGTTGTTTTGCGCTGCTTCTGATCAAAAGCAGGCGATCGCAGAAGCCCTCCACCAAGAGGCCGGTGTTTCGGTCTCTTGGATTGGCGAGATCACTCGTGCGCAAGATGGGTATCTGCTAGAACGCACCGACACCAGCCTTCAAGCTGTCTCTCCGCAAGGTTGGAAGCATTTTTAGGTGCCTTGGTCGAGGAGAAAAAGGAGTCCTTTTTGATGAGTGAGAGTTCTTATTATAAACCCGAGCATCTTCCGCGTTTTGGTCAGATCAGCGAAGGCAACGACAAGCTGGCGGCCAAGTTTTTCGAGTACTACGGCGAAGTCTTTGCGGACGGGGCTTTGTCTGCTCGGGAAAAGTCTTTGATCGCGTTGGCGGTGGCCCATGCCGTCCAATGTCCTTATTGCATCGATGCTTACAGCCAAGAATCGCTCAAGCAAGGCTCGGATCTCGAACAGATGACAGAGGCGGTACATGTCGCTACGGCGATCCGTGGTGGGGCTTCGTTGATACACGGCTTGCAGATGCTTGATCATGTCAAAAAGGCTTCGATGTAAGTGAAGGGTCATGCGATCCGCTGTAGACGCCCTGTAGTTGGGCAGCCACAGGGGGCTGCCCCTACGTTTTGCGATCACACGATGAGCGGATCTCGTATGATCTGGCCGTTTGGCCTGTGATCTGGCGACGCAACGATATCCAAGAGATGTGATCGAAGGGTCATGCGATCCGCTGTAGACGCCCTGTAGTTGGGCAGCCACAGGGGGCTGCCCCTACGTTTTGCGATCACACGATGAGCGGATCTCGTATGATCTGGCCTGTAGTCTGGCAAGGAGCCAAGATGTCGATTCTTGAACGCTTTGGCGTGGTGCCTGCAACTTCACTCCCACGCAACAACGAAGGGAAAACAACCCCATCACTCGGAATTGATCGCACGGTCACGCATCCTTCGTCGGCATCGTCGGTGTCGTCGGTGTCGTCGGCATCATCGGCATCATCGGCATCATCGGCATCATCGGCATCGTCGGTGTCATCGGTGTCATCGGTGTCATCGGTATCGTCGGTGTCATCAGCCTCTTCGGGCGGGCCAAAAGCAGACGAACGTGGGCAGCGTCTGGAGAGTCTGGTGCGGCGTGCTTCGCCGTTGGCGGCGGCATCGGCCCAGATCGCGACGCTTGAGGCTTTGCCGATGGCGGGACTTCCGTTTGGTGGAGATTTTGATGCGGCTACGGCGAGCGCAGGTTATCAGCCATTGCGACCGAGTACACTAGATATCTTCCAGATCAATATCGGAAAACTGTGCAATATGACCTGCCGTCATTGTCATGTCGACGCAGGTCCCGACCGCATCAAGGAAAATATGGATCGTGAAATCGTGGAGGCTTGCCTTGCGGCTTTGCGCCAAAGCACCGCACACACGGTCGATATCACAGGCGGAGCCCCCGAACTGAATCCCCATTTTCGCTATCTTGTCGATGAATGCGTCAAGATGGGGAAGCATGTGATCGATCGTTGCAACCTCACGGTGCTGCTGACAGAGCGTTGCCGTGATCTTCCTGCGTGGCTGGCGGAGCGGGGCGTGGAAGTGGTTTGCTCGTTGCCGCATTACCGCAAGCGCAACACCGATGCGCAGCGCGGCGATGGAACCTACGAGAGATCGCTGGATGCTTTGCGCCGACTCAACGCCGCTGGGTATGGACAAGGAGTTCCCGCACGCCGCTTGACTTTGATGGTGAATCCTGTGGGGGCCTATCTACCGGGCGATCAGTGTGCGATGGAGCGCGAATGGAAAGAAGCTTTGTTGCGCAACCACTGCGTCGCTTTTGACCGTCTGATCGCACTCGCCAATATGCCGATCGCTCGCTATCTCGAATGGTTGATCGAACGTGATCAACTGGCCGAGTATATGGAAGTGCTGTTGCGGGCCTTCAACCCTTCAACCGTTGCGGGGGTGATGTGCCGAAACACGCTTTCTGTCGGGTGGGACGGGCGTTTGTACGATTGTGATTTTAATCAAATGTTGGAGCTTTCCTGTGAGATGACCGATGCGGTTTCTCCAGATATCCGACATTTTAACGTCTTACCTCTCCAATCGAGGCGGATCGTCACAGGCCGCCATTGCTTCGGTTGCACCGCAGGCGCAGGAAGCTCTTGTGGCGGAGCCATCGAGTGAGAACGAAAACAAGGCATGTTTGATCTGTATTCGCATCCCTACCGCGACGCACTTTTTCGCTGGTATCAGGCTTATCGCTGTGTTGCAGGTGAGCACGAAGCTTTGACGATCACGCCCGACGCCCAATCGCTGCGTCTCGCGTTGCTGCTACCTGTGCGCGAAGATACTTCCCACCGCGAGCTACAACACCTTTGGATGTACCGTTTGCTCAATACGCTCCCTTCGATCCAAGTCGAGCGTGTTGTTGCGATCTCGCCCGAAGAATCTGCCGATTTGTTTGAACAAGGAGAAGTCTTACGCAGCATGGAAAGTGCCTCTCCGTTAGAGGACTTTGATATCTTGCTTGCGATCCTTGATCAACCTGAAGATATCTTGCGTCTGTTGCGTATCTTGGAGCAAGCAAAGATCCCTGTGATGGCCGAACATCGCAAGAAAAAGCCGTTGTTGTATGGCGTGGGCCGTTTGGGACGCCGTATGGAACCTACGGAACATACGCATGATACGGAGCATACGGATCATGCGTGTGATACGGAATATGTGCATGATGCGGAACATACGGAACATACGGAACATACGGAACATACGGAACATACGGAACATACGGAACATACGGAACATACGGATGGTTTGGAGGTTTCATCGCCATCTGTTTTGTGGGGGTGGTTGGATGCGTTTTTGATCGGCGATCCGCTGACGTTGTTGTTGATGTATGCGCCGCGTTGGCAAGCGCAAAAGCAAGCCAAGCTCGCGTACGAGCTACCCACCGATGCGATCCGGACCGCATCGGTCTGGCCGAAGCAGCTTGCGATCCCTGCGATGGATGCGCTGTCTGATCCGGAACGTGCGCTTTTGTGGACGTTGGGCCAATGGCATCTTCAAGGCTGTGCTTTTTGCCGAGATGCGTTGTTGCGTGAAACAGCCGATACAACGCTGTCTCGCTTGTTGCAATGTTTTCTCGATCTGCTCCAACCCGGGCCACAGACACCTGCTTGGGAACGTTGGGAGCTTTGGCTTGCACAGGCTCAACAAGACCATCGTGACGCGATGTCTCGGTCTTTTGGGGCCATCCATCGCCCGACGCTTGTGCGGCCTAAAAAAACCGTCCCTGCGATACAGGTTGCGGAAATCGAAACCGCTTCTGCGATACAGGCCTATTCTGCGATACAAGCAGAGGGAAGCGAGGCCGCTTCTGCGGTACAAGCAGAGGGAAGCGAGGCCGCTTCTGCGGTACAAGCGGAGGGGAGCGAGGCCAGTTTTTCTGATACAAAAGATATCACGGCGAGATCATTTGAAAAGCAACGATGGAAGGAGGCCTTGAGTGCGTTGGGGCTGGATGGTTGGCTGGATCGGATGATGTATCGGCAGGATGAATGGGCATTGTGTATGGCGTGGGATGCCTATCCATCGGGCTTAGAGGGTTCACAAGAGCAAGAAGAAGAGGTCTGGTACGACTCCACCATCGCTTTTTGGCCGTGTATGTGGCGAGAGCGGATGGCGCAGCGTCACACGCGAGTTCCGTTGGATCTGTTGTTGGGTGTTCCGAGCAGAGGTCCACAAGAGGCGCTGGCATGGGCGCGGATCGGTAGAAAAGCGACACAGATCAGCAAACTTTACCAGCGCAACGGGAGAGTGCGGCTGTTTGTGCATCCTTGGCTGCCGCGTAATATTTCAGAGACGACGCAATATCCGCTGCTTTCGCATGACGAATGGAAGGAGAGGCTTGCGGCTCTCGAACAATTGGCCGAGGCGTGGGACTTTCGGATCAAAGCACCTGCTGCGTGGCGGCGGACGTTTGCGGCGATGGTTTTGACCGATGTTGCGGGCTGTGCTTTGTTGGCCGAGAGGTTGTCTCGTGCTGCGATCGATCTTCAAGAGGACGACACAAAGGCGGAGTCCATCTGGCAAATATGCTTGCAAGCGTGGAGGGCAGATATCCCCTCGGTCGATCGGGATATCTCGAAAGATACGAATCCATTACAACTACCGAGGCCGCCGGCACGATCGAAAGATTCGGAACGGTCGGAACCATTGAAACAGCCGGAATCATCGCGATCGTTGGAGCCGTCGAAACCATCGGAGCCATCACGATCATCGGAGCTATCACGATCATCGGAGCTATCGCGATCATCGGAATTTCTAGGAGCGCATTGTTTGGCTTGTGGCACTTCGCACGAAGAGATGCGCGGTCTTTTGCTTGTGTTGCGCGAACACGCCGATCGGATCCTTGTGCCGCAAGAGCGGGCCAAACGTGAGGCCCCAGCGGTGATCATCCCCAACAATCCGAATCAATATCGCTGCCGTTTGCGTTATGCGCGTACAGGCTACGCCACGTTGATGACGCAAAAAGACTTTCTCCCGATGTTGCACGCGACGTTTCGACGCAGCGGGCTTCCCTTTTTGCGCGAGACGGGCGACACGGTGACGGTGCGCTTTGCCCATGACTTACCGTTGGGGGCCTCTTCGTTGGCGGAGTACGTCGATCTGTCGTTTTATACGATGCCTGCGCTGGATACGATGCTTGCACGCCTACAAGAGCACGCGATCGAGGGGTTGTCGTTTCTTTCGGTGGTGCCGCTTCATGCGCGTCTTTTGGGCATCAGCAAAGTGATCTCTGCTTGGCAATACTTTTGCTTGTTGCCCACGACGCAACGCCCCGAAGCGTGGCAAGAGATCATCTCGCAGCGGATATCTCAGCCTTGTTCTTTTGTTCGCAAGGAACAAACCTACACGGCTGATCTGCAAACGGTTGTCCCTTCGTGGGAGATCGTGGTCGGGGGAACACGCATTCCGACCTCGTGGGGACCGTGGTTGGGCGATGGTTTGGTGATCACCTTCCAAGATACGCAAGGCAAAAGCCCCCGTCCTTCCGAAGTTTTTTCGCACCTACTGGGTGTGACTCCTGCGACTTGGCAGATCCTTCGTCTCGAAAGTGGCCGCCTCGTCAATGGGGCTTTGGTGACGCCGATGCAGGAAATCCTTTAGTCCCACCGTATCCGTCTTGCGCTATCCAAGAGGACGAGTACTCGAACCGAGGGGCTCGCCTCCCCCCGCAAGGCCCGCACCCACCGTATCCGTCTTGCGCTATCCAAGAGGACGAGTCTTGACTTCGCTGATCTTGTTGTCTATACCCCGTACCCATGCAGAAAATCTTCGGGTGATCGTCATGTTCTCATACGAGACTGCAGCGTCATCCTCTCATCACAAGGGAGAGCGTTATGTCCATTGAATCCAATTTGCATCGGATCGCCCAAGCCATCGACGAAGACCGACGAATGGATGCGAGTCGGCTCATCGACGAAACGGCCCAAGCCATGATGTTGCCAAAGGATTTAAGCGTTTCTATTTTTGTGAACGCTTTGGCAAGGCGAATCCAACGGGACTTAGCTGCGGTTAATTTATATTTACGGGAATTAAATCTGTCTCAGATCTCTTTGTTTAATCTACTTGCTCAGAATTATCCGATGGTGACGATGAGCGGGCAGATCGCCAATGAACTTTTGGCGGGTTATCTTGCGAATCGAGATCATGTCGTTCTTATGGATTTAGGCATCGGAACAGCCCAACAAGAAGTTGCTTTGCTGAAGCTTTTGCATCAACACCAAGCCTTGCCGAGAAAGCTTACAGTGATCGCGATCGAGCCGGGGCAAAGCAGTTTGCAAGAAGCCGAACATTCCTTGAAAAGCACAGCGCAATTCTTGGGTTTGTCGATCGAGGTAATTGGCTTTTTGAAGGCAGGTGAAGAGTTAACAGAGGCTGATTGGTCGAAGATTTCTGATGTTGTCGGTTCGTCTGAACTGGTTGTGAACTCAGCCTTTGCAGCGCATCACATCCAAAGCAACGGCAACGGTGCTGCTGTGGCGCGAGATGAAGTTTTTGCGCGGATCAAGGCACTCGATCCCACCGTTTTTGTTTTGGTTGAACCGAATTCCGACCACTTTCATCCCGATTTTTTCGTTCGATACAAGGCTTGCTGGCGGCATTTTCATACAATGTTCGATTACATCGATCGATTGGCGATCCCAGAGCGCGACAAAAGCGCGATGAAGTTGTTTTTTTCCAGAGAGATCGACGATATCTTGGCAAACAAAGAAGAATTGCGTGCCGAACGGCATGAGCTAACAAGCAGTTGGGTGGCGCGATTGCAACGGGTAGGATTTCGCTTGTTTGGCGGATTTCCATTTTACAGCCCAAGCGAATACAAGGGCGTTGGCATCGCGGATCATGGAACGTCGCGTGGCTTGATGATCGGAGAGGAGTTGATTGTTTCGGTGATCGCAGCCAAAGCAAAAGAGGCAGAGTGGGTCGATATCCACGAAGCGGCGATCCAGCAATTCCGACCTTCGTCCGCCAAAGAGATGGTGAGCGCTTACCACACTTCGCATACAGGTTCTTTGAAGGTTCGCGATATCATGTCCACAAACGTCGAGACCATCCGGATGGATGCGACACTTCGTCAAGCGGCAGAGATCGTGGAGCGCACGTCTGCGAGCGATCTCGTCGTTGTGGACGGCAAGGGTGAATTTATCGGCGTATTGTCCGAGGGAGATTTGATCCGTTATCTCTTGCCACAATCGGATCAAAATCAAACCGATTCGTTGTTGGAAAGGTTTGAATTGCTTTCGATTAATGGACGAGTGCGCGCTCCCGAGCGTATTTCTGACTTGGTGATCACTCATCCTATCGTGCTATCGCCAGAAGACGATTTGATGAAGGTGGCTGATATCATGGTGTCCAAGCAGATCCGCCGCTTGCCGGTCGCTGTCAACAACCAAATCGTCGGCACAGTGTCCCGCGCTAGGTTGTGCGTGGCTTTGTTGGGCAAATAAATTGGTTGCTTTGTGTTTCCATCCGATGCAGGGGCTTCTTGGTTTGCGTTTTCGTCCGATACAGGGGCCTCTTGTTGCGTTGGGAGCTCGTTGGGCAGAGGGGTTTCTGTCGAATTGATCCCGTCGATCCGTTGTCCTTGGTCGATCATCGCACTTCCTGCTGTAGGGCGATAATCTCCGAGGGCTTCGTTGACAAAGCGCGGCAAAGCCTCCGCGCCATGAGATTGAAGTTGCGTTGCTTGTTGGAAATGTGATCTTTGTGATGGAACGCTACCACCGCAACAAGGTTGCCAAGCAGTTTCGGGAGATGCTGAGGGACAAAAAGCTCGTGTGTTTGGATATCCCCGATGAATTCGAGCGGATGGATCCTGTGCTGATCCAGTTGCTTGAAGAAGGCGTGGCCCGCTCTGTTCGGTTGGTGCGATCAGTGTGATGGGTTTGTCTTTGGTTTCCATCATAGAAAGTCCAAGGAAAGAAGAGTCCACGGAAAACACGGAAAGGAGATATCATATAATACGACTAGAGGGAGTTTCACGCTTCGTAATACGAAATCCGCCGGCTGTGTGATCGTAAAGAGGTAGGGGCAGCCCCCTGTGGCTGCCCAACAATCGGGCGTCTACGCACTCTCGCACGATCACGTAGGGAAGTAGGGAAGTATGAGAACGTGGAGGTCTCTTGGCGGAGGCTTTAGCGATGTTGGATCTCGTAAGTGCCGGAGGATCGGTGTTGGTATTGAATGCGTTGCGGGCCTCGCTGTTGGGGGCTGCTGCGTCGGTGCCTTCTTGGAGGGGGCGGTGGATGCGGAGTGTTGGAGGCAGGTGGTGTGTTAGAGGCAGGTGGTGTGTTAGAGGTGGGTGGTGTTGTGGAGGCGGGTGGTGTGGTGGAAGGTGACAGAAGGAAGCGGTATTCAGCAAGCAAACTGGCCCAAAGCAGAGCCGTGACTTGGCGTGATGTGGAAGCTTCACAACCTGTTGTTCCCAAGAGAAGCGAAGCGGTGGCCAATACAAACGTTGCTGTATTGAGTTTGCTTGACACTGCTGGATCGTTTGAAAAACGAGAGGCTGCAAAACTGGCGAGTGCCGCGTTGAGCGCAAAAAAGCAGCCCCAAAAGGGCGCGGTTTTGAGTTCTTGTCCCAATTTTGTCGCGTACTCGGTCCAAGCGGAACGTCCGTCTGTATCGAGGTGATCGCTCCATTGGTGGAGCGTGCGATGTATCCGCAGCCAAGCCATGCGAGGCTGGTTGTGGAAGAGGACAGGCCGCTCAGGGACGATGATCTTGTGTTTGTGGAGATGTGGTGCGAGCAAGGCTTTTTGTTCGGAAGAGAGGGCAAGTTTGGCGAGTTGCGAAGCGTCGTGGATGAGGCGCAAGGGGATCTTTTGTTGTTTGGCTTCGTAAAAGATGGAGAAGACCGAGGCTTGGGCGGTTTGGTAGGGCGATGGAAGGGCGGAGCGCAAAAGCTCCATCCAAGCGTGTTCGACGGCAGCGGCTTGTAGTCCTGAGCGTGCAGGAGAATCGTATTGAAGCGGCTGCCAACCTTGGCGCAAGATATCGAGCGAAAGCAGCGGTAGATGCGTGTATTTTGGAGGCGGGGAATTGGGGAGATCATGTGGCGAGGCAACGACCGCAACGACCGAAGGCGCAGCACGATAACCGAAGGAAAGACCGTCGGATCCGAGGTTGTGTTGGTGATCGATATAGCGTTGGAAGATTTCCGCGATCGTCGAAAGCCCCCGTAGGAAGGGATTCGAGAGGAGCTTTTGTGAGGGGAGGCTGCTTGAGGTGGAAGATCCAACAGAAGCATGATACACGCGGATGAGGCGCAGCGCGGAGAAGTGATGAGGTTGAAGGGGGGCGAGCGCCCAAGCCCCCGTTGAGAGGGCTTGTTCTGCGCCGACGCGGTCCAAGAGGATGCGGCGTGTGGTGTTCGTCTGACCGTCTGGAGAAGTGCGGTGTAGCGTAAGCACAATGCGTGCAATTTCGGGGCGTTGGGAGGGGGGCGGTACTTTTTCGTCGAGTCCTGAGAAAAAGGGATCGCTGGCTTTGGTGGGACGCCAGTCTTTGATCCGAAGAGGCGCTCCTGTGATCACTTTCTTGCCGAACAAGAGGAGCGGTTGGTAAGGCAAGCCGCCTTCGTTGGCGGAGAGTACGTTTTGGATTGCCGAAGTGAGGGGGGATTGGTCGAACTTTTGATCGGTGGGAGAAAAGCGCAAGATGATCGGGGCTTTGGCCCATTCATGCGCAGGGGCGGAGGTCTCAAGGAGTGTGATGTCTTTGCGCTGATTTCCTGCTTGAAAAGTGGCGGTTAGCTCGAAGCGAAGGCGATGAGTGGGGAGTGTTTGCAAAAAAGCATCGAGTGAGCGATGTTGTTGTGCAGCCCGCAGCGATCGGCCTATCGGAAGACGGAGCGCCGGATCAAGATCCACCCATTTCTCGCCTTGTTTGTATTGAACCCATGTGTGTTCGCGCAGCATCGCACGCAAAGCGCCCGTTTGTGCAGAAAAAGCCTGTTTGGCTTGCTCTGCTTGTGGAGGCCAGACTTTTTCCACTTCTTCCATCAATCCTTGATAAAGATCTTCGGGGCGTTCTCGCAAAAATCGTTGCAGAGCAAGGGCTGTCCAGACTTCCCGAAGCGAAGGTGTGCTTTGCAACAATCCTCGCAGATAAGGGATATCCGCAAATGTATCCATGCGCTCGATCAGGGTTGCAATGGCCTCTTCAAAAGAGCGATTCGCGTTGATGGCTTCTTGATATGTTTTCCATCGCTGCGCTTTTTGTTGCACAAAGGCTCGAAAGACCGCTGCTTGTTCTGCGTCAGAAAGTTTCGTTGTTGCGATCCGCACCGTCTTTCCGCGTTCTTTGAGCCATGTCGCCAACAAGAGCGATAGATCGACGCTGTTTCCTGCCTTGCTTTCGCAAACGCCCGATACGCCGCGCAGTGAGCCCTCGTACACCTCAAATGAAAATTGCTTCACAAACCACGTATACAACGCTTTGCTGTGCTTTGGGGCCGCTGGGCAGCCGCCGAGCGGAGCGGTCGTTGGCACAGCCGTTTGGGTTGTGGTGGGCACGGAGGGACGGGCCTCCTTGGATGGAGTGGTGGTTTTGGGTGGAGTGGCTTTGTGCGGGGCGGCTTCAGCCGTTCGGGGGGTTGTGGGTGGCGTCGAGGTTTTGGGTGGGATGGTTTCGGTCGTTCGGGGATTTGTGGGAGGTGTTGTGGTGTTGGGTGGGATGGTTTCGGTCGTTCGGGGATTTGTGGGAGGTGTTGTGGTGTTGGGTGGGATGGTTTCGGTCGTTCGGGGATTTGTGGGGGAGTGGGTGTGGTGTGGTGTGGAGATCGCGGCATGTCGGGGGGTTGTGGCTGCGATGATTTGGGGTGGTGGCGGGGGGAGAAGAAGCCGGAAGGAGCCGTTTGAGTGGGAGAGGCGGAGTCGAAGCTGCTGGTTTTTGTGCAAGGAGACGGGCTGATCGAGGACAGGTGGCTGTGTCATCACGTCGATGCGGTAATCGCCTGATTCGAGGGCGACTTTGGAACCGTTGAGCGAGGTTTGGGCGAGCAGGCGGCCTTGATGATCGCGGATGAGGACGGGTACTGTAAGCGCGTTGCGAAGAGATCGGCGGAGGTCTTGTTCTTTTTGGGCTTGAAGATAGATGCCGCCGCCTTGTTGGGCGATGCGGTACAACAAGCGATGGGTGGCTTTTTGGCGGATGCCGAAGCCCACGAGGTTGACGCGCAGATCGATGCCTTGTTTGCGAAGATCGCGGATGACTCGCAGAGGGTAGTGAGGATGGCGAGGGGTGGGGTCGCAAGTCTCGATCCCATCGGTGAGGACGATGATCCACTTTTTCGTGCGGTTGCGCTGAAATTGTTGTCCTATCTGCCACAAAGCCCGACCGATAGGAGTTTCGCCACGCGGTCGGATGTTTTCGATGGCGCGTTGAATCGCGGCTTTGTTGTTATCGGCAAAAGGCACCAACATCTCGATATCACCGCAACTACGGGCATGGGGGGTGGAGCGATAGCGATGTCCAAAAGCCATCCAACCGATCTGCACGTGATCGGGGATCTCGTCGAGAACATCGCGCATTGCGCGCTTGGCAAGCATCATGCGGGTTTCTTTTTTTGAGATTCGCGCACGCATCGAACCCGACGCATCGAAGATGATGCCAAGCTGATCAGGGATGAGCGTGTGCGGTATGTCTTCGATGACTTGGAGGCTCTGTTCTCCGCCGATGGGAGAAAATTGGCCGCGAAAATGCCAGCGCAAGACATCGTGTATATTGCCCGATGCACCGGTGCCTGCGGTGAATCCGACATAGACACGCTGCTGCTTTAAGGTCTTTTGGAGATCGAGCTTGTGGCGAAGGGTCGGCTTGTACGGGCGTTGTTCCGTGGTGGAGAGGCGCACTTCAAGGATGTGCCGTTTGCCATCGTAATCCACCCACGTATGCCAGACTTTTCCGTTGTTTAGGGGCGTTTGGATGTGTTTTGTGACAATCGACTTCATCTCACCGTTGGTGTTGATGCCAACGTGGTTTCCGTCTGGATCGTAGTCGTTTTTCCATGTATCGAATTCGATCGCAAGGCTGTTTTTGAGACCGCCATATCCGATGCCTGCGCCACCTTCTCCGATCTGGTTGCTGGTTGTCTGAACCACAAACAGCAGTCCGTCCGCTCCTTGCAATTTGTCTGCTCCGTCGATCTCGCCGCGTGGTTCGTGGAGGCGAAATGAAAAGTAAGAGCTAAAAGAACTGTTTTGAGACAAATCGATCGGCTTCTTGTAGAACGCGCCCCCTGCGCTGCTGTACGCGTTGGTGATGCGCAATGCCTTCCCACGTTTGGGGTCTTTGGCCGCTTCTTCGGTAGATCCGCTCAATTCAAAGTCGGATAGGCCGGGAAAGCCTTCGTAAGAAAACGCTGTTTGCGCAGGCGCTGGCGTCGGAAACAGCAGCACCCAAAAAACAAATACACCAATCAAAGCCAACCAACGCCCCCTACATACGGGCGTTTGTGTTGGTTGTGTTTGGAATAGTTGAAGGCTGCCTTTTGTTTTTCGGCGGTGTTTGCGCATACACAAATCCTGATCATGATTGATTTTTGCGGAGAGAGCTTGTTGCGTGAGCGGGTTGGAGTGTAGAGAAGCCCCACAAAGACGTCAAGTGAATCGGGGCCTTGGCTTGGGGTCGTGGGGGAGTGTCTTGAAATGAGATGGTGGAGATCTCACTCCGCCGAAGAAGAGTCCACGGAAAACACGGAAGGCACGGAAAGAAGAAGAAGAGGAGGGGGAGGAAAGAAGAGGGGGAGGAAAAAAGAGCAGGAGGAAAGAAGAGGGGGAGGAAAGAAGAGCAGGAGGAGGAAAGAAGAGGATGCTATTTGCCGAGGATTTTGGAGAGGGCGGAGGTGGCGGCACTTTTGATGTCGGGGTCGGTGCTTTGGGCGGCTTTTTGGACTTCGGGTTCGGCGGGTTTGGCGGCAGGCCCGATGCGACCGAGGGTTTCGAGCGCGCCTTGTTTGGTGGGTTTGTCGCCGCCTTTGAGGGCGTTGACAAGGGAGGGGACAGCTCGGGAGCCGAAGGCAGCGATCTTGCTGATGGTAGATTCTTTTTGATCGCCCGATTGTTTGCCGAGCAATCCGACGAGTTTGCTCATGATACTTTGTTTGGTGTTGGGATCGGAGACCATCGAGCTGGCTTTTTCGTCCATAGATTGGATGGTTTTGCAGCCCGATTGGGCGGAGACAACAGACAATACGGCGAACAAAAACAATGCTTTCTTCATGAGAAGGACTCCTTTGTGGGAGGGGTAAGTAGGGTTGCCGTTGCAAAGGCAACCGAGATCGTTAAGATGACACGCCGAGAAGCGGCCTGCTCGGTCTTTTTGGCCGTCTGCGCGGATAGAGTAGATGCTTGATCTGCGCGTTGGGTTGCTCTGGCAAAAAAGATGCCGCTTGTGTATCGTCATCCGAACAGGTGTTTTCGTCCAAAATGGAAGGGGGTGTGATGAAAGAAGGCTTGCCGATCGATCCGTATATTCCGAGGATTGTGGAGCTTTTGCGCGAATCGTCTCGGATGGTGCTGGAGGCAGCGCCCGGGGCAGGAAAGACGACGCGAGTGCCGCCGGCTTTGTTGGATGCGGGGTTGGCGCAGGGGCAGGTGTTGGTGTTGGAGCCGCGTCGGATCGCGGCCCGTCAAGCTGCCGAACGCATCGCATGGGAGCGGGGAGGGCGGTTGGGGGAAGAAGTCGGTTATCAGGTGCGTTTTGCTTCGTGTGCGAGCGAAGCAACGCGTTTGTTGGTGACGACCGAGGGTTTGGCGTTACGCCGTTTGGTGGCCGATCCATTTTTGGTGGGGGTGGGGGTGGTGATCTTGGATGAGTTTCACGAGCGGCATCTGGTGGGAGATCTGGTGCTGGGGATGTTGATGCAGATCCAGCGGGAGGTGCGAGAGGATCTACGGATCGTGGTGATGTCGGCGACATTGCCCTCGGAGAGCATCGCGGCGTATCTGGGGGATGCGCCGATCTTTCGTTGTTCGGGGAAAAGCCATCCTGT
>JAKLKB010000037.1 GCA_023150835.1 Myxococcota bacterium | reverse complement strand
ACGGAAAGTACGGAAAGTACGGAAAGTACGGAAAGTACGGAAAGTACGGAAAGTACGGAAAGTACGGAAAGTACGGAAAGTACGGAAAGTACGGAAAGTACGGAAAGTACGGAAAGTACGGAAAGTACGGAAAGTACGGCGACGGTGGGTTCTTTCTTCGCTCGGACTTTCTGCTTTTCTCTCCCCTCTGCGACAGCAGCAAGATGGGGGATAAAAATCCGAAAACCCCGCCTGATCTGGCAGGTCTTGGCGAATCTCGATCCTTTGGAGTTGGGAGCGAAAGGAATTGATACCCTTGTGACTCTCCTCAAACACGGGGGAGATCTCAAGCAGCTTGAAAAATTGGTGGAGCGCTTTAAAAAGTCTGGCTTTGGTCTTCTTGTGAAATTGGGAGAATGGTTGGGCGATCAGCTCAGCAAGAAGCCAGAAAAAATGGAAAAACAACCCGCAAAGCAACAAAAAGCAACCGAACTGTCTCTTGAAGACTGGCGAAAATTTCGGGAGAGAAATTCTTCTACAGGGTCGATTCGGTGATCTTGGGGGGTGTCTAAAGCAGCGATATCTGTTGGAAGCGTACATCTACTGGAGCGATACGTAGCCAAAAAAGCCGTGTTCGCAAGCGTTCAAGCGATAGCTCTGTTGGCTTTGAAAAACGCTGATCGCCCCGTCCATACGGGGTCCATAGAGCCGCGCCCTTGGAAGCGGGGCTTGGTACCTCGCCCCATCAAGCAATACCCAGATCGGTCGCGACCAACTTGTAGTGTGCCTGCGGTGCCTGTTGTTTGTCCTCGCCCCATCAAGCAATACCCAGATCGGTCGCGACTCTCCAACATAAACCTTTTTCTAGAGACCCTCTTATTTGTGGAGAGCAGCACCACAGAGAATGCGCTCGATGCGTTCGCAGGCCCAATCAAGTTCTTCTTGGGTGATGACCAGAGGCGGGGCAAAACGGATGACTTGTTCGTGGGTATCTTTGGCGAGGATGCCTTCTTTCATCATCGCGTAGCAATAAGGTTTGGCGAGACCTGCGGATTTTTTGATCTGTACGCCGATCAAAAGCCCCTTGCCACGGACTTCTTCTACGTGTGGGCTGTTCATCGCGACAAGCCGTTGGCGAAAGTAAACGCCCATCTCTGCGGCACGTTCTGCCAAGCGTTCGTCTTTCAACACCCGCAACGACTCACGGGCCACAGCACAGGCCAGTGGATTTCCGCCAAAGGTGCTGCCGTGATCGCCCGGTCGAAACACCGCCATGACTTCTTCGATGCCGATCACCGCAGAGACAGGGTAGAGGCCGCCACCAAGGGCTTTTCCCAAGATCAGTAGATCGGGTTTGGCGTCTTCGTGTTCGTAGCAAAACATCCGGCCCGTTCGCCCCAATCCCACTTGGATCTCATCGTTGATCATCAACACGCGATGTTTTGTGCAAAGCGCACGGACATCGCGCAAAAATCCTTCGGGCGGCATGATCACACCGCCTTCGCCTTGGATCGGCTCGATCAGTACGCCCACAGTGTTCGCCGTGATCGCGGCTTCCAACGCCGTGATATCTCCAAAGGGGACCACGCGAAACCCCGGTGTCAACGGGCCAAAGCCTGCTTGGTTTTGTGGTTCTGTGGAAAAACTGACGATCGAGATCGTG
This sequence comes from Myxococcota bacterium, assembly GCA_023150835.1. GTDB lineage: Bacteria > Myxococcota_C > UBA6777 > UBA6777 > UBA6777 > JAKLKB01. The sequence goes on along the minus strand of JAKLKB010000037.1, from coordinate 45,794 downwards.
CGGCCATGAAAGTTGCCCGAAAACACGATGATCTCCGCTTGGTTTGCTGCGACTTTTTTGACTTCGTAACCCCATTTTCTCGCCGCTTTCAACGCGGTCTCAACGCCTTCGGCTCCTGAGTTCATCGGAAGGACCCGATCCAAGCCCGTCAATGCGACAAGATCTTCGCATAAACCGCCCATCTGATCGTTGTAAAAAGCCCGTGAAGTCAGGGTCACGCGCTCTAATTGTTGCTTCATCGCTCCGATGATTCGGGGATGACGGTGTCCTTGGTTGAGGGCGGAGTACGCGCTGAGCATATCGAGGTAACGCTTCCCATCTACATCCGTCACCCAACACCCCGCACCTTCCGCGATAACCACGGGCAAAGGCTTGTAGTTGTGGGCGCTGTACCGCTCGGTCTGTGCGATCATCGTCTCAGAATGTTCTGTCATCGGTGTCTCCTATATAGCTTTTTTGCCGATCGTTTCGGCGTGGTGGGATGGTTTGATCTAATGGAGTGAAGATCTGCAAGGGGCGTTGTTTCGTCCTTTGGTCAGCCGCCTTGCATTGGCTGCATAATGTTATGCAACCTTGCAGTCAAACGCTAGATCTGATCTTTTACGGCCCGATCTTTCAAGAACACAAGTCGTTCGTGTGCAGCTTTACACTTCGTGCGGGCGGTGATAGCTTTGCTGTTTTCGAGGTAAGTCCTTTCTACACAAAGAGCGCATCCATGGGCAAACAGAAATCTTCCAAACCTTCTAGCGATCAGGGCGGATTCCGCTCGCTTGCGGAACCCCTCAAGAAAGTCAAACCGAGTCCCAATCCTCCCACGCCTCCGCCTCCAGTCAAGCGCGCTGAGACCTCTTCGGCGTTTTTGATGAGTCCCGAAGCTCGCCTTTGGCTTGCCGAAGAACAACCCGCACCTTCCGAGATATCGGTTTTTGGCAAACCCACAAAACCGCCACCTTCGTCTTCCACCCGATCTGCACAAAAAAAACCCGACACTCCTTCGGCCAAAACAGCCATCCCACCGAACCCAAGCGAACCCTCCCAAGAAGCCGATCAATTGCGCCAAGAGAAAGAATCTTTGCGCGAGGAAAACGAGCGTTTGCGCCAAGAGATCGTTGAAAAAGAGCGGATGGTGATCGCACAAGTTCAAGAAATCGGGTTGTTGAAAGAGCATCTTACTGCCGAATCCCAACGTTTCGAGCAGATATCGCAGCAGCATACTGCAACGCTGGAACGTTGTGAGGCGCTGTCCCGTCATTCGGAGCGATATCTTCCGTTGGCCTCTTTGCTCGAACAACGGGGTGTACCGGCGTCACTTTTCAACGAAGCGATACAACATCTGTTGAAAAGCGGTGAATCGTTCCTTGGTCTGCTGCGCGGTGATCCCCATGAGTTGGGACCTTTGCTGAAAAAGCGGCTGCGGCTGAGTTGTGGCGATCCGATCTGCGAACAAGAGCTACAGGAGCAAGAAAGTTGTCCGTTGAAGGTCGCCGATCCGTCCGAATGCGAGTGTTGCCAAAACACGGAGAGTCGGCGTTTTGCAACACGTCTTGGCCGACTTTGCCTAAAGAAGCGGATCTATCGGGTGGTTTTGGTTGGAGGGAGTCCTACCACGCACGCTGAGATACAGCAACTCCAACCGCTCCAACGGATTCGATTTACCCTTGTGGATGGCAAGCAACGTCGTGATCTTCAGCAGGCTGCGAACGATATGCGGGGCGCAGAACTCGTGATCATCTGGGCTCCAACGATGCTACAGCACAAGATATCCGACCTCTACACCGAACAACAGCATCTTTTTAACACCAAGCTCGTTGTGGCGCAAACACGTGGGCTTGCGAGTATGTTGCGCGAAGTCACGCAATTTCTGCTGAATCCGCCCTCCACCCCGGACTGATACGATACCCGAGAGATGTGTGATCAAAGGGTCGTGCGTAGACGCCCTGTGGTAGGGCGCTACACCTGTCTTCCCCTACGTTTTAGGAGCACACGCTGGGCGGATTTTGTACAAGCCTTCGACCCCACACAAAGCCCTCGACCCCACACAAAGCCTTCGACCCCAACAGCAGGCCCGCTCCTTCCGACCTCGCTTGCTGTTGGGGAGCCTTTACTGCATCTTGCGTTCGATATCGAAACCGTATTTGACGCGGTGTTTTTTCTCGATAAAAGGGAAGGATATATCGGTATTCCAATCGAACCAGACGCGAACAATCCGAGAATCTCGGTTGACTTCGACGCGGACGTCGGCTTGGGAGACCTCGACGCCCATCTTGGTCATCTCGCGAGAGACGGTTTCTGCAAGGCTGTCTTCTTGGACATCCCGCAGGGAAAGTTCTCCAAGGATATCTTTGACTTTGGACTTGGCATTGAGGCTTTTGACCCAAGGAGGGACGTAGGCGTACACAAAGTAGCCCCCTACAGCAAGAACAAGTAGGAGGCCGATCATTGGTCCGTTGATGGGTAAAGAGAAGCGGGGAGCAGAAGGTCGGGCAGCTTTGTATTTTGCCATGGTGCATCCTTTCTTGTTGAGGAGTGCCGTGTCGAGGCACAACGAAGGTGGTGCGGGAGGTTTTCTTTGTGTTTGGTGTGCGAGGCCGTTATGTTGTATGCGCCAAGCGTCGCCATTGTAGAAGTCGTGTGTTGTGCTTGGCAAGGTGTTGCTTGCAAAGGCGCTGGCGTAGTGCGAAGTGTTTTGCAAAGCAAGCAGCGAACCCATCAAGGGTTTGGGGGAATCATGAGCAAAGGAAAAGACCAGACAGGCCAACAGCGCGATCGAGAGAAGATGGTGAGGGAACAATTGAGACACCGTGGTGTGCAAGATGAGCGCGTGTTGGCCGCGATGCTGCGTGTCCCTCGGCATCTGTTTACGCCCAAGGACGAGGTGGAGAGCGCTTATGCGGATCGCCCTGTTCCGTTGGGGCCTTTGCAGACGATCTCGCAGCCCTATATGGTCGCATTGATGAGCCAAGCCGCAAGACTGCCCGAGGGGTCGTGTCGCGTCTTGGAGATCGGGACAGGATCGGGCTATAGTGCGGCGATCTTGGCGGAGATGGGCGCAGAGGTGTACACGATCGAGATCGTGCGGGAGTTGGCCGAAGAAGCGGCATGGCGGTTAGAATCGATGGGTTACAAGCAGATCCACGTGCGGGCAGGAGATGGTGCATTGGGATGGTCGGATGCAGCGCCGTTTGATGCGATCTTGGTGACTGCAGCTCCTGCGGATCTGCCTTCTGCGTTGTGTGCGCAGCTACGAGAGGGCGGGCGGATGATCATCCCTGTGGGCATGGCGCCCGATCAGAGCTTGTTGCGCGTGACACGGCGGGGGGATGTTTTTGAGGAAGAGCATCTTTGCGCAGTGCGATTTGTGCCGATGGTTGGGCATGTTCAGCCTTGGAAAGCTTAGGTGTGGTGTTTGGAATTTGTTCTGTGCGATTTGTGCCGATGGTTGGGCATATTCAGCCTTGGCAAGTTTAGGTGTGTTTGGAGGGATGATGGCGAGTTTGGCGTGGTGGTTGTGGTGGTCTCTGCCGTGGATGATGGCTCCGTTGGAGAGCGATGCGTTGGAGCGTTATGAGAAGCGGTGTGAAGACGAGCAACATGCGTGGTGCGTTCAGCAAGGCGTGGCATGGCTGCGCTCGAATGATACGACGCTTTCGACCACACAGCGACAACGCATTACGGGGCGTCTTGCGGGGGCGTATGTGGCGTTAGGGCGGGAGAAAGAAGCTTATGCGATCGTGATCGAGATGCTGCGTCGAGATGCGTGTGTGTCGATGATCCCCGGGCTACAAGGCGAGGCGAGGCGAGTGTTTTTGGCGGCCCGCAAGCGGATCTTGCGCGGTGATGCGGGGGGGCCGATGATCTCGCATACACCGATGGATACAGTCACGGCCTTGAAAGAACCTGTGTTGACGGCCAAAGTGACGGACGACATGAAGGTCTTGCGGGTCGAGGCATACGTTCGTTATCGACCGAAAGCGGCGTGGGAGCGTTTGTCGATGGAGCCGATCGGAGAGGATCGTTATCGGGTGGGGCTGTCGGCGGAGCAGATACAGCAGAGCAAGTATGTGGCTTATTATATCGTGGCGTCGGATTGTGCGGGGAATCGGAGTTATGCGGCAGGGAGCGAGGTCTCGCCGCGTGTGTTGGAGTTGGAGGGCAAAGGTCCAAGCCCGTTGTTGATCGCGGGCGGAGCGTTGATCGCGGTGGGAGCAGGGCTGATGATCGCGGGAGGCGTGTTTTTTTTGCGATCGAACGAAGGCATCGAGCGCTGGAACAACACGATCAATCTCGAAGAATCCGAAGTGATCCGCGAACAGATCGTCTTGGATTATTCGCTTGGATGGGGTGGACTGTCTTTGGGGGCGCTGTTGTTTGGAGCGGGGGTTGCGATGTTGGTTGCGCCGATGTTTCGACCGAAACCGAAAGACCCCGATACTTCAAGCACCACAACGTCCGAAAGAAACATCACTGCAAGCGGGCGCAGATCGTCGTGTGTGTCAGCGCACCAACACCGCAACAAAGCGCATGGTGGGGCTTTTCCTCAGTCTCTAGGCGGCGTCCAAACATCGGCCTCTTTGTGTGGCGTGCGCTTGATCGATCTGCGTTGAAGTGAAGACTGTCAGGTTGAAGGGGATCGTTTGCTGCGTGAGGTTGGAAAGAATCGAAGATCTTAGACGAGATCCGCCCGTTGTGTGATCGTAAGGATGTCGGGGTAGACCCCTGTGTCTGCCCAATAATAGGGCGTCTACGTACGACCCTTCGTGTACACATCACTCGGATATCGTATTAATCCTACAGAAAAGGGATGTGGTGATGATTGCAAAGCTCCGAAGCTGGGTGATCTTGGTTGTGTGTTGTGTGGTGTTCGTGAACTGTGGCCCTCCCGGGAAGGTGGGTCCGCGTGGCGATGTCGGTCCTGTGGGAGCGACAGGGCCTCAAGGAAATCCCGGAGTGACGGGGCCTACAGGTCCTCAAGGTCCACCCGGTCCCCAAGGTCCGCCCGGAGAAGTCGAAGCCACAAAAGTGGAGCAGCTTGTTCAACAAGCGATGAAGGCGCAGATCGACGCGCTGCAAAAGAAGATCGACGATCTGCGGACGGAGCTTCAGGTGGCGAGCCAATGTCCCCAAGGGATGGCGATGATCGGTCGTTCTTGCATCGATCTCTACGAAGCGAGTGTAGATGATTCGAGCAAACTTGGAAAAGCCGATGGCAGCGACACGACAGCAGTTGCTGGTTCAAGAAGCCGCATCCCTCAGACGCGGATCACATGGTTTCAAGCCGCTCGTGCTTGTGCCAACGCAGGCAAGCGTTTGTGTTCTCGGCAAGAGTGGCTGTTGGGTGTTGCGGGAACACCCGACCCGGGTGCAAGTAGCACCAACGGCGCTTGCAATGTGAGTGCGGCAGGTGCGTTGGTTTCGGGAAATCAGGCGTTGTGCAAGTCACGGCTCGGCGTCTTCGATGGCATCGGCAACGTCGGTGAGTGGGTCGATGAGTGGTATATCGCGGGAGGGCTTGCGGAGGCGGATCTTGCGAAGTGGGAAGGGGCGCTGTTGCTGTCGCCGTGGGGAAGTCTTTCGGTGGATGGGAAAGATGGGACGTGGAATCTCAATGGTCGATCGTTGACAGCGGTTGGAAACAACAGTACGCCCGGGCTACCCGCCGCAGCGGTGCGTGGCGGAGATTACAATGCTGCCGAAGCAGCGGGGATCCATGCACTTGATCTTCGTTTTGGGCCGCAAGCCTCTTCGCCTGCGGTGGGGTTTCGCTGTTGTTTAACGCGAGGGGTGGCTTTGTCTGCACCCCCTTCTCCGTGAGGAAGCGGGGAGTTGGCGTGGTTTGATTTTCTGAAACGAAAGGAGCGGAAGATGTTGGTTGTACAAGGTTTGATCGCGAGGGGACGGTCAGAGAGTGCGGGGATGTCAGGGCAAGAGGCGCACGAAGCGTTGTCGGTCGAGGTGACGGGGCTTTTAGAGAGAGCGGTCGAACAGAAAGCGGGTTGGCTGGTGCTGAAGGTGCCATCAGGCGAGGCGGGAGCGCTAGAGCAACGGGAGTGGGTGGTTGCTTGGTTGGATGAAGTGCGTGCGAAACAACGCCGCAGCAAGCGGGTGTTGTGGCCTGTGAGCACCATCGAACAGGGCGAGCCGATGGCGGAAGCGCTATTGGAATGGGCGTCCTTGGCGCAGGAGACGCACACAGAAGTGTTGGCGATGCAGGCGGTGTGGTGGCGTTGCTTGGAGCAAAGCGACGTTGCGCAGCCGTATCATGGGGAGAAAGGGGCGGTGGTGACGTGGGAACAGATGCGAGTGCCCTCTTCGTATGAGATCGAAACATTCCGTCATCTGGGCTGTGATTTTTGGATCGCGGATCTTTCGGATGCAGAGGGAGATCTAGGGGATTGGGAGGAAGTCTTGGAGGCGATCGAGGCGTGGCGTAGCGCACTGCCGCGTTGGAAGCCGTTGTTGTTGGCGGGTGTCACACAAGCCCAGCGGGAGTCGTTGCTCGTCGCTTTGGAGCCGAGGCGCAGTCGGTTTTTGGGGCTGTTGTGGTCGTGATCTCAGGGCAGGGGATCAGAGTTCGTTGAGTTCTTTTTTGGTTTGTTTGCAAAGGGGATCGGAGGGGCGGACGAGTCGACAGACTTGGAGCATGAGGTGACGAGAGGCTTGGGGGTTTGAAGATTTGAGTTGGATGCCTTGTTGGTAGCGTTGGTTGGCGACTTCGCGGATCTTGGCGAGTTGCTGTAGGGCCGTGTCGTTTTTTTTATCGTGTTTGTGAGCAGAAGAGAAGGCGTTGAAGGCGGCGGGGTATTCGTTTTGGCTCATGGAGAGCATACCGCGCATGGTGTGCATACGGGAGAGCATACGCCGGAGCAGGGGCGTGTAGTTGCTAGAGCCTTCGCTGAGATCGTAATCAAGTGTAAAGGCGCGTTCGAGGGCGGGGATGCCTTCGTTGGCGTTGCGGCGTTGGTAGGCTTCGGTGCCGCGTCGGTAGTATTGTTGAAATTCTTTGATTTGCTCAGCTTTTTCTGTGCTGCCTTCTTTTTCAAATTCGGCGACGGCTTCGTTGAGTTGGCCGTTTCGGAAAAGTCGGAGTCCGGGGGAGACTTTGGGGCGTTTGATTTTTCGGGTGCGCTGTTTGTTGGAGGCAAGGGCGAGGCGTTTCATGCGCTCAATGCGTGCTTTTTGGTTTTGGCGTGCGAGTTCACGCTGTTTTTGGAGGCGTTGTTTTCGGAGCTTGAGGCGAGCCATCTTGCGTTTGAGTTCTTTGTTGGCGCGTCGGACGGCGGCGAGACGATCGGCTTCTTTTTGTTGTTCGGCAGCGGCTTGTTCGGCGGCGAGGCGGTTGCGTTCTTCGGCAAGTTGTTTTTCGCGCTCGGTATGTTTGCGCATCTCAGTGATGCGTTTTTGTTCTTCGTCGCTTTGTTTGCGCAGGGCTTCGAGTTGTTTTTCGCGCTCCAGTCGCAAACGTTCCCATTCGGCAAGGCGTTTGGCCTCGATTTGTTGGCGTTCTTCTTCGAGGCGTTTGCGTTCTTCCGCTTTTTTCTTGATCACGGCGAGGCGTTTCTGTTCTTCTTCGACCATCTGGCGTTGGAGTTCCATCGCTTTTCTTTGTTCTGCGAGGGCTTTGCGCATCCGATCGATCTCGATCTGTTGGGCTTTGGCCTCAGCTTGGGCTTTGGTCTTGATTGCGTTTCGGGCCTGTTCTTCGGCCTTTTGCTGGGCTTGGATCTTGCGCTTTTGCTCTTCGAGTTGTTGGCGTTGGGCCTGCAATCGTTCTTCTTCTTCTTGACGCTGTTCTTGGAGTCTTTGGAGTCTTCGTTTTTCGGCTTGTTGGCGATTGGTTTCTTCTTGGCGGTTTTGTTCTTGTTCGAGTGCTTCTTTTTTGAGCTTTTCCCGTTCTTCATGCTCAAATTTGCGTGCAAAGGAGCGGAACTGGGCTTCGCTCATCTGGCAGATCTGTTGTCGTTGAGGGGTGTTCCAGCAGATTCGCCGACAGAGGAAGCCGACAACGAAGGGGGGATAAAGCTTGCCGTTTGGATCTCGGACATGCTGTTTTTGCTTGAAGCACCGTCGATGACATCCTTTGAGATAGTCGAGACAGAAATCACTTAGCCCTGCGGGCCAACCTCGAAGGAGGTTTGGTTCTGCGGAACTCTTTGGGGACTGAAAGAGAAACGCAGAGCAAAGAAAGAACGCGAACCATCGCATCCTGCGCGTGATCGAGGTTGGCCGCAGCAGAGGAGAAAGCGAAGACACAAACCCCCGCATCTTGCGTGTGATGGAATCTGCAAACATACAATTTCCCTTCCCAACATACCGAGAGCAGCGCGCCAAGGGCAGCGCTTTTGTGGACGAACGAAAGACAACGCTGTGTTGACGGAAAAGCCAACATACCATACTCTGAAGCCTCTGTGTTTTGAAGGAGCCGTCCACCGCACGACGGCACGGATACCCCGAAGGAGACGTGTTTGATGATGAGGAAGTATATGTATGTATGGCGATCATGGTTGCCTTGGATGTTTGTTGTTTTGTTTGCGTTCATGCTGACTTCTCTGACGATGGGCTGCCCTTCTCCGACGGACAACGAGAGTCTTGTGGAGACCCAGCCCGAAAAGACCAGCGAATCGACCCCCGAAGAACCCGCGAGCAGCGAATCGACCCCCGAAGAACCCGCGAGCAGCGAACCCACTCCCGAAGAACCTGTCAGCAATCCCGAAGAGGCCGCTACACCCGAAGAATCTGCAACACCTGAAGAAAAAACTGGTGTTGAGCCTATCAAAGAAGCCGATGGTTCCGCGCAAGAAGAAGCGGTCTCGGAACCCACGACCGAAGGCTTGCCCGAAGTGATCACGGAACCGACGGGCCCTGATCCAGTCGTCAAGATCACAGCACCTGCGGCCAATGCGGTGTTGACAGGGCGTTTTACGCTCAAGGTAGATGCCACGGTTGGCGGTGGCTTGTCGATCGATCGCGTCGAAGTTTATGTGGATAACAACAAGATCGACGAAAAAGCCACCAGTCCGTTTGATTTCGAGATCAGCTCCTCAGCCTACGATGATGGGGATCGCCGCATCAAAGCGACCGCCTTTAGCACAGGCCTCAAACAAGGTTTCAGCGAAGTGACCGTCAAGTTTTCCAACAAAGGCCCCAAGATCCTGTTTGTGAAACCCGCTGCAAACGCCGCAGTCTCCGCCGCATTTGATATCGAAGTGACCGTAGCCGATCCCGCTGGTGTCAAGACAGGTTCGGTCAAGCTCAATGTGGATGGTACGACCATGACTTGGACCTCCAGCACCAACGGCGTTTACAAAGCAACCGTCGATCCAAGCGGCAAGCCCTATGATAGCCTCCCGATGGAAGTGGTCGCCGAAAACAACAACAACCTCACAAGCAGCGCGATCCTGTGGGTGAGCCATGACCCCGCACCCGGACCCAAGACCCTCGGTCAAGAATGCAACAACACCGATGCCCAACAACGCTGTATCGCCGGTCATTCGTGCTTGTTGATCAGCTTTGTCAATCCCAAGCCCGTTTGCTATAAGAACTGCGTCGTCGGTGGCCCGTTGACGGTGTGCCCGATCGTCCCGGGAAAAAGTACGCAGTGCGAGCCTGCCCAAACAGGCACAACACGCGGCGCTTGCTTGAATGCGGATCGTCCCGCAGGTACGCTGTTTTCCAAATGCGGCGGAGCCGTTGCCTGCAACCAAGGGTTGGTCTGCACAGGAGCAGGCACAGGAGACAGCTTCTGTCTTCAATCTTGCCCTGCTTCCGATTACAACAAGCCCTGTGCAACGCAAGGATACCAATGTTTGCGCACCACCTCGTCGAATTCCTGCACCACCGACGCGCAATGTCCAACAGGACTCAAGTGTGTCAGCGGAAAGTGCGAAACAGGTGTTTGCGTCGAGCGTTGCCAAGGTACTTGCACCACCGACAAAGACTGTGTTGCTGGACAAACCTGTACCAACGGAAGCTGTAGCGCACCTTACTGCATCAGCTACGGTGCTTGCCGCAGCATCAGCGGGGTTGGATCGATCTGCATCTGATCTCCTCACACCTCGGCGCGATGCGTCGGCTCCTTTCCACTCCTATCGACGCGATGCGTCGGCCCTTTCCACTCCTATCTTGCCATGCTTCAACCCTTCTTTGATCAGATCGACCCCATCACCTTTGCTCCTTATCTCAAAAATGAACCCCAAAAGCTCGGTATCCCCGCCAAAACCATCATGTATCACGAGGCCATCGGTGATGCTCTTGTGAACAACCTAACCACGCGCTTGCTGATGCGTACGATGCAGATCCCCTCGTTGGTGTCGGCGTTTGAGCCTGTGTATGGTCTTCCTCAAGAAACTGGACCGTTGACTGGATGGGGGTATCTCCAATTTGGGCCGCGCCCTTCGCCTTTTCCGCCCGATGCCAACATCCCTGCACCCGTGAATTCGGTGCATTTTGATATCCGCGATCGCGAAAACGTGATCCAGACTCTTGTGGACTTCCTCAAAGAAGGCGGTCAGATCGCCTCGCCTTGTGACGGACCTTGCGATCCCAACTGACCGCAAAAAGCCTCGCGCTAAGGAAGCGGGGTATGGGGCAGCGCCCCATCACGCAAACCAATCGCGTAAATCCGAGGAAAATCAAGCGAGCGGTTGCTTTGTCTTGACAGCGCGGGCAAATCCGTGAAGAAATCCTCGCGTTCAGAAAAGCCGAAGAAGGCAACACTGCGCAAAGGCCAAGACAACAAGCGATCGGAGGTGCGGCGATGGATGTTCTAGAGACGCGTGTGGACACAAGCAGCGACCAGTTCAAGCGCAACGCAGAAGCGATGGAAAAAAAAGTGGCGCGGATGCGCAAAGAACTGCAAACAGCGATCGAAGATCGCTCACCAAAGGCTTATGAGCGACACGTCTCCCAAGGGAAACTCCCTGTGCGAGAGCGTTTGGGGTTGCTGCTAGATCGAGACAGCCCGTTTTTGGAGATCGGTGCGCTGGCGGCTTGGAAGATGTATGACGAGCGCGTGTATAGCGCAGGAATCATCGGTGGGATCGGCGTCGTCGAGGGGCGGGAAGTGATGATCAACGCCAACGATGCGATGATCAAAGGCGGTACGATCTATCCGATGGGCGTCAAAAAAAGTTTGCGTCTGCAAGAGATCGCGATGCAAAACCGCCTTCCTTGCATCAACCTGATCGACTCAGGGGGAGCGTTCCTACCGCTGCAATCCGAAGTTTTCCCGGATGCACAACACGGTGGACGGATCTTTTACAACCAAGCATGGATGTCTAAGATGGGCATTCCCCAAGTGACCGCTGTGATGGGCCTTTGCACGGCAGGCGGTGCGTATATCCCTGCGATGTCCGACTATGTGGTGCATGTGAGAAATACAGGAGCCGTGTTTTTGGGGGGGCCGCCGTTGGTGCGCGCTGCTACGGGCGAGATCGTCAGCGCCGAAGAGTTGGGGGGAGCAGACACACATTGCGCGATATCGGGGGTTTCGGACTTTCCAGCGGACGATGATGCGGATGCGATCCGCCTCGTTCGGCAGATCGTCAGTCGCTTACCGCCCACCAAAAAATGCGCCTTGCCGATGCGCACCCCCAAACCCCCACTCTACGATCCCAAAGAGCTTTATGGCGTCATCCCCGAGCGCCTGAGTGTCCCTTACGACTGCCGCGAAGTGATCGCTCGCGTCGTCGATGGCAGCGAGTTTTTGGAGTTCAAGCCGATGTACGGCTCGACCTTGGTATGCGGTTGGGCCTATCTTCACGGCTATCCTGTGGGGATCTTGGCGAACAACGGCGTGTTGTTCCCCGAAAGTGCGCGCAAAGGAACACAGTTCATTCAACTTTGCAACCGAGACAAGATCCCCTTGATCTTTTTGCAAAACATCAGCGGCTTCATTATCGGCAGCAAGTACGAAAAAGAAGGCATCACCAAAGAAGGCCACAAGATGGTGGCTGCGGTGTCCTTGGCCGAAGTTCCGAAGATTACGATGGTGGTGGGTGGTTCGTTTGGCGCGGGCAATTATGCGATGTGTGGTCGAGCCTACAGTCCGCGATTTTTGTGGATGTGGCCGAATGCGCAGATCTCGGTGATGGGGGGCGAACAAGCTGCGGACGTGATGATCTCGGTCAAACAAGATCAGTTGATGCGCGATGGCGAGCCGCCTCTTCCACCCGATCAAGTCGAGGGGTTGCGCCAATTTACCGTCGAAACCAGTGAGGAAGAGAGCAACGCGTATTTTAGTACGGCGCGGATGTGGGACGATGGTTTGGTGGATCCCGCCCGTTCTCGTGAGGTCTTGGCGCTTTCGCTTGCGGCTGCGCTCAATGCAGAGATCCCCGATTATTCGGGATTTGGCGTGTTTCGTATGTAATGGCACTGACTTGTCGGGTGGTTTGGTGGGGCTTTGCCCCACGCCCCACAAGGGAGCGCGGCTCCCTTGACCCCGTATCGGCGGAGCGAGCAGGTGTTTTTCAAATGCACGGTGCTGCCGCTCGAACGTCCCCGAGCACGGGGTTTTTTGTCGACAAGTGAATTTGGCGTGAGCTTCGTGTTTTGAGGATGTTCTTGTTTAAGAAGCCAGCGCAAGACGAGTCGAGGAAGCGCGAGAAGAGGAGCAACAAGCGGATGTTTCGCAAGATCTTGGTAGCCAATCGAGGAGAGATCGCGGTGCGTGTGATGCGCACTTGCAAAGTGATGGGGATCGCGACGGTTGCGGTGTATTCAGCGGCAGACAAAGCAGCCTTGCACGTCTTGGAAGCGGATGAGGCCGTATACATCGGTGAATCGGAGCCGCAAGCAAGTTATCTGCGGATCGATCGGATCATCGAAGCGGCCCGCAAGACAGGAGCCGAAGCGATCCATCCCGGGTATGGGTTTTTGTCGGAACGAGCGCCTTTTGCAAAGGCATGCGAAGAAGCAGGGATCGTGTTTATCGGTCCATCGGCAGGAGTGATCGATCAGCTTGGAGACAAGTTGGTGGCGCGTGCGTTGATGCAATCGCGAGGTGTTCCCGTCACTCCGGGGGTTTTGTTAGAAGGCACACCTCCCGAAGAAGCCAAACAAGCGGTGGCAGCGGTGGGATATCCTGTGTTGATCAAAGCAGCAGCGGGCGGCGGTGGAAAAGGGATGCGGATCGTCGAGCGCCCAGAAGACTTTGATGCTGCATGCAAACAAGCCGCAAGCGAAGCGATGGCGGCCTTTGGCGACAGTCGAGTGTACGTTGAAAAGTACATCGCACAACCCCGCCACATCGAGTTCCAGATCCTCGCAGACAAATACGGCCATGCGATCCATCTTTTGGAACGAGAATGCTCGATACAGCGGCGTTATCAGAAGATCATCGAGGAGACGCCTTCGCCGATCTTGGATCAGGCGTTGCGTGATCGGATGGGTGAGGCAGCGGTCGAAGTGGTGCGGGCGACAGGCTACGTCAACGCCGGAACGGTCGAGTTTTTGCTGGATGGTCAAACCCGCGATTTTTATTTCTTGGAAGTGAATACGCGCTTGCAAGTCGAGCATCCCGTGACAGAGGCCGTCACAGGGCTGGATCTGGTGCGCTTGCAGATCGAGATCGCAGCAGGGCAACCATTGAGGCTCCAACAACAAGATATCCGCGCCCAAGGTCATGCTTTTGAGTGTCGGATCTACGCCGAAGATCCTGCTCACGGCTTTGCACCCAGTCCGGGAAAGATCCGCCAGATCCATCTGCCCCAAGGTCCGGGGATCCGCCACGACATCGGTGTCTACGCCGAAGTCGAAGTGCCTGTGTACTACGATCCGATCCTTGCGAAGCTGATCGCGCATGGACCCACCCGACAAGCTGCACGCGAACGCATGATCGAGGCTTTGCGACAGTACGCCGTCTTGGGGATTCAAACGCCTGTAGCTTATCTGATCGATGTGATGCAACACGAAGCCTTTGGGCGTGGAGAACTCAGCACGCACTTTTTGAAGGATTACTTTTCCAACTGGCAGCCTTCACAAGACCAAGTCGATCTGGCTTGTCTTGCGTACGTCTTGGATGAGATGTTTCCTGCCGCAAACAACGCGGCAAGTGCGCGCTCGGGCGGGGGAGAGGGCGTGCCGCCTTCACCTTGGCAGACGCTTGGATCTTGGCGAATGAACGAATAATCGGGCTTTTGCGAACAGCCTCGGAGTGGATGGTTGGTTTGTTGGGGCGCTGCCCCAAACCCCGCAAGGGAACTTTGTCCCCTTGACCCCGTGAGGGGCGAAGAGATCGATCGTTTTTTACACAGACAACTCTGTCGCTTGAGCATTCGCGAACACGGCTTTTTTGGCAACAAGTCACACGAAATCCGCCCGTTGTGTTACCGCAAAGGCGTAGGGGCAGACAGGTGTGGCTGCCCAATGACAGGGCGTCTGTGTACGATCCTTTGTGTACACATCACTCGGATATCGTATCACCCCTAGAGCGGTGGTCTTGGAAATTGAGTCGATCTGCGTATCGCACGCGGATGTAGGTTGGAAGGTGGAAAGGAACAGGGATGCAGTACAAAGTGAAAGTGGGTGAAGAGACGCACGAAGTGTTGGTCAAAAAGCGCGAAGATGGCGGATTTGTGATGCAGGTGGGGGATCGCCATTATCAGGTGGAAGCCACGCGCCTGCCTGATCGGCGTTTGTCTGCGTTGGTGGATGGAAAGCGCCATCACTTCGCCGTGATCAGCGATCCTGCGGAAAAGACGGTGTTCTTTCGTGGACAATCCTACACTCTTCAAGACGCTTCACGTCGTCGAGGGCGAGGGGCGGGCGGAGATCAAGCCCATGTCACGCCGCCGATGCCCGGGGTGATCGTGCGGATCTTGGTCAAAGAAGGCCAACAGGTCAAAAAGAATCAAGAGTTGTTGGTGATGAGCGCGATGAAGATGGAAACCACCTTGTATGCGCCGCGTGAAGCTGTCGTGCAAAAGATATTGGTCAAAGAAGGCGATCAAGTGAATGCAGGTCAGCATCTGGTGGACTTTGCAGAAGCCACAAAGCCCGAATAATCCGAGGGAAGAGTGGTGTGGTAGAGTTTTTGTGTGAACCAAAAGAATTCGAGGGAAGAGTGGTATGACAGAGCTTTTGTGTCAACGGCGTGCGGATGGTGTGGCATGGTTGACGATCAACCGAGAAGAACGGCGCAATGCGTTAAGTGATTCTTTGATCGCAGAGATGCTTTCGGTGTTTGTGTCGCTAGAGCAAGATCCAGCGGTGCGCGTGGTTTGTTTGACGGGTGCAGGAAAGAAGGCGTTTTCGTCAGGAGCGGATCTGGGGTCTGGTTTTTCGGGGGGGGAAGATCCCACCGCAGGAACCAAAGCGTACGCCAAGCTGCTCCAAGCGATGCAATCGTTTTCAAAGCCTACGGTGGCGCGGGTCAATGGGCTTGCGTTGGGGGGAGGCATGGGCTTGATGTTGGCGTGTGATATCGTGATCGCCCAAGAGGACGCCAAGATCGGCACGCCCGAAGTGCGTGTGGGATTGTTTCCGATGATGATCTCGCCGCTGATCTTGCAGCAGATGCCGCGCAAAGCCGCCATGCGGATGATCTTGTGTGGTGAACGCCTCAGCGCCCAAGAAGCGCTTGCGTACCATCTCGTCAACCAAGTCGTCCCTGCCGAGGCTTTGGATCAGGCGGTGGAGGGCGTGCTCAAGGCGCTGTTGGGCGGCGGACCGCTGGCGCAACAAGAAGGCAAGCGCGCCATGCGTGCGGTCGCGGGACGTCCTTTTGAAGAAGCTGTTGAAGAATTGGCGGCTGCCCTGTATAAGTTGATCCAAACGGAAGATGCGATGGAGGGGATCGCGGCCTTTATGGAAAAGCGTGAGCCGTCTTGGAAAGGGCGGTAACACGGCTCTTTTGTGTCTTTTGTTGACAAACCACTAACGGCCTGCGTGCAAAAACATGACGGAAAACAAACGCCCCTCGACACCTCAGATCGCACATTACGAAAAGCTTGCAGGGTTGCTCTCTGCGTACACGATGGAGTTTCATCGCAAAGGCGCGGAAATCGGGCTGTTATGGTTCAAAGATCACCGTCATCAGAAGAGCATTGAGGCGGGCGAGAGAGCGCATGATCCCGATCGGATCTTGCGTTGGGTCTACGAAAAAGAGCGCCCCTTGGTCGAAGGCTTTTTGCGGGATCTGCCGATCGGATCGCGCAGTTGTTTGGACTTTCGGGCGTATCTGCGTGATCGCGCCTTGTGTTGGATGCGCTTGTTTACACAAACCGAACCGCATCCCACCGATGCAGACGCCGTTTTGATTTATGGCGTCTTGCAAGATATCACCCTCGAACAAGAAAAACTCGAACAACTGCGCAAAGAGCAACAGCTCTTTCGTCTTGTGACGGAACATGCAAGCGATATGGTGGCGTTGCACTACGTGGATGGGCGGTTTCGTTATGTGAGTCCGTCGTGCGAGCGGCTGTTGGGGTTTGCTCCCTCCGAGTTGATCGGAGTCAACCTGTATGATGTGCTGTTTCATCCCGAAGATCGGGTCATGATCCAACGCTCGCACGAGCAAGTCCTTCAAGGTCAAAAAGTGACGTTGATGTCGCGGTCGCGTTTGCGAGAGGGCGGATACAAGTGGTTTGAGACCACGCTCTCACCGATCTTGGATCAAGAGGATCAGGTGGTCGGGCTTCAATCCATCTCGCGCAACGTCACCAAGCGCAAAGAAGCCGAAGAAAAACTCCAGTACAGTCTTGAACGCCTTGAACACCTTGCCCAACACGACGCACTCACAGGGCTTCCCAATCGATTGCTCTTTCAAGACCGCCTCCGCCAAGCCATCCTCCAAGCCGCACAGACGGGTCAGATGGTCGCGGTGCTTTGCTTTGATCTCGATCGTTTCCAGCGGATCAATGATACCTTTAGCCACTCCGCTGGCGACCAATTGTTGCTCTCCGTCGCCGAACGGCTCAAAGAAACGATCCGCCAAGACGAAAGCATCTCGCGTCTCGGTGGAGACGAATTCGCCGTGATGATACCCTCGCTCAAAGAACCCCAAGCTGCGGTGCGGAGCGCACAGATGTTGCTGCGCAGCCTTGAAGAACCCTTTGAAAAAGACGGCCACGAGCTTTTCTTGACCGCAAGCATCGGCATCAGTTTTTATCCGATCGACGGCGAAGACTTTCAGGCGCTACTCAAAAACGCCTACAGCGCGATGTACGAAGCCAAAGAGCAAGGCAAAAACACCTTCCACTTGTACACACCTGCGCTCAACGTGGCTGCGTTTGAGCGACTCGCCCTCGAAAACAGCCTACGTCGGGCGATCGAGCGCGGGCAGTTCGAGTTGTATTATCAGCCCCAAGTCAAGGTCGTTAACGAGATCCCAGTAAACTTTTTGGTGCAACAAACCCTCCATGCCACGCCTGCTTCCACGCATTATCGTATCGCAGGGATGGAAGCGTTGCTGCGTTGGAAACACCCCGATCTTGGACTGGTCTCGCCTGCGCGTTTTATCCCGATCGCCGAAGATATGGGCTTGATCGTTGCGATCGGAGAGTGGGTGCTCCAAGAAGCCTGTCGACAATGTAAGGTCTGGCAAGCCGAAGGATTCCCCCGTCTGATGGTGTCCGTCAACATCTCGCCGTGGCATTTTTTGCGCGCCAACTTTGTCGAAGTGGTGTCGCGTACCCTCGAACAGACGGGCTTTGATCCCTCGCTGCTCGAACTGGAGATCACCGAGAATATCTTTCTCCAAGACGAAGAGGCGACTCGCCAAAAAATGCGGGCTTTGCACGCGATGGGCGTTCATATCGCCATCGACGACTTTGGTACGGGATACTCCAGCTTGCTCTACCTCAAGCGTTTCCCCGTACAGATCCTCAAAGTAGACCAATCCTTTATCAAGGATCTCACCGACAAGCCCGAAGACTCCGCCATCACCAAAGGTATCGTTGCTTTAGCCCATAGTCTCGGATTGACGGTGGTCGCAGAAGGCGTCCACAACCGCAGCCAACTCAACTACCTCCGCTCCATCCAATGCGATCGCTTGCAAGGCTACCTGTTTAGTCCTCCCCTTCCTGCCCATGAATTTGCCGTCTTAATGAAAAACCAACCCTTGATCCCCAAAGACTTTGTCGGCTGAGACGATATCCGAGAGAAGTGTACTCGAAGGGTAGGTGCCATCCGCTGTAGACGCCCTGTGGTTGGGCAGTTATACGATATCCGAGCGATGTGTGATCGTAAGATAGGCGTAGACGCCCGATTCTTGGGCAGCCACACCTGTCTGCCCCTACACCGTTACGGTAACACACCCTGCGGATTTCGTATCACACCTTGCTGCCCCCACATTTTGCGGTCACGACGTGGGTGGATTTCGTCTGAGCAGAAACGCTCGCTGTCGATCTCTGGTCGTGTTTAAGAGCGTTCGCGGACCTTGATGTGGCCGCGCTTGTCGAAGAAGTAGCCGTCGGGGAGTTTTTCTTCGAGTTCTTTTCGCAGATCGCCGACGTACCACTTGCATTGGATCGAAAGGTCGAGGATACGGGCGCGGATGCGAGCGCTGGTGTCTTCGTGGGCGAGTTGTTGGACCAGCCGTTCGCGGATCTGATTGCGGAGTTCTTCGCTCTTTTGTAGTGATTTTTCGAGGATATCGATGCAACGAAAGATCACGTCGTCGTTCACGTCGTCAAGAAAAACAAACAAGGTGGAGGGATCTTCGATCGCGTCGTAGTTATCGAGGTGATTGATCAGTTGGAGTTTTCGTTCTGTACTCCAGCTATCGCTCGGATCGGCTTGGGCGAGTTGCCGCATGATCTCGGCTTCGGTTTCTTCGGGGCCTTCGATACTTTCGAGAGCGATCAAGGCCATCGATACTTGGTTTTGCTCTTTGAGATAACGGCGCAGGGGCTCTCCGACACTCTCCTCTCCAAGAGACTCAAGCAAAGCGATGACTTTGTACTTTTCGTTTTCGTCGACGATGCTTTCAGGATGATCGTAGGTAAAACGCTGCAATAGCCCGTAGATGGAGGCAGGGGTTGCTTTTTGGGCGAGCGCGTGAAAGGACTCATCGCGGAGTTCTTTTTGGGCGTATTTGTTGAGGATGCGATTCACATGCTTTTTGACAAAGCTTTCTTCGGAACCGCCGAAAAGATTGCTCAAGAAACCCATCGTATCGTCTCCTTGGTCAAAGGCCATTGCAAAGGCCCCTTTCTTATGGGGCCATTGCAGCAAATGTCAAGGATCGTGGTCATGGCAAAAGCAAGGTCGAGCGGCGGGTGTCGGGGCGAGAAGGTGGGAGTTCGTGAGTTGGTGTCGCCCATACACGTTCTAAGCACTCGTTGGCGGCGAGTGTCGGGGTGAGAAGGCGGGGGTTTTAGCGAGGGCGGTAGGTTCCATCATCGCTAAAGTTTTCCGAGCAGGTCATCTCCATCATGTGCCGGATGTTGGCGACTTTGACGCGAGCGCGTTCGACGTTTCGGGCGTTGCAGACTTCGACACCAAGGCGCAGGCGCATGGTCCACATCAAGTTGTCGAGGCGTGTGGCTTGGCGGTGGTTTTCGCGGTAGCGGTAGTTGAAACCACCGATGCTGTTGGCCAGCGAAAGCGCCAACGTCGGGACACCAAAGCCCAAGACCAACCAGCCACCGATGTTTTCGGAATCTGTGCCAAAGGCTTTGATTGCGCCGAGGACGCCAGCAGTGATGGTCAAAAGGCCCGCGCCGATCGTGCCTGCGAGCAGGCCAACGTAGACGTTTCCGTTGTAGCTGCCGTCCTGTTGGTACTTTTGGAGCTTGCGATGACAGGCTTGTGTAAGCCCGCGCAACATCTCGATCTCTTTGGCGATCTCTTCGTTGGTGCAAAAGCCGCCAAGGATACGCTCGCCGTCAGGGACTTCTTTGAGGGTTTCTTGGAATTTCTCTTTGACGAGGGCATCTTTGCCCGTTGGTTTTTGTTCGGCGACATAGCGGGCAACAGGTTCTTTGTGGATGTACATGATGCCTTTGACATTCACAGAACATCCCGCAAGCACGGGGGCTAATGCGGAAAAGGCCAATAGTGCAAAAGGACGGAAGCCTCGGGAGGACGGGGCAAACAAAAGAAAAAGATCGTCGCGAAACTTGGAGAAAACGGCGCAAGATGACATGGTTCTTTACTCCTCAAACAAAGGAAAACAAGCATTCTCAGGGGACTGGCGCGGTCGGGTTGGCCTCGTCGTGTGGCAAGGATGACGGAGAACGCATGACCTGTCAAAGAAATTCCCTTGGGGTTTTTGGACTTGGGTGAGGAGATACAAAAAGGTGGTGTGAACCCAAACGTTCGCATATTCGGAGAGTTGAGCGAGGTTTCAGACTTGGGTGGGGAGATGCAAAAAGGTGGTGTGGAGGTCAAAGCGGGCTTTGAGGTGATCGGCGAGAGCGCGAACGCCCCAGACTTCCGTCGCGTAGTGCCCTCCACAAAGCAGATAGGTGGGGAGTTCGTGAGCCATGACAGCTGCAACGTGGTTGGTCTCTCCTGTGAGCAGTAGATCGATCCCGTCTTGGGCGGCTTGATGGATATCCATGGCGGCGTCGCCTGTGAGGATCGCGATCTCGCGGATGGAGGGCTTGCCTTGGCCAAAGAGCTTGGCAAATCCATCGAAGGGGCGGAGTGTTTGTGCCACACGGTCGACAAACGTTGTCGTTTTGATGGCGCGAGGCAAATGCCCACGTATGCCGATGGTCTGTCCTTTGTAATCGCCCCAAGGTTCGAGATCTTGGAGTTGGAGAGCGCGTGCGAGGACTGCGTTGTTGCCGACTTCAAGATGAGCATCAAGGGGGAGATGGGCGGCGTATAGTCCGAGATCGTTGTGGATGAGCGTTTTGATGCGTTGATAGTGCGTTCCGCAAAGAAGTTCGCTGCGCCCCCAAAATAGGCCATGATGGCAGATCAACAGTTGCGCTCCGCAAGCGGCAGCTTGTTGGAATGTTTGTTGGCGGGCGTCGACAGCGACGGCGATGTGTCGGACCTCTTCGGCTCCTTCGACTTGGAGTCCGTTTTGCGCGATATCGCGGAAGGCTTTGATCTGGAGGAAGCCGTCAAGGTATTCGCAGAGTGCGGGCAGTTTGATCATCCGAAAGACTCCTTGTTGGACTTGCGCGTAGGGAGGCCGTGAGCGAAGCCTCCAGCACACGCCTCTTCTATGGCGTGTGGGTCGGTGGGCTGGGTTGTGGCTTGCCCTTGGCTGCGGTGTGTTGCATCATCGCGCATTTTGGAGAGGATGTTGCGCACGGTGCGCTGGTTGTCAACGGTGTGGCCTTCGTTTCAAGAGACCGCAGAAGCGAGTATATGTAGGTGGTCTGCTCGGTGTGGCTTTGTTTGTAAAGACCGAAGAAGCGAGCGAGCGTGGGTTGCCTGTTCGGTGTGGCCTTGTTTGAAGAGGCCGTAGAAGCGAGAGATCGGATGAGTCTGCGAAAAAATGATCCGCGAGAGTTGATGTTTTCAGCGATCTTGTTTCTTTTGCCCGAAGGTACGGAAGAAGAGATGGTTTTGATACAGGAGCGATTTTTGCGGTCGCGTGCCTTTTGGCAGCCGTATTTGGCGCGTTTGCATCTGTGGGCGCGTCCGTTTGGGGTGAGCAAGACAGAAGCACCCGACGGCGAGCCTGCGTTGATCTTGATCACCGAATTGTGCGAGACCGAGGATGTGTTGGTGCGGGTCGGGCATGAGATCGCCGAAGCCTTGGGATGTCCGGCTTATACGGTGACGCATGTGGGGTTAAATGCGGCGGAACGCCAAGAGATCAAAGCGAACGAACGCCCGTGGGATTGAGGGATGGGAGGCTTGTGTGGATCGAAGCAGCGGTGATTGATTGGTTCGGTCGTGTGGGGGCTTTGGAGGAGAGAGGGAGCGGGCGAGGGATCGGCTCGGTCGTGTGGGGGCTTTGGAGGAGAGAGGGAGCGGGCGAGGGATCGGCTCGGTTGTGTGGGGGCTTTGGAGGGGAGAGGGAGCGGGCTGAGCGCAGGCATTGGAGACAGGCGAGGGAGGATGGGAAAGGATTGGACTAGACCGGCGGCAGTTTGGGTGTTAGGATGCGAGGCGCGTTGTGTGGGTATCGGTTTTGGCGGCATTGGGGCATAGGAGAGTGCGATGGCGCAGGAAAGAAGCGCGGTCCGTTTTGGCGGATGGGCGTGGGTGGTGTTGTGGTTGGGAGCGTCAACCTTGAGCGGTTGCCAATCGCCGTGTCGGGAGTTGGCGCTCAAGATCTGTATGGAGATGCGGTCACTACCGCGTGCTTGTCGTTCGGTGCGTGAAGCTGCCGAAAGCGGCGGTGCTTCGACCCGTCAATGTCGGGCGTTGCTTGCAACATGGCGCACCTACGGTCGCTTGCAAGTGGCAAAGGCTCAAGGTGAATTTGTGCGCTACGAGACATGGTTGTTTGAACGCAAGGATATCCAGTCTTCGCTTCAAGAACTTGAACGTGCGGAACTTTCCTTTGCGCGGCGTCTGGAGGGGGCCTTTCGACCGGGGGCGATGATCCACGCGCTCCACCAAAAGCGCCAAAACCGAAGCCCCAAGAAGGCACGCCAAACCACACAACCCCCTAGACAGCGAAAATAAGAGGTTTTTTGTGAACGGACGCAACCCAAAAAATCCATCGTACGACGACATTGGCATCTCTGAAGGCCCGGAGTATTCGTCTTCTGGAGATTATATCATCGAGGAATCAACACCCGTCCAGCCCACACAAAAGGCCAAAGATCCGTTGATAGGGCGTTTGGTGGGCGGGCAGTGGCGGATGGAGCGGCGTTTTGCGGAAGGTGGGATGGGCGTGATCTATGAGGCCACGCACCACCAGCGGATGCAACGTGTCGCGGTCAAGATCCTCCAAACAGTGCTACGGATGGACAGTCTGCACATCGATCGTTTTTATCATGAAGCGCGCATCCTCCAGCGCTTGCGTCATCCCAACATCGTTTCGGTGTACGAGTTTGGTTTTGAGGATGATCTGGGGTTTTACCTTGTGATGGAGCTTTTGCATGGCTGTGGCTTGGATGTGTACCTTCAGCTTTACCAAGGGCAGATGCCGTTGGATGTGTTGTGCCACATCTTTGTGCAGATCTGTGAGGGGATGCACTACGCCCACGAAGAGGGCGTGTTGCACCGCGATCTCAAGCCCGAAAACATCTTTATTTTGCAGCCCGTTCAAGGCTTTGAGCGATTGAAGATCTTGGATTTTGGGGTTGGAAAGATCGTCCAAGACAAAGTGAACGCCATCACACAGCACGGAAAGACGGTGGGGACACCGCGCTATATTTCTCCAGAACAAGCCGTGGGAACACCGTTGGATCGACGTACAGATATCTATTCGTTGGCGGTGATCCTGTTTGAGATCTTGACGGGGGGACCGCTGTTTAAAGCAGATAATCCCGCAGAGTACATGAGTCAACACGTCTTTACGGACCCACCCTTTTTGTCAGAAGTTGCGGGGATTGGGACTTATCCTCAGGGGATCGAGGAGTTGCTTGCGGATTGCCTCTCAAAACACCCTGAACACCGACCGGAAACGATGTTGGTGTTTCGCGATCGGTTTGTGCAAAGTCTCGTGGATGAGGGGATCGCGTTGCCCGAAACGGTCAAGCAGGCCATCGAGGTAAAAAAAGAAGAGCCTGTCGAAGAGGGCATCGGCTCTTATCGGCTGAACTTTGCACAAACCGAGCGCCGAGAACGTGTTTCCTTGCGCGAGCCTTCGGGCGGAGAGCATCCGTTGGTGCAACGCGATGCGGCACAGATCCAAAACCTTGAGGCGGAAAAGCGAGCGTTGCGCGCCCGTCGTTTCCAACGCGACGATCATATCCCTGATCCCGAGCCCAAGCGTTCGTGGGCGGAAGTGTGGGCGGATCTCGGAAGCCGCCGTTGGTGGTATGTGGTGGGCTTGGGGATGATCGTGTTGACGGGGCTGTTTGGGGCTGCCGTCTTTTTGGCACCCGTCGAGGAGGAGCCGCTGGTTTCTGATGCGGATTGGGCGGCTGCGACGCATATCTGGTCGAAGGCGACCGACGTGGATTGGATGCCGCACTTGAAAAAGCCGAAACCTGCCAAACCACCGAATCCGACGGTTCCAACGGCTCCGCAGGTTGGTCAAATGGCCGAGGGTGGCGCGCTTTTGGATGGTGCTGTTGTTCCTACAAGCGAAGGCCCGTCACCTGACGGCCTTGTCGAACACCACGATGGAGGCGGGCTGTCCGATGGAAACGGGCGCAGCGAAGCGCCTTTGTCCGAAGAACCGCCGACGAAAACCAAAGAGGGCGCACAGCCTTCGCCGACAGAACCGTCTGACAGAAGGAGAGAAAACAAAGACAAGACCCCGCAACGTTCTATCGCGCCAAGCCCGACCCCACAAGAATAACCGCACTCAGGCAGACGGACGAGTGCTGCATATGCAGCAGGGCGACCCTTTGATAGGTCTGCCTACAAGAACAACCGCACATAGGCAGATGGATGAGCGAGCAGAAGCAGATCGGTAATTATCGCGTGTTGAAGTCGCTAGGTGGCGGTGGGATGGGGGTGGTGTACCTCGTCGAAGACATGGAGGCGGGGGGGCAATACGCACTCAAGCTGCTTTCGCCTTCTTTGACGCTGACCGAACGGGAAATCCGGCGTTTTCGCCGCGAGTTTATGACCATGAGTCGCTTGCGGCATCCCAATATCGTCGAAGTCTACGAATCAGGGCTGTACGACGACAGCCTTTATTTTGTGATGGAGTACATCAATGGAGCCCATCTGAGGCAACGGTTTTTGGAGCGAAACTACACCGACGATAGCCCCCAAGATCCCGCATGGTTGGCGTATATCAACCAACCCGAACGCCGAGAGGCTGTACTCCAAACGATGCTTCAGATCTGCGATGCGCTGGCGTGGATCCATAGCTTCAATATCGTCCATCGCGATCTCAAGCCTGAGAACTTGTTGGTCAAGCAAGACGGTCGTTTGAAGTTGCTGGACTTTGGGATCGCCAAGCGCTTGGGCGGAGGCGATCTGACGCAGTCTCGCTCGATTCTTGGGACGTTTTCGTATCTGAGCCCTGAGCAGGCGTTGTGCGAGGATGTGGATGGCCGTTCGGATCTGTATGCGTTGGGTGTGATCCTTTACGAGTTGTTGACAGGGCGCCCGCCGTTTGTTTCTGCCGAGCCGATCGGTCGGATCTTTATGCACATGAACAAGCCTGCACCACCGTTGCGAAACTGGAACCCGCAACTTGATCCGCGTCTTGAAGAGATCGTCTTGCGGCTGCTTGAAAAAGATCCAACGAACCGCTTTCAGCGGGCCGAAGATCTGCGTCAAGCTCTTGAAGACTGTATGCCGGGACACCGCCATGCTTCGGGATGGTTGATCGAAGCCGCCAGCGGTGAGCGGATCGTGACCGAGCCTTCTTTTGTGGGCCGCCAACAAGAGCGTCAGCTTTTTTTGGAACACTTGGAGGGCCAGCGTCATGGCGCGGGAACGCTGTTGTTGCTCAGCGGCCATACAGGGATGGGCAAAACGCGCCTTGCACGCGAGTTCTTGGCCTCGGCACGCGCACAGCAGATCGAATGTTGTACGGTGCGTTGTTTGAGCGATTCGCCTCCCTACGCGGCGTATCAAGAACTTTTTGAACAGCTCCGAACTTCGTTGATGTTGCGCGATACGGATCTTCCGCAGCGTTTGTGGGGGCGTGAAGGGGATCTGTGGTTTCGGATGATGGAAGCCCCGTTGATCGGGCAGATCAAAGAAAAAGAAAAAGCCCAAGCTTTGTTGGACAGCGGAGGACGCATCGAAAACCGCCCTTCCAACGAAGACGTCACGCTTACTCCCACCAACAGCGGCGGACCCGAAGAGGAGAAGGCAGGTCTTTTTGAAGCGGTGCGCTTGATGATTGCGCGGGTTTTGGAAACCGAGCCGTTGCTGTTTTTTCTGGACGACTTGATGTATGCGGATGAGACTTCACTCGAACTGACCGAGTTTTTGGTGCGGTCTTTGGCGCATGCTCCTTCGCCGTATCGGTTGTTGTTGTTGGGGACTTTTCGCAGCGAGGATGTGGGGTCGGATCATCCGCTCAATCACTTGATGGTGCGCTTGACACCCCAACAGTTGTACTCGATCCACGATCTCAAGCCGCTTGCGATCGAGCAGGTGTCGGAGATGGTGACTTCGATGGTGGGCTTGCCACCTGCCCCGCCGACGTTGGCGCAGTTGATGATCAAGAGCCAAGGCATTCCCTTTTTTGTCAAGGAATGGGTCAAGGCGTGGCACGAAGAAGGGCTGCTCTACGAAGAAGACACGCAGTTTTATGTGGTCCAAGAGGGCAAAGAGGCCGAAGAAGAGGGCGTGACCCGAGGGCTCTTGCCCACAGCGATCCGCAACCGACTGGCGCGGCGATTTGAGCGCTTGTCTACTCAAGCACGCGGATTAAGCGAGTGGATCGCCGTCTTGGATCAGGATGTCTCGTTTGAGATCTTGTCGGAAGTGTCCGGGCTTCCCGAAGAAGAACTGTTGCAGCTTTTGGACGAGTTGATCCAACAAAAGATCCTCGCCGAAGATTGGGCCACAGGAGCCGAGCGCTATCGATTCGATCACCCGGGCATCCGAGAAGCGGTGTATCTCCAGTTGAGCGAAGAGGCCCGAAAACGCTACCATCTGGGGGTTGCTTATGCTTTGCAGCGTTCGAGCGCAACAGAGGGAGCTTTTGAGCTGTTGGGGCATCACTTCTTGGCGGGGGGGGATGATCTGAACGCGGCGTGGTTTCTGTTGCTCGCCGCAGAGCGGCAGCTGCGGGCTTTTGCGCATCGCAGCACATGGGAGTTGCTGGAGCGTTGTCAACAGCTTTTTCATCGCCATACCGACGCGCCCTTGTTTGCGCCCGCTTCGGCATGGTGGTGGCGCTATCATCTTGCTTATCTGGAATTGATGGAAGCGGTGGCGCAATACCGACAGGGCTTGGAGATGGCGGATTATGCGCTGCAAAGCCTTCCCACCGGAAGCGACGTCACGCCGCTGCTGCGTTGGAAAGCCACTTTCTTGCGAGAAGTCGGCAACTATCGCGAGGCGTTGTCTTGTGTAAAGACCGCACTTGCCGAAGAGACCGTCGAAGAAGATCTGCGGCTGTATCTTTTGCAGGAAGCGGGTCGGATCTATCGATCGCAAGGGCGTTATGGGGCTGCTTTGGAGGCTTATCGCGAGGCTCTTGCGTGGGCGGTTTCGCGAAAGTTGGTGTGGGAACAAGGCCGATTGTCGGGTATGATCGGCCAAGTGTTGCACCAACGCGGCGAGTTTCCCGAAGCCGAAGCGTACTACTTGCAATCGTTGGAGATCGCGACCCAAGGAGGCGATCGGCGGGGCGAGATCGAGGCGCTGTGCAAGTTGGGTACGTTGGAGTTGGATGGTGGGGATGTGCCGGCTTCTCTTGTGCGCTTTGAAAAAGCGACTGCTTTTGCGCGTTCTCTAGGTGATCGTCGGATGGAATGTACCGCGATGGCCTTGCTTGGGCAGCTTCAAAGCGACCGCCGTTTGTTCGATCAGGCCCAAGAAACCCTTGAGGCCGCGTTGGTGATCAGCCAAGAACTCGGCGATCAGCGAACAGAGGGGGAGTTGTTGAGTTGGTTGGGGGTGTTGTGTTATCAGCTTGATCGCTTGGAGGCTTCGCGCCTTTATCTCGAAGAAGGCATCCAGCGCGCCCAGTTTGTGGGCGATCGATTGTTGGAGCTGTGGATCCGCTGCCATCTGAGTATCGTGTCTTTGCGAGAAGGCCGTCAGGAGGCAGAAGAAGTCTTGGAAGAGATGCACAGGATCTTGCGTTTAAGCGAACAGATGGAAGCGATGGAAGTTGTCCTGTTGTGCAAATTGGTCTCTGCGCATATCTTCCGTTTGCTGCAAATGAAACGCGACGCGTATGATGCGCTGGTTGCTGCGCGCTATCTGGCCGGACAGATCGGTAATCGCCGACTGCTCGCCAAGATCGAACGCGAACATTACTTGCTTAACCGTGTATAGGCCAAAATCACCGAGATTCGGCGTTTGTGAGTTGGCCTCAACGTGTACAATAACGTTTTTTGGATATGAAGTTATGCGATTCTTTACAACTTTGCGGATAGATCGGCCTGTGGCACGTCCACCGAATGATTATCCCCGATTGACAAGGGTATGGAGATCTGTATGGGCAATATGCTCGTCATCAACTCCATGCTACCCGAGGTTCGTGTCGCCTTGCTGGAATATGGTCGTCTGGCTGAGCTGTATATCGAACGGGAGCATGAACGTGGTATCGTAGGCAATATTTATCGAGGTCGTGTGGTCCGTGTCTTGCCGGGGATGCAAGCCGCTTTTGTCGATATCGGACAAGAGAAGGCAGCATTTTTGTACGTCGGCGATGCGCGTATGGCCGCAGAAGGTGATGTCGAACTTGGAGAGGAGAGCGAAACCGAACATCCCCACCACCACGAAGAAGAAGGAAAAGAAGAACTCCGTATCGAAGATATCCTTCAAGAGGGCCAAACCATCACGGTCCAAGTCTCCAAAGACCCCCTTGGAACCAAGGGAGCGCGCCTCACCACGCACATCACGTTGCCCGGGCGCTATCTTGTGTATCTTCCGCGCTTTTCGCATATCGGGATCTCTCGTCGCATCGGAGACGCCGAAGAGCGCGAACGCTTACGAAAACTGATGGAAGGCGTACGCCCTTCCGAAGGCGGCTTTATTGTTCGTACGGTGGCCGAAGGAGCCTCCGAAGAACAACTGCGCCGTGATGTCGATTTTTTGCTACGGATGTGGACAGAGATCCAACGAAGAGAAGAAAGCGCCCAAGCTCCCGAGCTTTTGCACTACGATCTGAACGTTGCGCTGCGATCGATCCGCGATCTTTGTAACGACGAGACCGAGCGCGTCTTGCTCGATAATCCCGAAGAGTTTTATCGCGTACGGCGCTTTTTGGACTCGTATATGCCCGAGGCACAGTTTGCTGTCGAACTGTATCAACGGCCCGATCCGATCTTTGACACTTTTGGGATCTCGCACGAGATCTCCCGTGCGCTTGCGCGCAAGGTCTGGCTGAAAAGTGGCGGGTACTTGGTGATCGATCAAGCCGAAGCATTGACCGCCATCGACGTCAATACGGGCCGCTATGTCGGACGCCGCAATCTCCAAGATACGATCCTACAAACCAACCTCGAAGCCGTCCAAGAGGTGGTGTATCAGCTTCGTTTGCGCAATATCGGCGGGTTGATCATCATCGACTTTATCGACATGGAACGCACAGAACATCGCGATCGGGTCTGTGCTGCGCTTGTTCAGGCACTCAAAGCCGATCGTGCAAAAACCAACGTCTTAAAGATCTCAGAACTCGGTTTGGTCGAGATGACCCGAAAGCGTGTGCGTGAAAGTCTCGGTCGGACCTTGACGGAGCCCTGTTTTTATTGCAACGGAACGGGGATGCTCAAATCCAAAACCACGATCTGCTACGAGATCTTTCGTGAATTGATGCGGATGGCCGACGCGATGGAAGGTCGAACCATCCAAGTCAACGCTCATCCTTCAGTGGTTGAGCAGCTTTTCAGTCAAGAGCGCGGCGTGGTGGACTGGTTAGAAAAACTCTTGAATCGCAAGATCTTGATCCGCCCACGCGAGTCTTTCCACGTCGAACGCTACGCCATCAACAGCTACTAGCAAAAAACAAATCAAAAAACAAAGGATGGATCGTTTGAAGAAGCTTTATTCGGTCGAACAGGCCCGTCGTCTCGATCAACAAGCGATGGCGTACGGGATCGCGGGGATCGTGTTGATGGAGAACGCGGGCGGAGGGGCGGCGCGCTTGATCGACGAATATGTGCGAAAAAGCCCGATGCGTGGGGATGGCAAGATCTGTATCATGGCAGGGCCGGGAAACAACGGGGGGGATGGCTACGTTATCGCTCGACACTTGCACAACTGCGGCTACAACGTCGAAGTGTACCGATGCGTTGAAGAGTCCGATGTTCGGGGAGATGCCGCGAGCAATCTGGCGATCTGGCAAAAGATGGGTGGGGTGGTGCATCCTTGTTTGGATGAGTCGGCTTTGGATCAAGCTGCGTCGCAGTTGTCTCGTTGTGCGGTGCTGGTGGATGCGCTGCTTGGAACGGGGCTTTCGCGCCCTGTCGATGGGTGGATGCGTCAAGTTTTGGAACGATTGAGTCGGATAGACGGACCTTTTCGCGTTGCGGTGGATCTTCCTTCGGGAATGCACGCAGAGACGGGACATCCGATGCCCCTGTGTTTTCGGGCGGATCTGACGATTACTTTTGCGATGCGCAAGGTGGGGTTGTGGATGCCCCATGCTGCGGCGTTTGTGGGGCAAGAAGTCTGTGTGGATATCGGCGCACCGAAAGAGCTGATCGAGGCGGCAGTTGCGCGTTGCGAGGTTTTGGAGGCTGAGGCGTTGCGCGAGCGATGGCGTCCACGTGAGCAGGATACGCACAAAGGCAGTTATGGCCATGTCTTGGTGGTTGCGGGATCACGGGGCAAGCTGGGGGCTGCGTTGTTGGCCTGCCTTGCGGTGCTGCGCAGCGGGGCGGGGTTATGTACGTTGGCGAGCGAACCCGCAGCGGTGGATGCCGCAGAAGGGCGGATCTTGGAAGTGATGACGGAGCGCCTTGTTCCGTGGGAAGGGACATTTGAACAGACAGAGACAGGGCGACGAGGGGTCGAACTGGCGGAGGCTTGTCGGCGAGGGGCCGAGCTGGCGGAGGCGCGGGATATCATGGTGATAGGGCCGGGCTTGGGGCAAACCGCTGTTACGGGGAGCTTACTTGAGGCGTTGCTTGGGGTTCAAAAGCCCACAGTCATCGATGCGGATGGTTTGAATCTGTTGGTGGGCCGCGTCGAGTGTTTACGTGCGCGGCGTGCGGCGACGATCTTGACGCCTCACCCGGGTGAGATGGCGAGGTTGTGTGGTTGTTCGACGCGAGATATCCAAGGTGATCGCTTGATGTACGCAAAACAACTTGCCGAAAACAGCGGTGCGATCGTGGTTTTGAAGGGCGCAAGAACGTTGATCGCGACGCCAACGGGCAAAGTTTGGTTGAACCCCACAGGGCATGCGGGGATGGCGACCGCAGGAAGCGGAGATGTCTTGGCCGGGCTGATCGGTGGTCTGTTGGCCCAAGGCTACAAAGCCGAAGATTCCGCGTGTTTGGGGGTCTTTTTGCATGGTTGGGCGGGTGATCTGTGGGCTACAAGAGCCGCTGCTTCGGCATTGATCGCTTCGGATCTTTTGGCGATGTGGCCCCAAGCGCTCGCAGCTTTTGAGCAAGGGGCTGACACGCTTGCACAACGGGCCGATGTTTTCGTGACAAACGCAACAGCTCACCCGACGGGTGGTTTGGGAGGACAGCGGTGAGCGAAACACGCAGCGATTCGATCTGGACCTGCTCACCTTCCGAAACAGCCTCTGTTGGGGAAGCTTTGGGGCGCTTGTTGCAAGGCGGCGAAGTCTTGGCGCTTATCGGGGATCTGGGGGCAGGAAAAACCTGTTTTGTCCAAGGACTCGCGAGCGGGCTAGAGATCCCCGAGGAAGCTTATGTGCGCAGCCCAACCTTTTCTTTGATCGAACAGTACGAAGGTCGTTTGCCTGTGTATCACCTCGACCTGTATCGAATTTCGGATGTTGATGAACTGGAGAGCATTGGTTGGCGTGATTGCTTGGATGGTGAGGCGGTGGTGGCCGTCGAATGGGCAGATCGATTGGAGGGCTACTTGCCTGCTGACTACATTGCGATCCGTCTGCTTTCCAAAAGCCCAGAGCAGCGCGAGATCCAGATCGCGATTCATGGGCGATGTCCCGTATGGTGGGAGGCTTGGATCGATCTTTTGTAGTTTACACCGCTTTTTCTTCGGCGTATGCTCGCACGCCGATACTCCACGAACGGACGCGGCTTTCTCTCGTCCCCAAACGACCCCAAAGCCTCACCGCTCCGCCTCGATACGACACCCAAAGACAGCAGAAAGGCTCAACACACCGTGTATGCGTGGGTTTCTTTACGCGCTTTTCTAAGCGACGGAAGGGCGATGATGAACAAGATTGAAAAAGTCCGCGCCTTGCTTCGTTTGGCCCACGATCAAGTGGGACGGCCCGAAGGGGAGTCTGCCCGTCTCCATGCTCTCCAATTGATGGGCAAGTACGGCATCACCAAAGAAGAACTCGGCGAAGATGCCGCCCTTTTGATGCAGTTGACGACGCTCGATGAACGCGTCAAAGCCCGACCTCTCACGCCCGACCTCTCCACGATGCGGATCGATAGCTTGCATGCCGTTCCTTCCGAACCTTGGAAGCGAAACCTGATGTTCATCGTCGCGCAACATGTCGGATTGGAGATCCGTGTATCGAGCCACACGCTGATGCGTGCGGATAAACCGGTTGCTTACGAACGGTGGAAGGCTCTTTTTCAGCATCTCTGCGACAAGATCACCCTTGCTTCCGAACGCCTCTCCCCATCCTACGGCCACCACTTCTGCACCGAAGCTGTTTCCGCCCTTCAAATGCGCATCCCCGGACTCAACGACGCGCAGATCCAAGCCCTTCGCATCGACAGCACAGGCTTCCAACCCGGGCGCCGCATCCACTTCTCCACGTTCTGAACCCCATCGCATCGGCTTTTGGGTCTGGGCTGGTTGCGTGCGGCCCCGCAACCCGCAAGGATGCGGACTCTTGCGCTACAGTTTTGTTTTTGGCTAAATGTGGCGATCTCCAAACGTAGAGATGCGGATGTGGAGGATCGCTTCGGATGGTTGGCTCTTTTGTGAGGAGTTCGCAGATGCAAGCAAGCAAGACGCAATTACGTCGGAGAATTCAGTGGACAGGATGGGGAGTGTTGTTGATCGCGTTGGGATGGGGGGTTGCACTTCCGTTGATCGCGGCGCGTGCGCAAACTCCAAGAACCACAAGTGTCCCGCAAACCGTGATCCGTGTCGCCCCCTTAAAACTCACACGTGAGCGCCCCAAAGGAACGCTGCGCATCTTGACGCTCAATCTTGCACATGGTCGCAAACGCTCGGTTCATCAGTATCTGCTCAGCAAGCCGACGTTTGAAAGCAACCTCCGCGATATCGCGGCAGTAATTCGGCGTGAACAACCCGATATCGCAGCCTTCCAAGAAGCCGATGCTCCCTCCAATTGGAGCGGTCAATTCCATCATGTCGATTATCTTGCCGAACAGTCGGGGTATCCCTTCAGCCTGCTTGGCGAACATGTCCAAAAGATGGGCTTGCGCTATGGAACGGGATTTATCTCGCTGATCCCGATGAAAAAGACGATATCACATATCTTTAAGCCGTCTTTTCCCATGCCGGGAAAAGGCTTTGTGGTTGCAACCATCGAGTGGCCGGAGATCCCAACGCTCAAGGTCGATCTGATCACGCTGCACCTTGATCCGCTGCGCAATCACATGCAGCGCTCGCAACTTCAAGAGATCATCGATATCGTACGCACACGCAAAAACCCTGTGATCTTGACAGGCGACTTTAACAACGAATGGTTCAAGGAAAACTCGCCGTTGCGTTCTTTTGCAAAAGCCCTGAACTTAACGACGCATCAGCCCTTCAATCCGTACCTTTACACTTTTCCCCGCTTCAAAAAACGCTTCGACTGGGTCTTCGTACCCAAAGGCTTCGAATTTACCTCGTTTCGCGTCTTTAAAGATGCCTTGTCCGATCACTACGGTATCGTGACAGATATCCGCGCCCCTGCCGCCTATCTCCCCGCGACGACTCCTGCAAAGATATCTCCTCCCGCTTCTCAGCCCGTTGTTCCCGCCTCCCGATCTGCCACAACACCCGCTCCGTAATCTTCGCCGATATCTTTTGCGGGCGGTATACGATAGCCGAGTGATCTATGATCGAAGAAGGATAGCGCCCAGACGCCCAATCCTTGGGCAGCCCCTGTGGCTGCCCCTACGTTTTACGATCATGCTCCCTGCGGATTTCGTCTTATTTGGAGGGATTGTGGGGATCGCTTTGGGGGGGGAGAGGCAGAGCGGACTCGGAAGATGCGGATTTTTCGGAGGGTGAGGACACCGCGTAAGGCGACACCAAATGGGCGCGTTCTTCAGGATCGATCTCGATGTCTTCGGTGGGATCGATGTGCGGCAATCCGCTCGTGGGTGTAGGGATATTGATTCGGCTTTGTGGGGGGGCAAGGCTTTCTTCGTCCCAAGAATCCAGTTCGAGGGTGGCTTGTTCGGCGGCTGGAAAGAAGCGCTGTCGGACTTCTTCGATGCTTTGAGATAGATCGGATGTGGGAAAGTCATCAAGGGCCGAGGAACGCTCGGTGGAGAGGGAGAAGTTGACGGAGAGGGTGTCAAGGTCTTCGTGCAAGCCCAAGGTGAGTTCTTCGGTGATGGGGTCGGCGTCGCCCGTTTCGGCATCTGGATCGCGGTAGCGGATGACGATGATCGAGATGTTGTCGGTGGTGATATCTTGGCCGGCTTGGAGCAAGGCCAAGGCCGCGTTGCGGGGGTTCGGTTTTTGGAGAGCGAGCTGGAGGATGTTTAGGCCGTGCTCTTCAAGCAGAGCGAGGATACCGTCGGAAGCAAGGACAAAAGCATCACCGCGTTGGATGCCTTCGAGACGGAAGATATCGGGCTGCGCGGTGAGAAGGTTCTTCTTTTTCAATCGGGGGTGCCCAAATGCCCTTGCGACGGCGAGATCGTGTTTGTACACGACGCCGCCAAAAACTTCGGTGTCTTCGTCTTCTTTCCAATTGTGATCGATGGTGAGGGCTTTGGGGGAGGGATCGTGGTCGTTGAGCCAGAAGGCTTGGCTATCACCGACGTGGGTGATGTAAAAAGCGCCTTCGATCTGAAGCAGGGCGGTCATCGTGGCACCGCTGCTGAGTTCGCCGTGAAAAAAGTCCTCTCCAAGCACAGACAACGCACTCTCGGCTTCGGCGTTGCTTGCGAGCCAACTTTGAAGGATGCGTTCGACATTGCGCCGCAAGCGCAAGCAGATCTCTTCGTCGGTGTGCTTCACGGCCTCACGAAGGATCTCGATCACTTGGGCGGAGAGGACAGGATCCTCCTCAGGAAGCGCATCAAGCGAACGGGCGACGTGTTCTGCAAAGATCGCGATCACATCTTCGCTGCATCCTCCGAGGGGACCGTG
Source organism: Myxococcota bacterium (assembly GCA_023150835.1). Taxonomy (GTDB): domain Bacteria; phylum Myxococcota_C; class UBA6777; order UBA6777; family UBA6777; genus JAKLKB01. Next base: position 10,712 of record JAKLKB010000037.1, on the reverse strand, counting down.
CCCATCGCTGACAGCAAACAGCGCGCTCAAACGACCGGGACCTGCGTGGATGTAGATGCTGTCTTGTTGCTCAAAACGAGGGCCGATATCGGCGAGTGCTGCGACTTCAAAGGATTCGTTGACGAGTTGTTTCAATGTACCCTGACGCCTCAAATCAAAGATCCGCTAAGGGGGCCCCAAACGGAGTGAGATGGCCATACGCATCGCGCAGCGAATCCGCTCCCAAAAACAGTCATAAACAACGATAGCGTGACCCTGTGCAGAGTGAAACGCGACCGATAGAATTGCGTGACTCCGAGATATCTCAGAACACCAGCAAAAAGGCAAGAATCCTTTTTGCGAACGGTTGCGATCCTGCGTTGGTCTTGGCGGTGGTGGGGGGCGTGGGGGGCGCTTTGTCTAGCTTTTTGCTTGTTTGGCGGGGCGATGGTATTTTGTGTGTCTTGGCGACGGATGGGCGTTGTTGCAAAGAACGCGATGTCTTGAAGGAGGCCGTATGTTCGACAAGATCGTTGTCCTGCTTGCAGGCAGTTTGTTCGCTAGCAAAGGTATCGCGTTGTTGGTGTTTTGTGTGCTGGCGAGCAGCGCAAGCGTCGGTTCTGCTGCGCCGTTGTTTTTCTGGAAAAAACAGCAAAAAAACCATCAGAGCTTGTCTCAGCGTTTCCCCGCGCCTCGTGGAGCAAAACGCCCGAGACTACGACGCCATAGTTTTGCTTGGTGGCTGCGCCGATTGCCGCTGTTGCCGCCGAACGCGCCTGTGATGTTGTTTAACGGGCGGCAAAAACGTCGCCAAGATGTCCATGCTGCGGTGGTTGATCTCGATATCGGCAAGCGCGATCTCCAACAATGCGCCGATGTCGTGATGCGCTTGTGGGGGGAATACCTGTGGACCCGAAAGCTGGCGCATCAAGCAGACTTTCACCTTTTGAGCGGTATGCGAAACCCTTGGGTCTGGTGGGCGCGTGGCGATCGGATCCGCGTGGATGGGGAGACGGTGATCTGGCGTCGACGGGTGGCACGAAAAAACTCTTCTTATGCAAACTACCAGCGGTATCTGCGTTTTGCGATGGCGTGGGCCAATACGTCGTCTTTGGTGCGCCAGTTGCGCAATATCCCCATCCAAGAGGCGCAGCCGGGTGATCTGTTGTTGCAAGGTTGGCGTGACGGTCAATACGGTCACGCCGTATTATTGCTCGATATCGCCCGTGACAAACAAGGGCGGGCATACTATTTACTCGGTCAAAGCTATATGCCCGCACAATCTTTCCACATCCTGCGCAATCCTGAAAAACCCCATACCGCTTGGTTTACGTTCCCATACCGAGGCACCATCCAAACCCCCGAATGGACCTTCACCACACGCGACCTTTTCCGCTTACCGCATACCCCCACCACCCAGCCCTAATCCTTCCGTTCCATCTCCGCAGGCAGAAAGCTGTGGCGGGGGTGGCCTAGGCTTTGCAATCGGCCTGCTCCCCGCAGCAACAGTGAGATCGATGGTCCACACATACCCTCAAAATAGAACGGGTATTTTCTCTGTGTATGTTTTTTTTGCGCGATCTCTCGCACCACAGAAAAAAACGGCAGCAGAGTACCAAGAAAGGAGTCTCTTTTTGAGTCCCATGTTGAGATTTTTTAAGCATATCCCGATGGATGGAATGGATGGAGGTGTTTCGTGAATCAGTGGCAGAAAACGCGGTGGCGCGTGCTTTTGGGAATGTTGATTGCGATCTTGCCGATGTCATGGGCTTCTTTTGGATTTGCCCAAACAGATGCAGATTATATCCCTGACAAATTGAAGGTTGAAAAGACTGCGAAGAAAGATGGTTGGTTTCCGAAATTAAAGGCGGGTTTGAACTTTTCATTCGCGCAAAGTGACGGTGTGGTGGGGGTTCCCGACGGGACGACGCTGAGTTTGGGGCTGCAAGTGCAAGGCTCGTTGTTGTTTGCGCATGGCGGCCACGAGTGGCGCAGCAGCATCAACGTGGTCCACACGCAAACCAAGCTGCCAAACCTGAAGCCTTTTCTCAAAGCAGCGGATGCGCTCGATCTTGAGACGTTGTACTTGTACCGTTTTAAGGGACTGCCGTGGCTGGGGCTGTTTGTCGGTCTCAAGATGAACACGGCGCTGTTGGACGGATTTTTGGTGCGCGAAGAAAATACGGAGATCCGTGTGTTGGATCGAACAGGAGCCGAAGTTCGTCGCGCTCAAGCCCTTGCGCAGATCCCGTTTCAGTTGACCAAGCCGTTTGCGCCTTTGTTGTTCAAACAATCGGTGGGAGTGGCTTTTAACCCCTACAGCAAGCCGTTTTTAGATGTGGATATCAAAGTGGGCGGTGGGGCCGGTCAAGCATGGGTTCAAGGAGGGTTGCGCGCTGCGGATGATGCGGCAACTGCGACCACATTTGAAGTGTCGCAGTTGTTCGATTATGTGCAGGCAGGTTTGGAGCTTCAGCTTGTACTGAGCGGAACCTTATTCAACAAGATCCTGACGTACTCACTGCTTGGAGAAGTGATGTTGCCGTTGGTCACCAGCGTCGATACGGGCAAGTCGCCCGTGGACTTGTTGAATGTCAAGGGGGTATTGCAACTTCAAATCAAAGTCGCCAAGTGGCTCTCCATCAATTACAACCTCAGCCTGATCCGAGCGCCGTTGATCCAGCCTGATCTACAGGTGATCAACAACCTCGTCCTCAGCTTCACGATCAACATTCTGTAAGGAGTCCATACCATGCTTATCGTACAAAAGAGGATGCGACTCCTGTTTTTGTTGAGTGCTTCATGGATGGTTTTCGGCGCAACTGCTTTTGCACAAACGACGCCTGCGAAGAAGCCCGTTGTTCCGACGACACAGCCGACCACCACCGCAGCGACCAAACCGACCACCACCGCAGCGACCAAGCCCACCACCAAGCCCGCCGAGAAAAAGCCTGAAAAGCCCAAAGATGGTTGGTTTCCGAAGTTGTCTTTGGGGGTCAATATCTCGCTTTCGAGCAGCAACAACGTGCCGGGCGTCGAAAACGGGATCACCTTTAGCTTGGGCGGCGTTTTGGATGGTGGCTTGTTGATGCGTTTTGGCCGGCACAAGTGGGAGTCCACGCTCAAGATCATCCACACCCAAAGCAAAACACCGCAGATCGAGTCTTTTATTAAGACAGCCGACAATCTCGATTTCAAAAGTTCTTACTCGTATCAATTCGTGGAAACGATCAACCTCGGGATTCGGGCGGGATTGACGCTGACAACGCAACTTTTCCCCGGAAATTATATCCCTGCGGCGGCGGCGGAGATCACGCTGCTGAACGTCGATAACACACAGATCCAGCGCAGTTTACAAAAGGAAGAAGCCTTTTCGCTAACGTTGCCGTTTGCGCCGTTGACCTTCGGTCAGTCCGTAGGGCTGATCTCGGAGCCTTTCCGCAACAAGTTCACGCTGCTGACGGTTGAATTGAACCTTAGCGCGGAGCAAACGTGGGCGGCAGGGTATGTGTTGCAAGACGACGCGGCAACCCCACGTCTTGAGTTCAAGCAGATTCGGGACTTTGTGCAGTTTGGTGGTGAGCTGAAGCTTGGATTTGCTGGAAAGCTCGATACCTTCATTGATTACGCATTCTTGATCAAGTTGATGATGCCCTTCTATACGAGCGTTCCCACGGCGCTTCAAGGGTTTGATCTGTTGAATGCAGACGTGCAGTTCAAGGTCAACTTGAACCTATCGAAGTGGGCTGCCTTGAACTATATTTTCCGCGCACAACGCACTCCGTTGTTGACCGAAAAATGGCAGGTCTCCAACAACCTTGTCTTGAGCTTTACCACCGATATCTTTTGATCTTTTTTGAGCGGAAGCAAGGAGGGCAGGGGGTGTCAAGGGGTGGCGGGGGGTCAGGGGGCGACGCAGATCTGGCCGATGCCTGTTTGGTTGACACAAGAAAGTCCTGTGGGACAGTTGGCTGTACTGGTACAAGGAATGACGCAAAAGCCGCCTGTTCCCGAACTGACGCAACGTGTCGCAGAGCCACCGAAGGGCGGGCAGTTGGGAAACAGCGGATCGCAATCGGCAGAACAAAAACCAGAGGTCGAGTTGGCGTCTCGGCGCAAACACAGTCCGCTATAATCGGAACGCCCGCCCGCAGTACAGGCGCTTTGTTGGAGGGAGCCGTTGCAGCAACGTGCGGTTTCGAGCACGCTGCGGGGATCGCAGATCGCGCCATAAGGGAGGATGCCCCCCTTGTCTACGGGCGCACAGACGCTGCCAAAGCTGCCGCCAAGCGAGGCGCAAGTGAAGTTTGTTCCGCAGGAGGCGGTGGTGGTGCATTGTTTTCCACAAACGGCTCCGCCCGATTGAAGGGGAAGACAGGTGCGTCCTGTTCCGCAGATCGTCGAAGGCGTGCAGCCCGACACGCTGCGTAAACAAGCTCCCACGATCGTATTGCTGTCAAAGGAGATGCAGGTGAGTCCGGTCCCACAGACTTTGGCCACATCGTAGCGCGTCGGAGTATTGGCGATCGGGCCGCAAAGCTCGTCTTCTTTGGCGTCTCCGTACACACAAGCGCCGCCGCCCGCTTGGATGGATTCACAGTTGCCTTTGCCGTTTGCACAAGGTTGTCCCGGGGTGGTGCAGCGTTCAAAGCAATAGGCCGGGGCGTCTTGGGAAAGCTGCAAGCAGGTATCCGCGACATCGCAGACAGGGTTGTTTCCACCACAAGCACCGTGGCGGGCGGCGGGTTGTTCTTTGGCGCACTTTTGGTTGCGGCACACAAGATACGTCCCGTCGCTTTGTTTTTGGGGATCGCAGATCTTGATCGGTTCGGTGCTGTTGTTGGGGTCGTTGCAATCGGCTCCTACGGTGGTTTGGACCTGAGCTTCTAGGCAGGTTTTGGGCGCAAGCGTTTGGCTGCAATAGAGCGCGGGTGATTGATTGCGTTTGCACAAGGTGCCTTGGGCAAGATCGCAGGTTTGGTTTTTGAGAACCTCTTTCAAACAAACGGCGATGGTGTTGCCTTGCCCATCGGTTGCGAAGTCGATGCAAGTGGTTCGCCCGTCCACATTCACAGCGCAAGATCCTCGGTTTTGTGTGCAGTCTTGGTAGCAGAACTCGCCTTGGCCGCTTCCAAGCGCGACGCAGACGGCCCCTGCTGTACATTGGCTTCCTGTCGCACAGGCACAACCCACGCTGCCGGGTGTGCAAGGCGGCTGTTCGGGGGTGATCTCGGCGATCGGCTCGGACTCAGGACCTGCTTCGGAAGTGATCTCGGCGATCGGCTCGGACTCAGGACCTGCTTCGGAAGTGGGCTCTGAGATCATCTCGGACTCAGGACCTGCTTCGGAAGTGGGCTCTGAGATCATCTCGGACTCAGGACCTGCTTCGGGGATGATCTCTGCGGTAGTTTCGGGCGTTGGCTCGGCCTGCGGCTCGGTCTGCGGCTCAGGAGTGGGTTCGGCCTGTGGCTCGGGCGTGGGTTCGGCTTGGGGTTCGGCCTGTGGTTCAGTTTGAGGCTCCGAGAGGGGTTCGGCTTGAGCTTCTGCTAGAGGCTCGGTCTGTGGTTCAGTTTGAGCTTCGGAGGTGGATTCGGCGGTGGTTTCGGCTGGAGGTGAAGTGCATTGGCTGTTTGTGCAGACTTGGCCGTTGGCGCAGTCGTTGTTTCCGACGCATCCAACGCACTTTCCGAGGGCAAAAGAGCAAACCCCCGTAGGAGCGGCACAATCGTTATTGGATTGGCATGCGTTGGGTTCGGCGCAGACTTTGTTTTTGCAGAGCTTGGTTCCCGAACAATGGCTGTCATCGAGACATCCGACGCAGACGTTTCGGAGAAGATCGCATTGCGCTTGGGGAGCGGTGCAATCCGTTTTGGATTGGCATGGGCTGGCGTTTGGATCGACGCAAACGCCTTTGCCGTTGGTTTGGCGGCAGATCTTACCTCCTTGACAATCGGCGTTGCTACTGCATTGAGAGTCGCCCCCGCACCCTTCGGCGCTCCACACAACAAGGCCGCACAACAGCCACAAAGGCCACCCAAACAAGAGATTTTTTCGCATTCGATCATTCTCCAAAGAAGACGTATGCCGTCGACAAAAAAGGCCGCAGAACGAAGCCGCTGAGGATGCGCTGCTTTTGCGCCTTGGTCAAGGCCAGAGGATCGAGTTATCGGGTTGTGCTGCAAAATGGTTGCAATGTGGAAAAGAAGAGTTCGAGGGGGGCGGTGTATTGGGCGTGTTGGGTGAACAAAAGTGGATCAGCGAGTGCCAGCGATGCGTGTGCGGCGTTTGGTTTGGCGGAGTGCTTTTTGTGCGCCGCCAGTGGCGTAATAGTGGTAAGTCATCTCTGAAAAACGCCGAACGATGGGGCTTGATGTGCGCTTCCAGACCCATTCATTGGGTGCGCCCGAAGATCGGGTGACGACGGCGATCAGGTTGTAGGCTGCGCGGCCAAGGCGTCGCCCTGCCATGATAATCCCTGCGACTCCGTTGGTTCGGCGTGTGTAGCCTGTTTTGGTGGCGGCGGTGACGTGGTAGTGGCTGCGTAGATAAGGGGTACGCCCTCGATTGTCTCGGCTGAATAGCATGACACGCAGCATCAGGCCCGAGTACGCTGCGGATACAGCGCGTCGTCGGTATATCATGGAAAGCAGGGTGTTGAGATCTTGGGCGGTTGTGGTGTTGCGGTACGTTCGGCCATTGCGGGGGATCAACTCCACAAGCTGCGTATGTTTCATCCCGTGGCGTCTCAACAATTGATGGATGCGTTGAAACCCTTTTTGGGCGCTGCCATCGCCGACATAACGGATCATCGTATTGGTGGCGCTGTTGCTGCTCACGCGCATCATGCGGTCGATCTGGATCTGGAGTGCTGCTGGAAAGCGATGAGGCGCGATACCTTGACGGTGAGCTTTGTCGTACGCAGCGAACATCACAAAGGGTTTAATCAGGCTTGCTGCGGAGGTTTTGTGTTGGGCTTGGATATTGGCGAGTTGGCGGCCTCGATGATCGAAGACAAACACGCGGGCTTGTTCTTGAGGCCGCAACCAACCGCAGCTTCGCAGATGCCCGATATACAAGCGAAGGCTCGTTTGCAAGGGGCGATCAGACTTGACATAAGCGAGGGCTGTTTCGCGGCGCAAAAGCTGCGCGCAAAACGCGGTCCGTGGGCCGCCCGGAGCGTGGGAAAGTACCGCGACCCGTCTGGAGACCTGACGGCTGTATCGGCGGCTGTACCGACGGCTGTATCGACGGCTGTATCGACGGCTGTATCGGCGCTTGGCTTTGTTTCGCGCTTTGTAGCGTTTGGCTGCATACCTTTTGTAAGGAAGCGGTCGGTGGGGTGTTTGTGCGCGTGCGATGCGCCGTGTGTGCCGCTTTTGGGACGTGTAGGCTTTCTTTTGGGCGGATTGAGCGTGGGCTGTGTTTGTGATCCAACGTCCCTCAAAGCCCAACCAAGGAAGGCCCAACCCAAAACAACAGACCCAAAACAACACAATCAAAGGGGAGGGTCGGTTGTGGTGTTGTTGGTGGATAGCACGCATACGGACTCCTTTTCGCTGCGACGTCTTCGTGGGCAGATTTTCAACACCTGCTCAGCGCAGTCCCTCAACAGAGGATTTCTTTGTTCTCAAAGGACGCGAGAGATCCGCTGCCTCAACGAGACAACGGACGCGGGAGATCCGCTGCCTCAACGAGACAACGGACGCGAGAGATCCGCTGCCTCAACGAGAGCGCGAGGCACTCTATCGTTGGACGCAGCAAAGTGGCCCTATCATGCCAAAAATCTTGGGGAGGCGTCTAGAAAAGTGCAAGTGTTGTGGCAGAGGCTTGTTTTCGGAAGGGTTTGCGACCGAAACAAACAGAGGGGGGGCGCATCTTGTCGGGAGGGAGTATCGCGTTCGTTGTGGGAGGGCGTGCTGCGATCGCAGACCTTCAGCCGACGGCTCGAAACGATCAGAAAACTGCCAAACGATCCGCGCACGAAACAATCAGCAAATGGCTGGAAGCAACGTGACGGCTAGAAAGAGCGTTGTTGTTTTCGGCGTTCGTAAAGTAGATAGCCGAATGCGCCGATCCCAAGGAGCATTCCGCTGATCAACAAGATCCATCCCCAAGGAGAGCGTTGGGCGGGAGCGTTGTCGCCTCCACCTGATGTCGAGGCTTGCATCACGCCGCTAGTCGGGGTATTTGGAGCGTTGGCTGTGGCTTTCGCGACGCCTTCTTCGGCCTTTTCAAACAACAAGATCGACGAGCGGACGGCTTGGAGGGTCTTTTCGACTTCTTCGGACTTTTGGCCGCCTTGTTGTCCTTGGAAGCGTTCAAGGACTTTCTCAAAGCGCTCAAGGGTGGAGATGTGTCGTTGAAGAGCGAGACGGCCTTGGTTGGAGTTCATGTACTGGGGGTAGCGTTCGCGCATGGCCTTGAGTAGGTCGCCTTGGTTGCCCATCAGTTTTTGCATGGAAGAAAGGCTGGTGTTGAGCAACGAGCCTTCTTGGCCTTTTTCGGGCTTGAAGACGAGCAGCGTGGAAAGTGTCACAAGATCTTGCGTGACGTTGTCGAGGAGTTCGCGTTGATCTTGGAGTGTTTGGCGCAGGGATTGGATGGTGTTGTTGTCGGTGTTTTTGTTGTTTTGGCTTTTGCGGTATTGGCTGGCGTACCAGTTCATCGAGCCGCTGATGCGTTTGATGCGGCTGTCATAAAGCGAGACGACGGCTTCATGGGCGCGATCTTGGGTTTTGCGCAGGGAGTTGCTTTGGTTTTTGAGATCGGTGTAGACCTCATCGCAATCTTGGAAGGACTCGCGCCAGTTAAAGAGTTGCTCGCGGTATTGGTTGATCTGTCGGTAGGACGCGAGGATCTGTTGAAGGCGTTCGGTTTGGTGTGCGCCTTGTTTTTTTTGCATCTCACGGATCTTGCGCTTTTTCCAACGTTGGAGCCACCAACGCTTTTGGCGATCAGTGCGGGCCCATTTGGGCGGATCGGGTGGTGCGGGGAGTTCGAGTGGTTTTTCAAGGTTGGCCAGTTTGGTTTCCAAAGCGTTGATACGGCTTTTGAGTTCAGACAGCGAGGTGCGCGTGTTGTCTTCCATTGCGCAAGGGTCCACAGCAGCGGCTTTGGCGCGGCTGGTGCGGGGCAGCTTGGCGGAAAGGGCATCGCGCTTTTCGAGGGCTGCGCGCCAAGTCGTACAACGGGGGTTTTTGCCCCGTAGCATCCGCAAGATCATCCGATGGGCGCGCTTGTATTGGCTTTTGCTCTCGTATTCGTTGATCTTGTCGAGGTTGGCTTTTTCTTCGGGAGTGGGGTTGCACTTTTCATAACAGCCCTTGAGACGGGCCATTTTGGTGGCCGTCAGCGCCAACAAGTTCAGCGAACTGCGATTTTTCGGGCCGCTGCGAAGCTGCGTTTGCATCTCTTCGTATTTTTTGTAAGCCCCTTCGCAATCGCGTTGTTTTTCCATCGTTTGGGCTTCTTGTTGGAGTTGATCGAGGTTGGCTTGGGCGGGTGTCGCTAACAGCGCGATCAGGCAACCCGTAGCCAACGAAAATATGCGGAAGGTTCGGAGAGTTGGAGACATGGTGTGTCCTTTTGCTCAAAGAGTAAGGTTGTGCGAAACGTTATTTCGTTGAAGTGTCGCTACACGTCTTGTCGATGCTTCCGGATGCGTGGATCTGCCAACGCACAGCGTTAGTACCTTCGGTGACTTCGAGGGTTGCGCAGTTGTGAGTAGTGCTGTGGCTGAACTTGGGACTTGTGATGGTCTTGGTGTTGGGGAGGGTGAGCGGAGTGTAGGTGGCTTCTTCGCGTCCTGCGGGTTGAAGCTGCCAAACGTGTTGGAATCCCTCTGCGGTCAACAAGTAGACCCCGAAGATCCGCGTGACCGCGACCTTTTCAGGCTTTTTGTTTTCTTTCTTTAAGATCTCGTTGATGTCGATGCTTTCGCCCGTAGGAAGGGCAACGTTGCCTTCGGCGACGGGGATATCGTTGTTGGCCTGATTGAAGCTGAAGCGGGCATACAGTTTGGGGGCGCAAGCGTGCAGCAGCAAGATCGCGAACAGGCCAAGAGGCCAAACGCAGCGGCGAAGCGAGCCAAGGCGCGAGAGAGAGAGACGAGCGGGATAGGCGCGATTTGCGGTCATCGAAAACTCCTGTGAGTGATTGGCTCGGTGGTACGGTCTTTTGAAGGCTTGGGTTGACGAAACGGCGCAGATGCGTGATGTTCGAGCGTCGATCGTACCTAGTACACTGCAATAGAACAAGTCAAGACGAGAAAGATGTGAAGACCACGGGAAGGAGTCGTGAATGCTGCGAGAGTTTTGGTCACGCAAGACAAACAGCACGGGCTCATGTTGTGTTTTGAGGTCTTTTTTTAAAAACGTGGTATCCTCGGGCTTCATGGCTTGTTTGCCCTTGACATGAGAGGTCTCAGAGGAACGTCTCGCGACATGACAGTTGAAGAAAACAACGAAAACTCTCGGGGGTTCGTTCAAAACAGATAGCGATGAAGAGGTCACCGACGCAACAGGTCGAGGGCAGGCACGGGGCCTGCCCCTACAAAACACCATGTGATTTCCAACACGTAGGGGCAACCACACATGGTTGCCCTCGCTGAGAAGTGTTACCTCTTGATACCTCTCTCATGGCGTTGGTTTGAACGGACCCACTCGATCAAAAACGTCGCCCGTGAGGTACCTTATACGATATCCGAATGATGTGTACACAAAGGAGAGTACGTA
>JAKLKB010000036.1 GCA_023150835.1 Myxococcota bacterium | reverse complement strand
AAAACCGTCCGCCTCTTGGCGTGTTTCACACCGAAGGATCGGGCGTAGCTCCCAAATGATCCGCTCGATGTGCGGCGAAAAGCGTTGGGCTTCCGTCCAATCGAGGACACCGCGATCTGCTTCGTCGTGCAGCCGATCACACAACGAAAACACCGATACGGCTTCGGACTTTGCCGCCATGATCCGCAACAGGTGTCTTCGTAGTCTGACCTCGTCAGGCGGGTAAGGGGTATCTGGATCATCCAGCAACAATCCCAACTCCCCCAATAGACGGGGATAAGCAGCCGTCTTGTCGAACTCGACGGGAGGCAATTCGATCACCGTGTCGTACATCAGATGATCGCGGTATCCTGTTCGGGCTGCCAACAAGAAGCACAGGCTTGAAGCCCATTCTCCCCGAATATTCGACAATATCTCATAGATCGATGGATCTTTTTGAAACGATTCATACGCCAGATGAAAACGATCGATGCACACCAACAGACGTTTGTTGTGGCGTGCAAACGCTGCAAATGCCCGATGCAAAGCTTCTTCAGGAGAAGATGTGATCTCTTCGCTGCCATCGTCTTTTGCGCGATACGGCTCCAACTTCCGCAGCAGGTAACGTGCGAAGGTTCTGCCCGAAAGCGACGGCGTGTGCCGATCCACCCGATAACGCAGCACTTGATCAAAGCCCGAAAACAACGTATCGGCTTGGCCGACCAAGGCGCTTTTCCCGCTGCCCGGGTAAGCAGACACCAAAACGAAGTTGGGTTTGTCGGGCTGTTTTTTGGAGAGCGCACCCCGCAGGCGTTCAAGGATCCTCTCTCGCGTATCGGGATGGAGTGCTTCCAAGGTCTCCCCATCCCATGTCTGATGGCTGTCTAGATCCCCCATCCGTATCGACTGGTATCGTTGAAGATGCGCCGCGATCTGCGGGTGAGCAGACAACGCTGCTTCGCGTTCTGCCAGCGTGATCTCGGACAACGAAAAAGGTACAAGATGAAACGGATGGCTCGCATACAACGCGGGCGTCGTTTTTGGTTGAACCGACCAAAAAGGCGAAAGCGTGAACCATCGCCCCCTTTCCACGCGCCAATAGAGCGTGTCTTGTTGCACCTCGTTGGGGACTTCGCCTTCCCACAGCGTTGCGTCGAGATCCATACAACACCAGCGTTGTTGCCCGCTTTCCCAAAACAAGATCGGGGCTTCGCGCAGCGCATCAAATGCGGCGATCATCTCCCACAAACAACGCCGATGTTCCAAGATATCCTGTAGGGCTGCCTGAAAACTGCCATGCGCAAAACTGTTGCGATAGCGCAGTAGCCGAGACAGCCGCGACTCTTCATCGCGTGGATCGCCATAATCAAACGAAGACAGACGCGGCCAATCCGCATCCCACCCATGACGCCGATAGGTGTGGAAGATCTGCGAGCCTAGATAAGCCCACGCACCTACCGAAAGATCCCGCTCTCCATCCAATAGCATCGAAAACAACAGGCGATCAAGACGTGAATCGTGCCATCTTCCCCGCAGATACGAGGCCATCCACAATAGACCGATATGGCGCAACCACACTTCGAGCAGATGCACCAACTCGTCTGCGCTGTTGATCGGGGGTTCTTGTAGCATATCGATGATCGCCGAACCCACAGGCTGCGGCCACTTGCGATAGGGCGAATCCGCCCCCCACCCACCCGGAAAACCGCCCTCCGAGATATCGATGTTTTCTTCAAGGTGTGTTTGCTCCACTTGTGACCACCTCCTACGGATGAAACGCCCTCCGCAAGGATGAAGATTGCTCCGTTCCCCTGAATTCCCCTGAACCCTCCCCCTGTTGTCCACTCGCAAACCTTTTTAGAAGACGACTTCGACACCGACTTGGCCGTAGAACGGCATATACAGCGGATCAGGAGAGAAGTTGAACTGGTAGGTCAACTCTCCAAACACCCGAACATGGCGGCTCACAGGGATGCGCAACCCTGCACCCATCAGGATGCCAAACAAAAACAGCGAACTTTCTTTGCTGCGCGAACGCATATCGGTGGCTGTTGTTGGCGAGACTTGGGGGGAACCAAACCCAAGATCCACGGCTGCCCGCAAGTAAAAGATGCCAAAACGGAAGCGCGCACCCGGTTTGATGCTCAAATAGCCCCATCCTTGCCCGCTCCAGTTGTTTGCTGTCAGGTGTCCCCCGACGTTCAAGTCGATCGAGATATTGGGATGAACCCACAAGTGACCACCCGCTTCGATCAAGCCGTAGGTGAATCCGTACGATCCGTTGTCAAAAAAGTCCACAAAGTGCAGACCGCCCGCAAGCGTCACAGAAAAACGTGGACGAAAGGTTTGGCGTTCTACGGTATAGTTGCGATAGCCCCAATAAGCCTCGGCTTCTTGAGCGGGCAACGAAACCCAAAACAGGCAAGCCAACGGGATCCAAAACAGCAACTTTTTCATGGTCTATCACTCCTCGACGTGGTCGCGGTGTTTTTCGCGAACCTTGGTTCGTTTTCTTTGCTGATCTCGCACAGGCCGTCTTGTATAGCCCAACCGCGAGCCTCTTTTCAACGATCTTGCTTGTTTTTTGTCTCTTCTTTTTCCAAACCGACCGCTGCTTGGCGCTTTTCGCATTAGAAAGCTGAGTGCTTTTTGAGATACCCCTCCGCTTTGTTCTCTGTTTGTTTGAGCGATCTGCCTTGGGGTGACAGCGTTCTGTTTGTGTGGATGCGCCCTCATCATAAATTGTGCCATCTCTGTCGAGGATCTGTCCGTCTGCCTTTTCGCGGAGGACTCTTTGGCTGGAACATCGATCCGTGGAGCATCCCTGCTCCAATCTCTGCCCAAGTATCGCTCCTTCGCGCAGAGGGCGGACATTCCAATCGGTAGAGGCGTTTGTGTGAAAAACGTCTTCTTCACAAAACCATCTTACGGTGTCGGTCCGATGCGCTTGGTGGCAGATTCTTTTGGCCGCTCCTTGACGCAACGGGTAGGATCCACGAACCTAAGCGCACGATCCTGCTTCCTTGGGCATCTTTTTTCCCGAATCTCTCGGAACCAAGACAAAATAGAGCGTCCCCGATGTTTCTCTTGATCTCATGTTGTGGGTAGAAAAACGACGATGAAGCCTGATCCTGCCGCAGTGTTCGCTCGATGGTTGGTGGTCTGTTCTGTGTTTCTGAGCGGGTGTATGAGTTTACCCAAGCCCACACGACCCGGAGCCATCCCCCAAGTGATCTGGGGCATTGAGTTTCAAGGCAACAAAAAACTCTCCGATTCAACGCTTCAAAAAGCCATCGAGACCGCTCCTACGGCGTTTTTTGCGCGCACCACAAGGCTTCGGGCTTCGGGCCAATACACTGTCTACAACAAGGCCATCGTTCGGGCTGATCTTCAACGCTTGCAAAATGCTTATCGCTATCACGGGTTTTATCGCGCAAAAGTCGAAGAAGCCCCCCATTCTCCGATCATCCTGACGCAAAAGAACACGTATCGTCCCTATCAACGGGTTCGTGTGATCTTTCAGATCCAAGAAGGCCCACAGGCCGAGCTTTTGACCGATGCGGAGATCATTTGGCAGTTGGGGCGCCTGCCTGATGAGTACATCGGAAAAAAACTGATCCAGCTCAAACTGTGGGACGGCAAAGGCAAGGTCCCCTCCTTGCGCGCAAAAATCGCTTGGCGTCGCAAGATCGAAGAAGCCTTCAAAGCGGAGATCTTGCAGGGATTAAAGATCAAGAAGGGCGAGAGCTTTTCGACGCCAGATTACCAAAATACCAAGGCCGCCGTGATCCAGCGTCTTCAAGACGCGAGTTTCGCCCTCGCAGAGTTTACGGGTGAAGTCATCATCGAGAAAGATGTCGCTTTGGAGATCAAGGCCAGTCCCCAAAAACCGAATCCATCCTCGCAGCGTCCGCCTGCCGCAACAAGTCCCGATGCTGTTGCTCCCACGCCGCCGATGCGTTCGGCAACAGCGGTCAAGATGCGTTTGATCATCAACAGCGGGCCTTCTTGCCGCTTTGGAGAGATCGCTCTCAAGCCTTTGCCTCTGGTGATCGAGGGGCGCTCGTATCCTCCGCGTGTCAACTACAAAGCCTTGCGCAACTACATCAAGTTCAAAAAAGGCGAGATCTACAAGATCCAGACGCTGATCCAAACCCAACGCACCCTTTCAGGACTTGGACTGTTTAGCGCGGTCGACTTTAAGCCCGATATCACGGGCGTTCGCGCTCGACAAACCTTCTTGCGCAATCAGATCCGACAAGCCCGTGATATCCGCCTCCAAAAAACAGAAAAGCAAAACCAAAACAAAGCTCGCCTTGAAAAGCTGGCGGCTCAAAAACAATCATGGATCGAGCGCTACTACGAGCAAAAAGCCCGACTCGAAACCAGCTACCGCGCTTTTCAGATCGCACGCGCCAAACGCGAACAACAACAGCCTCCGCCGCTTTTTGTCCCAAGATCGGGCGAGATCGAGATCCAAAAACAAGATGTCGCCCGTCTGATCGACGAAGCAACAAAAGAGCTTCGCGCTTTTCGCAAAGCCTATCGCGAAAAGAACAAGTCGCGCACCGCGATTACACCCCTTCAAGACGAGATGATCGAGCTATTTAACGATATCAACGCGATCCAACTCACACAAAAACAACTCGATCCGCTCTTGCTCCAAGAACAAGCCCTTCAAAAAGAAACCGCCTTGCTCGATAAAGAGTTCCAAGCCTCCGCTGTCCTCGAAGAACGGGCTTTCCGAGCGCTCAACGAACAGGTCAGCATCCCCATCACCCTCGAACTTCGCGAAGATCGACCCGGACTTGGCAAGTTTGGGGGCGGTCTTGTGATCGACGGACAACGCAACCAGATCGAAGTCAGCGGCAGCATCACGATCCATAACATCGGTGAGTTGGGGCGGTTGGAACTTCAACTTCGGCCCGGTTGGTCGTTTCTTCCCGATGTACTTCGACGGATCGACTCGGGACCCGATGTCACGGGCTCTGCCTCGTTTGTGCAGCCTTTTTTTGTCAACGAGCGTCAAGGTGACTTTCGTTTGCGTTTGCTTGGGAGCTACACCCAACAGATCGGTGATGCCGACTTTTGGCGGCTGGTTCCTTCGGCGAGCGTCTCTTATCCGCTGCTTGTGAGTCCGACATTCGGTACGATCCAAGGCACCATCAGCCTCAACGGGGAGCTTGCAAACGTGCAAAATGTCTTGCTCCCAAGAGAGCGCGAAACCTATGCCTTTGCGTACCTTGAGCAACAACTGATCTGGAGTTGGCTCAACGATCCGATCCGCCGCATCAGCGGGTTTGAATTCAAGATCACACTCCAACAAGCCCTTGGCTCCTACGCTTATTTCAAAGCTGCACCCGAACTCAGTTTCTACATCCCTCTCGCCACCCTCGGCCCTGACAAGGTCATCCTCGCAGGGCGCTTTCAGTATGGTGTGCTGTTTTCGACACGTCTGATCGGCGATTCGCCCCCGAACTTCGGTATCACCGACGAAGACAAACGCACCTCAAGCGTTGTGTACCGAAGCCCCTTGACGCAGCGTTTTTATCTCGGGGGCGCAAACAGTGTGCGGGGCTGGACAGCCCGGTATCTTGGGCCTTTGGCGTGCCAACGAAGCTTTCAAAGCGCGAATCCCAACTACGTCGAAACCAACACCTCCAGCGGAGAAAGCGGCATTACCGACTTTCGCATCCGAACAGGCGATGCGGTCACGCTTTCAGGGGCTGGGAGCGCTACTGGTGGCGTCCGTTGTCGCGAACAGACGGGGCGCAACGCGCTCGATCGTTTTCGTGATATGGCGCGCTACAACGATTCGCTTTCCCAAGATGGCCGACGCGGTGAATATGGCCCTGTGTCCGATACCATCGTCCAAGTGATCCCGATGGGTGGTGAACAAGAGATCTACGGATCGTTGGAGCTTCGCATCCCACTTTCTTTTCTTGTGAGTTCGCTTGGGATCGTCTTGTTTGCCGATGTCGGGGTGGTTCAATTGGAACGTCGTTTTTGGGACGATGCCAAGAATGCCCCTCCCTCGGATCTTAGCCCAAGCTGGAGCCTTGGCTTTGGCATCCGTTATCACACCGTGATCGGGGCCATCCGACTGGATATCGCTTGGCGTCTTTTCCCAGACGCCGATCGTTATCCTCTCCAACGCGACTGGCAATTCCACTTTTCTATCGGAGAAGCTTTTTAAGCTTTTTCTGCCCTCCACAAAAAGGAGTTTTCATGACCCAAACCACCCGATCCTCCGCCTTCTTGCGCTGTTCTCTGCTCGCTCTTGGATTGTTTGCCTTCACCTCTTCGGCCTTTGCACAGCCTCCTGTGGTCTCAACGTCCGTTTTGCCCAAACAGACCGACGCTCAAAAACTGGCCCGTTCGCTCGAATCTCTCCAACGCTACCAGTCGATCTTGCGTGATGAACTCCAGCGATACATGAGCTTTTTCCGCGCCCAAAAGCTGCCTCGGGCCTATTATGCGAGCTTTCGCTTGCTCCGCAGCCAATCGGTTTCTCTTCAAGCCAGCGATGGGGTGATCCTCAAACAAGAAGACAACCGAAAATCCCCAAAACACCAACTCCAAGTATCTATCCGCATCGGCGACCACCAGCGCGATAACACCGGACCCGACGGTCGCGACTGGCAGATCTACCGACACCTTCTCCAATTCCCCTCCAGCTTTTCCAAAGAACTCGATGAACCCACCTTGCGCAAACGACTCTGGCAGCTTGCTGATCGCGAATACAAAGAGAGCCTTGCGCAGTACCATCGCAAACGCTACGTCCAAAGCCTCAAAGTCGAGATCAAGGACAAAAGCGGCGACTTCTCTAAAGAACAGCGCGTCCTCCTCACCGATGCTCCGCCACTTCTTCGCTTCGATATGAAAAAATGGAACCAGATCGCCAAAAAGGTCTCGCTGTTTTCGCTCAAAGATCCCCGCATCGTCAAAGCGACGATCTCTTTGGGCGGCCAACAAGGCGCTGTGGTGATGGTCGATAGCGACGGAAGCGCGATCATTCAACACAAAACGCTTTATATGTATGTCGTTCAAGTGTCCTATCTCTCGGCAAAAAAAGAATACCTCTCCAACACGCGGCTGGCTTATTTCGACACCGAGGCCGGCCTCCCCGACGAAAAGCAGCTCACCTCCATCACAAAAAGCGCACTCCAAGAGATCGTCGATCTCAGCAAAGCACCCGAAGCCGAACCCATCGAAGCACCCGCGATCTTACTCAACGATGTGGCCGGTGTGTTGTTTCACGAGGCTCTTGGGCATCGTCTCGAAGCGCAGCGGATGTTGAGCGAGTCGGACGGACGCACCTTTCGCTCCAAGATCGGCAAAAAAATTATCCCCTCTTTCCTTTCCGTTCTGGATGATCCCACCCTTCGCCGTTGGCAAGACACCCCGCTCAACGGTCACTATCTCGTCGATGAGCAGGGCGTGCGTTCCCAACCTGTCCCCTTGATCAAAGAAGGCGTCCTGCAAAATTTCTTGCTTTCGCGCAAACCCATCGATCAATTCAAGCGCTCCAACGGCCACGGACGCGGCGTCTTTGGTGCAAATCCTGTCAGTCGCCAAGGAAACCTGTTGGTGCGCAGCCATCGCGCCCATCCCATCCAACAACTCCGCACGATGTTGATCGAAGAAGCCCGTAAACAGGGCAAACCTTACGCCTTTATCATCGGCAAATCTTCGGGGGGCTACACCCACACCAGCACCTACGATATCCAGTCCTTCAAAAACCGACCCAACCTTGTTCTGCGTATCGACGCCAAAACGGGCGAGCAAACCCTTGTCAAAGGGCTTGAGATGATCGGCACTCCCCTAACGGTCGTGAACAACATCATCGCAACAGGCGACGATTATGGCGTATTCAACGGCTTTTGCGGAGCCGAATCGGGTTATGTCCCTGTCTCGGCGATCGCACCCAGCCTCTTGTTGAAAACCGTCGAGTTTCAGCGCGTCAAGATCGATCAGAAAAAGCCTCGAATGCTCCCAAGCCCCTTCGCTTCGAAGTGATACGAAATCCGCCCGTTGTGTGATCGTAAGGATGCAGGGGCAGCCCCCATCGGCGTTAGGTGAAGCCACATCTGGCTTGGTGCAAAACGCGGGCATCACGCAGAGGATATCGAAAAGAAGAGTCCACGGACAACGACCAACGGGAGTTGCGCGCTTCGCAAAGCACGGAAAGCACGGTAAGTACGGTAAGTACGACAAGGCGCGTATGGGGCAACGCCCCATCCAACAAACCGCTCAATCCGGTGAACAGAGCAGTTGCGCGAGGGGGCGTTTCTTGGACGGGGCTTTTTTTCCCTGACGGGCGTCACCATGATGGGCGCTGCTTTTGTGTGGGATAGGCTTGGGTGAGCGTATCCACCGCATCTTTCCACCTGAAAAGAAGGAGGGGGCGATGTTTCGTCTTTCTTTGCTTTTTATCACCGTGACGGCGCTTGAGTTGTATATCTTCGTTCAGATCACGATACACTTTCACATCGGCGTGACCATCGGCTTGATCCTGTTGACAGGATTTCTGGGGGCGGCCTTGGCCCGTCATCAAGGCTTTGCGGTCTTGCGCGCCATCCAAGAAAGCCTTCAACGCGGCGAAGTCCCCACCCGCGAGCTTCTCGATGGCGTCTGCATCTTGATCGCGGGGGCGCTGTTGATTACGCCCGGCCTGTTGACCGATATGACGGGCTTTGCGCTGTTAATCCCGTCGTTTCGGACTTTTCTCTTGCGTTCTTTACAGCACCGCATCGAAGTTTGGGTCCAACAACAAGCTGTCATCTTTACGGCGCGTCCTGATCTTGTTTATATGGAGGGCGCTCATGCTCCGAGACCGAATCGTCCACCACTAGACGCGCGCGGCAATCCCCCCTTTGAAGTGTGAGCTTTGCTTGTTGCGCGTGCCTAGGATGCTTTGGGAGTCCTATCGTGTCCGAAGAACGCATCTCCATCACGGCACTCTCCCCCAAAGACTTCGAAGAACACCTGCACGAACAACTCGATCGCTGCAAGCCTTCTGAACCTTTTCATCTCTCCCTTCGCTACGCCATCTCCGACAACCACGCGACCTTACAGGCAGAGATATCTCTGTCGGAGATCCCTTTGATGCGATCCTTGGCCTTTTGGATCTTTCGGCGGTTGGGCTTGCACGAAGATCTCGCAAGTGATCTGATCCTTGCCTACGAAGAGGCTCTCGCCAATATCTCGCGGCACGCTTACGCAGGCCAAGATCGCGGATGGTGCGCCACTTCCATCATACTCACACAACAGCGATTGACGATCTCTCTCCACGATCGTGGGCCTGCTGGATGCGACCCCCAATTGGCCGAACGCATCGCGGCGATCACCAAAGAAGGGCGACCCCCGCTCCGTCATCGCGGTGGCTTGGGCTTGTACTTGATCCGCCGCTTAATGGATCAGATCCACTACACCACACAAGGCGGAGAAAATACCTTGGTGATGCAAAAAGATCTCGAATACAACGCGCTTTCAGAAGCCCGATCCTGATCTCTTGGTTTTCGCCCTCTTGCTTGTGACGTAGCCTGTCACACACCAACGCTACAAGAGCCATCCCGCTTCGTCTTGGAGTGATGCCGTTGACAAAAAAAGCCGCGTTCGCGCCATGCCAAGCGGTAGGGCTGTTGGTTTGAAATGCAATGATCTCCCCGTCGATACGGGGTCAAGGGAGCCGCGCTCCCTTGTGGGGTGTGGGGTAAAACCCCACGAAAACCATCCAACTGCGTCACTTCCATCACACAGGACTTTGATCCACCGACAAGGATTTCCCGATGCAAAAGCTACAGATCGATATCCAAGAACAAAATCAAGTGATGCTCGTACGTTTGCACGGCGCGCTGGACACGGAAACGGCTGACTCCTTTGATCAAGCCCTCAGCTCCTTGATCCAACAAGGAAAACAAGCCTTTTTGATCGATCTTCAGGGGGTCGATTACATCAGCAGCGCAGGCATCGGCGTACTCGTCGGTTGCCTCAATCAGATCCAAGATCAAGGCGGACAACTCAAACTTGCGCACGTTCAACCGCGTGTTGCGCGTGCGCTTTCGATGTTATCGCTGCTCGATCTCTTTGAAGTCTTCGACGCGATCCCTGACGCGCTCACCACCTTCTAGTCTTCCCACCCCGTCCACAGGAGCCCGATCATGCACCCTTCTTTTGAACAGTTGCTGGAACAAGCCAAACACGATCCAGCCTCTGTTGATTTTTCTGATCTGCGCATGGCCTACACCGAAACCCCTGCTTACAGCCCACACTCCCGCAATGATGCCCTTGATCTGCAACTTAACGATGCCATCGCACAACAAGACTGGCCGCTCGTCCTTCAAACCTGCCAACAGCGCATCGAAAAAAACGAACTCGATATCAAAGCCCATCTGTGGGCCAAAACAGCTTACGAACAACTCGAACAACACGATCGCGCTTGGTCCCACTACAACTTCGCCAACGCTCTTCTTGATTCCATCAAAGCATCGGGCGACGGACTCTCTGCGGCAACGGCCTATGTCTTGATCGATTCTTCCGAAAAATGGGCCTTCTTGGACTCCCAAGGCTACCAGTTCATCAGCGAACAACGCCACCCTGATCCCCAACACTTCATCGAGATCGTCGACGCACGAGACGCACAACAACGCTCTGTTCGCCTTTTCTTTAACCTCGATATCACCGACGAAAAGACCAGCGCCGCCATCGATGGCCCCCGCAAACTCTCGGACTTCGGCATCCATCCCGATGACGAAGCCTTTGCTCCTCCACAAGAGCCGGCTTCATCGGCTTCATCGGCTTCATCGGCTTCATCGGCTTCATCGGCACGCGATGAAGAAGAAGATCGCGAACCGACTCGCCGCCGCCGTCGCCGTCGCCGTGACGACGATCAAAACGAAGACGAGCAACCCGACAACAAACCCTCGCTGGATCTGGATGAAGTCCTCAAAAATCTCGGCGTCAAACTTGGACCCAACAAAAGCATCTACACCCACCTGACGAATCTGTCTTCCAAAGCCCAAACTGAACTCGTCCAACTTCGCAAAAACAAAGATCGGATGAAGGTCGCCAAGGGTGCGGGTTGGTTTCTTGCGAGTTGCGGCTTGCTTTCGGGACTGGGGATCTTTGCTTTTTGGTTCTTTTTGATGAGCGAAGGCGAGTTCCGCAACAATTTTGCGATCATGACCAGTCTATTCGCCTTTTTTGGGGCGATGTGCCTTGTCTGGGGAGCCGCTCGTTTATGGGGACTCTTGCGTTCGCGCATCGGTTCTTTTTTCTTCCCCCACAGCTTTTATTTGATCCGCACCGATTTTGACCGCGTCGAAGCATGGCCCTATGTCTTCCTTTATCCCGATGCTTGCAGCTTAACGCACCACACCACCGATGGAAACTACAGCTATAGCGATCTGCAACTTCATTTCCTTGGATACGGCAACGTCGCCATCACTTTTCATGATATGCACCTTGCGGAGGACTTTCTCGGACAGGTCTTTCAACAACGCGCCGATACGTTTGCGGATCTTGCAGAAAGCGATTTCAAACGCGCCCAAGGGGCCGACTTGATGCACACCCAAGGCCCCGTCGATTCCGCCCCTGCCAAGCGTTGGTGGTTTCGACCTGCGATCTGGGTGGGCATCACCCTTCTCACGATCGCGGTCGGTTCGCCTGTTAACGCTTATTTCCTCGAAGAAAAAGATTGGGATTACGCGGTCTCTTCTGCCCGCCGCAGCAGCTTTGAATTTTACCTCCGCCTCCATCCCTACGGGCGTTATGCCAATGATGCACGGCTTGCCATCGACAACGTCGTCTTTGAAGAGGCCCGAAAATCCTATACTGCCGTGGCTTTTCGCAAATACCTCAACGAATTCCCCCAAGGCAACAACGCCAAAGCTGCCCGCGAGATGCTCCAAGATCTCTACGAAAAAGCGTTGAGCAGCTACCAAAAGCAGATCGGCACGCCCAACCGCTCCACAGGACTGATGCTCAAGATCCTCCAAGACCTCAAAAAACACGATACCTACACCGTGTTTGTTCGCTTCTCTCCCCGTCTTTTGCTCGAAGACAACAAAGATGCCATCTCCCAAAAAGCGCTCGAACATGCGTTAAAGATCAACGTCCCCCCCCAAGACGCCGCCACTTTGCAAAACCTTGGAACGTATGTTCCCGCACCGATCAAGCCCGCGTTCCGCCCTGAAGAAAACTTCTCCCGCGAACAATACATCGTTCAACAACTCGAACAAGCCTTTCGCGCCATCATCCCACAAGGCATCATGGACTTTGCTCGCGTGGAACAAGCCCCACCCAATGCCCGTGTTGTCCTAAGCATCAAGTACGACATCCGACAAAAGTACACGAGCCGCGAGCGGCTGGCCGCACTCCATCAATCTCTTCGCTACAGCCGCTCGCCTCTCGCGATGGCTCTCCGAGATGCCCTCAACGATCCGAACCTTCAAAAAGTGCCTGTGATCTACACCCAAACCCAAACCCGAAGCTACGGCTACGGTAGCGCTGCGAAATACGGACGCACCACAAAAACGCCCGTCCGTACGCTCTTTGGCGTCGAGATCGATTGGGGGATGGAGATTCAACTCGCAGGTCAGCCTTCCGAACAATTTACCTTCGCTTCCGACGCTGCCGCAAGCATCCGACTCGGCGGTCAAACCCACGATCCCGTCGACGTTTACAGGCAGATCGCCCAAAGCGCCTTCCAACGCTTCTCTCTGGTATTGCAAAGACAGTTTGGCGTCTATGGCATCCCACGCTACAACTCCAGCACCTACAACCGTTACGACACAAGCAACCCTTATGGTGGTCTCGGAACCTACCGCCCGAGAATCAACCCCTATGTTCCTCGCCCTTATGTTCCTCGCCCCTATATTCCGCCTGTTTCTCCTTTGAGTTTCGGTGCTGGAACTCCCACAGGTACGCCTTTCTTCGATGATTTTGTCAACGGTATGCCTCCCATCATCCGCGCCGAATACATGGCCAAACCCCACCACCAACGCCGCATGGATCTGATGTCTCTGTGGGTGCGGCTGGATCGGATCTACATCCGCTTGCCTTCCCGAATCAAACAAAAATATCGGCGCTACACCATCCAACAGCGTCGCTTGCGTATGCTCCACCTCCTCGAACTCAATAAGTCTCGCGCACCCTCCCGAAATACCCGCCCTCGCCCTCGTCCCAAGCAGGATGACCCCTTCGGACCTTGAGCCTTTCTTTTATGATTACTGATAGGACTTACGCAGTTGGATACGAAAAAGGCCCATGTTCGGGCGTGGGCGGTTCGCGAACCGCCCCTACAACATTCTGATATCTCAGGATTTCCCTTTTCAACTGCGTGATACGAAATCCGCCCGTTGCGTTATCGTAAAGACGTAGGGGCAGCCCCCTGTGGCTGCCCAATAATCGGGCCTCTACGCACTCTCCTACGATCACACATCATTTGGATATCGTATAAGTCCTAAGTAAGTATCACTAAGTTTCTTCAACTTTCGCGCCCGAAGAACGGGTTCATTCAAAACAGATAGCGATGAAGAGGTCAGCGACGCAACAGATGATATGAGCGAGGGCAGGCACGGGGGCCTGCCCCTACAAAACACCGTGTGATTTCCAACACGTAGGGGCAGCCCCCTGTGGCTGCCCAATGGTCGGGCCTCTACGCACTCTCCTACGATCACACATCATTTGGATATCGTATAAGTCCTATACTGAAAAAAAGTTCTATATTTAGGTACCTTTCTCGCTCAGATTCTACGCGCAGGGTACCTTCGAGGTGGCTCGAACGCTCAGATTTTGCGAGCAAGGTACCTTCGAGGTGGCTCGAACGCTCAGATTTTGCGAGCAAGGTACCTTCGAGGTGGCTCGAACGCTCAGATTCTACGCGCAAAGTACCTTCGAGGCGGCTCGAACGCTCAGATTTCGCGAGCAAGGTACCTCTGAGGTGGCTCGAACGCTCAGATTCTACGAGCAGGGTACCTCTGAGGTGGCTCGAACGCTCAGATTTCGCGAGCAAGGTACCTCTGGGGTGCCTCTCTCGGCCAGATAGGAGTGATGCGGTTGACAAAGACCCCGCGTTCGCGGCGTCTCAAACGGTGCAGACGCTGGTTTGAAAAACGTATGTTTGTTCCGCCAACGTGGGGTCAAGGGGACGGAGTTCCCTTGTGGGGTATGGGGCAACGCCCCATAAAAAATGATCCCGCAGTTGGCTCTGATCCAGCGAGCAAAGAGTCCTTAGGGGCCGGCGTCTGGGAGGGAGAGCTCTTCGGGAGACATTTCGGATTCGGGGGTGGGTTCGCTGGGGGGAGTGGGTTCGTCGGGAAGAACAGACTCGTCGGGGTTTGTGGCCTCATCGGGGTTTGTGGCCTCATCGGGGTTTGTGGCCTCATCGGGGTTTGCGGCCTCATCGGGGGAGGTGAGCTCATCGGGAAGGACAGCCTCGTCAGGGTTTGAGGTCTCGTCGGGATTTGCGGCCTCGTCGGGATTTGCGGCCTCATCGGGATTTGTGGCCTCATCGGGATTTGTGGTCTCGTCGGGATTTGCGGTCTCGTCGGGATTTGCGGTCTCGTCGGGATTTGCGGTCTCGTCAGGAGCGGTGAATTCTTCGGGGAGGATGGATTCGTCGGGGAGGGGTTCTGTGGAGCCTTCTTCGGGAGTGAAGGGTTCGAGTTGGAAGGGGGGTTCGTAGGGGTTGACGGCTTCGATCTGAGAAAAGCTGCATACACCTGAAACACAGCGGCGGAAGGCTCCGCAATCGTCGTCTTGTTTACAAGCGAGGGGAGGGTAGTTGACGGGGGTTTGGCATTGAGTCAACAAAACGGCGGCGAGGCCAAAGAGAAGAAACAACAGAGGAGAATATGGGCGAAACATACGGATCTTGCTCCTTAATGGCGTGGAAGCGGAGAGGTGGTGTAGCATAGAGGGGGGAGATTGTGAAGGGGCGGCAGCGTCTTGGGTTGTGGGGTGAACTTGGGTTATGGTGCAAAGGAGCCTGTATCAAATGGGAGGTGATCGATGTTTTGGGAGTATTCGACGTTGTGGCTAAGCGTGGGGGGGATCGCGCTGTTGTGGTGGGTATGGTCGCGTTATGAGGTGGCAGAACCGAACCAGTGGTTGTTGTTGGTGCGGAATGGAAAGCTCGTCAAAGCGGGTGTGGGGATTCGTTTGTGGCGAGGGTGGGGGGATATGGTGGTTTCTTTTACGAGTACGATGCAGCGGGTGACGTTTGAAACGCAGGTGTATACGAAAGAAAACCAGCCTGTGGTGGTGCGTGGATTTGTGTTGTGGTCGGTCAATCCAGAGGGAAACGATCCTTTTTTGGCTTTTTCCAAGTTGGGGATTGAGAACAAATGGGGCCAACGCACACGCGATCTGACGTTTCACCATGCGTTGAATCGGGCGCAGTATCAAGCGTTTCGACGGATGTTGGAGGCTGCGTTGCGCAAGAGCGTGGTGCGGTTGTCTTTGCCTGCGCTGTTGGCGGATCCAAAAGAACTTGGGGGGTTGATCGAGGGCGAGCTCAAGGTGGCGGTGAAAGGTTGGGGGGTGGCGTTGGAAAGTTTGGAGGTGACGGGGACTGATGTGGTGGAAGGCGCGTTGTTTGCGGATCTACAGGCGGCGTATGTCGAAGGGAGCAAGCGGGATGCGTTGCGGATTCGGTTGGAGGCGCAGCAAAAACGCAGCGAGATGGAGCTGGAACAAGAGCGAGATATCGCGCTAAAGCGGGCGCAAACGCAGCGCGAACAAGAAGTTCAGATCGCCCAGATCGCGCTAGAGAAAGAAGAAGAAAAGGCGCGATTGTTTGAGCAAGAGTTAGTCAGTCGCCAACGCCAACTGGCCCAACAATCGGCGCTCGACGCGCTGCAACTGGAGGCCCAACACACGTTGTCGATGAAGCGGTTGGCCTTTGATTATGCGCGGCGGTTGGAGGACGAGCGCCTGCGGATGGTACTACAGCAAGAGGAACAGCAACGTGCGTTTCAAGAAGTGGAAGCACGAGTCTCGCGGGAAAAAGCGCTGGAGTCGGCCTTGTTGGAGAACCTTGCACAACGCAACGCGCTCGAAGAACAGAAGTTGCCCGAAGTGCGCCAAGCCGAGATTACGCGGTGGATCGTGCAAGAAGCCTCGCAAGCCTTGCGTCAGTTGCCGTTGCGTGATATCCGTTGGTACTCTTCGGATGCACAAGGCGGTCCTACGGGCCTGTTGGGAGGCTTGATCGAAAGTTTGCAGCGTTTGGTCGAAGCGCAAACTACGTCAAAAGAAGCAACGCTTGTGCGGACGGGAGAGGAAGCGCAAGCCTCCGAATCATCGGGCGGTTTTGGATTGATGGAGGATGACGGGCCTTGATCGTGTTGTGGGTTGGAGCGTTGGGCGTTGGTGGGTTGGTTTGGGAGGGGGGTCTCACACGGCGCGGTTGGGGGGTGTTGGGGGTGTTGGGGGTGATCTGGTGGTTGGGGATGGCGTGGGGACTGCATGGTTATCGGTTTGATGATGCGTTTATCACTTACCGCTATGGGGAGAATTTGGCGTTGGGGCGAGGGGTGGTTTTCAATCCGGGCGAACGGCTGATGGGTTCGACGGCTCCGGGGCATCTGCTGTTGTCGGCGTGGGTGTATGCTTGGGTGGGGAAAGCGTGGATGCCGTCGGTGATGTCGTTGCTGGGGTGTTTGGGATGGTGCTTGCAGTCTGTTGCGGTGTATCGGCTGTTTCGGATCGTGGGCGAAGGGTATGCAGTGGTGTTAGCGATGATCTTGGCGGTGGGTGGTGCGGGTTCGTCGGCTTGGGTGGCGATGGAGACGCATCTTGTGATGGCTGCGGGGCTTTGGGCGGCGGTGATGGCGGTGGAGCAGCGGTGGGTGATGGCGGCGATCTGGGCGTCGGTAGCGGCTTTGCTTCGGCCCGATGCGGCCTTGTGGGGGGCATTGTTGGGGGGATGGTGTTTGTGGAGAGCGCCGCAGCGACTGATGGCGAGCGCTGTGGTATACGCAGCGATCTGGGGGCCTTGGCTGGGGTTTGCGTGGTGGTATTTTGGTTCGCCGTTGCCGCAATCCGCAGCGGCGAAGTTTCAGCGGGTGGGTGTGTGGGGTTATCTTTTCCATGAGTTGCGTCATCTGGCGTCGTGGTCTGTGGGGGGAGTGGCGGTTTCGTGTGAGGTGATCGTGGTGGTGTGGGGTGTGTGTATGTGGGGGATCGTGTGGATGGGGCGTCGGTCGCGTTCGTTGTGGATCTTGCCCTTGTATGGGGGGCTGCATCTGCTCGCGTATCTATACTTGCGACCGTTTACAAGCCATGCGTGGCACCTTTACCCTGCGGTGGTGGTGTTTGTGTTGTGCGTTTGGTGTGGTGGCTTTGCGCTGTGGGAGGCGGTTGTTCGTGTGGTTTGGTTGCGTTGGGGCTTGGTGGGCGTGTTTGTTGTGGGGGGAGCATGGTACGGGACGCAGACGATATCGTCGATACAAGCGTATCCAACGCATTATTGGTTGGGGGCGCGGCAAGAAGTGTATCGCGATATCGTGTCGTATCTTCGGGAAGTTGGGAAGAAAACGGATCGGATCGCAAGTGTCGAAGTCGGTACGCTGGCTTTTTATAGCGATCAGCCGATGCACGATTGGGGGGGGCTGATCACGCGAGAAAAAATGAATCAGCCCAAAAATCCGTATCAATGGGCGGTGATCGATCGCCTGTATCTTAAAAAGCTGGGGCGTGGTCTTTTTGCGCAAGAGGTGTTTCGGCGCAATGATTTTACGGCATACCTCTACAACACACAGCGGGCTGAGACCTTTTCCGAGCGAAACACGCCCCCTCGGCTTGGCAGGCATCCGCGCTCCGATCTTGCGCAGAACTTTTCTGAATCAAGTACACGCCCTGCATCTTCGGGTCGAACGTCAACGCGACCGAGCGCACCGAGGATCTCTTCTGCGCCAAGTGACACGTCGGTCTTGTTGAAAAAGCCCGATTGTTCGGCATATCGGGGGGCATGGTCTGCGATCCCTCGGGTGGGCGGAGATCGCGGTTGTGTGTGGACGTTGGCGGGGATGCCGACGTTGGCGGGAGAGCGAGACGGTCGGCGCTGGCGGGCTCGGATTGCGATGCCGATGGATCTTTTGCAGCAAGCGGATGGAAGCGTTCTTGTGTTGGAGATGGAAGGACATCGTATCCGTCGGATTGATCGAGAGGGTGGGGTGAGCCGTTGGGTGGGAGGGGAGCGTGGCTTTCTCGATGGTGTGGGAGAGCGGGCGCGTTTTGATGGACCGACCGCTCTGGTCTCGGATGGAGCGGGTGGAGTGTATGTCTCTGATACAGGAAACAAGCGGATCCGACGGGTGTCTGCGCTTGGGCGCGTGACGACGGTGGCAGGAGGCGGAAAGCACGGGGCTACGGATGGAGGGGGGCAGCGCGGGGCTACGGATAGAGGCGGAAAGCGCGGGGCTACGGATAGAGGCGGAAAGCACGGGGCTACGGATGGAGGGGGGCAGCGCGGGGCTACGGATAGAGGCGGAAAGCGCGAAGCTACGGATAGAGGCGGAAAGCGCGGGGCTACGGATAGAGGCGGAAAGCGCGGGGCTACGGATAGAGGCGGAAAGCGCGAAGCTACGGATGTAGCGGCGGAGGAGGCGAGGTTTGTGCAACCACAAGGCTTGTGGCGTTCTGCGGATGGGAGGGTGTATATCGCGGATGCAGGGGCGCATCGTATCCGAAGATTACGGACGGATGGTCGAGTGGAGACATGGGCGGGATCGGGGCGGGCTGTGGTGGAAGATGGAGATCGGATGGAGGCCGGGTTTTTCGGTCCTGTTCGGATCGTTGGAGATCAGGCGGGGGGTCTTTTTGTGACGGATATGCTGGGTGATGCGCTGCGACAGATCGATCCAGCGGGGCGCGTTCAGACTGTGTTGCGCTTTGCTTCGGGGAGTCGGCCTTTTGGTTTGGTGTGGGGGGAGGGGTGGTTGTACATCTCGTTATTTGGGAGCCATCAGATCGTGCGTTGGCGTGTCGGTAAGAAGCAAGCGGAGATCGTTGCAGGTTCTGCGCGTTGGGGGCGTAGCTTTTTGGATGGGCCATTGCATCAGGCAATGTTTGCGCATCCTGCGGGCTTGTTGTGGCAGGCATCGACGCGGCGGCTCTTGACGGTTGAGGCGGAAAATCATTGTGTGCGTGTGCTTGGTGTGCCTTGAGAGAAGGTGCGCTTCTCAGAGGGGGCGCCAAGGAGCTTGTTGGCTGGGAGTTTCGGCGCGGTGTGGTCGTGCTTCTTGTTGACACATTCGAGTGGAAAGGAAATCGTTGATGCGTTTGCTTCTCTTGGTTCTTTGCTTCGGTGGGATGGCCTTGTCTGCCCATGCGGAGCCTACTTCGCGCCCTGTCTCACAGCCTGTCGCAGCTTCACAACCTGCGGATCTACCGCCCAACACGGTGGAAGATACCAAGGGCGATACAGCGCAAAAGCCCAAGTTATCGGGTGATGCAAGGGGTGATACAGCGCAAAAGCCCAAGTTAGCGGGTGATTCAAAGGGAGATACAGCGCAAAAGCCCAAGTTAGCGGGTGATGCGAAAGAGGACACGTCAAAAAAGATCGACGGAGTAATTCAGGATATCCTTGAACAAACCAAGATGTCTTCGGCGTGTGCGATCTACAGCGGCAAGGTTTGTTTGTTGGAGACCAAGTTTCTCGAATGGAACTTTGCGCGGGTGCGCTTGTCTCGTTTTCCACCACAGTATCAAAAACAAATTAAAAAGAATTTTTTGGGCTTTTTGATCCGTCAACAATTGTTTGCCCTTGAAGCTTCGCGCCAAGGCATTCAGTTGAAGCCCAACGAAGTTCAAGAATTAATCGAAAAAACCAAGCTCTTTTATGACGGCGCGGTGTTTTCTAAGAAAAAGTATGATGATACGTTAAAAGACTGGAAGATCCAAGACAGCGATCTGCGCGTATGGTTGGGAGCGATGATCCTTTCGAGCCACATGATGAAAAAAGTGGCGGAAGCCGCGAACCCCTCAAAGGAAGAGGCTTGGAAAGCATTTCAACGCGACTGGTTCAAGCTTGAGTTGGAGATGCTTCGCTTTGATCTACAGCGTCTGCCGCAGATCGCCAAACCCGAAGGGGACGATCTCAAGCGTTTTCTTGCGGAGCATGACGCTGCGTTGCGTGAGATGTATCAAGAGATCACCCAACGCGCCGAAGGGAAACAGATCCGCGCTCGCCACATCTTGCTGCGTTTGGACCCCAACGCAGACAAGCAAAGCACCGCAGAAGTCTATCAAAAAATGGAAAAGATCCGCCAAGAAGCCCTCGCTTCTCCCAAGCGCTTTTCGGATCTTGCGCGCCAACATTCGACTTGCCCTTCGCGTGCGCAAGGTGGCGATCTTGGGTTTTTCCCACGCGGCGCGATGGTTCCGTCCTTTGATCAGGCGGCCTTTGCGTTGCAAAAGATCGGCGCGATTAGCTCGATCGTACGCACACAGTTTGGCCTGCATATCATCAAACTGATCGGCCAAAAGGGCGGTCCGTCGGGAAGTTTTGAAGACGCACGCCTCGAACTGGGCAAGCTGTATTTTGATAAACTTTCTCGCGCCTATCTCCAACAATTGTTGGAGCTACAAGGTCTTCCGTGGGTTCTTGGTGTGTGGAAAAGTCTGGGCCGCGATCCGTTGCCTGTGCTGCGCTCTGTTGCACCAAATCCTGCGGCCCCGCCGACGGCAGCTCAGCCCGCGCAGCTTGTTCGAGATCTGGTTTTGAGTACGCTTGGGGATCTCAAAACCCCCGAGGCGACTGTCGTGATCTCGACCATGCCTCGCCATCCGTTGCTCCAGTCCAACGATGCGCTGCGCAGTGAAGTTTTGGCGCTCAACGAGAAAAAACCTTGGGTCTCGAAACCTTATCTGGTGGGCAACCAGTATTATCTGGTGCGCCTCGTTCGTCGGATCGGCCCGAACAAAGAAGAATTTGCTCGCGAAGCCAAAGAGATACTCAACAAAATGAAGCGCGGCGCACAGCAAAAGGCGCTGGAGGGGATGGAAAAGACCTTGCGTGAAAAGAGTCCACTGCGCTACAACAAACCCGTGATGCTTCAACTCGGACTGGACTGACCCGAAAGATAGGCTGTGTTTCGCACGTTGCTGCGGGAGGGTTTGGCGATGGCGAAGATGCGTTGGGCGAAAGCCTTGTTGATCTTGGCGGTTGGGTGTGGGTGGGCGTTGGCTTGCGAAGGTGTCTGCAAGCAAGACGCCGACTGTTCGGGCGGTTGGATCTGCTCGCAGGGGCGATGTGCTCCCAAAGATCCCACAGAGACTGTTGTTTCGGATGCTTCGGAAAAAGCCCAAGTGATCGAGACTACCAACGAGCCGACCTCGCCTCCTGACGAGCGTCTATCTGACGCCGAACCTACCAAAGAAGCGGAGCAGCCAGAAACGCCTGTTTCTTCGGAAGAGATATCGACAGAGCCTGCTTCGCCTCCCGAGCAAGGGACCGAAACAACGCCTCCTCCGACGGCTTGTGCTGCGGAGGGAGGCGTTGGAGCCGTTGCCAAGCCTGTTTTTGTCAAGCAGATCCAGTACACGGGGACCTCTTGGTATGGCTCGCCTGCGGTGGTGGATCTCGACGGCGACGGCAAAAAGGAGATCGTGGGGACGTTTTATGATGTGTTTGTGTGGGATGCACAAGGCAAAGAGTTGGCGCGGGCCAAGTCAGGCGAACATCACCAAGGGCGTGTTTATGCGCCCGGTGTGGTCGCGGATCTGGATGGAGATGGCGTCTTTGAGGTGGTGGTAGGTGGATCGCGTTGTTCGGTAGCTGCGTACGAATACAAAGGCGGCAAGCTACAGATCAAGGCAGGATGGCCTGTAAAAGCCTGCGCGGTGCGTGAAAGCTCCGTTGAGGTGCGCGGTATGGCCGCAGCGGATCTCGATGGTGACGGAAAGCTCGAAGTGGTGGTCACGACCACACAAAATGGCGAAGATGCGCAAGTGTGGGTGTATCAAGCTGACGGCAAGCTCTACCAGCCCAAAGGGTTGACCAAGTGGCAAGCGTGGCCCCGCTACAACAAGTTGACGGGCGAAGGCAACGATGCTGACGCGAACACTTGTGGACACCAAGGGTACGGGGCTTACGGATTGAACGTCGCCATCGGCAACATCGACAACGAACCCGATCAAGAGATCTTGGTGACTTACGACAACCACCACATCCAAGCCTTTAAGCACGATGGGAAGGCGATCTTGGCGTCGCCCTATTTCAAGAATCGATCTTCTAAGTGTTCGGGAAGTCGGATGAGTTGGGGACAATTTATTCGTTGGCTTGAACCGAGCGTCGAAGAGAACCATTACAACAAGCAAACAGGCGAATGGCCGCATCCGAAGACGCAGATCTGGTTGCAATGGACGGCTTCGCCGCCTGTGGTGGCGGATCTCAATCGGGACGGAAAGAACGAAGTGATCGGCGTCCCCAATGCTGAGAAAAACGAGCCTTACGAGACCCAGTTCTACGCCTTTTTTGTTCTCGAAGGAGCCTTTGATCCACAACGAAGCGCGATGCGCCTCGCTGGATGGGAAGATCCGCCACGTGGCGGAAAGCCACAGACGCGACCTGCGGGCTATTATCCGCCGGATGGGATCCCTTCGCCTACGGTGGTGGACTTGGACGGAGACGGAAAGCCCGAAGTGATCGCGCCGTTGAACGATGGATTTATTCATGTGCTGTCATCGACGGGCCAGCCGCTGTGGCGCTTTGATTATCGGCATGGTCGGCCCTTGTTGTATGCAAGCGAAGTGGTGGTGGCGGATCTCAACAAAGATGGCCGTCCTGAGCTGATCTTCTCCACATGGGGCGCCCCCAAAGATCCCGACGCGGGATGGCTGGTGATCTTGGATGCGCAAGGAAAGTTGTTGCACGATGTCAAGTTGCCTGTTGGAACCAACGGAAACGGTGCGGGGTATCCAGCCGCCCCCACGCTCGCAGATATCGATGGCAACGGGGATATCGAGATCTTGCTCCAAAGCTTTGGCGTCGGATTCCACATCTACCGTGTACCGAATTCAGGAACAAAGTGTTTGTTGTGGCCGACAGCCCGCGCCAATTATCTTCGCAATGCCCAAGGCCCCGCCTACCAACGGACTCCTTGAGCGGTGTGGGTTTGTGTGAGCAAGAGCGTGTGAGTGTGCTGTTGCGTAAATAACGTGTGGTGGTTTGGGCGGTTTGTGAGCCTCTTTGTGTAGGAGCAGAACAAGCGATGTGGTTGGTAGCGAGCGTGGTGGATTGGTTTCGTGCGCAAGGAGCGTCGATCCCGAGTGTGTCGGTGTGGTTGTTTGGTTTGGCGTTGTTGGTGTCTTCGGCGGGGTTTTATCGGCGCGTGTACTTTGTGAGCCTCGGATATGCGTTTTCGATCGCGGGAATGGCCGTCTGGTGCGCGATCGGGTGTGGTGCGCACGCTACCTTGTGGGCATGGGTTCATCTTGCGCTGTTGGGCCTGTATGGGGTGCGTTTGGGGAGTTATCTATTGCACCGTGAGCGGGCGACTTCGTATGCACAAGATCGTGAGGTACACTACCAACAAAAACGCCAAGGGCAGCGCTGGCTCGATGTATTGATCTGGCTGGCGGTGTCGTTGTTGTATGTGCTGATGTTTTTGCCCGGGCTGCTGCATCTTTTGACACCACCGATGTTTGGGGCAGGAACGACGCTTTTTGTGCGAGTGGTGGGGGTGCTTGTGGCGACGGGTGGTTTGGTGATGGAATCGCTGGCAGATAAGCAAAAGTCTGACTTCAAAAAGTCCCATCCCAAGCGCTTTTGCGACACGGGCTTGTATCGTCTTGTGCGATGCCCCAACTATCTCGGGGAGATATTGTTTTGGACAGGGAGTTTTGTGCTGGCGATCCCGTTTTACACATCGGCGCTGCGGTGGTTTTTGTGCATCGTGGGGTATGTCTGCATCGTGTTGATTATGATGGGATCGACGAAACGCCTAGAGCATTCGCAGGGAGAGCGTTATGGCGAGGATCCTGCGTATCAGGCGTATATCCGCACAACACCTGTGTTGTTTCCCTTTGTGCCGATCTACTCGTTGCAAGGGGTTCGCGTTTATTTGGAATAGGAGCGAATTGTGGATAGGAGTGGCGTTGTTGACGCAAACTCCCCGTGTTCGTGCCGCTTGAGGCGACAGAGTCGTTTGTTTGAAAAGCAGCGATCTTTTGGCCAATACGGGGTCAAGGGGGCCGTGCTCCCTTGCGGGGCGTGGGGTGGAACCCCACGAAACACCATCGCGGAAATCCCGTAGGGATAGGGCGAAAATACAATTGCGGAAATCCCGTAGGGGTGGGGCGTTGTGTTCGTTTTAGCGTGTGGGAGGGGCGGTTCTGTTTGGAGTAGCGGGAGCGGGGGTTTTGGTGGGTGCGGGTGAGTGCGGCGTTGTTTGGGGGGTGGTGGGAGGAGTGTTTTGTTTGAGGGTCAAGTCCGCCATGCCGATCAGTTCGACGTAACGGAGTTCGACGAGTGGTTTGTTGGCGCGTTCTTGGTGCATGGCTTCGCGGAGGGCTCCAAGGAGGGGGCGGATCGCGCCTTTGTATTCCTCGATTTGCAGCAGCCAGCTTTTGGGCAGGCACTTTTGTTTTTGGAAGCCGTACTCGCAGGCAGCTTTCCAGCGCATATAGGCTTTGGAGGACAGATCGGGCGAAGGGAGCAGGAGTTGGTATCGTGTGTTGGGGAATTCTGTGGCAAGCAAGCGATTGAGGAATTGGAAGAGGGTTTGGCGTTCTTCGTCGGTGTTGACTTGGGGTTGAAGGACGAGGGTCAAGGAGAGCGGAGGGTGAGTGTATTCGCGCTTGCGGCGTTCTTCGCCGATCTGGACGTACCATTCGTCTGTGCCTGAGCGGGTAAAGCGCTTTCCGCTTTGGAGGACGCCAGCGGTCCATTGTTGGAGGGGTTGACGGATGCGGGGGGGGCCGTATTGGTGGAGCAGTCCAAAGACGATCAGGCCGACGACAGCGAGCGTTGCGAAGGCGGTGGTGAGGATGGGAGCGCCTTTGTATTCGAGGATCTGTTGGAGATGGCGCAGGGTGAGGATCGGCTTGTTGTAGGCCACGATGCGTTTGTGTGCTTCGGGGCAGTGAGCGGCGAGCAGGCGGATGAAGGCGTCCACATTCATTTCTTGGGGATCACACTCGCGGTCGCGGATCGGTCGTGCGTTGATCAGGGCGATGCGTAGGTTGTGTCGGCGGTCAAGGCCAAAGGCTTCGACCCCGGGAAAGAGGTAAAAGGTTTGGTCATGCGCGACGCGCTGTTGGGCATCAAGAACGCCGAGCAAGATCTGGCGGACTTGTTCGAGCGTGAGTTCGCCTTCGACGGGCGCAAGGGAGCGCTGGTAGCGAAAAATGCACTCTCGATCGTTGGCGTCGATCGAGTCGATGGGATGGAAGTATTTGTTGGGTCGGAACTTGAGATCATCGGTCAAGCCGGACTCGGTGCCTTCGACATAATAGGTATCGAAAGGGAGGCGGCGTTCCTTTTCGGAGATGTGGATGGGCATGCTCTCTCCTTGATCGCGCAGGATATGGCGCGTCAACCCTTGCGTGAAGGGCGAAGTGCTTAGTTGATTTGGCGCAAGATGCCTTGGAGCTGGTCTTGACTTTTGAAGACGATCTTGATCTCGATGCGTCGGCTGCGCCGGTTATCGACGGTGCCTTTTTCGCTTTTTACAGGTCGAAATGGGCCGTAGGCAGCGGAAAAGAGCAGCTTGGCATAAGTGCTGCGTTGCGATGCGTCTGCGCGAGACAACAAGTAGCGCAACGCCGCAAGAGATCGCCGAGAGGACAGAACCCAGTTGGTGGTTTCGGAGCCCGTTTGGCTGGTGTGTCCTTCGATCATAATGCCGGAAAGCAGGGCGACGACGTCTTTTTGTTTGACGACTTTTTGCAAAGCCTCCATGACAACGTCCAATTGGCGCTTTCCTTCAGGAGTGAGTTGATCTTTTCCTTCGGCAAACAACACTTCGCCACCAAGGCGGAATCGGCCTGTTTTGGGGTCAAATCCGACGGCTGAGCGGGTTTGGTTGTTTTGTTGGGCGATCACAAAGGATTTGTAGACGGCGCTGAGGACTTCGCGGCGCTGTTTGAGCAAGCTTTCGAGGCGTTCTTGGCAACGTTGACGGCTGGTTTGGGCCTGTGATGCGAGGTTTTGTTGGCGAAGTGTTTCTTGTTTTTGTTCTTCGGTGGCCTGTTTCTGGCGCTCCGCAAGTTGTTTTTGCTCGCTGACAAGGGCTTCTTGACGCCCAAGCATCATGGTGAGTTCTTGTTTTTCTTTTTTGAGTTTTTCTTGATCGGCGATCAGCTTTTCCTTGTCTGCAAGGAGGGCTTGTCGATCGCCAAGTAGTTTTTCGCGCTCGGTGCGCAGCTTTTTCTCTTGTTCGGCGAGCAGGATCAGTTGACGTTGGATCTCATCGTTTTTCTTGGTCAAGCTGGCCTCGGATGCTCGGGACTTTTCAAGGCTTTCGGTGCGTTGGCGCAAGCTCAAGATCGAGCTTTGCAGGAGTTTTTCTTTGACGACAAGTTGAGACTGCCGCTCTTTGAGTTTGGTGCTTGCGCTGTTGTAGTTGATGACAAAGAAGGTGACAGCAAGAAAAAGTACGAGCGCAAAAGCGCTCATTAGATCCACGACGCTCGCCCAAGGATCGAGTTCTTCTTCGCCGCCTTCATCCCAATCGTTTTGTGGGTTCACGAAACCACCTCCAGATTGCAAAGAGTTGTGGAGCGGATCGGCTTGATCCGCGAGGTTTATCGGCCTTTGTTGGGAAAAGGTGTGGGCGTGCCGACGTTGGTACGTTCGAGGGAATAATCAGCGGTCGAGTCGGCGGTGGGGGCTTGGCTCCAGAGGGCGATCAGGTGCTGGAGTTGTTGAAGGATGGCTTGTTGTTGTTCGATCATGGCTTGGAGGCTGCGTTGTTGATCTTGTTGTTGGGTCTCAAGCTGTCGAACAAGGCGGTCAAGGGAAGGGCTGCTGGTGTTTGTTGCGATGGGAGTAGGTGTTTGCCCGTTAAGCTGGCCGAGACCGCGTGCGATACCTTCGGAGACTTGGGGGGCGACGCGGGCGACGGTTTGATTGAGCAGTCGGTTTTGGTGCCAGAGTAGCTCACGGATGCTGTGCGTGCGCAAAAGCGCGCCATCTCGGCCAAGTTGGAAGGCTTTGCTTTCAAGGGCTTCGATCACAGCGGGTTCACTTTGCATCAGGGTTTGGATGACGCGCTTGCGGAAGCTTGAAGCCATAAAGGCGTTCGAGATCCGAACAGCCAGAGCAACGATCAGACCTGCAAGGCTGGTCCAAAAGGCCGTACCCATCGAAGGGATCGATCGAGACAGACCTTTTTGGATTTGATCGACTTCGCCTGTGACGGGGAGTTCGCTCAAAGAGAGCGTGAGGCCGACGAAGGTTCCGAGAAGTCCGAACATAATGGCCATCGAAGGGACCATATCCCAAAAGCGGGCATAGGGGTTGGTGGGGGGGAGGACGTCTTCGTCGGTGGCGGTGACAACGCCTTCTTCGCGGGCTTCTTGTTCAAGAAGGCGAAGCCGATCGCGCCAGCGCGAGAGGCGTACACGAAAGTGGAGCAAGCGCCAAAGTTGGACGGCGACGACCAGCAACATCGCAACGGTAAAGATGCGGTTGAGGATGCCAGCGCGTCCGCCCATGGAGATGTCATACATCGTCTGAAACATCAGCGTTTCCTTTGCGGGTTCGAGAAGAAGGCGCGTTTGTGTTGCGCGTCATGGTGAAGTGGGAGCATCCCGTATAGACGGGCGCTTCGTGCAATGCTCGGTGAAACAGACCCCATCTTAGAGCCTTGTTTGTTTTATGCAAGGTGCTTTGAAAAGTGAAAGCAGCTTTATCGTTTTGGTGGAGGAGTTTTTCGTTTCGGTGGGGGTTTGGGGAGCCTTCTGTCTTCTGGACAGAACGGCCAAAGGCACAAGAATTTTCCTTTGACAAAAAAGTGGCCCGACCCACGAAACCACAACGCGTCGTTGCGCTTGACGAGGCCGGAGCGCAGTTCGAGGGAGAGATTGCGGTTGATGGCGTAGTCGAGGCGCATATCGAGGTAGCTTTCTTCTTCGAGGGGGGCGGGCTTGACGGCGACTTCGAGGTAGAGGTCAGGCGTCAAGTACCAACCCGCTTCGACTTTGAGATCACTGACGTTTGCGCCTGTTTCGATGTTGAGGACGTCCATTTTAACGACGCCAGAGAGCGCGTTTTTGAGTTCGGAAGCGACGGCACTTCCGACCATTCCGACGGCTTGTTTGGTGATGTTGTCTTGTTGGCCTCGGCTGAGATCTTCGGTGGTGGTGCCTGTGAGGATCAAGGAAAGCACGTTGATGCGATCCATAGAGATCTTGGTTTCGGTGTCGGCGTCGATGACTTCGAACTCGATGATCGGGTTTTGGGCCGAGCCAAGGGCTTTGAGCAAGACTTTGACACGCTTGTAGCCTTGTTTTGCGAGGCTTGTGCCGCTTTGGACTTTGACGATGTACACCGCGATCACATTGAGTTTGGGGTCGATGTATCCGAGTTCATCCATGCCAAAGGATTGACCTGTAAAAGCGACGGCGCTTCCGCTTTCGACAAGAAATTTTTTCCCGTAAAAGGCCAACTCGCCGCGTTGGATCTGCAAACCACCTGTCAGGCGGAGGCGTCCGCGTTGTAGGTTGACGCCGAGTGGACGGAAGTCTTCGGTTTTGGCTTCGATGCTGAGATCGCGGTTGCGTACAAAGAAGTTGCGCGGGATGATGATCTGTAGATCGAGCAGCATCTTTTGTGTGATGCCCGATGGAGGGGGCTTTTCCTCGAATGGGTCGCGGCTACGTCGTTTTTTGCGAGGTTCACCGAGGATATAGATATCTTCGTCTTCGATGTAGGTTTGTGGGCTGCGGCTGCTTTCTGGGAGAGTGAAAAGAAATTCGGGGATGGTGATCGATCCGCGTATCTTGGGGGCATCAAGGGCTTCTTGGATGGAGATGTTGGTTTGGAGCGTTGCGCGGTAGCGCAGGGTGTCCATCGGCTTGAATTCTTTGGAAAAGATCTTGAGGCTCATGTCCGAGGGGACAAAGTTCTTGTGAGCGATCCACCCGTCGATTTGGAAGGGGGTTCCCGTTTTTCCGTAAAGTCGGCAGAGGACTTGATATTGTTTGGGTTTGAGTTGGATCACAAACTGCGAACGCATCGGCTTTGCGAAGCGATATTGCGGATTTTTTTGCTCGCCGATCTCTACCCCAAAAGCGGGATAGGTCAGTTTGCTGATCTCGACACCGACTTGACCGCTTTTGATCTCGGGAGATTGGAGGGTTCCAGAGAGGTTGACGACCAGTTTGGGTTCACCTTGGATCTCGATCCCGGGAGCAAAGGCTTCGATGAAATCGAGCTTCATGCGCTCACCGATCACGCCGAGTTTGACGTACAGGCGTTCGTCGGCCTT
Source organism: Myxococcota bacterium (assembly GCA_023150835.1). Taxonomy (GTDB): domain Bacteria; phylum Myxococcota_C; class UBA6777; order UBA6777; family UBA6777; genus JAKLKB01. The sequence goes on along the minus strand of JAKLKB010000036.1, from coordinate 18,301 downwards.
TCCCTGTTTCAGGGCAGGACAACGCCGTTGGCGCTCTTGTGGGTTTGAGATCGCCGCAAGCGCGAGAGGCAGGGCCGCAAGGATCTCTCCGTCGAGGATATCAAAGCCGCGCATGATCCGCTTTTTGCCTTCGATCTTCCATGAGCCGTCTTGAACCATCTTGAGCAGGATGCGTGTGCGTCCGTCTTTTTGCGTTTGCTCATCGTTGGTTGTAGAAAAAAAGCCGATATAAAAATGGCTAAAGCGTAGGGCTTTTTTGCTGCTGCGAGAGAAGGCGAGCAGCGCTTGGCGGGCGCGGTTATAGCGTCCTGTAATCGGGTAAAAAGTGCGTCGTCGAAAGTCTTGGCGTTGAGCAAGCAACGAGCGAAGTTTGGCTTTGTCTTCGTCAGCGAGGTTTGGCTTTTTTTGGATCTGATCGATCTTGTTGCTGAGTTCGTTTTCTTGGTTGGTGGCGACTCGCCAACGTCGTGCGATCGCTTCGAAGGCTTCGCGTGCTTTGAGGGCTGCGACAAACTCTTTGCTTTGGGCTTTTGGGCTACCGCGATCACCAAGGATGCCGTTGCGCAGTTCGATGTGGCTTTCTTTGGGGGGGGCGCTGCCTTGGGCCCGTTCGATGGTTTTCCATTCAGGGCAGGCAGGATCGCCCTCAAGCAGTACCGCGCCTGTGAGCATCCCTGCGAGTTTGGTGTAGATGCCGCCGAGTTGTGCGAAGTTTTCCAATCGGAAGTTATGGAAGGTCAAGCGATTGGAGAAGAAGCGTCCCGCTTCGACGCGCACCATGCCTTGTTTGGCGGGGGTTTTGGGGCGGGGGTTGCCGGGCAGCATCTGGTTGAGTTGAGCCAGATCGACGGCGACATCGAGATCATAGCGCGTGGTGTTGGTGAGCAGAGGCTTGTTGAACACGTGGGTTTTAATCAGAGCTTTAGTTTGGCCGGGCTGAAGGGACAGATCGACGATCGCCTGTACTCCATCGAGGTAAAGTGGCTTGTCGTCCACGTCGCGACCCATCTCGTAGCCGACGTCTTGGAGGCGTGCGGAAAGGGCGAGGCGGGGTTGCGAGAGTTTGCCTTGTTCGCGGAAAGAAAAGACAAAGCGGCTTCCGGGTTTGAGTTGTAAAAGTGCGGGGATACGGACAAATCGGTAGAGATCGCGCAAGGGAAGCCCGGGCATCTGGAGGTCGAGGCTGACGTGATCGAAGATCCGAACCGATGGTTGGAGCGTTTTGGGATCGACGCGCAGGGTCATCGCAAGCCAGTTGGTTTTTTCGGGAAGTTCAAAGTAGGTCGTGGCTTTGGCCGCCTTGTGTTGGGCAAGGTGGAGCTTGGAGAAAAACGAGAAGCACCCCGACTCTTTTGGGCAAAGCGGCGAGATCTCGTGGCTTTGTCCCGGGGGAAGATAGCGCAAACCGAGGTGGTAATGGATGCCTTTCACGCGCAAGGAAGTGGCTTTGGGCTGTTTGCTGACAAGAGAGCGAACTTTTTGGCTACATCGGAAGGCACTGACAGAGCGAGTCAAAGGCATATCGTCGAGCGTGATCGTTTGGGGGGCTTCGTTTTTGCCTTGTTTACGCAGCGCAGCGATGCGCTTTTTTTCGTCTGCTTGGGCTTTCTTTAACAGCGCTCGTCTTTCCTTGGCGGACAGTCGGACGTTTTGAGAAACAAGTGGGCAGAAGCTGCCTTCTTCAAACCGGATATCAAAGCGGAATGAGGGGGCGCTGGGTTTGCCTGCAAGCAGGATATCTGCGTGCAAAAGACCACCGATCGCATCGCGCAGATCGGTAGGTAAAAAGTCTCGCCATGTTTGAACTTGTTGACCATAGATCTTAAAGAAAAAGTCGAGCGGTGTATCATCCAACCAATAAAGCGAAGCAGCGGCCGCTTTGCGTTTTTGAGGGCGCGTTGGAGGAGAAAGGCGAAGGTGGAGGGGGAGCATCCCACCGAGCGCAAAGATCGGCTTTTTGTTGATGTAGAGGCGATTCTCTTCTTTGGGGAGGCGGAGTTCGCCGTCATGGAAGTGGACGTTGAGTTTGAGGTCGATATCGCTGAGTTGCTCGTAGCGGCCTTTTTCGAGGGCAAAGCGCAGATCGAGCGTGGGGACACTCAGCGGCCCGAGTAGCTTGATCTCGGCATCGACGGTGCCGCCAAGTTGGAGCGTCCCGGGCTGTTGCCCTCGGGCGAGGTCGCCTTGATTGAGGACGCGGGCAAGCCAGCCAAGGGATATCTTGGGGAGCGAGAGGAAGAGGATGGGTTCGCGGAGCTTTCGTTCGAACTGGATGGGCTGACGCGGCATTCCTTGGATGGCGGCGCGGATGGGGAGACGGGCTTTGAGCGCGATCAGCTTCCGTTCGGCCTTTTGGGGGGTGTTTGCATCGGTTCGGCGCAGCAAGTTGAGTTCTTTGTATCCAGCGTTGAGATCGAGGTGAAAGACATCACGCGGGAGCCGCAGGTTTTTGGGAGAGCGTTTGGGGTTGTAAGATGCGTTGAGGGCGAGGGTGAGATCGCGGAACTTGTCGAATTGACCGTCTTTCAGGTGGATAGAGAGGTTTTCGAGGCGGGGTTTGCGAAAGTCTCCAGCGACATCCAACGCGACATCAAGATACCCACGCAACGGTGTATCGGGCATGATCCCAAGTACGCCTGTGACGCAGCCCACCGCGAGATCGCGGATCGCCAGACCCAAGGTTTGACCCGCGCCTTTGATGTGAAAGCGAGCGTCTTGGATGGCGATGGATTCGGGGTTTTGGGTGGTGCATGCTTGGGTCGTGTGTTCGAAGTGTTGCTCTGCGCGTTCGAGGAGACTGTGGCAGCTTGCGATGGTGTAAACCTGCGCAGCAGCCGCTGCTTTGGTCGAGGGTTGCTTTGATCTTGAGGCTGTGTGCCTTGATGGGGCCGAGCGTTGCTTTGATCGGACCGAGCGTTGTTTTGATCGGATCGAGCGTTGTTTTGATCGGATCGAGCGTTGTTTTGAGGGGGTGACGGTGCGCTTTGAGCGGCTTGGGCGTTGGGTGGTTGCGCGTGATGCGAGATAGCGTTGTTTGTAAAGGGTGCGACAAAGGCGAGGGAGATCGCTTTGTTCTGCGCGGCGCTGGAGTTCGCTTTGGTATGTTGCAAAAGATCGTGTGGTGACGGATGTTTTGGGGGCGCGCAAGAGGTGGCGTCGGAGGATCGCAAGTTGTCTGCGCAGGCGTTGTCGTGCGCTGCTACGGTCGTTTTGGAGGCGAAAGTTTTTGATCGTTGCGATATCGTCTTGAAAGGAGATCTGCGTGCGGGTCTTTTTGTTTTTGGGCTGCAATCGAAAGAGACCCGTTCCGACATCGAATTGGAGTTTGTCTAAGCGAACAAGATGAGCGGGGCCTTGTTTGCCTTGTCCCATCTTGTACTGGAGTCCGATATCGGCGCGGTAGACGGTTTGTCCGCCTGCTTGGACGCCTTGAACGGAGAGTTCTTTGATCTCGGCGGTGATGGGCTGAAGATCGAGCAAGGCGGCGCGAAGGCGGATCGTCTCGACACTTGCTGCGGGATGGCGGATGCTTCGACCGCTGAGTGTGAGGTTGGCTTGGGGGAGGAATTTTTTTCCGTTGGCTTTGAGGTTGAAGGAGACGCTTCCTGCGAGCTTTTGCTTGACGACTTTCCCGAGGGGAGAAAGGTTTGCGATGCGTCCGTCGATGTCAGCGCGTACGATGCCGCCGTCGAGTTTGACGTAGGCTTCCCCCTTGGGGATGTTGAGGTAGGGCGTGCGCACACGTAGGGCGGGGATGGTAAAGGCTCCGTCGGCGGCGTCGACGAGAACGGAGACTTCTTCGATCTTGAATTGCTGAAATGAACTTGGCCGGACTTTAAGGTGAACTTTTCCTTTGGTTTTATCCGAAAAGCCTTTTCCTTTGGCGGTTAATTCAAGAGAAAGCAGGCTTTGAAGGGCGGGGTTGCCCAATATCTCGGCGAGATCAGCTTTGGAGAGTTGGAGCTTGACATCGTAGCTTTGGTTGAGGATGCCTGCGCGGGCATCGAGTTTGAGAGAGGTTTGACCGAGGCGGAGTTTGAGGTCGGCTTTAAGATCGGAAAGGGGACCGCTGGCGGTAAAGAGATCGGCTTGGACATCGGGTTTGACGGGATAGACGGGGACGATGCGCTTGATATCGTCGGTCGCTACGAAGAATCGGCGGGATTTGACTTGCAGATCGAGGGTCGAGAGGTCTTTGATGGTGGCGTCGAGATGGAGGGCCGAACGCTGACCAAAGTCGAGATCGAGTTGTTTGGCGTGGAGTTGTGTGATCTGTCTCTTGGTGCGGGGATCGCAGAGGGTTTCCATCTTGAAGCGGAGGCTGATCTTGCGGACTTTGACGTCGGGGTTGAACAGGTCGAGATGGAGGTCGCTGAGATGGGCCATCAGGGTGGATCCGATCATTTTGAAGTCAGTGGAAAGGTTCAATCCTTCGACACGAAGGGCATTTTCGCCTTCTCCCCATGAAAACCGCACGTCGTGGATCGCGATCTTTTGCACAGATAGCCGAAAGCCTGCGGATTTTCCGAAGGTTTGGGGGGTACAGGACAAGTCGACTTCGGGGGGAGGGGCTTGGCTTGGTGGGCCGAGGTTGAGATGGGCGAGCAAGTTGATCTGGCCGTCTTTTTGGACAAACAAGTATCCTTCGGGTTTTTCGAGCGTCAGCGAAGTGACGACGAGTTCGCCTTGGGTCAGAAACTTCATCAGATCATAGCGGACATCGAGCCGTTTGAGTCCAGCGATCAGCTTGCCTTGTCGGCTGTACCAGCGGACGCCGCTGACTTCAAGTCCAGTCAGCAAAGTTCCACCGAGAGAGTCTAGCTCGATCTTTCCATGCAAAAATCCCGATGCAACGGACAGACCGACGGACCGAACCAAAGCGCGACTTGGCCCGATCTGCCAAAAGACTAGAAACAGCAGCAAGATCACCACAGGAAGCATCAAGAGGCCACCCAGCAACCACAAGATCCGCCTGAGCCATCGGCGTTTTTTGGGAGGTGGGGAGGCTGGAAGGGTTTGGGCTTCTTGCGTTGCCATGAGGCTTGCCTGCTTTCTTCGGGGTTGGGAGGTGTGTTCGTACAACGCGAAGTGGATTTGTGCCGAACGATGGTGCAAACAGAACATCAAGGATATTTTTCTGCTCGCGCACAACACAACAGGATGTTGCAAGGACCGAGCAAGATCAACCCCCTCGAACCTCTATTTCCTTCGGGAGATACAGTATGTAGGCAAGGAAGGAAGGGCGGAGGCTTTGCTTTTGTGCAGCCATGCGTATATCTTTGGGGCGCATTGGACAGGGATAGATCGGCCCCGTAGGGCCACGCAAGGCAGGAGAGTGACCGTGACGCTTCGACACCCGCAAGGAAGCCTTTCTCGCTACATAGAGATCCGCCAAGAACTGCTTTCGGATTTGGAGATGATGGCAGAGATGTTGCGGCGCGATCAGGCGCAAGATGGGGGAGATTCGCTGACACAAACCGTTCTGGATCGGATCCAAAAGCGGCTGCAGTTGGTTCAAGATGATCGCCTGACCATCGGGATCTTTGGCGAGACTTGTAGTGGAAAGTCGACCACGATCAATTGCCTTTCGCGCCGCGAAGTGACGCGCCCTGATGTGGTCTCCAACACAGGCTCGCTGATGGAGTTTGAGTACGGTGAGACGGAGCGTTTGGAGGTGCATTATCTGGATGGTCGCGTTGCGCCGACTTCGTGGGCAGAACTCCCACACTTTACTGATCAGATGCACAATCCCGAAAATCAAAAAGGTGTCGCAAAGGTGCGTGTCTGCTTGCCTCTGGGCTATCTAAAAAACGGCATCCGTTTCTTTGATACGCCCGGACTCAACGACGTGATCCAAAGTTATACCGAGCTTTCTACGCGATTTTTGGATGAGATGGGGGCGGTGATTATCACGTCCATTTATCCGCCCTTTACGCGTGGGGAGATGGACTTTCTCAAGCGTGCAACCCACCAGTGCGACAAAGTGTTTTTGGTGATCAATCTTTCGGGCGATTTTTGGCCGCAACGCGAGCGGTTGCGCGAGCGCGTGATCCACAATATCTCGCGTGACCCTGATCTGAGCGCCCACCCCGATCTGCGGCCTGATCGGATACGGGCGTATGTGATCAACGCACGGATGGCGTGGGAAGCGATCACACAAGGCGATGAAGCGGCTTTTGTCGCGAGCGGTTTTCCAGCGTTTCAGTCGGATCTGGAGCGATTCTTGGCCCAAGATGCGAGCCGTGCGGTGCTGGCCTCTTCGATCCGCAATAGCTTTGAAGTGGTGACGCTGTTGCAAAAGCTCTTGACGTTGCGCGGCGAGGTGCTGTTTACCAAACGCGCCGATGTCGAGAAGAAGATCCACGCGCTGCATAAGTCGCACGAAAAAGCCGAACTCAAAAAGTACGAACTTTTTGATGCGATCGATGGGGAGATCAAGGGTCTGCAAGCGATGATCGAGCCGGAAGTTGGGGCGTTGTTGGACGGAACGGTGCAGGCTCTCGAAGAGATCCAAACGATGCAGGTCTTTGGTACGATGGTGGAGTCGATCGAGGCGCTGTACCAAAAGAACTTGGTGCAGGGGTCGAAGATCGAAAAAGTGATCGCAGAGCGGGTGGATGCGATCTTTCAAGCCGCGCATCGATGGCTTTATCGGCAATTGGATGATCTGCTGGCGATGAGCGATCCCGGGCAACTCAAGCACAGCAGCACGTCTTTTGCCTTGAGCCGCAACCAAAAAGCGCTGCTTGGGATCTTTGATGGATACGAGGATCGTTTGGGCGCTGCCGAGGCGATCTTGGGTCTGACAACGGTGAGTGCGACGATGGCAGCGGGGGGGCAGGGGATGGCGTTGCTGTCTTTCTTAGGTCCGTTGGCTTTTCCTGTCGGTGGGATCGGCGGTTTTATGGTGGGACTGTTTGCGCGAAACTATATGAAAGCGCGGCAGCTTCGGCAACATATCGAGTCGCAGATCAAACAGCTACACGAAGGACGCCGCCTGCTTCCAGACAAGATGGCTTTGATCCTTGATCGGGTGTCGCAAGGCATCAAACAATGGGTGAGTCAGTACTTTGATAGCTTGTTCGGTCGGATCACGCGGATGATGGAAGAGCATCGCGATCAACTCGGACAGGCGGGGTATTTGGAATCACAACGTGCCATCTTGGAAATTCGCCAAAAAGAGCTCGACTTGTTGCGAGATCGTTTTCTTGCTCGTCTTCAAGAGATCCGCGCTTTGCTTCAAAGCCCTTCCTCTTCGGTGGCCCCCGTACAAGGAGCTTCTGTGCGTTCAAGCCCGTAACGTCCGAAGCACAAAGATTTTTTCGCATCTAGGCGTTGTCTGCGTACACTCGACGACCGCGAGGTGAGCATGGAGTGGTTTCGTTCACAATGGCAGTCTTTGCAACGAGGGGTCTCCCAATGGACGGGGTTGGGGTCGATCTGGCGTAATGCGCAAGGGGCCTTCCAACATCACGCTGCCTATCTCAAGATCGGCCTTGTGGTCTTGGCTTTTGTGCTGGCTTTGTGGCTGGTGTGGTCTGTGGTGTTTCATTTTGCCCAGACCTTCTTGATGCTGCGCAATATCAACAACATCCTCGGGTGGGTTTTTTTGCTGTTGGTTGCGGTGAGTGTCGGTTGGTTGGTGTGGTTTATTCGTCGGACCTTACAAGGCATCAAGAAAGAAAGCCGTGAAGCCCGAACAAAACGCTTGGGCCTTGAAGAAGAAAAAGTCGATCCGACGATCGCTTATCTGGCTTCTTTGCCGAAACCGCCCGCGATCGGTTTATTGGATGTGATCCAGCCGGGGGCAAGGGCCTTATTGGAAACGTTGATCTTTGCCCGTGATCCCGCCAGTTACGAAAAAGCCCTCAAAGAACTGGAACGCCAAGAAGGGCGGGATGGGCGCGCTCCCGAGTGGATGTTGGCGCGTGCGCAGATCCTGTTGCATCTTGGCCGTCAACCCCAAGCCTATCGCGTCTTTGCAGAAGTTCAACAACGCTACGCTCAGACTCGTTATGCCCAAGATGCGGCGCTTTTGGAACTCGCTGCACGCTTAGAGTTTGGCCACGAAGGGGCGGCTTTGCCTGTGGATGCGCCCGCCCCAAGTGTTCCGTTGCCGTCCTCTTCGGCCTTGGCTGCGGGGTCAAAACCGCGCTCTGCTGCTCGCTCTTCTGCGCAAGAACAAGATATCTTCCAACAATCCACTTCTGTTTCTCGATCTCCGCTGCTCAAGCCCGAACAACTCGATCAGATGTTGCGATCACCTTCTGCGGATCAACTGCCCCAATATCCCGCTTCATTCGAGCACACAACACACAACGACAGCGACTCGGGGATCCGTACAGAAGATGATCTCGCAGAAGTCGCCCATCCCACAATCGTCGACGACATCGAAGACGCCTTGTCTTCGCTCCCTTCGGCTTTTGAACACGATCAAGACGATAACTACACACTCCAAACGTTGGTCAAACGCCCTGTCGCTCCTGTCGCCTATGCCGCCTTGATCGCTCCCACAGGCGATGCCTCTCCCACGCCACCCGTTCCGTCCTTTGGTATCTTGACTCCAACGCCCCATAACATCGAAGAAGAACAGCTTGCCCGCCATCTTCCTTTGCTTGAAGAGGCGATCTTTTCAGAAGATGAACTAGAAAAACTCTCTCACTCTTTCCACGCACACCCCAACCCCGAACCGCTGCGCAACACCTCCCAACAGATCCAAACCATCCAAACACCCCAAGTCGATCGCTTGGCAACGGCGATAGGCCCCCAAGTATCAGCGAGGGCAGAGGCTCAAACGACCGATACGCGGCGCAAATCGCAATCTCAGATCAGCACAAACCCGCAAACGACCGATACGCGGCGCAAATCGCAATCTCAGATCAGCACAAACCCGCAAACGACCGATGCGCGGCGTGTCTCGCAAGTGTCGACCAAACCGAATCCGCAAACGACCGATGCGCGGCGTGTTTCGCAAGTGTCGACCAAACCAAATCCGCAAACGACCGATGCGCAGGGTATCTCGCAAGTGTCGACCAAACCGAATCCGCAAACGACCGATGCGCGGCGTGTTGCGGAGGCGAGCGCGATTCGGCGCGTCGAAGCCGAGATCGATGCGTGGTTGCGCGAGCATCCGCCGATCTTGGGTGGGATCTTGTTGGAAGATGCACGCCGTTGCGAGGGGATCTTGGAAGAAGCAGATCAACTGCGTGAAGCAGGCCAGCGCGCAAAGGCGTATGCTTTATTGCAAGATATCTTACGTCTGCATCCCACATCGCGGTATGCAAAAGATGCACAAATGCGCTTATTAAGCGATCAGCTTTTTGTGGTTTGGGAAGATTCGTCGGGGAGTGGGGTGACTTTTCCAAAGAAGTGATTGAGGGGGCCGTTGCCGTTGCCGATATCCATCTCGTCGGCATAGTCGATGGCGGCGGTGACGTAGCGTTTGGCAAGGCGGGCCGCATCCAATACGGGCTGTCCTCGGGCGATCTCCGCTGCGAAAGCAGAGGCAAAGGTGCATCCCGTCCCATGAGTGTTGTAGGTTTGGCGGCGGCGTGCGCGCAGTGTAAAAAAAGACCCTCCATCGTAGAGGATATCAAGGGCGTCTTGTTCTTTGGGAAGATCGCCGCCTTTGACGATCACATAACGAGGCCCCATCTGATGGAGCTTTCGCGCCGCTTCTTCCATATCTTGGGGGGTTTTGATCTCCAAACCTGTAAGCTCTTGGGCTTCGTGATGGTTGGGGGTGATCGCAAATGCCACAGGGAAGAGTTCTCGGATCAAAGCGTCTTTGGCGTCTGTTTTGAGCAACAGGCTACCGCCTTTGGCAACCATCACGGGGTCCACGATCAGCCGATCGACAAGGTAATCTCGCGCCCTTCCTGCTACGAGTCCGATGATCTCGCGGCTTGAGAGCATCCCTGTCTTCCAGACGTTTGCACCGATATCCTTCATCACAACGTCGATCTGGCGTCCCACGAAAGCCAACGGGATCTCAAAGACATCTTCTACTCCCATCGTATTTTGTGCCGTCAATGCCGTGATGGCGGTCATGCCATACACACCGCGTGCTGCGATGGTTTTGATATCCGCTTGAATGCCTGCCCCGCCCCCTGAATCCGATCCCGCAATGACCAACACGCGCTTCATGCGCATCCTCCTTTTTCGCGTGAAATCTTTTGAAAAGTCTTACACGCAAGATCCATCTCCACGTCATCGGCCACCAAGATGCCCTTTTCTCGGCAGACTGTCAAATCTTCTCGTGGGTGGTTTGGTGATCGTTGGGTGGGTTTTTGTTTTTAGGGGGTTGGAGATCTTGCATTGTCTTTGGGGTTGCCTTATTACAAAGAAGCGCTCTTTTGCGAAAGCATCGCAAATGCAAGCGATATCGGCTTTAATGAGGGCGAAAGAAGATGTTGCAGAGATGTTGCACAGAGGAGCGGCGCTCTTGGAAACGGAGGTTTCGTGTGAATACGGATCGTTTGTGTGGTCGGTGGTCGCGTTGGCTGCATGGTGTGGCCGTTTGGAGCGTGTTGTGGTCGGCGGGACTTGTTCAAGAAGCCCATGCAGAGCGCCTTGTCTTGCGTTCAACGCCTTCTGCGACGGTCTGGGTCAACGGTGAACGTAGGGGAAAGACACCCCTTGATCTGCGCCTACCTGTGGGGCGCCATCATCTCGAACTTCGCCATCCGAACCGACTGACGTGGACCAGCCATGTCATCCTTCCGTCGCGCTCAGAGTTGACCTTGCGGGTACGACTCGAAGAACGCAGCGGCGATGGGGCGGTCGGACAAAAAGAAGAGGGAAAAGAGGACGGAAAAGAAGACGGTTCACCTCGCCTTGAGGAACCTTTGCCGCGTCAAGGTTCACCTTTCCCAAAGCCCGAAAGCAGCGGTCTGTTGATCGCGCAGTCTACGCCCTCTGGAGCCCAAGTGTTCCAAGGCGAGCGTATGCTTGGACGCACTCCGTTGTTGGCGAGCTTGCCGATCGGTACGCACGTGTTGCGGTTTGTTTTGGACGGGCACAAAAGTATCGAAAAGTCCATCAACATCCAACCCTCGATCAGTTCTCGGCTTTCGATCCGATTTGAAGGAGGCGGGCGTGAAACCAAAGACGCGGGGGATGGGGCGGTTCAGCAAGACGGTCAAGGCTCCCAAACGCAGTTTGTGGTGCTTTCCAATCCGACAGGGGCAAAGGTGACACTCAACGGTCGCTATATGGGACAAACGCCCGTGATCAGCGGCGGTTTGGCTGTGGGAAATTATCTGTTGCGTGTAGAATCCGAAGGGTTTTCCCCGTATACTCGGCGCATTCGTATCTCTGAAGGGCAGGAGATACGACTCAAAGTGTTGTTGATCCCGCGTGTACGTCGGAAAAAGTGAGCGGTCGAGCTCGTGTGCTGAAAACCCTTGGGCGATGAGGTGGTTGCTTTTGAACTTTTTTGAAAGTGTGTCGTTAAAGCCGAAGCCTCGGGTCTGAGCTTGGGGCATCGCGGATGTCTTTGAAGGAGAGATGCGTTCAAACGATTCCATCCTTTTCCAGCCATTCTCGCTCCATTCTTGCCGGTACCGAATGTTTTTTGTTCGGAGCCTTGCGGCGTCGCCAAAGAAAACGACGCTCCGATCTTTCACGAAAATCCTGCATGGCTGTCTTTGTGGAAGAGAGGAGTCCAACAAACCGCACAAAGCGAGCGTCGTGGGCTTGCTTGGATTGTTGGTCGTGGGCCTCCGTACCAAGCCGTTCAAACTCGCGCCATGGCGTGTGTGTTGTTCTCTCTGTCGGGGCAGGGAAATCGCACCGCGCTTCGGGTCCTGACGCCGGATGTTTCGGCGTTGCACCATACGAAGCAAAGGGAAAAAGACCATGCATAACCGAACTCTTTTGTTGAACGCTTCCTTCGAACCTTTGAGCGTGATCCCGTGGCAGCGCGCCTTGGCGTTGTTCTTTATGGGGAAAGTAGAAGTCGTTGAAGAGTACGATCATCCTGTGCGTTCGATCTCTTTGACGATGAGTATGCCGTCGGTGGTACGCTTGCTAAAGTATGTGAAACGCCGCTACTTTGGCTTGCGGTTCTCTCGGCAAAATATCTACGCACGTGACGGGTATCAGTGCCAATACTGCACAGATTATTTCAGCGAAGACGAACTCAGCTTTGACCATGTGATCCCGCGCTCTCGCGGTGGCAAAACGTGTTGGGAAAATATCGTTTCTTGTTGTGTTTCTTGTAATCGTCGCAAAGGAAACCGCACGCCCGAAGAAGCAGGGATGCGGCTGTTGGCACGTCCAAACAAACCTGCTGCACATGCCCAAGTCTCCGCCCAGCTTCAACGCTCTCAACCTCCCCCCAACTGGCTGAGCTATTTGCACTAAGACCCTAGTCGACAGAAGTTTGCAGGGAGCCAAACAACAGCTTGTCAAGATCGCCTTGGCCAAGCAGTTGTTCGATGGCGGGCCGAACAAGAAGACTATAGATCCTCCCCATACTTTCCGCCGAATAAACAAATCCCCCTTCGGACCAATGCTTGACCAAAGACAAGGCCACACCTGAGAAATAATCTGCGAGTAGGCGCAAGATATGCGGATCTCGCGGTGGTAGGTGAGTTTGTTCAAAGATCCAAGCAAAGGTCCGAAGGGTGTTTTCTTGAAAGCGCTGTAGGATCAAGCCTTCGCCGCGTGAGCGCAAAAGGGTCTGGATCAGCGCACGGTGTTTTTGCCATTGGGCAAAGACGTTGGTCATCAGGTGGCCGAGTGCTGTTATGTCGATCTGTTCGATCTGTTCGGCGTTTGTGATGGCGTCTTCGAGATCTTTGGCGTTGGATGCGAAGATGCGATCGAAGTAGCTGAGCAAGAGATCGTCTTTTGTTTTGTAGTGCGCATAAAAGGTTGGGCGGGAGACGTTTGCGCGATCCGCGACGTCCGCAACAGATATCTGATCGTATTCTTTTTCGTCAAGCAACACCAACAAGGCTTCTTGCAAGCGGCTGCGTGAGCGGATCGTTCTTCTGTCCGGCTTTTTGATCTCGTTCATTCGTCCGACGACCTCAGTTCTGGAGCAGATTCAGGGGGGGGAGGTTGGCAGGCTTGGATGGCGGCTTCAAGGCGTTCCAACAGATAGGAGTCTTTGTGGCGTTGGAGAGACTGTTTGAGTTTTAACAGGTCAGCGTAAAGGGCGGTGTCAGCGAGTTCTGCTGCGGCTTCGAGAGTGAGGGGGCTGAGGTCGCGTCGGCTGAGTTCTTTTCGGATCAGGGTGCGGGCTTGGTTGTGTTTGCGCCGTGCGAGGCCGATCATGGCTTCGCCGCGTGTTTCTTGGTGTTTGTCTTGGGTGCGGGCGAGCAGAGCTTTTTGCAGGGCGGGTGTATCGGTGTCTACTTGGGAGCCGAGTCCAAAGGTCGCCCAGTTTCGGACTTCTTGATCGGGATCGTCCGACAGTTCGACCAATGTGTCGATGGCTTGGGGAGATTCTAAACCCAGCAAGCCAAAGACCACGCCGTAGCGGACGCTTGCGTCAGGGTGTGCTTTGTGCTTGAGCAACGCAGGGATGGCGTTGGGGTGGCTGCGATGTCCAAGAGCGATCGCGATGCAGCGCAAAAGGGCGGGTTCGTCTTCTGTTTGGAGCATATCGACCAACAGAGCAACCGATTCTTCGAGAAATGTGCGATCAGACCAACCCAATTGGCCCAATATCTCGATACCAAGAAGCCTTTTGGGTGTATCGAGTCCTGCACAAAGATCTTTTGCCAGCCGAAATTCGGTGTCTCCGCCGCGTGCATGGAGGATCGCGACGATATCCCCATACGCTTCGTCGTCTTTGTTTTTGAGGGCGGCTTGTACAAGTTTGGCGCTTGGACGCGCATCACTTTTGGCGCGTTCGACTCTACGGGATGTCATGGAGCTTCCTTGCTTTGTGTGCCGAGAAACCGTCGTTTGGGTTGGCGGGACGGCTTGTGGATCCCTTTTACAGAAAGATGGGGCGATGGTAAAGTTTTGCGCTTGTGTTTCCTGCCGTCGCAAGGGAACCTCGCGGGCTGTTGTCTTGCCCGCAATTCTGTACACCAAGAACATCGGAGAGGAAAAGGGCGCATGCAGCGAAAGAAGTCAAAACAGATCGTGGTATCAACAGGTTGGCGTTTGTTGTGGGGGAGCCTGTGGTGTGTGGTGTGTGGGATCGGTTGGGGGATCTGGCAATGGAACAGCGAAGCGCATCCTCCGCGTCCATTCGCGTCTTCGCGTCCTGCGAGTCCGCCAAGGGTTTCTGCTTTGGCGGTCGATACATTTTTGCGTGGGCTGGAGCGCGAGATGTTGGCGCTTTCGACGTACCGCGATCGGACGGGCTGGCTGCAAAATACGTTTATTACGCACGATACGCAGATGCTTGCTGCGGAAGCCGAAGCGCGGATGATGGCTTTCGTCAGCCGAAAGATCAAAGAGATGAAACAGTTCGACGGCGTAAAGCTGTCCGATGTGCAACGGAGAAAGTTTCGGATATTCCGCAATTACCTGTCTTTGCCAGCGCCATCCCAAGATCATTTGCGTTTAGAGTTGGCGCAGATCGCCTCGGATTTGACGGCGATCTACGGCAAAGGGAAGTGCTACATGGCCACAAAGAAGCGGCATTTGGATCTGCAAGAGCTTTCTGCGATCTTGGCCAAGAGTCGGGATTATGACGAGCAGTTGGAGGCTTGGCGATGTTGGCGCACGATCTCGCCCGTGATGAGGGAGAAGTATGCGCGTTATGTGGAGCTTGCGAATGCGGGAGCGCGGGAGTTGGGGGCGGCGGATCTTGGGCAGATCTGGCGTCGGCGGTATGAGATGCCGACAGGTGCTTTTGAGGGCGAAGTGGAGCGTCTGTGGCAACAAGTCAAGCCGTTGTACGACGATCTGCATTGTTATGTGAGGGCGAAGCTTTCCGAGCAATACGGGGGGCAGCGCGTCGCGCCGAAAGGAAAGATCCCTGCGCATCTTTTGGGGAATATGTGGGCGCAGAGTTGGGAACATCTGTTTCCGTTGGTTGCGCCAAAAAGCAGCGAAAAGGGCGAAGACATCGGCTTGTTATTAAAAAAGAAGCAGATCGATCCAAAAGGGATGGTGCGGATCGCCGAGCAATTCTTCCGTTCGTTGGGGATGCCTGCGCTGCCCAAGAGTTTTTGGGAGCGTTCGTTGTTTGCAAAGCCACGCGATCGCTCGGTGGTTTGCCACGCTTCGGCGTGGCACATCGATCTGGATCAAGATGTGCGTTTGAGCCAGTGCATCGAAGTGACCGCAGAGGACTTCCAAACCCTTCACCACGAACTCGGCCACATCTACTACTACCTCGCCTACCACAAACAGGATGTGTTGTTTCGAGAAGGCGCACATGACGGATTTCACGAAGGGATCGGGGATGCGGTGGCCTTGTCGGTGACGCCTTCGTATCTTCAAAAGATCGGTCTAGCTGGAGCAGATGCCAAAAAGCCCGATGACATCGCGTTTTTGTTGCAGATGGCGTTGGAAAAAGTGGCCTTTTTGCCCTTTGGTCGGATGATCGACAAGTGGCGTTGGGAGGTGTTTTCAGGAAAAGTCCCGCCATCGGCATACAACAAGCGCTGGTGGGAGTTGCGCGAAGCCTACCAAGGGATCCAAGCTCCATTGCCCCGAAGCGAGCGAGACTTTGACCCGGGTGCAAAGTATCATATCCCTGCAAACACCCCGTATATGCGGTATTTTTTGGCGGCGATCCTCCAATTTCAATTCCATCGCACTCTTTGCGCAGAGTCCGGTCACAAGGGGTCTTTGCACACCTGTTCGAATTATGGGAACAAGGCCGCAGGTCAAAAGTTGTGGCAGATGTTGCAGGCGGGTTCGAGTCGTCCGTGGCCTGAGACGTTGGCGCTGTTGACCGGCAAACGCGAGATGGATGCTTCGGCGATCCTCGCCTACTTTGCGCCACTTCAGCGTTGGCTCAAGCAGCAAAACCAAGGCCGAAGCTGCGGTTGGTGATCGAATCTGCACGATAGAAGGAGTGTCGGATGTACGGAGGAGTCAACCGTCTGATCCATGAGCAGAGTTTGTATCTACGCCAACATGCAAGAAACCCCGTCGACTGGTATCCTTGGGGAGAAGAAGCCTTTGATCGAGCGCGCAGCGAAGACAAGCCGATCCTTGTTTCGGTGGGTTATTCAGCTTGCCATTGGTGTCATGTCATGGAAGCAGAGAGCTTTGAAGATGCGAGAGTTGCGGCGTTTCAGAATGCGCAATTTGTCTCGATCAAGGTGGATCGAGAAGAACGCCCCGATGTCGATCGGGTGTATATGGAAGCCTGTCAGATCTTAACGGGCAGCGGAGGATGGCCGCTCAATGTGTTTTTACTGCCCGATGGTCGGCCTTTTTTTGCTGGGACGTATTTTCCCAAAGAAGCGCGTTATGGCCGTCTTGGGTGGTTGGAGTTGTTGAAACGCATCCACGCGCTGTACCAAGAACACCGCGAAGAAGTGATCTCGGATGCCGCCCAATTGACCGAGATGCTCCGTCGTGAGTCAGCGGTGGTTGGGGCCGAAGCCGTGTTGGGCGATGAAGTTCTCAAGCGCTTTGTACAGGTGCTTGGACCCCGCTTCGATCAAGAACACGGCGGGTTGGGGCGCGCACCCAAGTTCCCGAATGTTCCGATCTTAGAGACGATGTTGTGGTGCGGTGTGGCTTTTGAAGACGCCGAAGCTTTGAGGCGGGTGCGACAGGCTTTGAGCGCGATGGCGGAAGGTGGATTGTTTGACCATCTTGGCGGGGGCTTTCATCGCTATAGCGTCGATCAAGCGTGGGCTGTGCCGCACTTTGAAAAGATGTTGTACGACAATGGCTTGTTGTTGCGTCTGTATGCAGAGATCACACGGATCGCACCGTCGGTTCGGGATCATCGGATCATCGAGGCGACGGCCTCTTATCTTCAACGTGAGATGACGGGCGAAGAAGGCTTGTTTTATGCCGCACAAGATGCGGATTCTGACGGAGAAGAAGGGCGCTTTTTTGTCTGGGAGCCGACGACTGTGGAGGCTGTTTTGGGCGAAGACAGCGCGTTTTTGTGCGATGCCTTCGGGGTCTCGCAAGAGGGCAACTTTGAAGGCGGACGGAGCGTCTTGTCGTGCCGAAAAGATCTTGCAGCGCTGCAAGCGGTGTGGGGAGGCGAGCTTCACGAATTGCAAGAACGCATCGAGCGAGGACGGCGTTTGTTGTGGCAAGCGCGTGAACAACGCCCCAAGCCGTTGCGCGATGAAAAGCGGATTACAGCTTGGAATGCCTTGGCGATCCAAGGACTTGCTCGATCAGGCTTCGTGTTGCAACAAGCTTCGTGGTGTGCGCAAGCAGAGCGCGCTGCTCGGGTCTATCTCGAAGCCTTCCAAAAAGACGGCTATCTCCACCGTTTGGCCTACGATGCGCCCGAAGGTCTCCAATGGAAGACCTTGGGATTCCTCGATGATTACGCCTTTTTGGCGCTTGCTTGGATGGATCTCTACACCGCAACGGGTGATGCCCTTTGGATATCCGCAGCCAAGGATCTCTGTGCGGCGATGAAACGGCGGTTTTTGAACCAAGACGGGGCTTTGCAGTACAACGATACTTCGGCAGAAGCCCTGATCGTTTCGCCACAAAGCGCGCTAGATGAAGCCGTACCATCGGCTCTTGGAGCAGCCGCTTTGGCTTTTTTGCGATCTGCGCTGTGGACAGGCGAGCCTGCCGATCTGGAAGTCGCTGATGCGATCTTGCGATCCCATGCATTGGCGATCCAGCGCGGACCCTCGGCTTTTTCTTCGCTGCTGCGCGTCCATCTCCATCGCTTGCAAAGCCCTCGGATGGTCGTCGCTGTGTTCCCCGCTGCCTCTTCGGATGCGGAGATGGCCGCTGTTCGGGCAACGCTCGCATCGGTTCTCACCGCAAGTGATCTTTGTTTGCTTTTTCGCGATGGACAAGCACCTTCCGAGATCCCCGCGCATCTTTGGAAAGACCGACCCTCTCGCGATGGACGGTGTACGTTCTATCTTTGCGATACAGCCCAGTGCTTCGCTCCCACGCACCAAGTCTCCGAACTTGCTCTCCAACCTGTCTCTCGTTAGGGCTTGCTTCTTTTTCAACGATTCACCCCAACACGATTTACGCGGCTCGTTTGTGTTTGTGGGGCAAAGCCCCATACGCGCCTTGTTAAGCGGAGGAAAGCCCCCCACCCCGCCCTCCCCCGTGAACAGGGGAGGGAGCGAAAGTCGGAAGCCTCGGGGATTTTGTTTTTTCATGACGCACGCTGTATGCACCAAATGCAGACGCTGCCCGTTCCAACTTCCCC
>JAKLKB010000035.1 GCA_023150835.1 Myxococcota bacterium | reverse complement strand
CGCTTGAGGCTCTTTCCCTTGTCATCCGTAACAATTGTAAAATCAGTTCGCGTCGAAAACGACCGTCAACATGGCAACACAATACTCCCGATCCTCTTGTTGTTTCCGATGTCATTGCTTAACCTGATGCCAATGGGGCGCGTTTGGAGCAGCCCATAACCGATGGCTGTAATGCGCTTTTGAAGCCAATCGCCCTCCATCGCGTTCGGATACAACGCCATCGGCTGGATCAATGGGATCGCTTCACGAAAGCGCAACAAGGCGATATCGTGATCAAAAAACATTGTCGAGGGGGCCCATTGGGCATGGACAGAAGTGTTCTCGACATCCACGAAATGTTGATCAAAGCCCGTCGCAGCTTGGCTTGGAAGATCGATGCGAAAACGCAGCTTGAGGTTGAGTGCTTTGGCGATATCGAGACAATGCGCCGCCGTAAGCGCTAGACGCGGTGCGATCAGTGTTGCCGTACAAAACGGCGTGAACGTGTTCGTGGTCAGCACACCAACGGCTGGATGGCTCAGATCCTCTTTCCCTCCGATGATCGGCTGTTGACGTTGCTCCAAGGGTTCCTGCCCGCACGCCAACAGCACCCCTCCCACAACACCACAAACCAAAAAACAAAGCACAAACCAACGAAGCCATCGCAATGTTCGCATCTCAAACACCCACTTCTCTAACGCATCGTCGCATCTCAAACACCCGCTTTTCTAACCCACGCTACGAGGAAAGGATTCGCCTGTATCGCTTCTGTTGTTCCGCTCTTCGAGGATTTGGGATCCACCCCGCTCAACAACGCATCCCAAAACAGTTGATCGAACGAGAGGCTCTTGGTTAAAGTGCATCGGTCAAAGTGTCGTGGATGCGCAAAAGGCTTCAACATCCGTATTGACCGCTTCTACGAAATCCGCCTGTCGTGTGATCGCAAAACGTAGGGGCAGCCACAGGGGGCTGCTCAAGAACAGGGCAATCACAGCGGATCGCCTCGTCATTGCGATCACACATCTCTCGGATATCATATGATCCCCAAGAGTATCGATGGATCGGGGAAAAGCACACGCACTCACCGCCCGAAGATACCACAGCAGCGGCACCACACCCAAAGAAAAAAACAGCCGGCCAAGGAGCGTTTTGGACGATGACAAGCAAACAAGCCCCCACCTTTACCCCTCTCCAAGGGCCTGTGACGGCGCTCTTTTTGGAAGAAGCGGAGCGCTTACGCCTCCAATTTTGTTGCGAAGAGTGCATCTTTTTTCAACCCGAACAAGGCGGACGTTGCTTGTACAATTACCCAAACACGCAACACCGCCGCGCCTACTTTGAAGAAGACCACGTCGTCGGGCGCGTCTTGATCTTTTGCCGAGAGTTCGAGATCCTGTAGCCCCAAAACGCTAAATCGCCCGACACAAGGCCATCGCATCCACCTTCGCAGGAGATCCAAGGCGAAGAGCCTCTGCACACGCCGCAAGCGTCGCGCCTGTGGTGATCACATCGTCCACCAGCAACACGCGTTTGTTGTGAAGCTTTTGCATCGCCCAAGGTGCGAGCGTGATCTGCCCCGCAAGCGCGGTCCGACGGGCTGCTCCATCCAGCCCCACTTGGGTTTGCTCTTCTTGAGCACGCAACAAGATCTCAGGATGACCGTCGCATCGGCTATTTGCCCCCAAGGCTTGCGCCAACCTCCACGCAGGATGAAAACCACGCCAACGCAAACGCTTTCGTGACATCGGCACAGGCACCAAGATATCGTACTGTCCGAGAGCTTCGGACCACACGACCGATTCTTTTTGAACGATCGCACAAAGGCCCTCCCCTGCGTCGAGATCGCGTTGGTACTTCCAACGCCGCAACAGCGCACGGATCGTCCCTGCATACGCAAAGAATGCCCTGCATCGCTCGACGCCCACGCCTTCTCCTCGACACGAAACACAACAACCCCGCGTCTCGTTGGCGGCATCCCACCACGCCGCAGAATGGCTCTCGCTGGGTTCGTCTTCCAACCATGATATCGACTGATCTCGCCGATGCCATCGATGAAACAAACGCTCGCCCTCTCGCATCGGCGCAGCACATCGCTCACAAACCGCCACATCACGCAACAACCAACACCCCTCTTTGCAACACGCACACAGCACGTCTCCCGAACGATCGATCACCAACGGCTCCGCACACCCCGCACAATGCGGCGGATACAACAGCGCCAACAAACCTTCCCCGCACATCCGCAGCCCCGATGCGATCTCACGCAAGAGTTGAAAAGACCGATGAATCGGCACATTCAGATCCCGAGACAAGACAGGCTGGGGTGTTGTTTGTGTTGGATGGTTTGGCGAGACGAGAAGTTGTTTTGTGGGCCGGTCCATGCGATACCTCCGAGAACGAACGTTTGTGGAATGCGATTTGGGCGGACGCTCCGAGCATTTTGCACATACTCGCGTAAAAACGGTCTGCTCGGATAGATGTGACGTCAGCAGGCCCTCATGGAAAAGGTGTGCCAACTGCTCCACAAAAAAGACGAGGCATTGGGAAGAGCAGGCGAGGAGGGGAGAACAGCGTCGGTGCGATGGATGTTTAGCGATGATAGGGTTCGTTTTTGAGGAGAGTCCAAGCGCGGTAGAGTTGCTCGGCGAGAAGCAGAAGCGCGATTTGGTGGGGGAAAGTCATGGGGGAAAGGGACAAGAGGATATCGGCGCGTTGTTTGACTTCGGGAGCAAGGCCGGCTCCGCTGCCGATCACAAACAACAGGCGACCACGACAAGCGTCAAGGGAGGCTTGCATCGTGGCGGCCCATGCTTGGCTGTCAAGGCGGCGGCCTTCTTCGGAGAGCGCGATGAGTGTATCGCCTTCGCCGACTTGGGCGAGGATGCGCTCACCTTCGATCTGAACAGAGCGCGATTCGCTTGCAGCGTTGGGCTTTTTTTCTTCTTTGAGGCGGATCAATTCGATCGGGCAGTAGAGACGGAGACGCTGTAGATAAGTCTCGATCCCTTCTTCGAGGTAGCGGTCTTTGAGCCGACCCATCACAAGAATAGCGATCTTCATGGTGAGACGCGATCTTTAGAGATCGTCGTCATCCTCGCTTTCTGGCGTCGAAGCAGGTTCACCGCCCGACCAGATCTTGGCTTTTGCAGGCCACAGACGGTCGAGGTCGTAGTAATCCCGCACGGGCCCAAAAAAGATGTGGATCACGACGTCACCAAAGTCGAGCAAGACCCATTGTGCTTTGTGCAGGCCTTCGACACCGAGTGGTATATGTCCCGCGTGTTTGCCTTCTTCGCGCAGGGTTTCTGCGATGGCAGAGACATGGCGATCAGAGTTTCCACTACAGATCAAGACATAATCTGCGTAAGAGCAAAGATCCCCGACCTCGTAGAGGTGGATATTTTCGGCTTTTTTATCTTCGGCCCAATGAACCAAGTCCATCGCAAAGTCCAAGGTCGAGGGGGTATGTTCTTGTTGTGCTTGTTGTACGATCACAGCTTTCTCCATAAAACGCATCGCTCCTTTTGCCTGCGGTTACTGGCCTCCTTCTGGGCGGCGTGCAGGCGGTTCGAGAAAAAAGGTGGGTTTCTTTTTGGCAAAGGCATCTAAGGGTTCAGGTTCACGCGAGACGGCGACGACGGCCTTGGGGGGCTTGATCGGCTCGGAGGATGCGAGAGAAAAAGAGGCATCCAATGTGACAGCCACATCAGCCTCGTCTTTTCCGACGCGATAACGGCCTTGAAACTTAACTTTGAGCGGAAAACCGAGTTGGAGATCTGCACAAAGGGTTCCGCTGGCTTGCGACGGTAGGCGGGGCTTGTTGGCAGCTTTTCCGCGTGTGTGTTCAGGAAGTTTACCAGACCAAGCCGTACCTTCGGGGATATCGGGCAACGAAGCATCTGTGACGCTTCGCAGCGTGATGCGATAAGCCCGACAGGTACGACCTGCCACTTGTTCCTCACCTTGATCTTCGAGTTGGATCGATTCGCCAAAAATAGCGACCAAGGCGCGCCATTGTCCGTGACTACGGACTTGCCAACGTCGCGCCATCTCCACATCCTCCGAAGTCACACGGAATGGGCGGCCTTTACCGCGCCAATACAGCTTTTCAGCGTGCCAGATGACTTCGGCAGACTTTTGTTGGTCGTTGTTCATAAGAAGATGAAAAGGCCCTTCGGGGTGTTGTGTGATGTGAACTTTTTCACTGAACTTTACCGTGCGCGATTTGCGCGTTGAAGAGTAGGAACTGGTGGCTTGATAGACAAATCCGCCCATCGCTTTGTTGATGACGGCAGGATCAACGGACGCGCCTTTGAGCATCTCTGCGGCATTTCGGGCCACTTGAGAGCCAGAGATCCCCATGAGTTGTTTCGCGACGAGGGGGTTGGGGGCCTCTTTTGAGCCAAGCTCGGGGCTTCCTTTGCGACAACCCGCAAGACACGGAAGCAACAAAGCACCGAGCATCCACGAACACACAACCCTGCGCATGGAGCGGCGAAACGGCTTCGCTTTGTGCGGCCAAACCAAGGTCGAAAGCAAGCGAGGAAAACGCCAAAAGATCGAGACCATCATTCAAAACCTCGACAGCTAGGGGCTTTTTGCAAAACACCCAAAACAGCGCTCTGTTCTGCGTAGAGAACAGAACAAAGATGCGTGGGCCTGTATAAGCACAATCCGTTCGTGCCACAAGAGAAAAAAGACCGCAAAGAATCTGCCGAGACATTCCAAGCGAAAGAAGGCGAGGCTACGACGGGGCAAGTCAAGCGGAGGTTCGTTTGGGAGTTTGACGAGCGACCAGTGCAAGCGACTTGCAGTTCTGGACAAGTCAAGCGGAGGTTCGTTTGGGGGGCACACGCGAACAAATTAGAAACCGCCCATCTCACAGATCGCGCCTGTAAAATCGGCGCACATGGTGGGGGGAGCCGCGATACAGATCAGATCGAGTGGATCGAGTTTATTGAAGCCACGGCAGATCTGCCCAGAGGGGCAAGAGCTACAGTAGCCGTCAGGTCCGCATCGTGGGGTGTTTCCGCTGCAATCTGCATCGACTTTGCAGCGTTTCTTTCCGTCAAATTCGCACTTCGGGCCTTGGGCTTCTTGGGGGAGGAGTTCGACGCAGCTTAGGCGCGAAGCGCACTCTTTGCCGTCTCCTTTGGGATCGCAGCCTGTAAAGCAGCGTTTACCGGCTTGACCGAGGTCGAGGCAACGGTTGTTGCAGTTTTCACCGCATTTTTTGTTTTCGCACTTTTCGCCTGCGGGACATTCTGCGTCGGTGTTGCAGACTTGTTTGGTCGAGCAGCGTTGGTTGTAGCAACTGGTCGCTCCGTTGGGCATTCCAGCGCAATCGGCGTCGGCTTGGCAGGCTTTGCGCGTGCAGACAAACTTGCAATCATCGCCTTGTTTGCAGCCACAGTCGGCATCGGCTTGGCAACGGATACAAGTGGGGCCTTCGGGTTTCCGGCAAGGCTTGATCTCGGCGGGGTTGTTGTCGTCTTTGGGGCAGAAACGGATCGGCCCGCAATCAAGCTGCTGGTCGGTACAACGGCAGTCTTCGACACATTTCTTGTTTTCGCAAAGGAAGCGACAGCGGGACTTTTGAGGATCAGGCAAGCCGCAGTCGCTTGCAAGCAGACATCCGGGCGTACACAAGCCTGTTTGGGGGTTGCAGTAGTTTTTATCGGGGCAGTCTTTGCTGGTCTCGCACTCGCCATCGAGCTTACAACAACCGCCTGTGCAGGTTTCTTGGCCTTGGCACTGGCTGTTGCTTGCGCATGGAACGGTACAACGGCCACGACAGCATTTTTTGCCTTCGGTGCATTCGGCGTTGTCTTTGCAGCCAGCGATGCAGGTTTTGGATTTGGGGTCGCAGATCTGGCTGCCTTTGCAATCGGCGCTGCTGGAGCATTCGCCCGGGCTGGCGCAGTTTCCAGAGGCGGGGAAGCAAAGTTTGACTTTTTGTCCTGATTTATCGGGATGATCGACTTCTTCACACTTGTATCCAGAGGGGCAAAACGCGCCGCTTTGGCAGGCCACAGCGCAGTAGCGCTGGCCGTTTTGAGAGGGCGCACATAGGTCTTTTTCTTCGCCACACTCGCGGCTTTCGAGACAAGGCTGGCAAGGGGCTTTGCGCGTTTTGCAAGCGCGAACGCATTTGTCACAGAACTCTTTGTCGATATCGCAGTTAAAGTCTTCGTTGCAGACGGCCCCTGCGGGCTTGGCGGTGCAAACTTTTCGACAGGAGTCACACACCATGCCCGAACCGCAGTCGTCTTCGGACTTTTCGCACGTTTTGGCTTTTTTGCAGCGCTTGGTGGCGAGATCACAAACGGTTCCCGTAGAACATTGGACATCGCTTTCGCAAGTGGTGATGCCGCATTTTCCGCCCACACAGCTACGGCCCAAGCCGCATTCTTCGTTTTTGGTGCAAGAGGCCGGATAATCGGCGCAGACTTTGTTGGCGCAGCGTTTGTCCTCTGGGCAATCGAAGTCGTCGGTACAAGGCTTGGGTGGGGGCGTGTCCGATCCACCGCCATCTCCATCCGTATCTCCGACGTTTTCAACGTTGCTTGTGGTGGTGCATTTGCCGTCTTTGCAGATCTGGCCCCCTGTACACTCTTCATTCTTTGTGCAATTTCCACCCGTACCGCTTGGGCAGGCCACCACAGCGACAGAGATCGCCGCCAAAGAACACAAAAACATCATCAAACGAATCAATGCTCTCATCACAAAGCCCCATGCTAAACGAAAACAACTTGTCTTTCATCCTCTTAGAAGACAGCCGCATCAAAGACCTTGCATTATTGCACGCCCATTTCAAAAAACACAAGTCCCGAAAAAAAGCGCGGTGATGTCACAAGATGGCCGCTGCTGTCACGCTAGAACCCAAGCCTTTGCTACAACGCCCACGAAGTGTCCCCACAGCAGACGAAGGAGATGGCCTTGCCGACCCTCGATCAATACATGACCCACGAAGTGGTCGCCAAACTTCGGGCTGCCTTGCGAAAGAACGAAGGAGCGGGGGCGTATTTCGTCGGTCAGCTCGACCAAAACGGCAAGATCGCTCGTGTCAAGGCCGTATGCAAGGAAGGCCCACGCGCACCGATGCTGCTGTTTTCCACGCCCAAAACGGGCGAAGTGGTCCTTCACAACCACGCAGACGCTCAACTGCTTCCTACCCAACAAGACGAAGAATACGCCCGTCGCTTCGACGAAAAGGGCATCGGCTATCTGCTGATCGATAACCAAGTAGAACACGCCCATCAGATCGTTGAAGGCGTGCAAGAAGCGGAAAGCCTCGTTCCGCTCGACGAAAAAGAGATCACCGCACTGCTTGGTCCAAAAGGGCCGATGGCCCGAAAACTTCCGCGCTACGAGCAACGCGACGAACAGATCGCCATGTTGCGCGGGATGGTGCGCGCCTTTAACCACGATCACCTCTACATGGTCGAAGCAGGTACAGGCACAGGAAAGTCTCTCGCGTATCTGATCCCCTCGGTCTATTGGGCACATCGCAACCGTGAGCGCGTCGTGGTCTCCACCAAAACCATCAACCTCCAAGAACAGATCTTCTACAAAGACATCCCCTTCCTCCAAGAAGTCCTCGATATCCCCTTCACAGCCTCGCTCGTCAAAGGCCGAAACAACTACCTTTGCATCCGTCGCGTCCACCAAGTCGGCGCAGAACTCCAGATCGAACAAGACGAAGAACAACGCAAGCAACTCCATCGCCTCCATGAATGGGCGCAAAACACCACCACAGGCGACAAGTCCTCTCTATCCTTTTTGCCCGATGATGCGCTGTGGTCGCGCCTTCAAGCCGACGGTGACGCTTGTCAGCGTATGCGCTGCGAACATTACAAAAGCTGCTTTTACTACATCGCTCGCCGCCAACAAGCGGACGCCGATATCCTCGTGACCAACCACCACGTCTTGTTTGCGGATCTGGCCCTGCGCGAAAGCAGCGGAAACTTCCATACACCCGCCCTGTTGCCCCCTTACCACCGCATCGTACTGGACGAAGCGCACAATATCGAAGACGCAGCAAGCGCCTTTTTGGGCTTTCAGATCACCCCCTTTGGTGTGCTTCAAAGCCTCGGAAAACTTCTGCGCACCAAAAAACAAGAAGAGACCGGCCTGTTGAGGCAGATCGGGGGCCTGCTTCAAGAACACCATCACAAGATCAAAGGCGTCGGCCCCCTCCAACAGACGCTGTTTGAAAAGCTGATCCCCGAAGTTCGTCGACTGCGCGAAAACACCCTTCGCATCGAGCAACGCATCCGCAGCCTGTTGGTGGATGCAGAAAATAACACGCCACAACTGATCAAAGTCCGCGTCACTCCGTCGTTTCGCAAACAAGGCCCGTGGCAAGATATCCGCGAGATGGGGCTTGGTTGGGGCCAACAGATCCGCGATCTGTTGCAGTGGTTGATGAAGTTTGCCGCCGACGTCGAAGACCAAGCCAAGGTCATCGAAAAAGACCTGAGCAGCCCCTTGATGGAGATCGGCGCTGCGGTCAATCGCCTCGGCAACGCAGCCGCCTCGCTCGATCTGTTTTTTTCGGAGGATGAGACCGACGAAAGCAACCCAAACGCCGAAGACGAGGCCGTCTTGGTGCGATGGTTTGAAGCCCAAACCCAAGCCGATGGGCGCTTGCGCCTCCAAGCAGCCCCCCTCGAAGTCGCAGCCCCCCTCAGCAAGATGCTTTACGATCACTTTGGCACGATCGCCCTCACTTCGGCCACGCTCACCACCGGACAAAAAGACTTTTCTTTCCTCCAACAGCGCCTCGGTATGCAAGACCTTCCCGATAGTCGGGTGTTTAGCGATATGTTTCCGTCTCCCTTTGACTACGCCACGCAAAGCCTGATCGGGATACCCACCGATCTGCCCGGCCCCAATGCACCACAATTCCGAGACGCGATCTGCGAGATCATCTTTCGATCACTTGAGATCTCGGATGGTCGGGCATTTGTGCTTTGTACATCTTTCGGACTCTTGCGCTTTCTCTACGAACGCCTTGCTCCCCGCCTCGAACGCCTCGATATCCGCTCGCTGTGTCAAGGCCAAATGCCCCGTCACATCTTGCTTCAACGCAAGATCGAAGAAGAACGCAGCGTGTTGTTCGGCACAGACTCTTTTTGGGAAGGCGTCGACGTCCAAGGCCGCGCCCTGTGCAACGTGATCCTCACACGCCTGCCCTTTCGCGTCCCCTCCGATCCTCTGATCGAAGCGCGTGTCGAAGCCCTTGAAAGCCGAGGTGAAAACTCTTTCTTGCGCTACACCGTACCCTCCGCCACCATCAAATTCAAACAAGGTTTTGGCCGACTGATCCGAAGTAAACAAGACCGAGGGACCGTCTTGATCCTCGACAATCGCGTCGTCGAAAAAAGTTATGGCAGTGTCTTTCTCGATGCACTCCCCCCCGAAAGCCCCCGTCTGATCGCCCCCACAAACGAAGTCATGCGCGCACTCCGACATTTTCATCAAACGCCATCCGCGTTCTTGCCTCCTTGATCTTGTTTGGAACTTACGCAGTTCGATACGAAAAAGGCCCATGTCAGGGCGCGGGCGGTTCGCGAACTGCCCCTACAACGGGTTGATTCTTCACGCTTTCCCTCTTCAACTGCGTAACTCCTATCTTGTTTAGAACTTCTGCCTCTCTCGGCTTTTGTGGGGCGCTGCCCACACACAACCTTAGCGCGGCTCCCTTGACACCCAAAAACGCAACCAAAAGCTCTCCCTCGGCATCCTAGGCAAGCGCAGAGACAACCTGCCCAAAAAAAAGGCTTGCAGCGCGTCGCGAAGCCTTCTATGATGGTCGGATTGCTTTTCTTGACACCCCCCTCCCTCGGTACTATGCTTCTAGCCGATACAAGGGCTGTTTTTTTGGTGATGTTGTGTTTGCGCCCGATCTTAGGCTCCTCACGGAGCCACACAACCCAACGAAGCGCCACCCCGCTTCGCAAACAAAACACCGAAAGAACGAACCACCACAAAACCACCACCCAAACAAAGTCTCTCATTTGGCCCGTACAGCCATGATTATGGAATCATACGGTACCTGAGCTGCGATACATCATCGTCCAAGAAGGAGTCCATCGCATGTCCATAGAAAGCCAGCAATCACTACCGCTGCTCCCCTTACGCAACGGAGTCTTTTTCCCCGGCGGTGTGATTACCCTGAATGTCGGGCGTCCCAAGTCGATCGCCTTGATTAAAGCAGCCGATCCCACCGAGACACTGCTTGCGATCGTCACCCAAAAAGACCCAGAGATCGAAGACCCCAGCGAAGAAGATCTCTACCGCATCGGGACCCTTGCCCGCATCCTCAAGATCCAAAAAACGGGCCGCAACACCTACAGCTTGATGGTCCAAGGTATCCAACGCATCGTCTTGGAACGCATCCTCACCGATGACCCCTACTGGATCTCCGAAGTCACCACCATCAACGATCAAAGCGATAAAGAAGACCTCCAACTCAGCGCCCTCGATCAAACGCTGCGCAAAGTCGCCCGCGAAGTGATCAAACTGACGCCCGAACTTCCACGCGGCGCAGAAAAAATGCTCTCCGAGATCAAAGAACCCGGCCAACTCGCCGATATGATCGCTTCGACGCTCGACATCTCTCTCGATGACAAGATGAAGATCCTCAGCACCTTCGATCTCAAAGAACGCCTCGATACCACACTCGAGATGCTCAGTCGCATCAAAGAAGTCCTGTCGGTGCGCAAAGAGATCGAAAACCATCTGCGCGATGATGTCGCCAAAAGCCAGCGCGAAACCATTCTTCGCCAACAACTCAAAGCCATCCAAAAAGAACTCGGCGAAGACGATTACAAGACCGCTGATATCGAAACCCTTGAGAAAAAACTCAAAGATGCCGAACTCCCCGAAGAAGCCCGTGAGATGGCCGATCGTGAACTCAACCGCTTGCGCGCCATGAACCCCGCACAAGCCGAATACATGGTCGCCAAGACCTACCTCGAATGGCTCTCCAACCTCCCTTGGACCAAAGCCACCGAAGACAACCTCAACCTCGATCGCGTCAACGAGATCCTCAACGAAGATCACTACGGACTCGACAAGATCAAACAACGCATCATCGAACACCTCGCCGTCCGCAAACTCAACCCAGAGAAAAAAGGCCCCATCCTTTGCTTCTCAGGCCCCCCCGGCGTCGGAAAAACCTCCCTTGGTCGCTCGATCGCCCGCGCCCTCGGACGCGAATTCATCCGCATCTCCCTCGGAGGTGTGCGCGATGAAGCCGAGATCCGAGGACACCGCCGCACCTATGTCGGCGCTCTACCCGGACGTATCGTCCAAGGTATGCGCAAGGCCGGAACCATCAATCCCGTCTTTATCCTCGACGAGATCGATAAACTCGGCACCAGCTACCGAGGCGACCCATCCTCCGCCCTGCTCGAAGTCCTTGACCCCGAGCAAAACAACGCTTTCTCCGATCACTATCTTGAAGTCTCCTACGATCTCTCGAACGTGTTCTTTATCTGTACCGCCAACCAACTCGACCCCATCCAGCCCGCTTTGCGCGATCGGATGGAGATCATCGAACTCTCTGGTTACACGTGGCAAGAAAAACTCCACATCGCCACCGATCACCTTGTCCCCAAACAAGTCAAAGATCACGGACTCAAAGAAAAACACGCCGAGATCACCGACGAAGCCATCAAGCACATCGTCGAAAGCTACACCCGCGAAGCAGGCGTCCGTCAACTCGAACGAGAGATCCGCTCCGTTTGTCGCAAGATCGCTGTCGAAGTCGCAAAAGGCGATGATTCCGGCCATCAGATCGATACCGAACAAGTCGGCGACTACCTCGGCCAAGTCAAGTTCTTCCCCGAAGCCGCCGAACTCACCCGTATGCCCGGTGTCGCCACCGGCCTCGCATGGACCCCCACAGGGGGCGATCTCCTCTTCATCGAAGCCACCCGTATGCCCGGTTCAGGCAAGCTCTCGCTCACAGGCAAACTCGGCGAAGTCATGAAAGAATCTGCGGAAGCCGCACTCGCTTACATCCGCTCCAACACCAAAGAACTCGGTGTCCCCGCCGACTTCCACAAAGCGTGGGATATCCATATCCACGTCCCCGCTGGTGCCATCCCCAAAGAAGGCCCTAGCGCCGGTGTTGCGATGCTTTCCGCGATCATCTCTCTGATCACAGGCCGCCGTGTGCGCGGAGATGTCGCCATGACGGGCGAGATCACTCTGCGCGGTCGCGTCCTTCCTGTCGGCGGGATCAAAGAAAAAGTCCTCGCTGCCCACCGCGCCGGCATCCGCAAAGTCGTCCTCCCCAAAAAGAACCAAAAAGATCTCGAAGAAGTCCCCGCCGAAGCCCGCGATGAAATGGAGTTCAGCTTCGTCGACGACATGCAGCTCGCCCTCGAAGAAGTCCTCGAACGCGATATCTCTTCGGAATCCACCACCAACAACAACGACGAGATCAACGCTTCCTCCGCAGAAGCCTAACTTTGGACGGCGTACAAATAACCCCGATTCAACAGGTCGATCAACGCTTCCTCCGCACTCCCCCCTGCCTCTTCACAACATCCCCAAACGTCGGCACGATTTGCTGTAGCAGCCCTGTATTTGGGCCGCCACAGGGGGCTGCCTCTACGTTTTGCGCTCACACAACGGGCGGATCTCGTACCATCAGCGTTCTTCGCCCCGTATCACCTCACCAGCGTTCTTCGCCCCGTATCACCTCACCAGCGTTCTTCGCCCCGTATCACCTCACCAGCGTTCTTCGTCCCGCATTACCCGCTCTTTTTCTTTGACCGCCTCTTTGGCGGTTTCTTGGACAGGCTCTTTTGCGGCCGCTTTGGGGCTTGCAGCCATCTTGGCTTTCAATGCAGCCAACGCATCGTCGACATCGGGATGTTGGCTTTCCAACTTGCGAAAACGCGCATCCAGATCTTGCGATTGGATCTCCATGCTCAATTCGTGGTTGGCTTCAACTTG
Source organism: Myxococcota bacterium (assembly GCA_023150835.1). GTDB lineage: Bacteria > Myxococcota_C > UBA6777 > UBA6777 > UBA6777 > JAKLKB01. Next base: position 57,875 of record JAKLKB010000035.1, on the reverse strand, counting down.
CGCCTCCAGCACATCGATCTTTTCGGCCATCCGATCGAAGGTCTCAAACGCCGATTGATCGCTCAAACCCGTCACCGTTTGTTGAACGGTTTGTTGGGCTTCCGCCCGCTGTTTGCGTGCAAGCAACAGCGTTTTTTTGCGAGCGGCTTCTTCGATCTTCTGATTGAGCGCATGCAGCGCGGTCTTGAGCTTTTCGACCGCCTCTTTTTGGATCTCCCACTGCTTTTGATACTCACGCGCTAACTCTTCGTGCTGTTTTTTCCGCAATAGCGCCGCTTTTGCCAGCTCTTCGTCGCCCACTTGCAAAGCGCGCATCGCTTGGCTTTCCCGCGTTTCGGCTTGCTTGTCTTCTTCCATCCATTGCTTGTGCAAGCGTTTCTCATCCCCGATCGCCAACGCGACTTGACGCTTGGCTTCTTGGAGCTGTTCGCGCATCTCTTCCACCAACTGCTCCAACATCTTTTCTGGCTCTTCTGCCTTGGACAAGAGACTACCGAGATTCGCCTTCACCACCCGAACCAACCGCTTCCAAAAACCCATCGCTGTCTCCCTCGGTCTGCGCGGTGCCGCTTTGACTCGAACCCACGGCACAAATCGCTGTTCTTGTTCTTTGACCCTTCCGCCTCGTATGCGCCGTCGCACGTGGACTGTTTCGCGGTAAGGCTTGGTGGGGTTTCACCCCACGCCCCACAAGGGAGCTTTGCCCCCTTGACCCCGTACCGACGGAGCGAACAGCCGTTTTTCACACCAACGACTCTGCCGCTTGAACGAGCGCGAACACGGTTTTTTGCCCACCGCGAAACTCAACCCACTATAGAAACGACGCATCGTCATTCCAAGACCTTCGCGCAAACTCCCCCTCCAAATCACCCACCCCACCGCACCAAATACATCAGCCGATCGATCAACGTTCGCCACACGATGCCCAACCCACCGCAGCGATGCCCAGCCCACCGCAGCGATGCCCAGCCCACCGCAGCGATGCCCAACCCACCGCAGCGATGCCCAACCCACCGCAGCGATGCCCAACCCACCGCAGCGATGCCCAACCCACCGCAGCGATGCCCAACCCACCGCAGCGCTCACAACACCACAACGATCACAACACTGACAAAACGCACGCAACGCTCGTCGCTCAATCCAGATCCATCTCGCACTCTTCGCTGTCGTCTTCGTCGTTGTGCGCGAGACCAAACTCCGCAACTTCCGGCCAATACTGAACCAAGCGCTTGCGCAACGCGATCCGCGCACGATGCAAGCGACTCTTCACCGCTGCCACCGATATCCCTAAAACATCCGAGATCTCGCGGTTCGATAGACCATCCAACTCGCGCAAGATCAAGATCGTTCGATAACGCTCCGGGATCTGCTCGAACTCATCGCCCAACACACGGATGATCTCTTTGCGCTCGCAAACACGATCGGCCTGTGTCGCCCAATCTGCCGACGTTGACAACGCCACCTGTGGAGCCGCTTCGTAACGCGGTTGCAGATCATCCCACGATTCATGGTTTTCTCGACGACGCGATCGCAACAACATCAACGCCCCGTTTGCGGCCACTCGATACAACCAACTTGAAAAAGCTGCCGTGCCCTTGAACGAATCCAGCTTTGAAAAAGCGCTCAAAAACACTTCTTGCACAACTTCTTGTGCGTCGATCTCATTTTTGGTGATCTTGAGTGCCAAACGACCCACTTTGCTGCGATAACGCGACACCAGCTCGCCAAATGCCTCGCGCTGACCGCCCGTCACCAACGAAACCAACTCTGTGTCTGTTAGCGTTTCATACACATCATGTCGGCGCATCCGATCCAATTCGCGACCGACTGCACCTCGGCCACTCATGTGAGGGCGCAACAACGCTTTCAAGTCCGTAATCCCGACCGTTTGTGCCTCATTGTATGCCAAAAGTGCTGTATTCATCGCTTGCTCTCCCCTTTTGCTTGGTTCAACATCTTATCAAATCGTTCATTCGTTCAAACATGAACCAATTTCTTTCTTACTTGACGTATATACTCTACGCGCTCAAAAAGTTCAAGACCTTTTGAACTTTTTATTTTGGTTCACCTTGTTCCATTTTTTAAAACAATCCATAAACACTACAAAAAAACTAGACTTAGCAAGATCCAAACAGACAGCAAGGAGATCACCAAGAGCAGCGGCATTACCTAGTTTTTTTATAGAGAACAGATCGTTGTACCAAAATGTTTCCCGCGCCGTGAGCGTTTTTTGGCGGATTGGACGCACAAGGATCAAAATATCGGAGAGTCGGGAAAGATTGCACTTATCGATCGGTCCCCTAGCATCAATCGACCAAACAATAAAAAAGAACGTTTTTTAACCGAATGGCGATCAAAAAAGAAGGAGGGGTGGGTTTGCGATGGGCGTGGCGGAAGAAAAACAGGTGGAGCGGATACGAAGAACAGGGTAGATTGGGGAAGGCAAGAAAAGCAGTGCGTTCTAAAGCCAAGGATGCGCCCCCCAATCAAAGAGGTATGATGCGGTATCCGCCCGTTGTGTGATCGTAAAGACGTAGGGGCAGCCCCCTGTGGCTGCCCTATTACAGGACGTCTACGCACGATGCTTTTGTGTAGACATCGTTTGGATATCGTGTGGCTTGTTGCCAAAACTCCCCGTGTTCGCACCCGTTCGAGCGAGAGCCGTTGGAGTGGAAAAACAGTGATCTGTTCGCCAACACGGGGCCAAGGGGGCTTTGCTCCCTTGCGGGGCGTGGGGTTCCAACCCCACAGCCACTCGAAACCATTGAGATGCGGAAGTCTTCTCAAAAAGAAAAGGAGCCAAGAGCGGATGCGGATGTTGTTGCAGCGGGTGTCGAGTGCATCCGTGCGTGTGGAAGGAAAGATCGTTGGAGAGATCGAGCACGGCTTGTTGATCTTGGTGGGGCTAGGTCAGGGCGATCAAGAAGAGATCGGCCAAGCGCTCTTGCAAAAAGCCATGCAATTGCGAATCTTTGAAGACGAAGCGGGCAAGATGAACCGTTCCCTTTTGGAGGTAGGGGGTGGGTTGCTGTTGGTTAGCCAGTTCACGTTGTACGCAGATTGTCGCAAGGGTCGGCGCCCTTCTTTTGGAGAAGCGATGCCGCCCGAAGAAGCGCGTGTGCTTTTTTCGCGATTGGTCGAGATCGCCCGTCAGATCGAGGGAGTGCGTATTGAGGCAGGGATCTTTGGGGCCGACATGAAGGTGTCTCTTTGCAATGATGGTCCTGTGACGATCTGGTTAGAAAACGAGCCTCCTCGTCCGTAAAAAGCAAACGATCTGCACCGAACCACCGAGGACAAAGCAGACAAAAGACCCCACAGCGTATTGAGAAACGAAGGCAAGGACGCCAAAGACAGCGTCGTCAAGGAGGCGAGAATGAACATCTCTCTGGAAGAGATCAACGAGATCATCACTTATCTGCGCTACACGTACCAGCGCGGGAACGCATTGCAGTCGCGAGATTTTTATGATCGTGTTTCGCCCGATACACCGCCCGTTTTGTTGATTCACGGTTTTCTTGGAACACGCGGCGCGATGTTGCCGATGGAGTTGCGGCTCAAGCGCGATGGTTTTGTGGTGTTTTCGATCGACTTGGGTGTGTTTAACATCGGAGATATCCGACGCTCTGCGTTGCGTATCCACCAAAAGATCCAGCGGATCTTGCGTGAGGTGGATCTCGAAAAGATCGATGTCGTGGGCCACAGCATGGGCGGATTGATCGGGATGTACTACATCAAGAAGCTGAGCGGGCATCAATTTGTACGCAAGATGATCACCCTCGGCACACCGCACCAAGGCACATGGATCACGATGCTTGGGATCGCGGTCATGGGTTTGTTGGCCCCCTCTGTGTGGCAGATGGTCCCCGACAACTTTTTCCTCAAAGAACTCCAAGCGGACCCCCTTCCGATCGGCCCAAATTATCACGCCATCGCAGGCACCTATGATGCCGTTTGCCCTGCCGAGCGCAGCCGCCTTGACGGAGCCCACAATGTCGAGATCCCCTGTGGACACGCTGCCCTTGCGACCTCGGCCAAAGTTTATCATGTGATCCGCGACATCCTTCTTGACAATCCCCTCCAAAATAGCGACAACAAAGCGCAACTTTTCAAGAACGAGCCGCTTTAAGACCCTTTTTGGTCTCCAAAGGCTCGGATCCTACGAGATAAGGCGAAGATGTTTTTGGTTTGTGGAAGGAGTCGTCTGTTCATGATCCGTAGCGAACGTGTAAACCTGTTGCCCCTTTTCGCCGTTGCCCTTTTCGGCCTCCTCCAGACAGGTTGTGCTGTGACGGGTTCTCTCTCCAAAGCGCCCGTCCCAACGATCTTTATGGCAGGTAACGAGACGGAACGCAAACAAGAGTTCTCCTTGCGCCGCCTCAAATGGGAACATGGCAGCAAAGATGGCGAGATCACGGGGGCGCAATACTTTCGCGATCGAAGGCTGCCGATCCCCGGCGTGCGAGGCCGCGACACGCTCTATATCAACTCAGGCCCCTATCGTGGAGCCTACACCGTTGCGCGGGTGGTTCGTTTGCGCGTGGGCAACAAGCCCCAAGTCTTCGTCAAGATCCGAGGATCCTTCCCTGTTGCATGGAAAACCATTCACTCAGGCAACGGTGGGATGGCGGCCCCCAACAACATCTTCACAGACGACAGTTCATTTCCGCCCGAAGTTCCGAAAGGAACACAGATCGCGATCGGTACACAAACTTATACCATCGAAGAGAACACGGTTGTCAAAACAGAGACCATGAGACAACAGCGCATCGGCTACAAGATCGCTGAAAAACTCCCTGCGGATCTGCGCGGTGCCTCTTACGAACTCCGCATCCCCGAACCCAACCTCGCCGCCAATCTCGACTACCGCATCTCTTGGCTTGGTAGCTCGCTGACGGGTCGATACTTTACCATCGGCATCAATCGCCGTCGCTACGGTGAAAAAGAGATGGAAGACCTACTCAACAGCGATCCCGAAAGCAAAAAAGCCATCAGCGCGGCCCCCGCCAAACAAGCCACCGCTCTCGTCTTTCAGATCCTCGGCTCCCTTGCCATCGGCGTTGGCGGCTATCTCTTCCTTGTCAACCGCGATGACTTCCGCAAACAAGAATACATCCCCCTCAGCATCGCAGGAGGAGGACTGGTGTTCTTTGCCGCCGCCATTCCATTGATCGTCAGCCAACATAACGATTATCTCGAAGGGGCGCGCATCTACAACAAAAACCTCGTCGACAAACTCAAACTCGATCCCAACCAAGTCGCCGATGCCCGCTCCCTGCCCAAGCCTCGCCCAACCCCCGCTCCTACCGCCCCAACCGCTCCCCATACAATCCTCGGAAAACAATAGCGCAAGGCCCGACTAGAGCTTGGCGTTGGTCATCTTGCGCACTTGCTTTAAGATATCGTCGATATCTTGTTCGAGCGTGAATCCCCCGCGAAACCAGCCACGCCATGCGGCATCTTGCTCGGGCAGTTTTCCCGTCCCAACCAACAAGCTCGGCAGCGACGCACTTTGCAAAAGCGGATAAGTCTGCTCACGAAAGAACTTGAGCGATGCGCGGATCTGTGCCGCTTCAAAGATCACAAGGCGAGGGGGTCCAAAGCGCGCAAGGTACAATGGGAGTTGTTGCAATTCATCGCACGATTCGACCAAAAACCCGATGTCTTCGAGTTGTCCGCGCAACAAGATCTGCGTGATCGTGTTCATGTGCGCCAACAAGATCCGAATCGACGAAGGGTCCACCGCCACCAACTCTCCACTCGAAGCTCGCACCACCCGCTTAAGTTGGAGTTGTGCAAGCTCGCTGGTCTTGAGGGACTCTTCGTTTGCCCCAGCGATCGAAAGAGGCCGTGTCTCGGAGCGTGTGGTGATGGCTTGAACAGAGGCAGGACGCGCAGGAGAAGCCGATGCAGGGGGAGTTTTTACGTCTTCCAAAGAGGCAGGGGGTGCTTCGGACTTCTTCCCCCATAACCAACTCCAACCACGGCGTTTTTCGCTAGACATGAAACCATCCTTGATGCCTGATTCTTTTCGACACGAAAGCGAAGGACGCAGCTTGGGACTCTTGCACAACGAAGCCTCTCGGGACTATACTCGGCCCCCAGAGTGCCGTCAACAAAAGCAACTTCCACGCGGGTTTGCAACCTAGCACACGACATGGAGAGAAAGCAACGTGGCGACGATAGACCGTTTCCTCAAGCCGCTCGCCGAAAAGCGCGCAGAAGAACTTCATATCTACGCAGGCGTTCCGCCGACCTACCTCCAAGAGCAAAAGACAGTCAAGACGCTCGACAAAGTCTTCACCAACGAAGAGCTACAGGTCGTCTTGCGCGAGATCGCCTCCGACGCAGAACGCCAAACCCTCGAAGAAACGGGGCGAATCCGTGTCGACTACCAAACCAACCTTGGGATCTTTCGCTGCCAGATCCGATTCAGCGAAGGCGAGATCCGTACGCGCTTCACCTTGCACCAAAGCTTTCTCCCTGAAAGCAACACCGCCAACAGCGCGGCCCTTCACGCTCCCATCAGCACGCCCGGCATCCACTCACCGATCCCCGCACAAGGTTCTTCGGGAAGCCTCAGCGCCACCACCGCCCTCCCCCCCAACGGCGAAAGCCTGCTCAAACCCGCCCTCGCGGCCCAAGGCTCCGAAGCCCACACACTCGCGCAACCAGCCCCTGCGACCGCGCCTCGCCATGCTGTCGGCGAAGACAAAGACCTGATGAGCACAGGCGAACGCACCATCATCAGCGCCCTGCGAAGCGTCGATCACTCCGCCCCCCGTGAGATCGATCGCCTGTTTAAACTGATGGTTCGCGAACGTGCGTCCGACCTTCATATCTCCAGCGGCGAAAAACCCATGATCCGCGTCGATGGTCGGATGCGCCGCATCGATCACATCCCCATCCTCCAAGGCGAACAAGTCTCTCAATTGCTTGCTCCGATCATGCCCCCTCGCAACCTCAAAGAATTTACCGAGCGATGGGACACAGACTTTGCGTATGAACTCGAAGCCACAGGCCGTTTCCGCTGCAATATCTTTATGGATCGCAAAGGCATTGGCGCTGTCTTTCGCTTGATCCCCTCCGAGATCGTCACCGCCGAACAACTCGGTCTCTCTAAGGCGATCACCGATCTGTGCCACCTTTCCAAGGGCCTCGTCCTCGTCACCGGGCCTACAGGTTCGGGGAAATCCACCACCCTTTGCGCTCTTGTGGACTTGATCAACCGCGTCCGTGACGACCATATCATCACCATCGAAGATCCGATCGAATTCGTCCACCCCAACAAGCGCTGCCTCGTCAACCAACGCGAAGTCGGTGTCCATACCAAGTCCTTTAAGGCCGCACTACGGGCCTCTTTGCGCGAAGACCCCGATATCATCCTCGTCGGCGAGCTTCGAGACCTCGAAACCATCGCCATCGCCATCGAAACTGCCGAAACAGGCCACTTGGTCTTTGGGACGCTTCACACCTCCTCGGCCATGAGTACCGTGGACCGGATGATCGACCAGTTCGAAGGCGACCGACAAAACCAGATCCGCATGATGCTCTCGAACTCCCTCAAAGCCGTGATCTCACAAACACTCCTTCGTCGCGTTGCAGGCGGACGGATCGCCGCGATGGAATTCCTCTTGATCACTCACGGGGCCGCCAACTTGATCCGCGAACGCAAGATCCACCAACTCCCCACTGTCATGCAAACCAGCCGCGCCCTTGGGATGCAGTGCCTCAACGACGTGCTTCTTGATTACGTCAAACGCGGTATCGTCGAAGTCCGCGAAGCCTACTCCAAAGCCATCGACAAACTCAACCTCCTCGATATGTTCCACGAAGCCGGGATCAACGTCGACAACATCCACGCCAAAGCCAACGCCAACGATACCTTCACGGGTTAGCGATCACCGCGCTCCGTTGCGATCGAGATGGCGCTTTCGGACAGCCCCCCCCCTCTCGTTCACCAACCACCGCGATCAGTTGCGATGCAGAAGATACAGCCGAAAGCGCTGCTTTTTTTCGATCAACACAAGCTTGATCCCTGCGGATACTTCGGGATCTGGGACTCGGGTGAGCAGATAATCCCATCCTTGTAGCGAAGGCAACGAAGATCGCTCAGGGTGCGGAAGAGATCGCTTGGGACGCAGGTAGATCGGCCCCCAGTGCATCGAACGCTGCGGAAGATTCGCCCCACCTTGGTTTTCAAGCATATGCAAACCACCGATCGCCGCGTAAGACACGGAAAGATGGCTACCGCTTCCCACCCGCCACAACAGCAATCGCTTTTTTGCGGGGACTCGCTGCGCCAAAGAAGCCACCGCATCGGCTTCTTGGCCATGACGCCAAAAAGCTTCGGCCACCACCACCGCCCCACCAAGAGACAACAACACACACAGCACGATCAAAAGCGCTCCCACACCATACGGCTTGAACGACATCCACGTCGAAAGCAACAACAAAAACACCGCAACACCCGCATGAAGCTCCAACGGTACGCCTCGGATCTCCTTCGGAGCCAACACCAACAGCACCCCATATCCCACCGTCAGCATCGGAAAAAACCACCGTCGCCGCCATCCTTCCTGCCCCCGACGCAATCCACCCCACACCGCGCCCAACAGCCACAGCACCAACGCCCCCACCACCACTCCGCCATACGGTGGCGGAAACAACAAAAAAGATTGTTGCTGCAAAAATCCCAAACGCTCCGACATCGAGGCCAACGTAAACCACTCCGAGGCACGATCCCACCCCAACAACGGCACTTCTGCTGTCAACAGCCCCAACACACAAGGAGCCAAAAACACCGACGAGATCAACACCAACACCACATGACTGATCCCCTCAAAAAAACTCTCCCCCAACAAAAAGGCCGACATCAAGGCCAACACAACAAAGATCAGCCACATCCCCAGATCCAACGGGATCAACAAAAAAGAGGCCACAAAAAGCACCAGCCCACCGCTGCCTTCACCCCGCGCCATCCAAGCATAAATCCCCCCCACTCCCCACAACAAGATCGGCATCGCCAACACCGCCCCCAACGAACCATACAAAAAAGCCCCATGATACAAGAAAAAGAACCCCCACAACGCATTCCAACGCGACAACCCCGCCCGTGACATCAACGACACCAACGCCAGCGGCAGCGCCACCACATACCCCTGCAACAACACCAACAACGCCACCCGCGCAGGCAAGATCGCACTCAACAACGCCAACAAACCTTCTGTTGCACCGTTGAGATAAAACAACACCTCGATCCCAAACAGCTTCGCAAACCACGTCCCCGCTTCCGAAAAGCGCAAGATCGCCGCCCCCCCCATCCGCAACGGGGCGTCCTCCATCGGCAACCATCCCGCCAACCACAACGGCACAGAGTAAGCCGCCATCAACAAAAACAACGCCAAAGCAAACCAGCCATCAGGGTCCGCAGACGATCCCTGCGCAGCCACCGAGCGATCCTCTGTCGCCTCAACCTTCGACAAGACGGCTGGATCGGCCTTCGGTGGCGTCGGAAACGGCTGGCTTGGATCAAACGCTTTCTTGGCCTTTGGCATCGTCTGCGCAGACTTCGCGTCCTGCGGTAGTGCGGGCAGCTTTTGCGTCATCTGCTGCTCCAGCGGCTCCGTCTCTTGATCCCCGCGAAAAGCTGGGAAACTCCCCGTCAAGAGGCGATCTTCATCTTTGACCCAAAACCGCCACCACTTGCGCTTCACCCCTGCTTTTGACTTTGGACGCAGATCCACCGTCTCTTCCAAAAACTCTCCTTGCCCCCCTTGCTCTGCCGCCTTCGACGGCGTCTTTTTCGGATCAGACTCTTTGCGCCAAAACGCCCACTTCGGTTTCTGCTTGCTCAATTTGCCCTCCTCTTCCTCCACACCGACACACCACGCGAAAAGCCGCAACCTATCACGATCCAACCCCCGCTTCGAGTGCCTCCTTCACAAACGCCCTTCCGCACGAAGCATCCATTTGGGGCTGGACAACAGCGTAAACGGCTCGGGGCTTGACAACAACGCAGATGATCCACAACCACTGCTTTCCGAACAAACCTTGCTTCTCCACGCAAAAAACCGACGATGTGGGGGATCAGCCTCATCCCATCGATTGCGTCCACACCGACATGGAGACTTGATCATGCCCAAAGAACGCCCTCCCAAAGATATCCCCGAGCATCTTCGGCCCTTGTTGGAGGAAAGCGACGAAAAGACCCGAGCGGCCTTGGAAGCCGCCCTTGATTCCGAAGGCGAAAAGCTGCGCACAGGCCGCCTTGGACGCGCCCTTCAGATCTCGCGATTCGCGCTCTCAAGCAGCAGTCGTTGGCTCTCCGACAAAGCCAAAAGCGCCTTCGCTTCGGACGAAGAAAACGAAAAACGCAAACAAGAATCCGCACAAGCCCTTGCACTTCAAATGGTACAGACTTTTTCCAAGATGCGCGGAGCCGCGATGAAACTTGGGCAGATGCTGAGTTATCTCGGCGATGTCTTGCCCCCCGAAGCCCGCAAAACCCTTGCCGTCCTCCAACGCGACGCTCCCCCCATGCCTTGGGAACAGATCCAAGACCAATTCTTCGACGAACTCGGAAAAGATCCCGAAGCCCTCTTCGCTTCCTTCGAACGAAAGCCCCTTGCAGCCGCCTCCATCGGCCAAGTCCACCGCGCCACCCTCCACGACGGAACCCCCGTCGCTGTCAAGATCCAATACCCCGGGATCGAAGACGCCATGCAAGCTGATCTCCGTAATGGCCAATTTCTCGGCCTCTTTCAACAGATGCTTTTCTTTCGCACCGATACCAAGGCCATCATGCAAGAACTCGAAGAACGCTTCCTTGATGAATGCGACTACCGCAAAGAAGCCGCGTATCAACGCCGCTTTGCCGAAGTCTTTGCAACACACCCTTGGATCGTCGTCCCCCATGTCCACGAGGCCTATTCAACCCGCCGCATCCTCACCACCACCTTTTACCAAGGCAAGGGCTTTTACGAGTGGCTGGCCACCCAACCGAGCGAGACCGAAAGAGACCGCGTCACCCGCCTGTTCTATCGCTTTTATCTGGGTTCCTTTTACCTTGACGGGCTTTTTAACTGCGATCCACACCCGGGAAACTACCTATTTCTCGAAGATGGCCGCGTGGTCTTCCTTGACTACGGATGCACACGGCATTTCCCCGACGATCGGCGCAAACTCTGGATTCAGATGTGTCGCGCTGTTTACCTCGACCGATACGAAGAGATGGAACAATTGGCCTACCAGATCGGCTTTTTCAAACAAGGCGTCAAGTTCGATCCTTCGGCATTCCGCGACCTGATGCGCTATCTCTACGAGCCTTATCTGATCGATGAACCCTTCATCTTTGCCGATCACAGCCCCGAAACCACCTTCCGCAAGATGTTCACCGAAAACCCCAACCTCTTTAAGCTCAATATGCCCGCTGACTCGGTCTTTTTGAACCGCATCGGCTTTGGGATGGTTTCGCTGCTTGCTCAGATGGACGCCCGCCTCAACTGCCGTCAATACGCCGCTCACTACTTCGTCGGCAACGATCCCGACTGGGAAGACGACCCCATCACCCACCGCACCCGCCTTGATCCCCCCTAACCATCCCAACCCTATTTGAAGAAGCCCGGCCACACAAAGCCCAACACATACAACAACAACAACACCACAGCCGCCGCTCCCAAGACAAAGGGGATCTTGCTCGATGTGGGGGCGGAGGGGGCGGCAGAGGGTTGACGCATCGGCATGGTGGATTGGGGGGGTGGCTTCTGCGCCGATGGTTTGGGCGCTGGTGCAGGCATGGGTGCGGCCCCGCCCGTCGGTCCGGCAACACCGGGATGAACAGGCTTTGTGGGTGCGCCTCCGCCCATCGGACCCGCAACACCGGGATGAGGTGGGGGCGATGGAGGCCGAGCGGCAGCAGCTTGTTCGGCTTGTTGGGCAGCAAGGCGTTCTTGCACGGCTTGTTCGATGGCTTGGGCAGGCAAGAGCGCATCAAAGAACGAGTCGATGGGCGCTCCGTCTTGGAGAGATCGAGCCGCAGGGGCGTTGGGATCCAATGTGACAGCAAAAACGGGCCGTTCTTCGGCTTTTTGAGCAGGAGCGTTGCGTTGTTGGAGGGCGGCTTGAACATCTTCTGCACCAAACATCAACGTCTGTGACGCGGCTGGTTTCTTTTCCGAAACATTGCGTTGTTGAAGGGCGGCTTGGACGTCATCTGCGCCGAACATCAAGGTTTGCGAGGCGGCTGGCTTCTTTTCCATAACAGGCGGTGGTTGCGAAGGCTTGGCGGTTTGTTGGGCCTCGCGCTCGCTCATGCGCGCTGCTCGCGCTTTGAAGGCTTCGGCGATCTCTTCCGCACCAAAAGCGATGGTTTGATGCGCGGCGGCAGGCTGCGGCGGCATCGGAGGATCGCTGCTTGAAACAGACACAGCGTTTGGGACCGAAGAGGCCGCTCTTGCAGCGGCTTCTTGGTTGGCGATCTGGGCCTCACGTTCGCGAACAGCGGCCTGAACGGCTTGCATTGGGATATCTTCGAGGGTCGACTCGGGAAACCCGCTGCCCATCAAGTCGCCGATCTGGATCCCAAAAGCCATCGTCTTGTTCATCTCAGGTTTTGCAGAAGACATGGGTGGTGTTTGGAATGAAGAGGTTGGAACTGACGGAATTGGCGCAAGCACAGCATCCGTAGCCTCCGAAGGTTCTCGCCGAAAAGGAGAAGCCCCCCCAAAAGACGTCGAATCAAAGTCGCCCACCTCGAAAGGCACTTCGTCCGACGCATCCGAAGACATCGCAAGCATGGCCGACGTGGCCTCATTGGAAGCCTCTTTGTCGTTTGTCATCGCAGCTTGGGCTTTTTGGAACCCTTCGATTTGGGAGACATCAAAACCAAACATCAACGTCTGTGCCATCGCTCGTTCGGGCTTTTTGGTCACTTCTGAGGCGGTCGTTGGGGCCACAGCAAGCGAGGCATCCAAGGCGGGCGATGTGGAGAATGTCGAGGCATCCAAGGCGGGCGATTGCGTCGTTTGCGTAGGAGAGGCAGTAGCTTCGCGGTGGGCGTGTTCGCCTACAAATGTTCCAAACGGCGGTGTTCCCGTCATCTGCGCAGGTGGAGGAACAGCCGATGAAGCGGGAAACGATGGTGTACCAAAAGCCGGTGTTCCCGTCATCTGCGCAGGTGGAGGAACAGCCGATGAAGCGGGAAACGATGGTGTACCAAAAGCCGGTGTTCCCGCCGTTTGCATCGGTGGCGATGGTTCAGGCCGAACAGCAGACGACGGTTCGGACGGCTCAACAGGCGATGGTGTACCAAAAGCCGGTGTTCCCGTCATCTGCATAGGTGGGGGCATCGAAACATTCGCTTCGTGGCCTCCCGTGAGGCTTCCAAAGGGCGGTGTCCCTGAACTATCCGAAGAAACCACCGACTGAGCCGTCGTTTCGGCGTGATCTTGCTCTTCAAAGAGTCTCTGCGCAGGGGCCGCCGTATCCGAAGCGATGGCAATCGAACGCAACGAGGCGAGATCTTCGGGGCCAAAAGCAATAGTTTGGGCCATGCTGCGTTTTTTGGAGGGTTCCGCAACAGGCTCTAGGGCGGGCGGAGGTGAGTTGAATGTAGGCGAGGCAACGGCTGCTTTGGGCGGTAGGTTCGGCAAGATCGAAGCGGCGGACGACGGGGGAGGGAACATGGCAGACAAAGAAGACGGAGACGATGGCGGCGCTGAAAACGGAGGCGGTGGTGTCACGGGTTTGGAAAAAGCGACAGGCGGTGGTGGCGGTGTCGCGGGCTTGGAAAAAGCCGCAGGCGGTGGCTGAAGTGTCGGTGCAAAGTCCACAAAAGCCATCGCATCGGTCGTTTTCGAGGCGTCTTCAAAAAACAAGGACTGTGGATCTTTGGCGTGTGGGGTGAAGGCTACAGCAGCCGTTGTTTTGAAGGTATCGCTGACGGACTCTGTGGGGATTGCGGAGGTAGGTACAAAGGCCGCATTTTCGGCGGTTTGTGATGCCTGCGGAAAAGCTGAAGTATCGGTGGTTTGTGATGTTTGCGGAAAGGCCGAAGTTTCGGCGGTTTGTGATGCCTGCGGAAAGGCCGAAGTTTCGGCGGTTTGTGATGCCTGCGGAAAAGCCGAAGTTTCGGCGGTTTGTGATGTTTGCGGAAAGGCCGAAGTATCGGCGGTTTGTGGTGTTTGCGGGAAGGCCGAAGTATCGGCGGTTTGTGATGCCTGCGGAAAAGCCGCATTTTCGGCGATTTGTGGTGTTTGCGGAAAGGCCGAAGTTTCGGCGGTTTGTGATGTTTGCGGAAAGGCCGCAACATCAGTGGCTTTAGAGGCATCGATTTTTGAAGGAGGAGTTGGAGAAAGATCAGCAGGGAGGGGGGAGGGAAGGGGTTGTTGTTTTTTGGTGGAAGAGAAGAAGAGATCATCCAACAGAGAGGAGCCTTGGGTGGAGGTTCCGCCGAACAGCGGGTCATCCGCCTTGCCGAAGAGATCGTCGAGGTCTTTGGAGATATCGCCAAAGTCAAGCGTCGCAAGTGCAGAGATCGCGCTGTTGTCTTGTTTTGGGGGGGAAGTAGGCTTGGCCTTTGGATCTTGATCCTGACTCATGAAGAACGTCTCCGAAAAGGAAAGAGTGAGCGCGGAGGATCTGGTGGGAAGGAGAACACAAGCAGGTGCAAAGTCTAGGGGAGATCTTTCGCGCAGCGGAATCCGACATCGAAAAAGATCCCGTATGCCCATGCAGCTTTTCGTGCGGAGATGCGGAGATCTTGAAGGGGCGAAGAAAAAGACCCACCACGGATCACACGCGCAGCATCTTGTGAGCAGGAACGTGCCACAGGATCTTGGCTCGGACTTTCGCGATAATAATCTGGCACGTAACAATCAGCAACCCACTCTGCGACATTGCCCGCCATATTGTGCAAACCAAAGGGTCCAGCTTCGTAGCGGGTGACAGGTTGGGGGACTTTGCTGTGCCCGCGCTCGCAAGGGTAAGTCGGAAGCGCACCGTAGTTTGCGCGTTCGCAAGATATCCGACCGTCGAGGGGATACAAAGCCCCCACACGATCAGCACGAGCAGCGCGTTCCCACTCGGCTTCTGTCGGAAGGCGTTTGCCGATGGCCTTGCAATAGGCTTCTGCTTGATGCCAATGCACATAGACGGCGGGGCGAAGCGCCGCATAATCGTTGAGCGGTTTTCCTGTAGGGCTGCAACGTCCAGACTGTACGCACTTTCGATAGGCGGACATACTGACTTCTGTGCGATCGAGGCAAAAACGACGGAGGCGGATCTTGCGCACAGGCTGTTCATCGAGCCGACCTTGCCGAGATCCGCGCATATAGGCCCCCGCAGGGATCTCGCTCATCTCCTTTGGGCACGGAGAAGGCGCACCATCGGCCTGTTGCATCAGCCCCCATACTGCCCCCAACCACACCAAACCCATCCATCCCAACCACCGTCGCCCCAAAAGCCTCACGCGGGGTTTTTGCATCAACGTTGCCTCCCAAAACAGGATGTTCGACTGCCGTTTGACCGACACAAAGGTTCGAGGACGCAGTGGGTTGGTTGGATGGGGCACGGCCCCAAACCCCGCCATAGACTGTCGCCCCTTGACCCCATGTTGGCGAAGAGATCATCGTTTTTCAAACCAACGACTCTGTCGCGAGAAATGACCAGATCACGGGGTTTTTTGTCCACTGCGTTGCTCCGAAAAGGAAAGAAAACACGTTTCACGCAAGACGCTGCCACGCTCGCCTTGCGCTGTCAACTTTACGACGCCTTGCGTTTGGGGTTCCCTTTCTTGGGACGTTGTGCTATTTCGATGAACCTTGCTTGTGGGGCGCGATCGGGCGCGTGTTTGCGTGTCCGACGCGAAAGGTGAGGCGGAGGTGTGTCTCCCTCGCACTCGCAAGATTTGGCTTCTCGTAGCGCAAAGGAGCAGTCACCCATGCGGATCGGGGTCTTTGACCTAGGGACAAGAGCAGCCCGCTTATTGATCGGCGACGACGCAGATCTGGGCTTTCGGAAAAACTTTGGACAACTCACACAAGTTGGCGAGTACTTCGACGAGCAGGGCGAGCTGCGAGAAGAAGGCATCCAACGCACGTTGGATGTGTTGCGAGGGTTTCTTCGGGAAGCCGAGCCTTTTGACGTCGAACAGTATGTATTGGTGGGAACCGCCGTCTTTCGCAAAGCCCGAAACCGCTCGCGTTTGTTGGATCTGATCAAGGATGTGCTGGGCATCCAGATGACGATCCTCGAAGAAGAAGAAGAGGCGTACCTTTCGCTGCTTTCGGCTTTTTTTCATTTTCAACATGAGATCGAAAAGCGCCAACCTGTCTTGTTGATCGACCAAGGCGGAGGCTCCACCGAAGTATCTTGCGGAGAATTAAACCAAGAACGGTTCCACTTTTGGGGCCTTGGGAGCCTTGAACTTGGAAGCGTGTTGCTCAAAAACCTGTTTTTGGAAAACCCACGCATCAGCGTCGGCGAAAGCTATCGTCGCGCCATGAGTTACATCGAACGCGAAGTCGCGCAACACAGCTTCTTTCCCGAACTGCGCGACCGACCGCCGACTCGGGCGTTTGGTATGGGGTCGGCCATCACCAACATCACAGGCGTACGCGGAAACCGCCGCCAACACGGGCGAGTGATTACTGTGGAGCGTATGCAATACCTGATCAACACGCGGATCGATTTTTACGAATCGAACCACATGACTGTCGAGCACTTTCTCCAACTCGCCGAAGATCAAGAACGCCAAGAAGACTTTGAAAACGATCTGTTGATGTTGTACGGATTGCCCGTATACCAGAGCCTTTTGCGCACCTATCACCTCAACCGTTTGACGGTTTGCGGGTACGGTTTGCGTTATGGCGTGTTTATCTACCTTGCGTTGCCGGGCATCTGTGAGCGCGACTTTCATTTTCGGCTCACCCACCGCGACGAGCTGCGCGCTCCTTGAGGGTTCGTGCGAGCAGCCGCATGGCCTTGGCGGTTTGACTGCGCAGCAGATCGGGAAGAGTGTCGTAGCAAAAGAAACGCAGCAACGACCGTAAGGCTTGATCTTGCGGGCTTTGGAAACTAGAGCGGGGCACCTCAGCGTGATGCTTGGCCTGTCGGATACAGGCCAACAATCGGGGCAAGGCAACACGTTGCAAGGCTTCCCAAGGTGACCGAGACGTCGGTGCAAGCGGTAGCGGCGGCGTCAAGAAAAGCCCTTGGAGCAACGCATCGGCAAGACGCAACAGCCCCACACATCGCCAACGCTGCGCATCCCCCCACAATCTCTCGCGTTCTTCTATCGCCCGTTGGGCAAGCAACAACAGATCCACAACCGACAACAACGGAGCCTCGATTGGATTCATACCGTTGCCGCGCAGATGAAACAGATGCAACAACAGCAACATCGCGGGAGGCAATACCAAATAAGCAGGGGCCGCCCCCAGCGGCACCCCCAAAGGAAAAAGCGCCGAGACATCAAAAAGCCCCTCTTGTTCGGGCGAAAGCGCCCGATGAACATCAAGAAGGGTTGCCGTGGGCGGGTGGTGAAAACTTTGTTCGTGAGAATGCTTGATCAGCCTGTGATATCCGTGTTGTTCGAGGCGATGGCATAACGACTCGTAAGCGGAGGACGGTACGATGATATCGGTATCAACCATCGGTCGCAGGCCAAGTTCCGAGTACAACGAGCGTTCGTACGCCGAGCCTTTGTAGAGGATCGCGTGGGTATCGAGTACTTGAAGGTGATGGGCCACATCCTGTAGCAGAGCCTCTCGGAGCATCGCAGATTTTCGCTGTTGGCGAAGGGCGCTGCGAGCGCGTTGACGGATCTCGTCAGGGAGGTGTGGTATCTGCGTTCGGATCGAAAAAGGCCATCCATCGGGATGTTGTAGCTTCCATGACAACAGTGGCAACAAGCGTTCGTGTTGCGCACGCTCAAAAAGCTGCGCAAGATCGGGCAAAGGCAGATGGCGGACCATCGCTTCGAGATCGAAGGGTGACGGCGCATCGGGCCGCACAGGAAAGCACAACGCCATCAACCACATCTCGTCCGCCAAAAACAAAGAAGAAGACAGACCTGTCGCCAAGCAAAAGCTCCCTCGTTTGATCGCGCAAAACAATCTTTCCGATAGACAAGGTTTCAGCGCACGTATAAAAAGCATAACAGTCACCCGTTGTCAAAGCACAGCGAAACAGCACCGTTCGAGAAATACAGGAAGAAAGGAACAGAAATGGATTTCAAGATCGCAGAGCAGGATCTCCAAGCCAAAGTTGATATGTTGGCGGTGTGTGTAGGCGGAACAGACAAAGATGATAGCTTTTCAGCCTTGGATACCGCGCTGGGCGGTCCCTTACAAGATCTCGCAGAAGCCCAAGGATTCGAAGGAAAAGCAGGCCAACGGCTACTGTTGACGCCGATGGGCCGTTTGGCTGCACGGCAAGTCTTGGTTGTGGGATTGGGCAACAAAAAGCCCAACCAGCCCGCCGAATGGCAAAGCCTTGCCGCCAGTCTCGCCGAAACCGCCAACCAACAAAAAGCCACCAGCCTTGCGATCACCTTGGGAGACGAACCCGAGGCATGGGCGGCCCAAGCCTTTGCAGCCGCGATGGGGGCGGGTTTGGTCTCGTACCGCTTCTTGACGTACAAAACCAAAGATGCCCAAGCCGCCAGTCTGAAATCCTTGTGGCTGCAATGCCCACAAAAACCCAACGCGGCCCAAAACAAAGCCCTCAAAGATGCCTTTCATGACGCCAAGATCTACCTCGACGCGATCTTTGCGGCTCGCGATCTCGTCAACGAACCTCCTTGTGTCTTGCATCCCCCCGAATTTGCCAAGCGCGCCCAAGAGATGGCCAACGCCTACCACTTGGTTTGCGAAGTGCTAGACGACACGCAGATGCGCGAACTTGGTATGCACATGTTTTTGGCTGTTGGGGCGGGTAGCGCTCAGCCTTGCCGCCTGATCCGCTTGGTCTACAAACCCACCAAAAAACCCAAAAAAGGTTCGATGGTCCTCGCTCTCGTCGGCAAAGGATTGACTTTTGATTCGGGCGGCTTGTGCATCAAACCCGCTGCCAGCATGAACGGGATGCAAGCGGATATGGCCGGTGGAGCCGCTGTTTTTGGTGCGATGCAAGCGATCGCTCAACTCAAGCCTCCCTTCGAGATACACGGCTACATCGCAGCCGCCGAAAATATGACGGGTGCTGCGGCATTTCGCGTCAACGACGTGGTGACGGCCTACAACAAAAAAACCGTCGAGATCCTCAATACCGACGCCGAAGGGCGTTTGGTGCTTGGTGACACCTTGAGCTACGCTTGTGATCAAGGAGCCACCCATGTGATCGACTTGGCGACCTTGACGGGGGCTTGTATGGTCGCTCTGGGGCGCTACACCGCCGGCGTGATGAGCAACACGCCAACGATGGCCGATGAACTCAAATCCGCAGGCGAAAAGGTGGGCGAATCGTTTTGGCCGCTTCCGTTGTTGGAAGACGTGCGCGAAGGACTCAAAAGCAACATCGCCGATCTCTCGAACGTTGGGGAGCGTTGGGGAGGAGCGATCGCGGGAGGCTTGTTCTTGCGCGAGTTTGTCAAAGAAGGCGTGAACTGGGCGCACTTGGATATCGCTGGACCCGCGCATGTCGAACGTGACTTTGGGATCTTGCGCCGTGGCGGAACGGGCTTCGGCATCGCAACGCTGCTCGAATACATTCGACTCGCCACCAAAGTTTGATCGCGGCGTGCCTTCTGGAGAGGAACTTTTTTCAGTCGGTCGTGTCCATCCCCTCCAAGATGCGAAACAGTTTGAGATTCTTTGCAAATCGAGGCGAAACCACGAGAGGATCGGATGCAGACATCGAATGTGGAAGAACAAGCGGCCTTTTCGGATGACGAGTTGGTTCGTCGTGTCAAAAAAGGCGAAGACTTCGCTTTTTCTTTGCTGGTGCGGCGTTACCAAAACCGCGTCTTTAACTTGGTGCATCGCATCTTGGGCATTCCAGAAGAGACCGAAGACCTTGCACAAGAGGTCTTTGTCACGCTGCATCGATCTTTGGAACAGTTTCGCGGAGATTGTGCTTTTTCAACGTGGCTGTACCGCATCACCGTCAACCTCTGCAAAAACCGCCTCAAGTATCTGTTCCGCCGAAACTTTCACAAAGCCCAAGAGATCAGCGAGACTGCCGAGACCGATATCCAAGCCCATGTCTCGATGGCCCTCGCCAACCCCGAACAACAACTCTTGGGACGCGAACTGGAGACCTTGATCCAACGCGAGTTGCTGGCGCTCGACGAAGAACACCGAATTATCCTCGTATTGCGGGATATCGAGCACCTGCCTTACGAACACATCGCCGAGATCACGGGCTTGGCCCTCGGAACCGTCAAGTCGCGGCTCCACCGCGCACGCAGCGCCTTGCGCCAACAAATGCAACCTTACCTTGCCACAGGAGCCTCCATCCGCCCCCAGCAAGGTCGCCGCTTTGGAGATGATCGATGACGGTGGTTCGAACAACCCTCCCCCCCGACATGGAAACCGAAGAGATGCTGAGCCGCTATCTCGAAGAAGATCTCGACCACGACGAACGCGCTGTCGTCGAGACGCTTCTTCAAGAGAGACCTGATATCCGCGCAGAACTCGAAAGCTTGCGCCAGACGCTCTCGCTTATGCAACGCCTGCCTTCCCTCGAAGCCCCCTCAGACTTCGTGCAAAAAGTCAAGCGAAAGGTGCGCCGACAAAAACGCACCCGCATCGACCAACAACCCCAATTTCGTATGCCCTACGAGATCCTCGGAATCATCGTCGTGATCTTGATGCTCGTTCTCTATCTTCTGGTCCAACAACACGACACCTCTTCGTCCAAAAACCCCGCGCCTCGATCACGCACTTCCCTCCCACCACGCAGCCCTGCCCCTGCCGCCTCCCGCGATCACGTCGCCCCCAAGACAAATACGATCGTCCCAACATCCAAGCCCTTGTCTTCGCCCTCTTCGCCTTAAAGCTCGGTGGTATCGGTGGAGGTGGTCGGTTCAAGGAGTTTATAGGATTCGATGCGATCAAGGCGGAAAGAACGGTGTTCTTGTCGGAGATGGCAATAGGCATAGAGGTACGGGGAGATCAAGCGTTCGGGGGAGATCTGGCGTTCGACCGCTTCGTTGCGTGCGTTTCTGTAGCGGATCAGGACTTGTTGTTGGTGTTGGATGGCGAGCCAAAGGTCTTTTTCGAGGGGGGGAGATTGTTGATGGATGGGGGGAGGAGTTCCGGGGAAGGGATGGGTTTTTTCGAGCTGAGCGAGGGTATCGATCTTTTGCTTTTCGGCTTCATGAAGAAGAAGTAAGAGCAAGTGGGCGGTGGTTTGGGCATCATCAAGAGCACGATGAAAAGAGCCCGAGGGGAGGGAGAGATGTTGGGCGAGGGCGACAAGAGCGTAGCTTTTTTGTTTGGGAAGAAGTCTGCGGGCGAGGTGAGCGGTGTCGAGGATGGGGCGTTGGTAAAGATCGACACCCCAAGGCAAAGAAGCCGCGTGGAGAAAGCTCAGATCGAAGCCGATGTTGTGCCCTGCGATCACCGAAGATCCGATGAATCCGAGAAAATGAGGCATGACCTCCGCGAGCAAAGGAGCATCGGTCAACATCTCAGGAGTGATGTTGTGGATATCGATCACTTCTTGGGGGATATCGCGTTGGGGCTGAACGAAGGTGGAGTAGGTTTCCGTCAAAGCCCCAGCCTCCACGCGCACCGCGCCGATCTCACAGACGGCATCGACTTGGGGGCGGAGTCCTGTCGTTTCCAGATCGAAGACAGCGATGGGGATTTGGCGAAGGGGGAGGCTGTAGAGGTCTTCGAGTTTTTTCATCAGAAATTCGGTATGTTGCTCAAAAAAACAGCCAGAGCGATCCGAGTCTGGCCGTCTGTTGATGGGTATTTATGGATGAGGGACGGGGGGGCGCGGCGAAGGCGCGCTTTGGCTTGTAGGCTTGGAAGTAGGTAGCGCTCGGATCGTCGGCGCGAGCGGTCGATCTGCGGGGACACGGGGCAAGAAAAGGCGTGGTGTCGGGCGTAAAGGTGTGGTTTTGGCAGGCGTTGGAGGCACAACACGCGAAGGGGCGGAAGCATCGCGTTTTAGAGAAGGCACAACACGCGAAGGAGCGGAAGCATCGCGTTTTAGAGAAGGCACAACACGCGAAGGAGCGGAAGCATCACGCTGTGGGGGCGGAGTGGTGCGAAGGCGAAGCTGAGGCGGAGTGATCTCGCGTGATTCATCGGGATCTTGGGGGTTGAGCAGAGGAGGGTTATCGCGTTGGAAGCTCTCGTGGATGGTGGGCGGGGCGTTGCGAGTGGGTTCGATGTGTTGTTGTCGGTGAGTCGGCGCATCAAAACGGGCTTGTGTCGAGCCTTTCCAGACCCACAGCAAGAAAGCAGCGAGGCTCATCAAGCAGCCACCGACGAAAAACAGACCAGAAAGTTGGCGAACACGCCGATAGGAAAGGATGGCTTGTTCGGTGGCTTGTTTGGTACTGAGCAGGGTTTTTTCGGCTGTTTGGTGTTTTTGGCGTTCATCGCCAAGGCGTTCAAGGTCTTTTTGAAGGGCTTTGGCTTCGGCGAGGGCGGACTCTGCGGCACGGCGCTCTTGTTGTGCAGCGTCGCGATCGGACTTAGCCGATTGTTGGGCTTTTTCGGCATCTGCTTTTTGAGCCTCGACTTTTGCTGCAAGGTCTGCGGTTTTTTGCGCTTCTTTTTGGGCTGCCAAAGCGGCTTGGCGGGTGTCTTCTTCTTTTTGGATAGCGGCTTGGATCTGGGCGAGACGCTCTTCGACGGTGCGGCGTTCTTTTTGGGCTTGTTCGAGTAGGTTTCGAGCGTTGTCTTGTTCGATTTTCGCGGTCTGTTGGGCTTTTTCAGCTTCTGCTTTTTGGGCAGAGGCTTTTTGTTCGGCTTCGCTCGCAGCGGAGGTGCGTTGTTTTGCAGAGTTTTCGGACTGTTCGGCAGCCGCTTTGGCGGCGAGGTGCTGTTGACGAGTCTGTTCGAGGGTCTCACGTTCCGCAACGAGTGCGGTGTTCTCTTGCTCAAGGGAGGCCACAAGCTGTTGTTGGCGGATATTTTCTTGAGAGATGGAGGCGAGGATCTCTTCGTGTTTTTTGCGTTCGAGAGCAAGGGCGTCTTTGGCTTGTTGGGCTTCGAGGGTGGCTTGTTGAGCAGCGGAGTGAGCGACTTGTGCGGCAGTTCGGAGAGAAAGGGCTTCTTCGTTGATCTGCTGTGCTTCAGCGAACAGAAGTTGGGCCTCGGACTGTGCGGAAGAGACGAGGGTGTCAGCTTGGGATCGGGCGGTTTCGAGGATGGAGTGGGCTTCGGATTGGGCCGATTCGATCGATGTTTTGGCTTGGTTTTGGGCTGAATCGAGCGCAGCTTGGGCTTCCGATTGGGCCGAAGAAAGAGCCGCCGCAGCTTGGGCTTGTGCGATCTCGGCGACGGTTTGGGCTTCGGCTTGTGCGGATTCAAGCAGCGATTGAGCGTTGGCTTGGGTGGTTTCGACGATGGCTTGGGCTTCGGCCTGTGCGGATTCAACGAGTGCCTGAGCGGAGGATTGGGCGATTTCGGCGATGGATTGGGCGGTTTCGGCGATGGATTGGGCTTCGGCTTGTGCGGATTCAACAAGCGATTGAGCGTTGGATTGGGCGGTTTCGGCGATGGCTTGGGCTTCGGCCTGTGCGGATTCAACGAGTGCCTGAGCGGAGGATTGGGCGGTTTCGGCGATGGCTTGAGCTTGGGCCTGTGCGGATTCGAGGATGGCTTGGGCTTGGGCCTCGGCTTGTTCGGCGACGAGGCGACGTTCTTCGGCTTGGGTCTCGGCTTGTTCGGCGGCGAGGCGGCGTTCTTCGAGTTGTCGCTCCACAGCTTTGTTGGCTTCCAAGATGGCGCGTTGGGCTTGGGTCGCGGCTTCGGCTTGGGCGCGGGCTTGAGTGGCTTCTTCGAGGGTTTGTTGGGTTTTGGATTGTTGGGCGAGGAGAGTTTGTTCGCGCTCGGCGAGTTGCGATTCGGATCGGGCGAGTTGTTCTTCGCGTTGGGAGAGCGACTCCTCACGTGCGGAAGCTTCGGCGGTTTGGTCGTTTAGGCGTTGTTGTTGTTCGGCGATCTCGCTGCGTTGCTGTGTGATCTCGGCGGTCGATGCGTCGAGTTGGGTGCGTTGTTGTGCGAGTTCGGCTTCAAGGAGACGGGATTGTTCGATGGAGGCGAGCGCATCGGCTTTTTGTTGGAGGAGGGCGCTGATTTCTTCTTGGAGGGCGGACTGTTGGGAGACAGCGATCTGGAGGCGCTCGATCTCGGCTTGGAGAGCGTCGCGAGTTTGGGTGTGTTGTTGTTGTTCGAGCGTGAGGGCGTCGATGGAAGATTGGATGGATTGTTGAGTTTGGAGGAGTTGGACGTGACGGGTTTCGGTGTCTTGGATGGATTGTTGGAGGGCGTTGAGATCCGCTTGGCGTTCTTGGATCTGTTGTTGGAGGGATTCGAGTGTGTTCGCAGCTTCAGTACGTTGGGCTTCTTCGTTGCTTTTGTTTTGAAGCTCTACCATCTGTTCTTCGAGCTTTTTGATCTCGCGTTTGAGTTTGTTTTCGGAGAAGAGTGCGCGTTCTTTTTCGCGGCGATCTTTTTCGGAGACGGCTTTGAGATCTTCGAGCTCTTTACGGACTTGCTCGGCCTCGGCTTGGGATGGGATATCTTGTGGGGGTGGGCTGCTTGCATGGACAGCAGCGGCTTGCTGTGCCTCAAGCAGGGCTTTTTTGGCGTCATCGAGTTGTTTGTGCAGAGCGTCTTGAGATTTTTGTACAGCAGCGAGGGTGTCTTTTGCTTTTTGCAGGTCGTTGCGGGCTTGTTGGAGTTCGCGCTCTTTTTTCTCCAGATCCACTTGTTGCGAGGGGCTTGGTGAAGCAAGAGACTCAAGCTGGCCGAACGGTAGGCTTTCAAGCGTTGGAAGCCCAGATATCGGGCCAGAAGAGGCACGCAGATTGAGCAGATCTTGGGCGATGTCTGCGGAGATTTGTTCGGTCGCCACGAACTGATGGGGGTTTGTGGGTTGTTGGCGAACGACGGTGCCTTCGCTGAAATTGGTTTGATCACCTTGTTCGGCGCTGGCATCGAGATCGAGGTTGTAGCTTTCAAAGGGCGATTCGGCAGCAAAGGGCGAATCGGCAGGAAGGCTGGTTTGCGAGGCGTGCGAGGCAGCGTAGTGGCCGGCGTTGTAACCATCATACGAAGCAGAAGAGGCCGCAGCAGCGGGGGATTGGGCGGCAGATTGGGGATGTTGTGGATGATAAAGATAAGCACCGCATACGCAGGCGAATTCGTAGTCGGCAGGATATCCAGCAAGGTCGTAGCTTTGACCGCATTGGTAACACGTCAAGATCATGTCGGGGACTCCTGAGAGGGCTGCTTGAAAAAGCAGAAGTCGTTGAGGTCGCAAGCAAGGCCGTCCTCGAAGCGAAAAAGCGTCTTTGAAGAGAACTTTTTGACGGGAAGTGTTCGACTTCGGAGGCAAGGCCCTCTTGAAGCCAAACAGCGGGTCGTAGGGCGACGAGACCAAGAGAACTCCTTGGCTTTTCGATGGTTTTCCCGTGCGAAGCGACCCCTTGCCTTGTGACGAGGGGGCAGGATGCCATGAGAACAGGCAAAGCACAAGAAGCAAGATCGGGTTGTAGAGCGAAACTGCGCCGCGTTGTGTCAAAGCTGAAAAAAGGCAGGCAAGAAAATAGCGCCCTAGCGGGAAGAGGATGGGAAGAAGAGGGCGCCCGGATCTGGTGATCGAGGAGCGCCGTCGAAGGCCAGATCTCACTAAGAGGAGGGGGGCAACGTCCAGCCGTTGGGGAGGGGGCCGATGTCTTGGATGATCTCGCGGTGACAAGACCAAACAAGCTTGATGGCTTCTGCGGTACCGATACCCGCACTGCGCGGATCTCCAGCGGGACCAAACCAATGGTTTTGCGGTGCGCCTGTAGTACGCGCACGAAGCCCTGCGTAGGTTGTTCCGTTGATGGTGTGAGCAAGGACTTGTTGGACAAAGTGCGGATCGTTGGAGACGACGGCAGCCGTCAAGTGCAAGTGCATACGCTCGCAAGCTTCGAGAACAAGGGGCAGTTGGTGATCTTCCCAAGAGGTGACGACTTGGAACGGGGCAAAGATCTCGGTGCAAACGGTTTCAAAGTGTTGTTCTTTGAGGATCTCAGGCAGCGGGACAAAGATCGCAGTGGGTTTGTAAGCCCCGTATATGGAGGGGAATGGATACCCAGTAAGATGCTCACCACCAAAAACAACGTGCGCGCCCGGGATCTTGAGCAGCTTGTCGCGTTGTTCGTCCATCTCTTGGTTGGTGACCGACAAGATCGGCCCGATCGTGAGATCTTCGACATTTCGACGCGCCGCAAGAGCGCGCAAACGGTCGAACAAACCAGCCTGAACCCAACGCTGGTGTGCAAACAAGATCGATTGTGCCGAGCACTTTTGCCCGCTCGCGGCATAGGCATCTTGATCGCACTGCCAAGCCACGTAGTCCATCCTCTCGGGCGTATAATCCGGGCCAAGGATCTTCCAGTCAAATCCGGCATCTTCGATAAAGATCTTGCCTTTGGTCGCGATCGCGAGCTGTTCCGCAACGGGCGCACTTCCCGTAAATTGAAGAGAACGCGCTTTGGACGTTTCGATGATCTGGCCCATCACACGGCCACCACAATGGATCTGATCGACATCTTCCATCGGCATCCCGCACTGATGCAACAAACGAATGAACTGTTCGATCACCATGCTGGTCGTCGAAGCATTTTTGATCAACACTTTGTTGCCCATGTACAAAGCGCCCATCAGTTGCAAAGCAGGGATCTCTAGGGGGAAATTGAAGGGAGCCACGACGATCACAGGGCCGTATGGCCAACGGTAGCCGTGGCTCTGTTGGCCGAGATGATCGCCGGGATGACTAAATCCACGCGCCAAAAATCGCACCTGATCGCCCGAAAAATTTTCCAGAAACAAACGCACCACCGTCACTTCGCCCATCGCTTGGGCGTAACTTTTGGGCATCACACGCTGAACACAACGTGCAAAAAAGTCCGCCACTTCGGGCTGACGGATCGCTGCCGCTGCTTTGGCCGAGATATCGCCGTACATCCGATAGCGTTCCACATTTTTCAAGGGGTTGTGCAGGCCGCTTTTGGGGCAGCTTGCAAGACTGTCAAGAAAAGGTTGGATCTCATCGCTGCGGGTGTTCGGCATCTTGAGGAAGATCTCACCATTGAGCGGGTCAGGGATATCGCTGTTCTCACGTGGTAAAGTCCACTTTCCCCCCACAAGATTGTACAACTGTGTGGGCTTTGCGCCTGAAAGCGTTTTGGGATCAAGCGTAGCAAACGCCAATACGTCTTTGGACATCGCGGGCCTCCTTACAGGATAAGAGATGAGGAAAGAAACGCCGCCCATCTTGGAGCCATGACGCAGCGGTGTCAATCATCAAAAAGCGGGGTGCTGAGATAGCGCTCTCCTGTGTCACAAACCACCACAACGATCGTCTTTCCTTGGTTTTCCGTTCGCTTGGCGATCTGCAAAGCCGCCCACAACACCGCCCCCGAAGACAGCCCACTCAAGATCCCCTCCCGTGTAGCAAGCATCCGTGCGCCTTGCGTCGCCTCTTCCTCTTGGACGGGGATCACCTCGTCTACAAAACGCGCATCATACACATCCGGCACAAACCCCGCGCCGATACCTTGGATGGCGTGTGGACCCACAGGCCCCCCCGAAAGAGCCCGAGAGCGCGATGGTTCCACCGCCACCACCCGCACCGAGGGCTTGCGCTCTTTCAACCCCCAACCCACACCCGAGATCACTCCGCCTGTCCCCACACCCGCCACAAAGATATCCACCTGTCCATCCGTGTCTTCCCAGATCTCTTGGGCGGTTGTGTCGTGATGAATCTGCGGATTCACGGGGTTTTTAAACTGCTCGGGCATATACGAACCCGGGAGATCACGCACCAGTTCTTCTGCCTTTTGAATGGCTCCCTGCATCCCCAAATGACGGGGAGTGAAGATCACTTCCGCGTTGTAGGCTTTCAGGATCTTGATGCGTTCTTTGCTCATCCCCTCCGGCATCGTCAAGAGCAAACGGTAACCTTTGACTGCCGCCACCCACGCAAGCGAGATCCCTGTATTGCCCGATGTCGGCTCAATGATCACCCCGCCCGCTCGCAAGATCCCCGCACGCTCGGCCTGTTCGATCATCCCCAAACCAATCCGATCTTTCAAGCTCGCCCCCGGATTCAAGTTCTCTAGCTTCCCGAGCAAGCGCACCGAAAGACCCGGACTGACCCGCGAAAAATGCACCAACGGCGTTCGGCCCACAAGATCACAAAGCGAGTCGGCTATCCGCGACATCCAACACTCCATCCCAACAAACCACGCTATCTCAATTGCACGCACAACACAAACACACCGCAAAAACGGCTTGAGGGTGCAATTCCCAACAAAGGACGTCGGGAAGTAGCACGTCCCTTTTCGCTGCGTCAAGCCAAAAAAGGTTTGCTTCTTTTTTTGATTGATTTTATCTTGCCAAAAGTCAAAGGCTCTGGTATGTATGCCCCCGAGCATTGTTTTCTGCACGTTATTGAGTCATCACCGAGGGCGAGGGGTTGTTGCTGTGCGAAAGCACAGTGATACATTCCAAAAACATCTGAACCGTCGACAAAGAACCTATCCAACCACGTCAGTCGTCCAAGACTGAAGCACTTGGGTTTCACAAGCCAATCCATGAGAAGGTCGCCTGCACCCCCATTTATCGGGGGGGGTTTGGGGTGGTCCTCGTCATGCAAACCAAAGGAGTCTGGGAGTGTCACAGGCTGCATACGAACGTCTGTTGCGTGCCAATGAATTGTTGGCTCAGGGAGATCGGGACAACGCCGTCGAGGCGTACCGCGACGTACTGCGCATGAATCCAACACCACAACAACGCCAAGTCGCAGAAGAACAGTTGCGTGTCATGGGCAGTCTGCCCTACACCTTCGCAACTTCGGGAAAAGTCATCCGCAAAGCTGCCGCTCCTCGCGTCGAACGCAGCGAACGCAGCGAACGCAGCGAACGCTTCGACCGTAATGATCGCAGCAGTCCAAGCGATCGCAGCAGTCCAAGCGACCGCAATGACCGCAATGATCGCTTCGACCGCAATGATCGCTTCGACCGCAATGACCGCTTCGACCGCAATGACCGCAATGACCGCTTCGACCGCAATGACCGCTTCGACCGCAATGATCGCAGCAGCGCAAACGATCGCAGCAGCGCAAACGATCGCAGCAGCGCAAACGATCGCAGCAGCGCAAACGATCGCAGCAGCGCAAACGATCGCGGCGATCGCAACGACCGAAGCAGTGCAAGCGATCGCGGCGACCGCAATGATCGACCTATGCGGATAGTCGAGCGTGCGGAGCGCACCGAACGCCAAGGCGCACGCGTCCCGCTAGATGATCTTCGCTCCGATGGAAACTACGGATCTCGCGGTGCTTACGGCGCAAGTCGCCCCTCTGGCGGCCCTGATTGGGGACCCAAAGCACCGGGTTCAGCAGGCGTTCCGCTCAGTCGCTCCGAAAAGATCTTGTCTGTCCTCGATAACTTGTTCAAACCCAACGAGCCAGAACAAGTCCAAGACGAAGACGACGTCGACGGCAATCGCAATTACCGCGTCGGCAAACGCACGCCGCCGCCCCCCAAAAAACGGGCTTTTAGCGAACCCGAGCGGCCCCGCCAAGAGGAGCGTTGGGGCAAGCGGGAACGCGAACGCGAACGCGAGCGCGATGATGAAGATGGCAGCAAAAGCAAAAAAGCCAAAAAAGCCAAATCGCCCGAAGATGCGCCCAAACCCCCTCGTCCTCGCCCCAACGAAAGCGCCGAAGCCTACGAAAACCGCCGCCAACGCTATCAAGTGTGGCTCAAGCTTCAAGAGCGTTATCCGCATATCGATATCAATACCGCCGACCGCCTCAACCAAGAAAGCTGGACGCTCAAGCAGTTGCGCGAAGCCCAACAAGGCAAACGCCGCGAGCAATCCAGAAAGCGCAAAGCCTACCTCGAAGGCCGCATGGATGTCACCCGCGATTACCCGGGTTCGCAGATCCTCGATAGCTGGACGCAATCGAAAGACCTCGTTTGGATCTGGGGCGTCAATGACCCACGCATCCAAGGCCGCATGATGGAAGTCCACGTCTTCCATTGCATTGTGCGCGGAAAATCTCGCAAAAAGCGCCGCGTTCACAAGTTGGAGATGCAAGCCCTCGCCCCCCTACCGTGGCGCGATACCGTCCTCTCTAACGCTCGCATCGACGAAGAACTCTACGCAACACGCCAGTTGCCTTCCTTCGATCCCAACGAACGGCCCACCTTTGAAGACCAAACGTGGGATCGAGCCGACCAAGGCTCGGTCTATCTCTGCCTTGCCGATGGCTCTTGGATCAGTGGCACCATCTCTTGGTCCGATCCTTATCAGATCGGCCTGCTCCTCCACTGCGAAGATACCCCTTGCGACGAAGAGATCGAACTCTTTGTCTTCCGCCACGCGATCAGCCAAGTCCACCGACACAAACCCAACGGTTGGGACCAAATGCCCCTCGCCATCGATGTCCTCTCCCACAAACACAGCCCTTCTTCCGAAGAATAGTCCGCTTTCTTCACCACCCCTCTTCACCATCCCTCTTCACCATCCCTCTTCACCATCCCTCTTCACCCACCACAGCCCCCTCACCGATCACCTCGATAACTCGCCTTGATCGCTTCGATGGCCTCCGTCACGCTGACAAACGCCGCTCCCTTGCCCTCACCGATCACCTCGATAACTCGCCTTGATCGCTTCTGCTCAGAGTGCAGAAAGAGCGGCAAGCGCTTGGGGCGAAGGGGGGAACCATCCCCCGAAACGTTCGATGTAGTGAAAAAAGGCCGCGATCACCAGAGAATGCGTGATCTCGCCTGAGGCGATCCGCAGGGGAAGGGTCGTCAAGGGCGCGACTTCAACGTCGATCATCTCGCTACCATCGAGGGCTTGCGGATGCGTCAAACAAGCATCAAGGCCCAGAAAAGTCCAACATCGGTTGGTTTGGAAAGCAGGGTTGGGTTCAACCACACCGAGCAGATACCATTGTTTGCAGGTGTATCCTGTTTCTTCGCGCATCTCACGCACAGCCGTTGCGAAGGGCTCCTCGCCGGGATCGACCATCCCACCCGGGATCTCAAGAGAGATCTTGGCAGTTCCGTGACGATATTGGCGAACCAAGATGGCCTCTTGCGTGGGAGTGAGAGCGATCAGATTCACCCAATCGGGGCAAGCGACGATCACAAAGTCATGCGGCTGGGGGAGATCAGGGTGAGCGGCCTTGCGCTTGTAGATCTGAAAGATCTTGTGGTCTTGGCGTTCTGTTTCTTCCAATATCTCCCATGCTTCGAGTTTTGCGTCATCTTTGCTCATGGTGGCACCCTGTTGCGATAGATGGTGGTCGATCCGACTGCCTTTGTACGATACCCAAGTGATGTGTACGCAAAGGAGAGTACACAGACGCCCTGTTCTTGGGCAGCCACAGGGGGCTGCCCCTACCTCTTGACGATCACACAACGGGCGGATTTCGTATTATTCGTTCGAGTTGCCAAAAGAATCAAACTGCATCGTAAAGATGCCTCGGCCTTGGGTCATGGAGCGTAAAGCTGTGCTGTATCCGAACATATCACGCAAGGCGACACGGGCGCGGATCACGGACTTGTCACCGCGTTGATCGATGGCTTGGATCATGGCGCGTTTGGCGTTGATATCGCCGATGATATCGCCTGTCGTTTCGTTGGGGATCACGATCTCGGCCATCATCAGGGGTTCAAGCGTCATCGGTGCAGCGAGCTTCATCGCTTCTTGCATGGCTTGTGCGATAGCAGCTTTCCAAGCACTCGGGGTCGATTCTGCGGGGTTTTCCGAGGCCGTGATATCCAACAACGTCACTTGCGTATCCACCAACGGATATCCGTTTGGCCCACCGCCTTCGAGAGCATAGTTCACGCCCTCCGCAAGAGCATCCTTCCAAGTTTGGGATATCTCACGTTCGGCAGGCAGACCGTAGACGTATTGATTGCCTTCGCCCCTTGGCATCGGACGAATGCGCAAGCGAACCCCCGCAAACAGCTTCACATCCTCAAGAACACGCTGAAAGATCTCTGCGACGATCACTTCGCGGGTGACCGTTTCACGGCAGACGACTTGCGGGTGGCCCACACGCAGCCCTTCGAGCTTGAACTCGCGTTTCAGACGGGTGGTCAAGACATCAAGATGAAGCTCGCCCATCCCCGCGATCAACATCTGGCCTGTGCCGCTGTCTTCTTCAAAACGGAATGTGGGATCTTCTTCGGCAAGCTTTTTCAAAGAGTCGACCAATTGATCGCGATCTTTGCTCGACTCGGTCTCAAGGGCGATCTTGATCACGGGTTCCATGCTCGATATCTGTTCGAGCAAGATCGGACGCTCTTTGTCGCAAAGCGTATCTCCCGTCATGCTGATGCGCATCCCACGCGCAGCACCGATAAACCCCGATTTGATCGCGTCCACCGCGATCTTTTTTCCACCGAGCATCATGTACAGCCGCGCTGCACGATCAAAGTCGCCACGTGTTGCGTTCCAGATGTTGTCACCTTCTTTAATCGCCCCCGAATAGACGCGAAAATACGTCAGGCGACGGCCTTCATCCATCATCACCTTAAAAACGATCGCACAGGTCGGTTCTTTGACACGGCTGATCCGCTGCTCGGTCTCGCCTGTGTTGGGGTTGATCCCTTCGACGGGTGGGATGTCCAACGGCGATGGCAAGTACAAAGCCACCGCATCCAAAAGCGGCTGTACGCCTTTGTTGCGCAAGGAACTCCCACAAAGGACGGGCTTGATCACATTGGCGATGGTCTGCTTGCGAAGAGCCGCGTAGATCTGCTCGTTGGAGATCGGCGCTTCCATCAAATAAAGCTCGGCCAACTCGTCGTCGTTGTCGGAGAGTGCGCCCAAAAGAGCCTCTCGACCTGCGACGGCTGCACCTTGTAGCTCGGCAGGGATGGGGCGTTCCTCGAACTTGGCCCCAAGCTCTTCGCCTGTCCAATACAGTCCGATCTGGCGGATCAAGTCGATACATCCGACAAATTCGTTTTCACATCCCCACGGGATCTGGATCGGTACAGCACGCGCCTCCAACTGCTTTCCAACGGTCGCCACCGCAGCCTCAAAGTCCGCACCCATCCGATCCATCTTGTTAATAAACACCAGACGCGGGACTTTGTAACGTTCTGCTTGACGCCATACCGTTTCGGTCTGAGGTTCCACACCTTCGACCGCATCGAGCACCACTATCGCCCCGTCCAAGACCCGCAACGACCGTTCGACTTCGATGGTAAAGTCCACGTGCCCCGGTGTATCGATCAGATGGATATCGTACTCGGTGTCGCCATAACGCCAAGGGCAGTCCGCGACGGCTGCAGTAATCGTAATACCGCGTTCTTGCTCTTGATCCATCCAGTCCGTTGTGGTGTTGCCCTCGTCCACCGTACCGAGGCGATGGGTCTTTCCTGTGTAATACAAAAATCGCTCGGTTGTCGTGGTTTTTCCAGCGTCGACATGCGCGATGATCCCGATGTTTCGGACGTGTTCTTGTTTAGCTTGCTTCATAACACAGATTCCTTCGGAGAAAGAGCCGTCTTGGGAGAACGAGCGAGTGATTAAAAAGGCGATGGGCCGTCAGATCAGGTTTGCTCCGAGGCATCCGCAGAGGCTTTGCGGAGCGCCGTGGGGGGACGGTCTTCACCGGCAAATTGTTTTTGCACCAAACGCAGATAGATGCCTTCTTGTTCGAGCAGTTCTTGGTGGGTGCCTTGTTGGACGATCTGCCCATCTGCGATCACGACGACGCGATGGGCATCTTTGACCGTTGAAAGCCGATGCGCGATCACCAACGTCGTGCGATCCTTCATCAAGCGCTCAAGGGCTTCTTTGACAAGAGCTTCGCTCTCTGTATCAAGGGCGCTGGTGGCTTCGTCAAGGATCAACAAACGCGGATCTTTCAGTACTGCCCGTGCAATCGCCACACGCTGCTTTTGTCCACCCGACAACTGCACGCCACGCTCTCCGACTTCTGTTCGATACCCTTCCGGAAAGCGTAGAATAAAATCGTGAGCGTTGGCGGCTTTGGCCGCAGCTTCGACCTCTTCGTCGGTGGCATCGGGATCGCCATAGCGGATGTTGTCGGCAATCGTGGTAGAAAACAACATCGGCTCTTGTTCCACCACCCCGATCTGCGAGCGCAACCACGAGGCGTTTAGTTCACGCAGATCACATCCATCCAACAGCACCCGACCTTGGAGCGGATCATACAATCGCGTCATCAGGCTCGCGACGGTCGACTTTCCTCCTCCCGAAGGGCCGACAAGCGCGATAATCTGACCTCGCGGCAAAGTCAAGTCGATCCCTTTCAACACCTCCACATCCGGACGCGATGGATACGCAAAACGCACCTCCGAAAAACGCATCTCTGCGCGTACTTCGTCGAGTACCTTGCCTTCGTCCATCGGGATCTCAGGGATCCGATCCATCAACGCAAAGACCCGATCCCCCGCCCCCGCCGCACGCATAAAGTCGGCCCACAATCCCCCCAACGCCCCCAACGACACCGCCAACAACAACGTGTACAACACAAACGACGTCAGATCTCCCACACCCATCTGCTTGGCGATCACCAAGCGACCACCGTACCAAAGCACCACCGCGATCGCACCGTACGCCGCAAACGAGGCCGCACCACTAAAGATCGCCGTCGCACGCGCACGTTGGCGCGCAATCGAAAACGATTCTTCCACCGACGCGCTATAGCGCTTGAACTCTTGGGGTTCGTGCGAATACACCCGCACTGTCCGAATCCCACCGATCGTCTCTTCCGCGACCTCGCTGGCTTTGGCAAGCGCATCTTGCGCCTCCCGCGAAAGTTTTCGAATCGTCCGACCAAAAAACACCGCTCCCAACGCCACAGGCGGAACCACCAACAGCATCAGCCCTGTCAAGATCGGCGAAGTGTACAACAACAACGCCACAGCCCCCAGCGCAGAGGCCAAAAAACGCAGCGCCATCGAGATATTCACACTCACGGTATTCTGGAGCACCGTCGTATCCGAGGCGAGGCGGTTGATCAACTCCCCTGTTCGGCGCTGATCAAAAAACCCGATCTCTTGTCGAATAATCCGCAGATACAGATCCTGACGAAGCCGCGTGACGATGCGCTCTCCCGCCACCGTAAACAGGTACGACCGAAAGGCTACCGCGATCCCCTGCACCAAAAAGATCGCTGTCATCGCCAACGCCGCCAGATCGATCATCCGAGCCTGCCCTTTTTCGGGATGCAATGCCGTGTCGATGATCACGCGGATGGCTTGGGGATAAGCCAAACCCATCAACGTCCCAAGCAGCAAAAACAACGTCCCGATCAACAACGTCTTGCTCTCGGGACGCGCTAAACTCAAAAGTCGCTTCAGCGTATCCTTTAAATGTTCTGGACGGCCCTTGGGATCGGCCTTTTCGGCTGCGTGGGGCAAGGGTGGCTTTTCCTGTGGAGCCGACGAAACGTTCGCCATCGGTTTTCTCTCTTCCTGCTTCTACCGCGCACATCCTACCTTTTAGGTGTGACGTATGGACAAAAAAACCCGTGTTCGCAGCCGTTGCGAGCGACAGAGCCATCCGGTGGAAAACCATCGATCTCTTCGCCTACACGGGGTCAAGGGGGCCGCGACCTATGGCGGGGCGTGGGGTGGCACCCCACAACACCATCGTGCCGCGAAAATCCACTTTTCCTCTAAACCTTACATCCACTTTTCCTCCGAGACTTGTCGCAGTACGCAGCTTGTTCAGGCAAACAGGCGACGCTGCCATTCGGGAAACACCCAACCGCCAAAGGCGCGCTCCAACTCCAACGCAACGGCGATCGTCACGTGATCTTGACGCGGCATCCCGACCACTTGGAGCCCCAAAGGAAGGCCCGCTTGATTCAATCCCAAAGGAACTTGTGTGGCGGGTAATTCAAGGACGTTGATGATCGCTGTGTAGGACCAATGGATCGGCAACGTCAGCGGAACGCGGTGACGGGGTGCAGGGCGCACGTATGTTGGATACAACATCACCCCCATCGGTTGCATCGCCGAAAGCAACTCTTCACGAAGCGATAAGCCCGCTTGGATGGCTTTTTGTGTAGCCTTCGGAAAGGCGTGACTCAACTCGTCCAACAAACTCAGCAACAACGCAGGCAGCGTATGCGGAGAGCGCCGAATCCCCAACATGGCCAACTCTCGGAGGATATCGCGCTTGCGTGAAAATCCCATCAGCTTGCGAAACAAAGCGGGTTCTTGAAATCCGCCCAACATCGACGACCAGATCTGCACCGATTGACGGAGCTTTTCAAACGAAGCGGGGATCACCGTCGCTCCACGCTCCCCAAGATGACGCGCCACCCGCGCCTGTGCCTCCAAAAGATCAGGATGCACCTTGAGCCAGCCATCGCCACGCACATCCAAGACCCGCAGTCCGCGCAGATCCACCGCCGCAGGATCGCCAAGCTCCATCGGCTCGCAGCTTTCGTCTTCGCCGTCTGGACCCGCCATGATCCGCAACAAGGGCATCAGATCTTCCGCTCGCCGACACAACGGCCCCGTCGAAAGAAAACGCCCTGCACGCCCCTCTGCTCTCGGATATTGGCCCGAGGACGGCACCAAACCACCCGTTCCTTTGTGGCCCCACACACCGTTGAAAAAGGCCGGCCCACGTATCGATCCGCCCACATCCGATCCCAAACCAAAAGGCGAAGCTCCCGCTCCCACGATCGCCCCCTCGCCACCCGAACTCCCTCCCACGATCCGCGTCGGATCATAGGGATTGTTCGTTCGCCCGTAGATCTGGTTGTGGGTCTCCATCCACATACAAAGCTCTGGAACATTCGTCACACCAAGCGGGATCGCCCCTGCTTGACGCAAGCGCTTCACCGTGATCGCGTCCTCTTCGGGATAACATTCTCGCCGCGTATGATGCCCGCTGGTTTGCGGCATCCCACGCAACTGGAAGCTCTCTTTGATCGTGCATGGAACGCCATGCAACGGCGGCAAGCCCGCAGGATCGCTCTCTTGACGCTGTCGATCCGCTGCCTTTGCTTCGCTACGCGCAGCCTCAAATCGCTCTTTCACCACCGCATTCAAGATCGGATTGACCTTTTGGATGTGCGCGATATGCGCCTCCACCACATCACGCGACGTCACCTCGCCCACACGGATCATCCGTGCCAGTTCCATCGCAGAATAATGTACATAAGGGTTCATCCCCAAAACCTCCTACACGCAAAGACACACCACACCATCTCCCCCGCCCTCCCGACACGTCTCTCATCTCCCCATCCTACCGCACAAACAGGCGCTTGGGACGTTCGAGATCCACCGTGCCGCGCTTTACGCAGCATCCCTCCCTGCGGCCCGATCGGCAACAAGGCTAGACGGAGAAACAAAGGCTCACCCAAGAAACGCACAAACCTAACGAACCAAAGACTTCGATGCAAGCCCACCCAAAAGATTCTTTCCCCCCGCCTCCATCCGCCACCCCATGCCCGCCAAAAGCTGCACGGGCCTCCAACACGCTGCGCCATGATTGCGAACAGCCACATCATCGCGTAGGATGGCGCGCCCCAAAAAGGGACGCACTACCACACACAAACCTCGTGAGGTCAACAATGCAAACATGGCGATGGTTCGGTACAGCATGGCTGGTGTTCATGCTGTCCCTTCAGGAAGGATGGGCTGGAACGCCCGTCCGTGTCGTACACCACCCCAGTCTCTCGCCTTCTGGTACACAGATCGCCTTCGGTTGGCGTGGCGATCTCTGGGTGGCTTCTTCGCAAGGTGGAACCGCCCGCCGCTTGACCGCCCACCCCGCCGAAGATCGCCACCCGATCTGGTCGCCCGATGAACGCTGGATCGCTTTTGCCTCCCGTCGTTCCGGCTCTTACGATGTCTTTGTTGTCCCCTCAACAGGCGGAGAACCCCGCCAACTCACCTTCCACGATGCCGATGATCTCCCCGTCGGTTGGAGTGCCGACGGGCGCTCCGTCTTGTTTCGCTCTCAACGCGACTGGGCCTATTACAGCAAGTTTTCCTTGCACCAAGTCCCCCTTGCAGGCGGCACGCCCAAGCCCCTGCTTTCCGTCAACGCCGTCGATGCCGCGATCTCTCCCGATGGAAAACGCCTACTGTTTGTCTCAGGCGATCCGCGATGGTGGCGCGCTCGCTACAAGATGCCTTACCATCGGCACCTTTGGATGTACACTTTTTCCACAAAGCAATTCCAACGCCTCACCTTCGGCCAAACCAGTGACTCGCCCAGTTGGTTGGATCAACACCGCATCGTCTTTCGCAAAGAAACCCGCGATATCATGGACCTGTGGGTCATGGATCTGCGCACAAAACAGCAAACTCAATGGACACGTTTCACCCAAACGGGACTTCGCAGCGTCCATGCAGCCTACAACAAACAGCACGTCGTCCTCGCCTACTGGGATCGCTTGTTGCGCTACGACACCGCGAAAAAAACGCTGCTGCCCATCCACTTCCTTGCAGACGGCGATCACGGACACACACAAGAACGCCGCGAACTACTCTCTGGACCCCTCTCCGAATACGCCGTCTCTCCGAACGGAAAAGAGATCGCACTCGTCGCACGCGGCGATATCTACATCATCCAACCCGAAGATCCCGACAAGATCGCTCGTCCACTCGCCACCTCTCCTGCTCACGAACAACACCTCGCTTGGTCTCCCGATGGCCGCTTGCTGGCGTTCACCTCCGATCGTGACGGATACAAGGCGATCTTCGTCGCTTCGACTTGCAAAGACCAAAAAGGCCAACCTCGGCTGTTCTTTGCTTGCCACCCCGCCCAGATCCCCTTCCGACGCCTCAACCCGCTCCAAACCCAAGTCGACGAACAATCCCCCCGTTGGTCTCCCACAGGCCAACAGATCGCCTTCTTGCGCGGTCAAGGCGATCTCGTCTTGCGCACCCTTGACGGACAAGAAAGCACCCTCGTCAAAGGCTGGAATCTCCAAGAATTCCTCTGGTCTCCTGACGGCAAGTGGCTGCTCTTTCTGCGCGATGACGACGAGTCCAACACCGACGTCTTTTTGATCAAGGCCGATGGATCGCGCCCTGCACTCAATCTCAGTCGTCACCCCGATATCGACCTTTCTCCCGTCTGGTCCGACAACGGTCGCGTCTTGGCGTGGCTCTCGCGTGGCATCGATGATCGCTTCAAGATCCACTACGCTTTCCCCAACCGCAACGACCACGAACGCGACAACCCCTCCCTCAAACGCGCCCTCAAACGCTGGAAAAAACAACACAAAAAACAACTCCAAGCCCAAACGGCTTATCTCAAAGCCTCCACAACTTTCCACGCTTGGCACCCAAAACCCTCTTCGCACCCCTCCGCCCAAACCAAAACCGCCACACCCACCGCCAAAACCAATACTTCCCCATCCTCCGCCAAAACCAATACTGCCACACCCACCATACAAACCAATACTTCCCCATCCTCCGCCAAAACCAATACTTCCCCATCCTCCGCCAAAACCAATACTGCCACACCCACCGCCAAAACCAATACTGCCACACCCACCATACAAACCAATACTTCCCCATCCTCCGCCAAAACCAATACTGCCACACCCACCATACAAACCAATACTGCCACACCCACCATACAAACCAAAACCGCCCGCCCTCCCTCTCGCCCCATCCCCCCGAAAGAAGGACGCTTACCGCGTATCCAACTCCACTTCAAGCGGCTGCCTTTTCGTCTGCGCGCCGTCAATGATCTCCCCGGCCCCGAAGGCCCCGATCAGATCTTGGCCTCCCCCACAGGCGACACTTTCTATCTCGCCGCAAAAGGCCGCTCCAAGGGCATCTACACCGTCGATCTCTTCGGCAAAAAGCTTGTCCAGATCCATCAAGGCCCTGCGTATGCGATGGCGTGGGGCAAAGACCATACGCTCTATTTTTTGGCCCCCAAAGGACAACTCTTTGCGCTGGATCGCAAAAAGAAAAAAGCCCAACCTGTGCGTTTCCAGATCGAACGCCGCTGGAACCTTGCGGCCCTTCATGCCCAAAAACTCAAAGAAGCGTGGGCTTGGCTCGATCGCTGGTTCTATGATCCCCGATTTCACGGCATCGACTGGCGAAAAACCTACGAACGCTACAAAAAACTGCTCCCCGACGCCGTCACCTCCGAAGGGATCGATGACATCCTCTTGATGATGCTCGGAGAACTCGCTGCGAGCCATCTGGGCGTGTTGTCTCCGCGCTCTCAAGCCCCACAAACGCCGCTCGCCGATCTTGGCGTATCTTTCGACCCCAACCACCAAGGACAAGGACTCAAGATCGCTCGCATCCGACCCAAAGGACCCGCCACACACCACCGTCAACGACTTCACAAAGGCGACATCTTGTTGGCGATCGACGGAAATCCCCTTCACAGCAGCGAAAACGTCTATCGCCTGCTCCGATGGCGCGCCAATCGCCCGATATTGCTCACATTGCAAGGAAAAGACGGCAAACAACGCGACGTATCCTTCATCGGCGGCACGTTTCACCAAGCGATCACGCAGCGCTATGAAGCATGGGTCGAACGCAATCGCCGCCGCGTCACACGATGGAGCAAAGGCCGCTTTGCCTACGCCCACATCCGCTCGATGGGCCTACCAAGCCTCGATCAATTTGAACGCGATCTTTTTGCCCATGCCTACGGCAAAGACGCCCTTGTCTTGGACGTTCGCAACAACGGCGGGGGATGGACCACCGATCGCATCCTCACGATGTTCCGACCCAAACCACACGCGATCACCCAATGGCGCGGCTCGGGCAAAGGCTATCCCGCCTTCCGTCGGCCTTTTTACTACTGGTCCAAGCCTGTGATCCTGTTGTGCAACGAACGCAGCATCTCCAACGCCGAGATCTTTTCGCATGCCTTCAAAAACCTCAAACTCGGAACCTTGGTCGGTATGCCCACCTACGGCGGCGTGATCTCCACCCGCCGCGTCCGTCTCAGCGATGGCTCGCTCTTTGGCGTCCCGCTGCGCGGATGGTGGGCGCTCCCCACCCTCCAAAATATGGAAAACGGACCCGCTGTCCCTGATGTCCTAGTCCCTCTCACCCCCAACGACGAGCGCCACAACCGCGACCCACAACTCCAACGCGCCGTACAGATCCTCTCCACACAAACTCCCGCCTCTCCTTGATCCTCACTGTTGCACAAACAACAACACTACATTCCTTGACAGGTGTCTTGTATCCCAAAGCGATGTCCAGTAGTTTGTGCCGCAGAAATCGTCGTTGGGAAGGTCAAACCCTCCGCAAAACGAAGCCCGCTCACGGCACAACCACAAAAGAGAACGAAGCATGTCAGAAAGAAAGAATGGAATTATACGACGTTATGGATGGATCGCGGCTGTTGTGGTCGCTGTGTTGTACTGGGCCTTGCGACCGCCTCAACGATGGCCTGCGACCCACGCAAAAGTCCGAGATGTGGTGTCAATTGTCGTGGCAACAGGCAAGATGCGCGCTCGAAACCAGAGCGTGCTCAGCGCCGAATCCATCGCCCAAGTCGGAAAGCTCTGGGTTGAAGAAGGTGACACCGTCAAACGCGGCCAAAAGATGGTCACATTGCACCAATCGGATCTGCCGTATCGTTTGAGCCAAGCCCGAAACGCCCTGCTGACCGCCCGCCAAGTCTTGCTACAAACACAGCGCAAGGCCCTCCCTTCGCAGATCCACCAAGCCCAAGCCGATATCCTCCAAGCCAAGAGCCGTTTGCGCCAATCCAAGATCGACCTTGCACGAGCCCTCAAGCTGTTCAAAAGCAACTCGATCTCCACCGCCGAACGCGATCAAGCGACCTTTGCCAAAGAACAAGCCGAAGCGATGGTGCTTTCCGCCCAAGCCCGCCTCGAACAACTCCACGAGATCCCCCGCCCCGAAGATGTCCAAGTCGCCCGCGCCCGCGTGGCCGAAGCCGAATCCGCCCTCAAGCTGCTCCAAGAACAAGCCCGCAAGATGATCATCTACGCCCCATACGACGGCGTAGTCGTCAGCCGCCTCGTCAACCTCGGACAGCAAGTCGCGATCGGCACCCCCTTGTTTATGATCTCCGATCCATCGAGCTTAGAGATCTTTGCCGAAGCTGACGAAAACACTCTTGCCCAGCTTCAACCCGGACAACGCGCCATCGCCATCTCCCCCGCTTACAAGCAACAACCCTTTCAGGTCGAGCTTGAACACATTAGCCCCCAAGTCGACGCCAAACGCGGTGTGATCGGCTTGCGCTTAAAGCTGGTCAAACCACCCGACTTCGCACGCATCGACCTCACCGTCGACGTCAGCATCCAAACCAAGCTCTGGCCGGGATCGCTGAGCCTACCGATCCAAGCCCTGATCATGCGCGAAAACAAGCCCTACGTCATGACCGTTGATCGCCGAAGAGCGCGGCTTTTGAGTGTCCAGTTGCGCGGGCAAAACCCCGACTGGATCGTGATCGAGAACTTTTCAGACAAGATCCCTGTCCTGCTCGACGCCCAACAGATCGCCGAAGGCGAACCCCTACGGCTTTCGATCATCAAAAACGCTGGAGAAACGGATCACCGAAAAGCCTCCAAAGCAGGCAAAGCAGGAGGTGGACGTGGGATGTGGTAATCGAGCCTATCTCCATATCGCCGAAACTACCGATGTCTTTGCACAAAAGAGAGGGCTTCGATGAATCGATTTGCTTGGTCGATGGCGCTGCGCAGCCTGCGCCATAATATCGGTCAAACTTTACTGACGATGGGGATCGTCATGATCAGCGTAACCCTGATCATCGGCTTGAGTACGATGATGGAAGGGATCCAATCGCGGATTACCACCACCATCAC
This sequence comes from Myxococcota bacterium, assembly GCA_023150835.1. Classification (GTDB taxonomy): domain Bacteria; phylum Myxococcota_C; class UBA6777; order UBA6777; family UBA6777; genus JAKLKB01. Next base: position 14,873 of record JAKLKB010000035.1, on the reverse strand, counting down.
GGAGTCCATGCCACACATCACGATCCTGCCCGAAGAGCGCATCCCCCAAGCCGCTTGGCAGATCCCCGCCCTCCAAAAAAAGGGCGAACCCACCCTCTACATCGGCAAAAGCTTCAGGATGTCCAATCAGATCCGCAAACTCGAAAACTGGAACACATGGGAGCAACGCTTTGCTTCCTTTGATCCGTTGGTTCGGGCGGTTGTTCCCGTTGTTTCTGAACAGGCCATTTTGTTTCGTGGTGCCCTTCCTACCGCCGTAAGCATCACAGGCGTTGTCCCCGAAGAGTACGACAAAGTGATCCAGATCCAAGACAAGCTGATCGGCGGGAAATTCTTTGGCCTCAACACAGGGCAGATCGTGATCGGGATCGGTGTCGCGGATGATCTCTCCGTACAGATCGGCGACAAAGTCCGCCTTGTCAACGCCAACTCCGAAAGCGTCACATTCACCGTAGCGGGGGTCTTTGCCACAGGCGCACGTATGCGCGACCGTAGCTCCGCCTACATCCCGCTGCGCGATGCACAATCGCTATTTGGCCTATCCACCGCGATATCCGCCTTTTACATCAAGATCGGCGAGATCTACCATGCCAAACGACTGGCCGTCCGTCTGCGACAGCGTGTGCCTTTCGAGGTACGTTCTTGGATGGAAGACAACGAAAACTTCTTAACCGCCATGCAGTCGCAAAACGTCACCACCAACATCATCCTGCTATTGACCACCATCGCCGCAGGACTGGGGATCGCCAGCATCTTGATCATGTCTGTTGTCAGCAAGATGCGCGAACTCGGCATCCTCAAAGCCATGGGAGCCACCCGCGCCCAGATCATCGGCGTCTTCACTCTTCAAGGCGTGATCATCTCTTTCTTGGGCGCTTGTATGGGAACTGCCGTCGGCATGGGCCTCGCAAACTACCTCACTTCCTTTAAACGCCGCGATACCTTGGGGCGCTTGGTCAGTGTCTTTTCTGTCGAAGTCAAACCCAGCGTCATCCTCACCGCTTTCTTGATCGCGATGGTGGTGGGACTCCTTGCGGCCTTGTACCCCGCTTGGCGAGCCTCGCGTGTCAACCCCATCGAAGTGATCCGAGGAGCCTAAAACCATGAGCAAGATCAAATCCAAACCATCCAAAAACTCCCGACCATCCGACAAAAACAATCGATCGAACTCCGATTCATCCGCAACACCATCTTCTGCCCCCGTTCTCGCCGACTCACTCGAAGATCTCCTCGAACAGGTCGAGATCCCCGATCCCAAAGACGCCACTCCGCCCTCCACCCCAGAGATCCAAGCCGATGCACTGGCTTTCCATAAACCACAATTTTGGACACGCAAACCGATCGAATCCCCCGATGCCAAGGCTTCTTTAAGCCCCTTTGTCTCAAACGGCGATCAGAGCATGGAAGCCGTCAAAAAAAAGCTCGCCACCCTCTGGCAAGAAACCAGCAACCGCCTCGATCCCAACCAGCCTGTCCTCGAACTGCGCGGCATCAACAAGAGCTTTTTTGGCGAAGTCACCACCCAAGTTCTTTTTGATATCAATCTGCGCGTCATGCCGGGTGAATTCGTCGCTATCGTCGGTGCTTCGGGCTCTGGCAAAACCACCCTGCTCAACCTCATGGGCCTCTTGGATACCCCCACTTCGGGCGAAGTGTTCTTGGGTGGCAAAGATGCCGCCTCGCTCTCCGAAGATGAACGCGCCATCATGCGCCGCGACTTTCTCGGCTTTATCTTCCAATTTCACTACCTCCTCCCCGAATACAACGTCCTCGAAAACGTCCTGATCCCCTGCCGTTTGCGTGGCCGCTCTTTTGAAGAGGCCAACCGACACCGCATGACCGAACTACTCGGATTGATCGGCCTCAAAGAACGCATCTCTCACCGACCAAGCCAGCTTTCGGGCGGGCAACAACAGCGCGTCGCGATCTTGCGCGCTCTCGCCAACGATCCTGTCTTGGTTCTCGCCGACGAACCGACGGGAAACCTTGACAGCAAGAGCGGTGAGATCGTCTTCAACTTGATGCGCGAATTAAACCTCACCACCCAAAAAGCCTTCCTTATGGTCACTCACGACACTTACTTTGCCGAACGCGCAGACCGCTTGATCCGCCTCGTCGATGGCCGCGTCGTCGAAGATACCCGCATCCGCTAACCCCCCCACACCGACCTTAGCGCACGCGCCGACAAGAGATCGCACGGCACCCCGACACCCGATAGCCCCCACCACCGATATTCGAAATTAAGATCATCTTCGTCATGTGATGCGAACAACTGCCATTCGCCTTGGTCTGCGCCATCAAACGAGACGCCCCAAAACCCACAGCCGACGAAGTCCGACTCCGACAATTCCGCTCCCATGCCGAGCCGCTGCTTCTCTCGCAGATCTTGTACGTCCCTTGTGAATCGCAACGCCACAAAGCCCCCGTTTCCGGGACTTGCGTACTCCCCGAATCTTGAGAACCACCTGAGGCTTGCATCGGATAACGCGGCCTGATATGGCTGATTTGCGGGGGATTCGCACGCGGAGCCAGTCTTTCTTGCTTGAGGTACACAAACAGCGGGCTTGTTTGGCTCGGGATCTGAAAGGCCCCGATCAAAAATCCCGCACGAACAGGTGTCACCGCAACAAAACGCTGCCCCGGGAACGCCATCACAAAAGAGTCGATCCCCTCGACTGTTTTCACCCACATCTCTCTCGGCGTGGATTGCCAATCTTTCATAAACGTATCCCGCGCCTGATCGATCAATGTCTTGAACGGATCGGCATAATTGGCCACCATACTGTGCGGAATCGCCCGATAAATCGCCATCGCCCCATCATTCGAGCGATACACCAACTGCTGCACTCCCCCACCCAACATCTGACGCGTCGGCACAAACTCCGCATGGCAAGCCTGTTGTGTGTACCCCGTGATCCCGCAATCCTCTTGCGCGTGCGCAACCCTTCCACCCCCCAAAAGCAACCCGATCACGATCACCAAACCACCCAACCAACGAAGCAACATCGTACCCTCCTTTGTTTTGGGAAGACCCCTCGTATCAACAAATATCCGAAACGCTTCAACTCTTGGTGCGTGTCTGGCGATGATAGAAAAATCAACCACCGCCGTCAAGATGAAAAGACTTGCGTAGCAAGCAAAGAAAAAGCCCCTCCCTTGTTTGTGCGGTTTGTGTTAAAGCAATGCCTTTTGATCAAAGGATCACCCTGATCAACCCCTACGTATCGGAGATTCGGATGACAAGTGGAACACTGTTGCGCGCTGCTCGCCCCGTCGCGTTGATTGTCGGAGCTTCCTCAGGGATCGGAGAAGCCTTGGCCCGTCACCTCGCCAAAGAAGGCTACGCCGTCGCTCTCGTCGCCCGTCGCATCGAGCTGTTGCGCAAACTCGCTGCCGAGATCAACCAAGGCCACACCGATCCCATCGCTTTTCCTTTCCCACACGACACCACCCACTACGCCGAGATCCCCGCTCTCTTCCAACAAATCTCCCAACAAGCCCCCGGCCTTGAACTCGTCGTCTACGCCGCTGGTATCATGCCCACCCTCGCACCCGATGAATTCGACTTCACCAAAGATCAATCGATCATCGAGATCAATCTCCTTGGAGCCATCGCTTGGCTCAACGAAGCCGCCAAACGCTTTTCCCAAACCAAACGCGGAACCATCGTCGGTATCGGCTCGGTCGCAGGTGATCGTGGACGACGCGGAAACACCGTATACGCCGCTTCCAAGGCCGCTCTTGACACCTACCTCGAATCCCTCCGCAATCGACTCGCCCCTCACGATGTCCACGTCCTCACCGTTAAACCCGGCCCCGTCCGTACTCCCATGACCGCTCACCTCAAAAACCAACCCTTTATCCTCGAACCTCACCAAGCCGCCATGCGCATCGCCAAATCCATCCACGCTCGCCGAAACATCGTCTACGTCCCCGGCATCTGGCGACCGATCATGTGGATCATCCGCCAAATCCCCAGCTTCCTGTTTCGCAAGATGTCCTTCTAACCCACCCCCTCGACACCTTCGCCTCTCGCCCAAAAGGATCACCTCATGGCTGCTTCTCGAAAGAAAAAATCACCCCCCAAAAACCCACCATCCCAAAAAACACAAGAAGAACTTCTCGCCCGCGCCGTCGAAGAAGTCGACGCCCAACTCCGCCAACTCAACCACTCCGCCCCCATCCATCCCGCCTCAAAAGAGCCCACGGAAAACACGGAAAACACGGAAAACACGGAAAACACGGGGAAAACACGGAAAACACGGAAAACACGGAAAACACGGAAAACACGGAAAACACGGAAAACACGGAAAACACGGAAAACACGGAAAACACGGAAAACACGGAAAACACGGAAAACACGGAAAACACGGAAAACGACCAGCGCGAGTTTCACACTTCGTACGACGACCCGCAGGAATCTCCCGTTTCGCAACCCACCGCCCCAAAAGAACCCACAACACACTCCGAGCATACGGAGGCAAACGAGCCAGACGAAGAGACGAAAATTGCGCAGATGCAGAGTTCAGCGGAAGAAGGGGAGATGCAGAGTTCAGAGGAAGGAGGGGAGATGCAGAGTCCAGAGGAAGGAGGGGAGATGCAGAGTCCAGAGGAAGGAGGGGAGATGCAGCAAGCATTATTGAGCGGTGGTTTGGTGTTGTCATCGCGGATGGAGCGGGTGCGCGGATGGGGGATGTCGCATGGTGCGGATATGTATGCGACGCGCCCAACGACTGTGGAGCAAGCGCAGAGGATCCTTGAGCGAGCCCACGAAGAAGGGGTCAAGATCACGTTGCGCGGAAGCGGACAAAGTTATGGAGACGCCAGTATCGGCCAAGATCGTGTGTTGTTGGATTTGACGCGGATGCGACGGGTCTTGGCGTGGGATCCGAGCAACGGAGTGATCGATGTTGAGCCGGGGGTGCGCATTGTGGATCTGTGGCACTACACGCTCGAAGATGGTTGGTGGCCGCCTGTGGTCAGCGGAACGATGCGCACCTCACTTGGGGGGGGATTGGGCGTCAATATACACGGAAAGAACAGCTTCAAATACGGGACGCTCGGCGATCATGTTTTGGAGATCGATGTCTTGACGGGGGATGGGCGCTTGTTGACGTGTTCGCCGAGTCAACACCGCGAGGTCTTTTATGGAGTGATCGGATCAGGCGGAGTATTGGGGGTGATCACGCGGATTCGATTGCAAATGAAGCGCGTCTACAGCGGCGAAGTCTTGGTCGAAACCTTTTCGACACGCTCGATCCAAGAGATGATCGACGTGATGGAAGCACACCTCGATCAAGATTACCTTGTGGGCTGGGTCGATGCGCTTGCGCCCGGCTTTCAGTTGGGGCGAGGAACCTTGCACGTCGCACGCAACCTCCAAGAAGGCGAAGACAAGCGCCCTCACCACACGCTCAAACTCTCTTACCAAGAACTCCCCGAAGTGTTCCTCGGCGTTGTCCCCAAATCGATGCTGTGGATGGGGCTGTGGATGTTCTTGCATCGGCCCGGGATGCGGTTGGTCAACACCGCCAAGTTTTACGCAGACCGCCGCGAAGCCTCGCGCCCACCGTACCGACAAAGCCACGCTGGATTCAACTTCTTGCTGGATTACGTCCCGGGATGGCAAAAAAGTTACCAACCGGGCGGCCTGATCCAATACCAAACCTTTGTCCCCAAAGCTGCCGCACGACAAGTCTTCGAGCAACAGATCCTTTTGTCACAAAAAGCGGGAATCCCGCCTTTTTTGGCCGTCCTCAAAAAACACCTCCCCGATCCTTTCTTGATGTCCTACAACGTGGACGGATACAGCTTTGCGCTCGACTACCCCGTCCGCGAACGCAACCAACGCCGACTCCATCGACTCGCCCACGAGATGACCGAAGTCGTCCTCCAACACGGCGGGCGATTTTATTTCGCCAAAGACGGCCTCTTGACAGAAAACCAATTCAAACGCTCTTTTCCTGCGGATCGCCTACGACAGTTGCGCTCTCTCAAAAGCCAACTCGATCCAGCGGGCATCCTCACCAACGATCTGGCCGACCGCATCGGCCTGTTAAAAGAATAAGACAACATCCGCCCATCGTGCGAGCGACCTACGTAGGGACAGCCCCGCAACCATCCCACTCACAAAAACAACGTCGTTGTGTGAGCGACCGATGTAGGGGCAGCCCCCTGTGGCTGCCCAACAACAGGACCGCTTGCCATTTTACAGTCGCATCTTTCTCGTTTTCGTCGTCCGAAGCCCCCTGTGGCCCAACAACGGGACCGCTTGCCATCAAACCCCACACAAGGAAGATCGCATGTTCTTTCGTGTACTCTTGTTTATCTTGTTCCCTTTTTTGGGGATCGTCTTTCTCTCTTATGGTCTGCGGCTGCCGATTGATGGCCTTTTGCTCGGGATCTTGCTGCTTTTCCCGATGGTCATGGCCGTGTTTGCGCATTATCGGCATATCGGAAAACTGCGCAGCCAAGGCCGTTTTCGATCCGCTCGAAGACACCTGCTGTTTTGGCGGCTGTTGCTTCCTTATGAAGCGTATCTGCGAATGCAAACCGAACTCGCCATCGAAGAAGCCGATGAAACCCTTGCACGAAGCCTGCTCCAAAAATCCCGTGATACCGGCATGGAAGCCGCTTTTGTTTGGGGTATGGAAGCCGATCTCGAACGCCGCCTCGGCTATCCCCAACGCGCCCGTGAGATCCTCGATGAAGCCCTCGAACACGTCCCACCCTCGCTACTTCGTGCTGGGCTTCTCGCTCAAAAAGCCCGCCTGTTCGCCCTTTGCTTCTCCAACCAAGACGCCCTACGTCAAGCCGACCTCGCCCTCAGCGAAGCCGAAGAGATCACCAGCGGCCCCCCCCACCGCTACATCCTCGACGCCATACGTGGCGAGATCGCCCTCGCTCGCAACGAATACCGACGCGCCAGCACTCTCCTCCAAGAAAATCTCGATGCGCTCATCGAAAGCGCCCGTATCTCCGAAGCTGGCCGCAAAGACCTCCCCCTCCACCGCCGCATCTCCCGAAAAGCCAGCGCCTTCTTTGCCGCCCTCACCTACAGCCAACAAGACGAACACCAATACCCCTTTTTCGCCGAACTTTACCTCTCCCTCGCCCGCGCTTGCCTCGGACGCAAAGAACCCGAAAACGCCCACCACTTCGCCAAATGTGGACTCTCCTTTTGCTCTCAACCGTATGTCGCCAACCCACTCCAAGCGATCCTCTCCCAAACGACCGCCTCTTGACGACACAACAGCCCCCCCCTCATCTCTCTTTCCTGTACGATTTCTCGCGTGGCGCGGTATAGCGCTTGCGCAAGCCCTTCCCAAGGTGCGACTTGTTTTCGCTCTCTGATGGCCTTTGACCTCTTTCACTTTTCCGTGCTTTCCGTGGACTGCTCCTTATAACCCCACACAACGAGAACCTCATGCCCACCACCTTCCTCTGCCAACCCTTTATCGAAGATGCCAAACGCATCTTGCTCCAACCTCCCCCTTGCCCCCCCGAGTTTTTGCGCCTACAGGTCGCTGGAACCTCTTGTTCCCTCCATGCCCAAGAACTCGCCGACACCATCTACGCCCATTTCGACGATATCTTCCAACACAAATTCCTCTCCCCTCCCCAACCGCAACCCGCAGACATGGCCATCCACTTCATCGGTAGTGCCGGACTTACAGAAAAATACGAACACTCTATCCTCGCCCTTTTCGAGCAATTGACACCTCTCTACGAAAAAGCCGCCGAACAAAAACAACTCGCCCCCCAGCCCAGCGCCCAACACTCCCTCATGCTTCACGTCGAAGAATCCTCCGATGGCTTGTGGGTCTTGCACACCCGCTTTGCCGCTCTTGTCCCACAATTCGGCCCTGCGCGCTTGATCTCTCCTTTACCCAAGTCCGCTCGTGCTGTCGTGCAAACCTTCTGGAAATTCTTACTCCACCGCCAACTCCTCGCTTCTGGCGGTGCCTTGCTCCATGCTTCGGGCCTCGTTCGCGATGGGCAAGCCCACCTCTTCGCTGGGACCTCTGGGTCCGGCAAAACCACCGCCACCCGCAACGCCCCTCCCAACACACAGATCCTCAGCGACGAGATCGTGGCCCTTCGACCCAACCCACAAAATCCCCGCAATTTGTACGCCTATGGCACTCCCTTCTATGGCGATTGGGGCGCTCCCGGCGAAGAGATCGCCGCCCCCCTCGCAGGCATCCACTTTCTCAAACGCGCCACCTCTCCCGCCAAACACCCCCTCTCTCCCCGCGAATCCTTCCAACGCCTCGCTCGCGTTATTTGCTTTAGTTTCCCCAACCAACGCGAACAACTACTACTCATGGAGCTCCTCGATCAATGGCTCCCTTTTTGCGACCTGCTCGAAACTCCCCCCACAAACGCCTATTGGGAACTTCTCGCTCATCCAACCACTCCGCACCCAACTCTCTCAAATGCCGCCATGTCGGCTTGAAACACAACACAAGGAAGCATCTTGTATGATCGCCCGCCACATACGACCCAAACGAAACCCCACCGTCGGCACCCGCAACTTTGACGACGCCACCTTTTTGCTTGACGCATCCCACGCCAAGCTCCACGAACTCAACGCCACAGGCGCTCTCATCTGGTCTTTGTGCGACGGACAACACGATCTCCAAACCATCGCAAACCAAGTCTCCGCCCTGTTCGATGTCTCCCCAGAATATGCTCTGGCTGATCTTCAACGCTTTGTCGCCATCCTCCAATCCAAAGAACTCCTTTCCTTTGAGGAGAAATAGCCCCGCGTACAAAGCCAAAACACCGCATCCAACACTTCTTGCTGCGCATCTAACGCTCTCTTCTCCCCTTCACACTCTCCACGCGCAGCTTTTTCAGCCCAACACCCCACGCTTCGCAAGGAGCCCACAATGTCCCACCCCACCACTTCCATTAGCCAAAAACTCAAAGAACGCATCTTGCGAAACAATATCCCCGCAAGCGTCTTCTTTACCCTCACAGAACGATGCCACCTCCACTGCCAACAATGTTATCTCGTTGAAAACCCTCGCCAAGAGCTCACACTCCCCGAAGTCAAAGACGCTCTCGATCAACTTGCAGCCCTTGGTTCCACCAGCATCACCTTCACTGGCGGCGAACCCCTCCTACGCCCCGATATCTACGAAATTATCCACCACGCCAGCCAACACGGCTTTGTCATCACCCTCTTTACCTCAGGAACCCCCTGCAATCTCGAACGCTCCCAAAAACTCAAACAGGCCGGAGTTCACGCCGCCTCCGTCACACTCTATGCCGCTGAACCCGCGCCCCACGACGCCATCACCCAAATCTCGGGCTCTTGGCAAAAAACCGTCGAAGGACTCCAAAACCTCCGAAGTGTCGGCATACAAACCGAGATCAAATACCTTCAAATGCAAGAAAACCTCGGCCAAATCATCCCCACGCGCACACTTGCCGCACAACTCGACGCTCGCTTTGTCATCGACTTCAAAGTCAGCGCTACCCACGACCGCAAACGCCACCCTCTCTCCATGCAAGTCCAAGCCGACGAACTCGCCTACCTCTACCATCTCATGGCAGAACGCGATCCTTCTTTCGCCAAACAACTCGAACCACGACCCGCCATCCCCAACAGCCCGATCTGCGGCGCCGGACGTACTCGCGTCGTCATCGGATGCGACGGCCAAGTCTACTCTTGCATGGATTTGATCCCTTCTCTCGGAAACCTCCGCAACCAAAGCCTGCTAGAGATCTGGCAAGGACAAGAAATCCAATCCATCCGCAGCCTCCAACGCTTTCAAGACCCCATCTGCCAAGTCTGCCCCGATCAATCTCACTGTAGTTACTGCCCCAGTTCGGCTCTGCTCGATACAGGCGACCCTACCAAGCCCAGCACCGCTCTCTGCACACTCGCTCGTGTCCGCCGACAAGTCTGGGAAGAACGCAACGGTCTACGCCCTCCCTCGTTCTCCAAAGACCACCTCCATTCCGCCCTTCAACAACTTGCCCAACACACCCCTCCTCTCGGCTCAACCACCCATTCAACCCCAAAGAAAACCTCTTGCGGCTCCTCTTGTGGCTCGCTCCCCCAAGGACTCCAAAACCTCTTGCAACACATCGCAACCCTTCCCCCACAAAACCACTACACCCAACAACGGCACCAGTGAGCCAACCTGCCCAAACCACCCGACAGGTGGATAAGATCGTGCCTTCTCCACAAGAAAATTACGAGTAAGAGACTTTCTTTCACCAACAAAAGTCTTTATAGTCCGTTTGATGTGACCCTTGTCTTCTTTCCAAGAAGCCTGCGTAACCCAAAACACCTAGCGCCCGCCGTTTGACGCAACCCTTACCTTGGTCGCCTTGGTGGTTGTTTTTGCTTTAATGGAGAAAAATCAATGTCTATCCCTCGCAAAAAAATACCCCAACGCCTCGCCCTGTTGGGATGGTTGTGCTTGGCCCTGCTCACAGGTTCGACCACTGCCTGCAACTGTGGTGGCGGCCCTCCGCCCGGCCCCACAACCATCCAATTCGTCGGCATCTCTCAAAAAAACTTTAATGCCCAACAAGACGAAGATCCACAAACCCCCGGATTTCAACTCACCCTCCGAGGAAAAACCGAAAACGCCCCCGAAAACAGCAAAGTCACTCTCACCACCAACGGCGGAAACCCCGCAGAAATCAACCTCACCACAACCGAATTCACCTTCCAGCGCTATACTCTCGCCGAAGGGGCCAACATCCTCCAACTCAAGCTCACCGCCGCCAACGGTCAAACTTACCTTTCCGACGCTCTCAACGTCACCGTCGACTCTCAATGCTTCCAAATCAAAATCAATAAACCCATCGCCGGCGATGTGTTTGGCCCCAAAGATGACGAAAATACCGAAACCCCCGGCCTCCAAAAAACCATCGAAGTCCTTGTCGAACCCCCCCCCGCACCCGGCGAAGACGTTGAAATCACCCTCGACAACGGCAAAGGTAGCCCTCAAACCCTTTCGGCTCCCGTCCTTGCAGGAAAAGCCATCTTTACCAAAACCACCCTCCCCGACGGAGACGTCACCCTCACCGCCAAAATCACCGACAAAGCCGGAAATCGCTGCCAAAATCAAATCAAATTCCAAATCCTCAACACCGCACCGACCGTCGTGATCGACTCCCCCACCCACAACAAGCTCCTCTGCCCACCCGACGACCTCGACCCCCAAACCGATGGCTTTCAACTCCAAGTCGATGTCTCCACCAACGCTCGCGATGGTAGTGATGCCAACCTCCTCCTTGACGGCCTTCCCTTCGCTGGACCCAACAAAGTCAACAGCGGCAAAGTCTCTTTCCGCGTCACACTCACTTCCATCAACGCCCTGCTTCAACACACGCTCAAAACCACCGTCAAAGATCCACTCCAAAATTTCGGTGAAAGCGCCGAATCCAAAGTCCAGATCCGCACTCGCGGCCACGACATCTCGTTTGCAAACATCCTTGAAGGACAAAAAATCCCCGCCAGTCGCGACGAAGATCCCCAAACCACCGGCGTTCAGTACACCGTTCGCGCCACAACCAGCGCCCCCAACGGGACGGATATCAAACTGCTCTTCAACGGAAAAGAACTCATCCAAAAAGCCAACAACAGCGTCGTCACCTTCCTCGTTACCCTCGTCGAAAATCAAGACAACACCTTCCAACTCAACGCCTTCGAACCCACCTGCAATCTCAAAACCAACTCCCCCGCCGTCAAAGTGACCGTCGAAGAACAAGGCGCTCCCGCCCTTTCTTGCAAGCTCATCAAAGGCCCTGCTTTCGACACCAACAATTCCGCAAACCTTTCCAGCGCAGACGACACAGATCCGCAAGCCCAAGGCGTCCAAAATGGCCTGTCCTGCACCAGCGACGCCGAAGTCGGACAACCTGCCGACTTCACCATCAACGGACAATCTCAAACCAAAACCCTCGTCGATGCTGCCGCTGGACTCCGCAACGTCGATTTCCAAGGAATCACCTTCCAAGAAGGTGAAAACAAAATCAGCGTCAAAGTGACCAAAAAAAACCAGAAATCGACAACCCTTCAGTACACCGTCATCATCGATACCACCGCTCCTAACGCCATCAACGACCTCAAAGTCGAAGTCGTCGATCACCGCAAAGCCTCTTTCAAACTTACATGGGCACACTCCCAAGATACGGGTCCTAGCCCCTCCGGCCTGCTTCGTTACGAAGCCCGCTGGCTCAAAGGCGATGGCCCTATCAACGATGCCAATTGGGCCGGCATAACAAACGTCCAACAAAGTAACATCGTCGGAACACCCGGACAAACCGCAACTCTCGTCATCGATCAATTCCGCATCGGACAAAAATACACCCTCGCCCTCCGTGCCATCGACCGCGCTGGAAATCTCTCGGCTATCTCCAACAACGTCTCCGTAACGGCCCAATTCAAACAACAAACCCTCGCCGCGATTGGGCCTGACGCGGGCCTTTACGGAGCCGCCACCGCCATCGTCGGTGACATCGACAAAGATGGTCTCCTCGATCTCGTCGTCTCTAACCCTTCAGACACCGAACCCAACAAAACACGTACAGGTGCGGTCTACATCTACTATGGCCGCCCTGCCTCCTCTGGCTCTCTTTTCCCCTCAGCCCCCGACGTCACCCTCTACGGCGAAGACAGCAGCCAGCGCATCGGCCAAAGCCTTGTCGGAATGGGCGACCTCAACAACGATGGCTTCGATGACTTTGCCGTCGGTGCCCCCTACACCAACAGCAGCAAAGGCCGCGTCTATATCGTCTTCGGCGGCCCACGAAACAGCATCACCACCGGCAGCATCGCCACACCCTCGCGAGTCGTCCTCAACGGCGACGGACTTTTTGGATTTGGACTCGCAGCCGCAGGCCGCCGAGGAATCCCCGATCTCAACTCCGATACACGCGCCGATCTTGTCGTATCCGCTCCCACCGAACCTATCCCAAACACCACCGCAAAAGGCCAAATCTATATCTTTTTTGGTCGCTCTACCTACCCCGCAGCACCCAACAAACTCGTCTTAAACAAAGGCGACGCAACATTCGAAGATATCCGCATCTACAACGATTCGCTCCCCACCGCGACCTCCTTCGCCACCGTCCCGCGTTTGGCGGATCTCAACGGCGACAGCCACGCTGATCTCATCGTGCCTTCTTTCGCAAGCTCTCGCGTTATGATCTTTTATGGACCCCTCCTTGCCACACCCACCACCAAGGAAATCAAAAGCAGCCAAGCCACCCTCACCATCCAAGGCACCTCCGGCTCCCGATTCGGAAACTTCGTCTCCGTTGTGGGCGACGTGAACAAAGATGGTTCCCCTGAACTCGTGATCATCGACACCACCCGCGTCGCCCCCCAAGGCCACACGGGTGGCGCTGCTTTCCTTTTCTCCGGCCAAAAACTCAACCAACGCAAAGATCTCCTCGAAAGCGACGCCGAATTGATTTATTACGGCCCCTCCGGCTCTCAAATCTCCACCGCAAGCGCTGCAGGCGACGTCGACAACGATGGCTACGCCGACTTCATGATCGGCAACGGGCTTTCTGATAACCCCCAAAGCAACGCCGGCTCCGCCCATTTCTTTTTTGGTAACTCTTTCAACAACCTAACCGGCGGCGATCTCAACGCCAAAGCCGATATCCATTGGTTTGGAAGTGCTGCGAACGTTGGCTTGGGCTACAATAGCCTGCTCGGTGGCCTCGATCTCAACGGTGATGGCTTCCCTGATCTCGTCCTCGTTGAAACGGGCACCTCTGCCAAAGGCAACCTCTACGTTGTTTATTAACTGTCTCGTGCCCTTCTCCAACGCAGCACTTCTTCGCATCCCATCTACCGTCCCCCAAAAACAAGGAGACTTCCAAGATGTTCGAACCTTCCGCAGAAAATCATTCGCAACCAACACCAAAACGCCCCTACCACCCCCCCACCATCCAAACCGAGCCATTGTTCGAAAATAACGCCCTCGAAAGCGCGGGAAAAAGCGGTGATCGATGTTTTGAGTTTAACGATCCCTGCAACGAGGACTGCCTCCCTCAACCCTCCTAACCCCCATGACATCCCCTCCCCGCCTCTTCCCCACCCTCGCCCTTCACCTCCCCCCGCATAGCCTCCTCTTCCTCCCTTCCCTCACACACCGATGGGAACTCTTTTGCGCTCACACCCGCCTTCCCTCCGGCCTGTTGGTGCGCTCCCTCGCAACCAACGAAACCCGCATCCTCTCCCTCTCACAAAGCGTCATCGCTTGCGACGCCTCCGAACTTTGGCGCTCTCGTTGGGGTGATCTCCGTCTCGATCTGCTTTGGCTTTCCACCACAGGCCTCTCCATGCGCCCCTTCCTCCAAACTGGCGATCAAGTCGCCCTCGTCCCCCTCCGATGGCCCGATATCCGCATCGGCCAGATCATCGTCTTTGCCCTCGAACACCGCTGGATCATCCATCGCGTCACCAGCCTGTCCCCCCAGCCTCCCTCCATGCTCCATAGAGCCGCCAACGCATGGAGCGGTGTCTTCCACCTTCCCTCTTGCCCCGCGCCTGACGACCCGCACCTCTGGCGTTGCTGGACACGTGGCGACAATCGCCCCGATCTCGACGCCCCCCTCCACGCCCACCAGATCCTTGGCCTCGTCACACAAGCCAAGCGCCACAACAAACCCCTCCCCATCGACACCTTCACCCAACGCACCCACAACGCCCTCCGCGAGACCAAACGACTTCTCACCCGCTCCATCCCAAAACCCTAAGCGATCTCCCACCCCTCGGCCTGTATCGTCTTCTTTTCCAAAAAAAGCCGTTGTTGGTTTTGTACATCGCCTTCTTTTCCAAAAAAAGCCGTTGTTGGTTTTGTACATCGCCTTCTTTTCCAAAAAAAGCC
>JAKLKB010000217.1 GCA_023150835.1 Myxococcota bacterium | reverse complement strand
AACTCAAAGCATTCGAGTCATTCGTCCCCCAAGTCCCCCATCCCATCGGCAGATCCGACTCCTACCCATTTTTCTCCTGCTGCCTCGCAACAACCTCGCCTGCCCGAGTCTTTTTCTTTCGATCATCCCGCTCCAGCAGGCTTTCGCTTGCGTACGCTAATTTCTTTCAACAACACCGCCCTCTTCGCCAAAACCGCCGATCAGCCGCCCCGCCTACTCGCTCACCTCCCCAAAGATATCATCCTCCCCGATCCTCCCCCAACCGCTGCGATCTTGCCCACCGATGCGCCTTTTTTGCAGATCTTGGAAGCGATGGTCTGGATCGATCTGTTGCGTGTCGCCCAAAACACCCCCGAGCCTCTTTATCGCGCCTCATTGGTCCACATCTGTCGGCTCTTGCAACGCGGGGGAGCAACGCTCGCTCCCTTTTGCCAAGAGCCTCTACGCGATGCCACCCCATCCGTCCCGCCGAACATCCCACAGATACCGATCCCTTCGGGCGAAGTCTGGATCACCTACGACGGCAAAGAACGGCTCCAACAAGTCGCCCCTTTTTCGATCGACCGAGACGAAGCAGATCGGGCCTATTATGCGGCTTGTGCGGTGGCAGGTCGCTGCCCACCACTCGACGATCTCTTTGCTTTGTCTTGGAGCCTTCCTCGCGATCGTTTGCGTGTCAAAGATGCGCAAGCCGCTTGTCGATGGCGAAACATGACCCTCCCCACCGAGGCGCAATGGATGATCGCTGCGCGTGGCTCTCTTCGCTTGCCAAACGGCCCCAATCCCTTCCCCAAACGCCCCTATCCTTGGGGCGAAAACAAACACGACTGCCAGCGCGCTAACCTGCACTGGTGCTTTCCCGTACAGCGCAATGGCGTTCAAGTGCCTTCTCTTCTTCCGATCCATCGACCACTTGGCGATATCAGCCCCTTTGGAGTTCAGATGCTTGCAGGAAATGTCGCCGAGATGATGCGTGACGGTCTGATCAAAGGAGGCTCTGCCTTTAGTCAAGCACATCCACTCGATTGGCGCGGGCGAATCGAACTTCGCCAAGGGCTTAGTTGGGTGGGTTTCCGCTGCGTCAAAGAGCCTTGACCCCAACACTATCCCTTGCTTTTCCCGCTTGCTCAGGCTACGTTCTGCGATCTTTCATGCCTGCTCCTTATCCACGGACGGGACCCCTCAGCGACCACGTACCTCGCGAACGTGAGAAAAACCTTGAAGAAAGAGCCTCTTACACTACTAAAAAAACGCAGCGAAAAAATCCAAGAAAAATTCATCTCTCTGATTCGCGAAAGCTTTTCCAATCCAAAGATGCTCCAAAGCGAGCCATTGGATCGCCTTGAATATTTCATCGACACACTTCGCACATTGCAAGACCCCACAACGAACCTCGACAAGGAACAGTCTCTGTCCGCCCTGCAAAACGCTTTTGAGCAATTGCAATTATCCACTTCCCCCCAAGAGCCGATCCAGCCCACAGAACCCGTCGATAGAGAGGACCTCGCTGAATTACGTTTTGAAACGCGCCTGATCCCACTCGGCGAGATCATGGAACATATCAAAAGAAAAAAATGGTTGACGCGCTTTGAGCTTTTTCCAGAGTCGCAAACCAACACGCTCTGGTCTGCAATCGCACAAAGCCGATGGATCGAATCTTTGATGCTTGCACTCCCGCTGCCGCCGATCTGGCTCGGCGTTCAACAGGACGATCACTGGCTGCTTTATGACGGAGAACAAAGAGTCCAATCCTGCCGTTCCTTTCTCGTCGACAAATCTCTAACCTTGCAAGGACTCGAATTTTTCCCGCAATACGAAGGCAAATCTTACGATGAATTGCCACGCCCCCTCCAAAGAAAGATACTCGAAAGCCGCTGGACGCTTCACACCATCGAAAAAGGCTCCGCTCGCCAAGCCAAATATGCGATCATTCGACGCTTGCAAGCCCACTCCACTGCCTTCCCCAATCAAATCGCACGAGAACTGGCCTCCAACACACAAGTACGTTCGTTTCTTCAAAAAGCAGAGGACACACTCCAACAACAAGCGTTGATCGCCCATTTGCCCAAAGCAGCCCACACAAGAGAAGGGGTCGGCTTGGCTTTAATGGAGATCGCCCAAACCACTCCGCCCACAAATCAAAAAAACGAAGATCGGCTTTTCGAGTGGATGGGGCAAATTGAAGAGGCTTCCTCTGCGTACCTTGACGGCTTGATTGAAAGCCTTCGAGTAAAAATAGAGCAAGAAAAAACCTTCATCGAAGAAAAACAACAACAAGACTTGCTCGTTGGTGGCTTGCTTGGCATCGGCACGTTGGCCTTGGTTGCGTATCTCTCAAAAAAATAAAGGGAAACTTATGTTGCGAAGCATTCGATTAAAAAATTGGAAATCTTTCGTAGATCAAGAACTCTCCCTTGGTGCCTTGACTTTGCTTTCGGGCCAAAACGGTGCAGGCAAAAGCTCGATCCTTCAGGCTCTTCTCGTTTTGCGCCAGTCCTACCAACAAAAAAGCCTCCCCAAACCCGGGCTTTCCTTGCAGGGCGATCTTGCCAAATTGGGAACAGTCGAAGATGTGCGTTACGAATATGCGGTCGAAGACGAGGGCGTACTCGGCCTGTCTTGGGAAAATGGCGAAGCTGCATGGGTTTTCTCGATCCCTAGCTTCTCGAAAGAAAAGCTCGAAAGTCGCTACTTGGAACTACTTTCTTGCCCGAATGAAGAATCGCTCCGAGGTTTGAGTCTTTTCTCGGACTCCTCTTGCCTAACGCTCCATGCCGAACGCATTGGTCCTCGCGTCTCTTATGGGTTTTCTGATCTCATGGTTTCAACGCAAAGAAATCTTGGAACCAGCGGCGAATTTACAGCGCACTTTCTGTCTCTTTACGGAGAAGACAAAATCCAAAGAAAAGAGCTACTTTATCCAGGTGAAGGCAGAAATGAATTAAAGTATCAAGTGGAAGGTTGGATGTCCGAAGTATGCCCCGGCACACGCTTGCGCTTGGAAGCACACCCCAGCCTCGATCAAATCCAAATGCGCTATGCTTTCCATGTGAAGGGCGGAACAGAGACCAAGAGATATCGAGCCACCCACGTCGGCTTCGGGATCACCTACACCCTTCCCGTGATCGTCGCGCTTTTGTCCTCCAAACCAAACGATCTGGTGATCATCGAGAATCCAGAAGCTCACTTACATCCACGCGGCCAGCGGCAGCTTGGGCGGTTGCTCGCAAAAGCTGCCTCCGTCGGCATCCAGATCCTCGTCGAATCACACAGCGATCACATCCTCAACGGCATCCGCTTAGAAGTCGCCCAAGGCGGGTTACCTCCCGAAAAAGTCGCCCTTCACTTTATCGAGCGCGTGTCCGAGGAAGGAGAAAGCTTCTCTTGGGTAGAATCTCCTCAAATCGACCACGCAGGGCACATCGAACCTTGGCCCAAAGGCTTTTTTGACGAGATCACAGAAGGGCTTGGCGACTTGTTGCGTGCAGAAGCTGCCGCCCAAAAGGACGCTCGACGATGAGCGCACTTAATCTCGCCTTTAACGAACTTTGCTTACGAGATTGTGAACAGCAGACCGACAAACAAGCCGCTCACTCTCAAATGGAATCATTCGTCTCGGTGCTGCTGGCTTTCGATACTTGGTTGAAAGACACAAGGGGTCGTTATTGGAACAGTCTCCTGCTCAGAAGCAGCGTATCCTTTTACGATGCAGAAACGCGCTTGGCGAAAGACTATCCGCTCCAAGAGTCGATCCACCATCTCGAACAGAGAAAAAGAGATTTTCTTCTTAGTTTCGCAACAAGAACACCAATTTACGATCCATCCTCCGAACACGGTGACGCCACACGCCACGCCGAATCGGAGATCTCGCTCGATCAGAGAAGCGCCGCCGGTCTCTCTGCCGCGCATGCGTTTCGAGGTGTCGCGGTCAGCTTCCCAACCGCCGAACGGTGGGAAACACACTGCATCACCGCAACGTTGCAACGCTTCAGCGAACAAGGCGAACTCCACACAGAAGAAGCCAAGATCCACCACGCCAGCAAAGAAGCGCATATCGATGCACTCAAAGAATCTTTGCAAAACAACTGCCTCCCTCCCCCACAGATCGGTAGAGATTTATCTGGACAATTTGACCGATTTTTTCCTTATTTGATCTGGAGCAAAGAAAGCGAACAATCGATCTCGCAAATGGGCGGAGGGAAATTGTTCGGTCAAACCGTTGACAGGTTAGCGGATCTCAACCATTACGCAGAGCAAAGACAAGCAGGCGAATTCGATATCCAACACCCCACATTAAAAGACGCATCAGACGAATCAGATAGCGTCAAAAACAACCCACATCTCCGCTCGAAACGAAGATTTTCTGCCCCAGAAGGCAGCACCTACGAATGCTTCTGGCACCTAAAATTGGGAAATGGTCGCCGCATTCACTTCTTCCCTCTTCCACAGAAAAAAGAGATATTCGTGGGCTACATTGGAAAACACCTTCCTTTGTGAGCGCCGAGGCTTTCGTGGACTTATGGCAAAAGGATCTCGATGTAGCCTTCTTCGACGCGCACAGGGTACGCACGCACAGGCCCAAAGTCGGGTGGGGACAGGTTCGCCCCCGTCGTAAGACTAAAGCGCGCATGATGCCACGGACACGAAACCACCAGCCCTTCGACTTTTCCACCCGCAAGCGAAGCCCCCACATGCGGGCAACGATCATCGATCGCGTAGATCCCGCGTTGCTCTGCGATAGAAAACAGCGCGATCCGCGCATCGCCGATCTCAACCACGAGACGGCCTGCGGCGATCACCTCCGACTCTTGGGCCACGCGCACCCACCCCTTCATTTAACCCCCATCTTGACAACCTCGGATCTTCTTTGGCTTCGACATCGCTTTCTCCTTGGATCAAGAGCCTTTGTGACAAAGCAAACACAGAAACCCCAACGAAGATAAGCCACTCCCTCGGAAAAAGAAAATATTTTTCCACCCACCATCCCAATCTCCCCGATACTTGTAGAATTTCTCATCCAAGAAGAGAAGAGCGGCGCAGTCGGCTCCCAAAAACCCGTGTTCGCATCCGATCAAGCGACGAAGCCGTTGTCTTGAAAAACCTGTGATCTTTTCGCCAAATACGGGGTCAAGGGAGATGCGCTCCCTTGCGGGGCATGGGGCAGCGCCCCAAAAAATGAGCAGATCGACTTCCAAAGTAACCAAGAATTCGCCCTCACCACAAAGGAGCAAAGAACATGACCCCTGATAGCTCGGACGCAAGGACTTCAACAACATGGACGCTGCCTTTTTCAGCGGT
>JAKLKB010000034.1 GCA_023150835.1 Myxococcota bacterium | reverse complement strand
GGCGAGCCTTCGTCTTCGCCGTGATTTGAGGATCGAGGTGCGGGGGGGGGAGGGCCTTGGAAGCTGTCGCCTGTGAGGTATTGTTTGCTTGGAGGGGGGCTAAAGGGCGAAGAGAGGGGGGAGTTGGAGCGGGAGGGGCTGGGTTGTTGGAGGGCTTGTGGATCGAAGGAGGTGGGATCGTCGTCGGCGGGAACGTAGGCTTGGGGTTGTTGTCCGACGAAAGAGGGATGGGGAGAGGCGTAAGCGGGAGCGGGAGCGGCGAGGGAGCCGGAATATGCGGCACCGGGGTGTCCTGCGGGATGTGAGCCGCTAAAGGAGCCAGAGGAGGAGAAGGGTTCGGCGGGTTGTGGATGCCACGAGCCTGTGGGTGTTTGGAGGGCTTGTTGTGGGAGGGTGCCTTGTTGCATGGAGGCGAAGAAGAGGTCGTATTCGGTGGTGCGTTGTTTTTCGCGAGCGATATCGGCTTCAAAGGCGTGTTGCATATAGTTGGCGAGATCGCGCCGTGAGAAGACGGGGTTCATGGTGTAGAGGAAGCGTTGAAGGTCTTCTTGCATCTCGCTGGCGTATTGGTAGCGGATATGGAGATCGCGAGCGAGGGCCTTCATGACGATGGCATCGAGTTGTTGGGGGACTTGGGGGTTGATGCGACTGGGAGGGACGGCTTCAGCTTTGCGGATCTTTTCGAGGGTGTGGAAGTCGCTTTCG
Organism: Myxococcota bacterium; assembly: GCA_023150835.1. Lineage (GTDB taxonomy): Bacteria > Myxococcota_C > UBA6777 > UBA6777 > UBA6777 > JAKLKB01. The sequence continues at coordinate 48,714 of JAKLKB010000034.1, read as the reverse complement.
CCGACGAACAAGCGTTGTCCGGTGAGGATCTCGTGCAAGACGATGCCGATGCTGAAGACGTCGGAGCGTTGATCGAGGGGGAGTCCTTGGACTTGTTCGGGGGACATGTAGCCGAATTTGCCTTTGAGGATGCCGGCTTGTGTACGGGTGGATTTGCTTTGGGCTTTGGCGACGCCAAAGTCGATGATCTTGACATCGCCGTCGTAGGAGACGAGGACGTTTTGGGGGGAGACGTCGCGGTGGACGATATGGAGGGGTTGGTCGCTGTTGTCGCGTTTTCGGTGGGCGTAATCGAGACCTTCGCAGGCTTTGGCCATAACGTAGGCGGCCATCTGAGGTGTGACGATGGGTCCTTTTTGGCGTTTGGCGCGATCGAAGATGGTGCGGAGATCGCGGCCTTGGACGTATTCCATGGCGATAAAGTAGGTGTGATCGACTTCGCCGAGTTCAAAGATTTGAGCGATGTTGGGATGGCTGAGTTGGACAGCGATCTTGGCTTCGTCGATGAACATGGTGATGAATTCTTGATCTTCCGCGATATTGGGCAAGATGCGCTTGAGGGCGACGGTGCGTTCGAAGCTTTGGACGCCAAAGGTTTTGCCCTTGAAGACCTCGGCCATGCCACCGACGGCGATGCGGTCCATCAAGAAATATTTGCCGAAAGGAATAGGTTTTTTCACTGCGCCCGTCCTTAGATGTCCAGAGGCTCGAAAAGAGCGTGGAGATTCGAGTTGGGTGTGGGGCTCGTTGCAGCGGCGTCCTTCGTTGGTTTGTGGATGGGAAGGACAGGGGATAACGTATGTGATGAACCGCACGAACGAAGCGCGCCAAAGAGCGCTCTGGTTAAAGATCGCTGCGTGTTGCTAGGAGAGCGTACCCAATGGCAGGCGGCTTGTCAACATTGCTCTCGACGCGGGCGAGAAGTGAGGGAGGGGGTGGTTGGTGGAGGGCGAGGCTTGTGGAGAGTGCGGAATCTTGTTAAGGAGCGGGGGTGGCAGGAGAGAGTGCGGAATCTTGTGAAGGAGCGAGAGTGGTAGGAGAGAGCGGGGTTTTGTGAAGGAGCGGGCGTGGCGTTGGGTGGGAGTTGGGGGTAAGTGAGCGTAGAAGTCGGAAGCAAGGGAGGAAGAGAGAGGGAGCGAGTGTTGAAGGCTAGGATGGGAGGTGAAAGATGCCGCTGGAGGCGTTGTTGGAACAAGGTAGGTATGTGGTTTTTGATGTGGAGACGACGGGATTTGGGAAAGGGGCGCGGATCGTGGAGATCGCGGCGGTGCGTTTGGAGGGGTGGGAACCTGTGGAGGAGTGGCAGACGTTGATCGATCCCGGGATACCGATTCCTTGGATGGCGTCGAAGGTGCATCAGATCGACAATGCGATGGTGGCGGCTGCTCCGTCTTTTGCGCAAGTGTGCGCGAGTTTTTTGCACTTGTTGCGAGATGCAGTGCTGGTGGGGCACAATATTTTTACGTTCGATATTCCTGTGTTGCAGCAACATCTACAGGAAGCTGTGGGTGTTAGTCCGGGTCTGATGGCGATCGATACGTTGCCTCTTGCGCGGCAGATGTATCGGTTGGAATCTCACAAGTTGAGTGTGTTGGCGGAGCATCTGCGGATTCCATTGACGGCACATCAAGCGATGAGTGATGTGTATGCGACATCAGAGTTGTGGTTGCGGATGAGTGAGCGGCTCTCGCAGCGCGGTTGTAAGCGGGTTGGGGATGTGGAGAACTGGAAAGCGCTGAGGTGTGTGGACGGGCCGGATATACCGAGTTATGCAACAGCCCCGAATGTGCGACTGTTGCCACGGCGTTAGAAAAGGCCGAAGGCTTGGGAGGGTGGGAGGCCGCGTTTTTGGGGGGGGGGTGGAGCTCGGGTGAAGTGATTTTGTTGGACGGCGTGGGTGCGAAACAGATCAGCGTTTTTCGCGGAGTCGTACGTTGGTTTTTTGTGTGGTGGTGAGGTGGGGTTTGAGGCGTAAAAAGGTCTTGTATCCGATACCTTTGACGCGAGTGATCTCTTGAGGATTTTTGAACTGGGTGTTTTTTTTACGGTAGTCAAGGACACGCTGTGCTTTTTTTCGCCCGATGCGCGGGAGCAGCGTCAGTTGTTCGAGGGTGGCGGTGTTCAGGTTGATGACACCTTCGATCGGTGGTTTTCCACCACGTGCGTGGGCCGAAGGGGCCATCAGAAGGCAGAGATGAAACAGAGCGATGGCGGAGAAGAAGAGAGCGGCGGTGGTTTTCATGGTTTTCATGGGAAAAACTCCTTTTTGGGTGTGAGGGCGATCTTGCCCGAAGTGCAGGGTTTGTTAAGGGAACAGGGTTGATTGTGGTTGGATGGTCGGTCATTTAGAGCGAGACATCCGACGTAGATATTTTGAGAGTAGCCGTTGTTGTCGATGTCGGATTATGCGGCCGGTTCATCACGGATGTGGAGCCGGCTGTTGGTGGGGAGAGCGTTGAGGTAGACAGTGAGTGAGTTGTCGCGGTTGAAGAAGGCGGTTCCGACGCGCAGCCAGTAGCCGCGATCGCTGTTTTCGCGTTCGATGATGGTGTAGACAGCTTGTCGAGTGCGTTCGGGGCGTGTTGCGTTGTCGTCGTGGGTTGGATCGATCTCAGGGATCAGGGTTTCTTCGTTGTGGGGGGTGATGTTTTTTTGCTTGGCTTTCATGGTTCGTTTCTCCAAAGGGTTGTTGGTCGCGTTGTTTTGTTTTGTTGCGACGGAGGGCGATAGGGCAGTAATTGTTCCAACGGGAGTGAGCGCATGGAGCGGGTTGAGCAGAAAGTCTTTTTAGGTTTGGTCGAGTGAAGTCTTTGCGGAGACAGTCTTTTCGGGGAAGATGCAAAAAGGCAGGTGTTTGAGAAAACGCGGAAAGACACCGCGAAGAAAGAGCAGACGGGGCAGATTTTCGGTGCGTTGCGTTGCGTTGTGAGGAGAGGCGGAGATGTTTTGGTTGAATGGGATGAGTGTGCGGTTGGCGCAGTGGTCGCGGCGTTGGGTTCCGGGGACGTTTGTGTTGGCGATCTTGTTGTCGTTGTTGACGTTGTTGATGTGTAGGTTGTGGACGCCGATGGGTTGGGGAGAATTGGGTCGAGTGTGGGCAGGTGAGGGTCAACATCCGTTGTTGCGTGGGGGGGCAGGGCGCCCGCGCCCTTGGGTGGTGGAGCGTATGGAGTTCAAAGGTCCGAAGACATGGCGATTGCAGCTTTGGAGCAAAACAGATCCTGCGGTCGTTGCGAGTTTATTGTCTCGTGAGGTATCGGTCCAAGTGCTGCGGTTGGAGCCGCGAGCGGTGTGGTTGCGTGGTTTGGATCGCGAGGCGCTGGAGCAGCGTTTGGTATCGTTGTTGGTACCTGCGAAGATTCGGGGTATTTGGCATTTTTTGTCTTTTGCGATGCAGATGTGTTTGATCTTGTTGACGGGCTATGCGTTGGCGGTAAGCAAGCCAGTGATGCGTTTGGTGCGTGTGTTGGCGGGGATACCGATGACAGGGGCGACGGCTGCGGCGTGGGTGGCGTTTTTATCGATGTTGGCGGGGTGGATCAATTGGGGTTTTGGTTTGGTGGTGGGGGCACACATGGCGCGGGAGGTGGCGAGGCGAGGTGAGGAACGAGGGATCCCGATGCACTATCCGTTGCTTGGGGCGGCAGGGTACACAGCGATGTTGATTTGGCACGGAGGTTTGAGTGGTTCTGCGCCATTAAAGGTTGCGGAGGTGGGTCATTTGCCTTACGAGTTGGGCTTGTCGATGGAGCCGATCGGCTTGAGGGAGACGATCTTTAGTCCGAGCAATTTGGCGGTGACGTTGGGCTTGTTGATAGCGATCCCGTTGTTGTGTAAGGCGATGTCGCCGTTGCAAAAGGAAGACATTTTGCCGCTCAGTCATTTTGTGCGTGTTCCATCGGAGGGGGTGCAATTGTTGGATCAAAGTGCGCGGGGTGTGGATCATTGGTGGGGGATGAATGGGTTGTTGGGTTTGCCGATGCTTGGGATGTTTGTGTGGGAGATCGCACAGGGGCGATCGCCGTCGATCAACGCGATGATCTTGTTGTTTTTTGCGGTGGGGCTGCTGTTTCATCGGGGAGTGCAAGCGTACGCGGAGGCTGCCGCCGAAGGTGGCCGAAGCTGTGTGGGGATCATGTTGCAGTTTCCGTTGTATGCGGGGATCTTTGCGTTGGTGTATGAGTCGGGTTTGGTGGATCAGATCGCACAGCAGTGGGTTTCGATCTCGTCGCCGTCGGGGTTTTTGTTAGGGAGCTTTGTTTCAGCGGGGATCTTGAATCTCTTTGTTCCGTCGGGAGGGGGGCAATGGGGGATTCAAGGGGCGGTGGTTTTGACGGCTGCGAAGGGATTGGGTGTACCACCGGGAGCAGCGGTGATGACGGTGGCGTATGGTGATCAGTGGACCAATATGTTGCAGCCTTTTTGGGCGTTGGCGTTGTTGGAGATTACGGGTTTGCGGGCGCGTGATCTGTTGGGGTACACGTTGCTCTTGATGTTGGCGTCGGGTTTGTTGTTTGGATTGGGGTTGTTACTTTTCCAAGTTGTGTGAGCGGGAAGAGATCGCGAGGTGGTTTGGTTCTTGTGTGAGCGGTGTTGTGCGGGTGCGTCTTTTTCGCGCTGTGTTGGCTCTTTGGTGAGGAGTTGCATCTTTGCGGGGAAGTCCACACGATCTCGCGCAGGGTTGGGTTGAGTATTGAGAAACAAACAAGGGAGAAAAGATCATGAGAAAAGGCGTATGGTTGATGATGGGCTGGTTGGTGTTGGGTTGGAGCGCGTGGGTGTATGCGGAAGGGGTGGATCAGACGGCGGGGCTGTATCGTGTGAAGCCGAATGCCTCGACGTTAAAAGCAGGAAGTGAAGGCAAAGCATCGTTTTCGATCCTGTTAAAAGCAGGAGCCAAGGTCCACCCGCAAGCGCCCTTTCAATGCGCGGTATCTTCTTCTGCGGGGCTTTCTGTGAGCAAGGCCAAACTGGGCCACAAAGACAAAGAGATCAAAGAGAAGATGGTTCATGTTCCTGTGGGAGTTGTTGCAAAGGGTGTTGGGCAGCAGCATGTCCAGATGGGATGTAGCTTTTATATCTGCACAAAGGATATCTGCGTGCGGAAAGAGGCCAGCGTGAAGATCCCTGTGCGTGTGGCGGCTCCTTGAGTCAAAAGATGTTGAGGAAAAAGCGTGGGGTGTGGGATGGGAAAAAGAGGGGGGGGAGAGGGGGGGAAAACGACGTTTTTGTCAGAGAAGGGCAACGAAGAAACAACCTCGGTGTTTAGGGAAAAAGGGCGGGATGTGGCAGAGGATCGCGATGTTCTCTTGTTGCCTGTTTGTGCGTTTTGGGTTGTGATAGTGAGCGCGTAATTTTGTACAGCGGTGGGTCGTTTGCGTGCAGCGCGGAGAAGCGGTGGCAGAAACAGGGCCAAGCGGGAGTATGGTTTTGAGGCAAATCTTGTTGGTGATGGTCGGGATCTTGGCGGGGTTGCCTGCCTTTTTGATCGGGGGTGTACACATCCAGTCTCAGGTGTTGATGTTGGCGTGTGTGGGGATCTGGTTGTTGATGTTGTTGTTGCGGCCTGCTGCGAAAGGGCATCCAAAGCGGTATGTTTTCGACGGTTGGTTCGGTTGGTTGTTGGCGGCTTGTGTGTGGACGGCGTTGCAGCTGGTACCGCTCCCGCCCGAGGTGCTGTCTTGGTTGTCGCCGCGAGCGCACGAGATTTTTTCGAGGGTTTTAGGGGATATCCCGGGTGCATGGCCGAGTATGCGGCCATTGTCCGTTTCGCCTCCTGAAACGAGTATGAAATTAATTCGTGATATCGGGGTGTTGCTGTTGTTTGCTGGAAGTGTGATGTGGGCGCATCATCGTTGGCATCTGCGGATGTTGCTTCGTGTGATGGTGATCGCTTCGATGGCTTTGTCGGGGTTGGTGTTGGTGCAGACGTTGTTGCGCATTGAGAAGCCTTTGATGGGGTTATACACGCCGGCGGGCGGCGGGGGGGGGTTGTTGTTGGGGTCGCCGTTGGTGAACATGAACCATTTGGGGGGATACCTCTTATTCCATAGTCTCTTGGCTTTTGTGTTGTCGTTGGATGCGGAGGATCGGAGGATGCGGTGGTTTTGGGTTGCAGGGGGAACTGTTATGGGAGGGTTGATTTTTTTGACGCTTTCGCGTGGGGCGATCGTGTTCTATATCCTTGGGATGTTGGCTTTTTTTGCCCTTGTGGGTATGGACGCTTCTCGGAGACGCACCGATTCGAGGAGCGAGGGTGAAGAGAACGGAGAAAGCGAGGAGCCGAGGCTGGCGTCGAGTGTGTGGGTGGAAGTATGGCGTCGGCCAAGCACGCGTTGGGCGATCTTGTTGGGAAGCCTCGTTTTTTTGGCTCTAGCGGATTTTGCATCGGATGCGTTATATAAAGAATTTCAGCATACGTCGTTATCGTTGAGAGAAGATAAGCTGGGGGCGATTTATGAATTTTCTGCGCCGTTGATTCGGGATTTTCCTTTGGTGGGTGTGGGGCGTGGGGCGATGGGGATGGCGTGGCATCGGGTTTCTTCGACGGAGATGATAAGCAAAGGGCGTGTGACAGCGACGCATGTGGAGAGCGCCTTGCTGCAACCGTTGGTAGATTGGGGGGTGCTTTTGGGGTTGTTGTGGTTGCTGTGGGGAGGGTGGTTATTTTGGAGAACTTGGTGTGGAGCGCGGGGGGTCGTGGAGCGTGGTGCGTTTTTGGCTGTGTTGCTACTATTTTTACAAAATTGGGCGGATTTTAATCTCGAGTTTTTCGCGACAGCGTTTCCGTGTTTTTTGTTGTTGGGGGCGCTGCGGCGGCAGTATCATGATCGTAAAAAGGAGCGGCAAGGCAGGAGTTTGCGCGTTGTGTGGGGGGCGCTTGTGATCGGGTTGGGGATCGCAGCGGTATATATTCCGAGCGCGTGGTCAGACAATTACCAGAGAGTGCATGAACAATGGGCTATTTTGGAAGATCGCGATGCCGATGAATTCGAGTCCGGATTTATGCGTTTGGTGAGCAAACGTCCATCCGATTACACGGTGGCCTTGTTGGTGGCGCGCCACTACAACCAAGGAAAGCGCTGGCAGCCAGACAAAGCGCTGCGTTGGTTAGAGAAAGCGCGCTATTTGAATCCGACAGAGGGGTCCATTGCGTTGTTGCTTGCTTATACCTACGCACGTTTGGGTTTGTATCAAGATGCGTGTATAGAGATGGATCGTAGTGTCGAGTTGTCGCCGCATTTAGCATCGAATGCGGCTTTTTTGGTCGAGCAATTTGGTTTTTTTCGACAGGCACTACAACGCTTGAAGCATTCACATTTACTGGAAATTGTGGTTTCAAAGGGTATTCAGAAAAAAGAACAGAAAGCTTTGTTTTTCGATGCAAAAGATGCTCTGTTGTCGAAATTTCCAAAAGAATTTTGGTTGTACCGCAGGATCTTAGATTTATTGGCGGAGAAGGAGCGACAAGCACAACAGAAGAAGCCAAAAAAGATAGAGAGCAAGGGGCAAGAGGTGCAAAGCACGCCTTATCGGGAGAGTTGGGAGTTTTTGTTTCGCATTCGCCGCATTTTTCCAAATCAACAAGGCTTTTTCTTTTTTTATAAAGCGCGGATATTGCTTGCGGAGCAACGTCCGCTTGATGCGATTGTTGCGTATGAAGACGCCCTAAGATATCAGAGCAACCCGATGTATTGGACTGCTTTTTTTGATTTGATGTCGCTGCGTATCTCGTTGCGCAAAGAGGCGGAAGTACGCGGGATGTTTGCGAGGGGGCGCCGACAGATTAAAGAGTCTTATCGTTTGGGTCAGCTTTTTTTTCTTTACAGCCAGATGTTCTTGAAACGCTATGCGTACCGAGAAGCGCTGGAAATGTTAGAGCAGGCGAGCCAATACGATAGCAAGGCCGATGGATATCGGTTTGCGTTGGCGGAAGTGTATGCGCACGTGGGTTCGTTTCAGCGTAGTTTAGGGATGTATCGGCGTTATGTGCTGGATCCACGCTATGCGGCGTTTGCGAAAAAGCAGATGCTGTGGGTGGAACAACTCCAACGTGCAGCGCGGGATACACAAGGTGTATCTCCGCGTGAGGCGAAGGAATTTCAAGAATAAAAGAGAAGAAGTATTGAAAAAGTATGGGAGTCGTTCGGTCTTGGGGAAAGATTTTTCAGGGGGCTATTTTTTGGAGGCACAGGCCCTTTGTTGCGAAGCGATCGTCGTGGACCTGCATGTGGACGTGATCTTACAGCGGCGGCTTTTTGGATACGATCCGTTGAAGCGCCACAGGGCGGGGTGGCGGGGTCAGCCGTTGTTTTGGCACACGGATATCCCAAGGATGTTGGAGGCTTCGTATACGTGTGCGGCTTTGGGGTTGCATTATTGGCCGTGGGAGTCGGTGCGTGGGTGGCGAGAGATCCAGCGTCAATTTGCGGTGGTGGAATCGTTGTTGTCCTCGGGGGTGTGTCTTGCGCGTTGTGTTGAGGACATCGAACGTGCGCATCGCGAGGGGGGATTGGCGATCTGTGCGGGGATCGAGGGGGCGCATGTGCTGAATGGATCGTTGAGCGTGTTGGAAGAAGCAGCGGAGAGGGGATGTTTGTATTTGACGTTGGCACATTTTAGCAAAAATGCAGCAGCCACACCGGGAATGGGGCGAGGTCAGGACCAGCGATCAGGGTTGACGGAGTTTGGGCGTGCGTTGGTGCGTCGATTGAATGCGTTGGGGATTTTGGTGGACGTTGCGCATGTGAATGGGCCCGGAGTGTTGGAGGCTTGTGAGGTGAGCAATGCGCCTGTATTGGCGACGCATACGTGCGTGCGTGCGTTGTTTGACACACCACGAGGGCTGAACGACGATGCGATCCGTAGCATTGCGCAAACGGGTGGTGTGATGGGTGTAATTTTTGCGCCGTATTTTTTATCGGGGCGGCTGTGGGCTTCGGTAGATATCTTGATTGATCATATCTTTTACATTGCGGAACTTGTGGGATGGGAGCACGTTGCGTTGGGGACAGATTTTGATGGATGGATCGCGACAATTCCCTATGAGATGCGAGACTGTCGGGATCTGGTGGTGCTGGTGGAGCGGATGTTGGCGCGTGGAGCGGGCGAGTTGTCGATACGGGGGATGTTGGGAGAAAACGTGATGCGTGTTTTGCGGTCTGTTCGCGGAGAAGGCCGCTATTTGGGCGATCAGGATTCTTTGGAGGATTCGCCGTAGTAATTATAGCGATAATTTCCGTAATAGTAGCCGCGTTGATAGGCATAGGTGCGATCGCGATCAGAGAGTTTGTTGAGGATACAGCCGAGAATGCGTCCTCCGACAGATTCGAGTTTCTGGCGCGCTGCGCGTAAAGCGCTCCATGTGGTTGAGCCGCTGCTTGATATCAAGACGCAGCCATCGACGTAAGCAGAAAGCACAGCGGCATCGGTGACGCTGAGGATGGGTGGGGTATCAAAGATGATCGCATCGAAGCTGTCTTCGAGTTCGCGAAACAGCTTGTGAAAGCCTTCGGTTTGGAGCAATTCGGTGGGGCTTGGTGGGATGGGTCCACAAGGGAGTATCCAGAGGTTCGGGTAATCGGACTGGAACATTGCTTCTTGGAGTGAGTGTTGGCCGATGATGACAGAGGAGACGCCCTTGCTGCGGTCATAGTCGACTTCAAGGATTTTGTGTACCCGTGGGCGGCGCATATCGGTGTCGATCAGGATGGTGCGTTTGCCTGCGTGAGCGATGCTGATTGCTGTGTTGGTGGCGACGAACGTTTTACCTTCTCGGGGCGAGGGGCTTGTGAAGAGCAGGCGTATCTTGCGTTGATCGGGAGCCATGAAGAGGATGTTGGTTCGAGCGGAGCGGATCGCTTCTTCGAGCGCGGAAGTGGGTTGATCGGGGTTGTAAAGTGGTTCTTTTTTGTTTTTTTGTTTGGGTTTTTTATTGGAGAGCAGGGGGATTTCTCCGATGGGGGTGAGACCTGTTTTTTCTTCGATATCTCCGAGTGAGCGAACCGAGCGGTCGAGTAATTCGATCAAAAAGAACAGGCCAAAAAGGGCGAGAAAGCTAAAGACTCCAGAGATGATCGTTGCACGAAGAACGCGAGGAGAAAAAGGGGCATTGGGTTGTGGAGGGGGTTCGATGAGGTGGACGTTGGAAGTGGTAGAATCCTTGAGGAGTTGAAGTTCGAAGTAGCGTTTGTTGAGGAATCGTAAGGAGTCGTTGAGAGCGGTTTGTTGGGTGCGAAGGTCATCGAGGTTGAGGTTGAGGCGATCAAGCGCCTGTAGTCGTTGCTTGGCGATGTTGGTTTTTTTTCTTAAGAAGGACTCTTCGCGTACAAGGGCGAGATACTGCGAGCGGTAGGTGCTGAGAACCTGTTGGATTTGTTGAACAAGCGTTTCGTGGAGGTATTGTGCGTGTCGATCGAGTTTTTGCATCTCGGGGTGCTTGGGTCGGTAACGTGCGCGGGCTTCGTTTTGTTTTAGAGTGACTTCGTTGTAGTTGTCGAGGAGTTTTTGGAAGAGTCCGTTTTGGAGTAGGGGTGGGAAATGGACTTGGTGGGGTTGGTTGATGGGTTTGTGTTTGAGGTAAGGTCCGAGCATGGATTCGTGAGAGATGCGTTTGAACATGACTTGGAGCGTGCGTTGGTTGAGTTCTTCGAGTTCCTTAAACACAAGGTTACGGCGGTCGTTGAGAGAGGAGGAAAGGATGTTGTGCTTGTTGCGAAAGTCCATGATCTGCTGTTGGAGGGTTTTGTTTCGGGTTTGGTACTCATCGAGGCGGAGTTTGATTTCGCTATAAGCATCGAGGGTTGCGCGTAGTCGGAACAGGCGGTTGTGTTCTTGGTAGGCTTTCACGATGGCGCTTGCGAGTTCTTGGGCGCGCATGGGGTCGGTATCCGCGACAGAAATGCGTAAGAGGCTGCTGCGTCGAATGAGTTGGATGGTGGTTTTGGATTGGAGGATCGAGGCCGCATGGGAACGCATACGAGCCATGCTCTCTCTTTGTGTTGCCTTGTTTGAGATTCGATCGAGTCCGAAGAATCCGGGATCTTCGAGCAAGGTTGGATGGAGGTTGATGGCTTTTTGGTAGATGGGGAGGCTGCGCAGGATTTCGACTTGTGTGTTGTAGAACAGGCGCATTTGAAAGGTATAGTTCACCACTTCGCGGATGTTGGTAAAGACTTTTGGGGAGATGGCGACGACTTCGACGGTTGCGGTGGTTCGGTAGTGTTTCGGTTGTTTTTGGGTCCAGTAATAGGCCGCCACAGCGCAGAGAACCGCAAAAAACGCGGCGAGTGGAAAGCGCCGTCGCAACGTGGCAAACAGCATCCAAATAGTGAAGGAGGCGTCATCGGCTTTGGTGGAGGTGCCCTCGCGCGGCGTTTCGGGGATATCGGCGCGTGGGCGAGCAAGGCGTTTGCGCAGTTTGTGAAGTTGCGATTCGAGCGGTGGCACGGAGCCATTGCGCTGATTGGGCTGTGTCATCTCATCAAAGCCTTTGTGCGTACGGAAGTTTTGATATAGGGGGGCGAATCGTTTGTTTGATGGTTTGGCGTCCGATTGGTCTGGGTCGGAGGAAAGGGAGGGGAGGGAAGTGGTTTAATAGTAGGTGCTCGCATCCACGCGGCGTTGATAGATGGTGGGAGACCAAGGGGGGAGGGTTGGATCGAGCGTGATGTCTTCTTTGGGTTTTTCAACGAAAACTTGTGTGGTTCCTGTGTAGGAGCCTGCTTTTCCGGAGCAAAGTTTGGCTTGGATCTCGCGTTCACGGGCTTGTGCGTCGGCTTGAGCAATGCGGGTGTATTCGCGTACAGCAGAGGAACGTTTTTCGTCTTCGCTGATGCTTTTGCTTTGCAGGATCTCGTTGAGGTCGCGCTGAGCGGCTTCTGCGATACCGAGGAGGGTTTTGACGACGGTCAGGTGTTCTCCAAGACAATCGTAAGCCGCGACGTCGTTTTCTTTTTTGGCTTTTTCACGTTCCATGACGATCCATTGGTGGATGCGTTCCATGTTGCGGATCATCCTTCTGCTTTTGCGTTTCATGTCTTGGAAGCTGAGTTTTGAGATATCCTCGCTTGTATTGTCTGTGTTTTGTGCGGAGACAGAAGTCGTGACTCCAAACACACAAAACGCCAACAAGGCGATCCACCGCAGGAAGTGGAGATGGGGATGTAATATTTTTTTTTGCATCGGACTCGATCCTTTCGATTGCAGAATCCATACAGGGCTTAGCAAATCAAACACAACATATAGCACCGCCCACGCCAAAGCGCAACTCTCTCCTTTGGATAGCCCTCAACGGTGATGTTGGATGTGGGCCGATTTCGTGTCATCGGCGGCGGAGAACGTCTGGTGTGTGGCAAAAAGTGCGGCGCAAAGCATGGATTTGGGGCAGGGTGTTTTCTTGCACGCCAGACATGTTATCTTTCGGGGGAAGCCTAGGTTTATCACATCCGCCAAAGAAAGATCTTTTGGAACGGCGTGCGTGTTGGAGGTGTTGGATGGCAAAGCAAGCAAAGATGGGTCGTTGGTGTAGAATGTTTTGTTGGGCGATGTGTTGGGGGGGGGTTGTGTTGGGTGGGTTCGGGTTAGGGGCGTGTGGCGGGGGGCCGAGTGGTGAATCCCCGTTTATTCGGCAGTTCCGTTTTACAGGCCAAGATCCGCAAGATCCACAGATCTTTTATTTTGAGATCAGTTGGCTAGACAACCAAGGCGATCTGATTGTTTTCCCCAAGGAGGGGGTTCCGACCAACGGCTCCTTGTTGTTTACGCTACAGGATCTGGATGCGAAAGAAGTTCCAAAAGAAGTGAAGTTGCCGATTCGTCCGATTGATGTGACGGTAGGGTCACTTGAAGGCGTGATGAGCAAGGTGGGTATTCGTGTGGAGGCGGATCGTTTTCCTTCGCGGATCAAGTTCACGTTGTTGATGACCGACGCAAACGGAAACCGATCGAACAATCCTTGGGTGATCTTGCGTACGAATTTGTGAACAACGCGAGATGGACAGCCCGCAACAGTCGATGGGAGCGAAGGGATGGCAAAAAAAGACAACTGGGATCCTGAAGGTTGGCGTAACGAGGCCGAACCCGATGAGCGTGAAGATGGGCAGGACCCGCGTGCATCGGAGGGTTGGGAGGCTTACGTTCCTGAATTCGTGAAACGCTCGTTGTTCGGCACGCGTGAGACGAACCCCCCACGTGATGCCGGCCAGCAAGAAGGCGGGAATCGGGAAAGCGGAAGCCGCGAGGATAGCGGTCGAGGGTGGATATCTCGGGAAGTTGCACGAGAACTGGCGAAGATCCCCCGCGAAGTTGCACGCGAGATGGCGCGTGCGATGTTGGCCCAAGCTGATCGTTTGAAGACCGAAACATCCAAAGCCATCGCACACGAATTGCGAGGATTTTTGGGCCAATTGGACCTATGGAAAGAGCTTCGCAAGGCGATGGACGGGACCACGTTAGAGATCGAGATGAAGGTTCGCTTTCGTTCGCAAGGCGAGGGGCAGCGCCTCGAACCCGATATTGAACGTCTCCGTGTGGATCGCAAAGAACCCACATCTGGGACATCACAGACCGATCAAGCGGAGGCCCCGATCTCATCGCAAGAAGCCAAAGAGCAGACGCCAAATATCTCGGGAAATCTAGGAAAAAAAGCCGCTTCTTTTGAGGCCACAACAGAATCCGCCTTGATCGATCCCAAGCGCTCGGCTATCGAGAGTTCCGTCAAAGCATCCGAAGGAGCGGCTCTTTCGTTTGATGAGAAAGCACAAAAAACGCTGCTTGCTGTGGCAAAAGAATCGAAAGAACTTTGACTTAGGCCGAAGATTCGCGCATCTTGCGTGGGGTGGTCGCTTGGTTAGAGTGGCGCGTTGAAGGTCTTTTGTGCAGGCTTCGAGCGGCTTGCTTTTTTGGGCGGATTTGTGGTGGAGGCATCGACATGGTTTGGCGTTGTGTGATTCGTTCGAGTGTATGGGTGTTTTTGGCGATGGTTGTGGCGTCTTGTGGTCGGTTTGGCTACCAAAACGATGATCCCGGAATCAACGGAAAGATCGCTTTGGGCAATGAGATCTTTCCGTCTGGAAAAGCTCGTTATATCGTTGTTTCCGTGTTTGCGAGCGCAGATTTTAACGTGAGTTTGGGAAGACCCAAAGAGACGGCAAAGCCTCTTGCAAAGGTCCAAGTGACGGGGTTGAGCACGCCTCCCTATTTGTACGATCTCAAGACAGGCAGTTTGCGAGGGGTGGTCTATCTGTTTGCTTACCTCGATCAAGACGACTCAGGGGGAGATCTACCCACCAACGGCGATCATTATGGTTTTTACAGTCAGCCGCTCAACCTCCAAGGGTTTCGTGTGCCTGTGGATCTGACGCTTGATAAACTGTATCAGTAACCGGATCGTTCGGCTGTTTGTTCGGATGTTTCAAGCCTTTGAGCAAATTTATTTTGAGAGCCTGCACATTCTGTATGCGTACGACAGCACAAGGACGCGATAAAATGCAAAGGCGATGTGGGGAGGTCTGGTTGAGGGGGTGGTTTTTTGTCGGATGTTGTAGGTGGATGGGCGTGGCGATCGCATGGCTTTGGGCGAAGCTGTGGAAAAAAAAGAGTACGGGGTGGTGTTGTTTGTTCTGGGGTGTGGTTGGAGTGGGCAGCGCCCACGCACAGGAGCGGGCATGGGAGTGTGTGCTGCCTTTGCAAGAAAAATCGAATCTGGTGGTGTATTCGTTGGTTCGACCCGAACGATTGGTGTTGGAGATGCCTGTTGCAGCGGTCACTACGGGAGAGCTTTGGCCAAAGGTGTGGCCTAGGTGGATGCTCGGTTTCCGACGGCTTGCTTATCGTGCTGGACGGCAGCGGATGGTGCGGTGGATCTTTCAATTCCGCAGTGTGGTGCGTTACCAGATCCGAACCTCACGACAAAGCGGGTGGATCTTGCGCATCGATCCACCCGCGATGCGTACCTTGCCTTGGTTGGCTCTTTACCAGAGGCAGCGAGGAGATACGCTGTTTTCTGAGGGAGCCCACGGCATCTCACACAGTACACTAAAATCGCCGATGCTCCGTGACAAACTGCCAACCCCAACACATCTACCTCCCCAACACAACACCGCACTCCTTGCTCAGCAGAGCGAAAAAGAGCGGATGCAACGTGAAAAAGAGCGGATGCAACGTGAAAAAGAGCGGATGCAACGTGAAAAAGAGCGAGCATACTTAGTTCACCGAACCCTCACCCGATCCCATTATGCTGATGCTTCGATGTTTTTGATTGCTGCTGGCTCGCTGTCGAAAACAGAACGAATGTCCGAGTTCGAGCAAGCAAAGCGGGTTATCGCGTTGTTCGTTGTGCGAATGGAGCGGTTGTCTGCTCGATTGGCCCGATATCAGGCTGTTTCGGATGGTCGAGCAGAAGCGTGGCAAGAAGAGTCGGCGCTGCATCCGAAGAGAATCGTAACACAGCGATTGCAGCGTTGGTTGCGAAAAGCGGCTTTACAAAAGTACCAGCGGCTCGCTGCCTTTTTGCGGATGCAACAGCGCCTGTGGAAGAAAGAAATCTCTGTGATGTTTTTGCCCGTGATTGTAGGAGAATCATCGCCTTGGTTGGAACAACGACATCTCGAACCGCCTGATTTTTGGGACGCATGGTTGAGGCTCTCAAAAAAGCCGGAAGTGCTTTTGCTCAACGAGGCGATCTGGATACCGAACTGGACGCCGCCTGTGCCAAAGCCTAGAACATCGGCACCAAAGGTTTCTTCGGGGGTGATGCGCTCGCGCTCGCCGTCGAAGGCTGCACTTCAAGGCCCCGCTCAAACGCCATACCATACCAACTCGGCGAGCCTTTCGGAATCTCGGGGGACGACCTCTTTGGGGCCGATCATACGGGGACTTCGTCGAGCTTTTTGGCGGCGATGGTTGCGCGAGATCGAAGCAAGAGGCCCTTGGTTTGTGGGGGGTGACAAAGCGACGGTGTCCCCTCAAGGCGATGTTTGGCTCGTGATGCCGCGCTGGCTAAAAAAGCATACCGAACAACAACACGGCGATCTTTGGAGGACGTCGCAACATTCCGAAACCTCCGATGTTGTAGGACGAACGTTCGAGCGTTCTAGGTTTTTCGATCGCGCTGTGTGGTTAGAGGCTCGGACACGATGGGACGCCATGATTCGTTTTGAAGAAAAGCGGCGATCGGAGCGCTTTGTTGGAAAGGTGAGTTTGTCAACGCATCACAAGCCAAATCCCCGATCGTCCGATGAGATCAAGGTTGAACAGGCGGTGCGTGAGCGCCATCAGGCAAAAAAGAGGCAGTATCCGCCTTATCAAAAAACGTCGATGGTGCGGGCCTCCCAAAAAACGTCGATGGTGCGGGTCTCCCAAAAAACGTCGATGGTGCGGGCCTCCCAAAAAACGTCGATGGTGCGGGCCTCCCAAAAAACATCGATGATACGAGGTGTTCCAGCGGTCAAGCGCCGAATGCGCTGGAAGCGTTCGCCTACGTTGATCGATGTGTTAGAGCGCTTGGTTCCGTTGGAGCGTGCGGCACCAAAAAACAGGCTTTGAAGTTTGTTGCGTGATGGGCTAGTTTGATCACAACACGATGCGGACGGTGTGGAGGAGTTGCGGAGATGGCGCATACGCAAGGAAAAGGTTTGATCTATCATGAGGCTTGGTCGCGAAAGCAGCCCTCTTTTCATTATATGGCGGGCGGGGTGGCGTTGGTGGGAGAGTTAGGACAAGACCTTGTTTTGGGCCATAGCTTCGCTTTTTTGCGCGGAGGATGGGATGAATCACCGACGATCGCATCGGTGCTAGGGGCGGCAGGGATCGAGCAGCCTGTGGGGCCACGGATCTTTTCGATGTGGGGTCACGGGGCGCTGACGTTGCCGGGGGTGCGCGTGCAGCGAAGGCAGATCCCACGTCGGGGGCTTGCTTCGTTGTGGACGGATCGACCGCGTTATCTCGAACATCGGGATACGGTGCGCGTGGTGATCTTTGATCCGATGGCGCAAGGAAAAGAGATCACGCTGCGTTTGTTGGAGGCGGGACGCAAGATCGGCGAACAACCCGTATCCATCGACGCTTTTGGGATCGGACTGACAGCGTTACAAGGGATCCCAGCAGGCGAGTATCAGCTACGTTTGGGGGCGGAAGGACCGCGTGCGACATTTGTGGTGGCACGGCCTCGGGTGGAGCTTTTGACTGGAACGCTGGTGCAACATTACAAGCAGCCCACTACGCAGAAAGGGACGCTGTTGGTGTTTGTTGCAAAGTTGGAGGCGTTTGGCGCGCCGTTTCAGGGCGAAGTCGGCGTGAACTTGATCGACGAAGGGCAGGAACCCGCAAGGCCGATGACAGGGAATATCTTTCGTGCGGATGGAGGCGGGCGGGTCGCGGGGGAGCTTCCGTTGCTTGGTGACGGGCCGTTTTCGTTGGAGTTTCAATCGATCGCCGAGCCAGAGCGGCGGTGCTTTTTGTCGTTGTCCAAGCCCAAAGAGGGCGAGGCTGAAAAGCCGTTTGTGATCAATCCGTTGGGGATGATGCAGATCTGGCGTTGGGATGGTGGGGAGGCCGATCCCGGGCTTGGTTTTGAATCGGCCTATCTACCCGAAGAAGAGGAAAGCCCGATCTTGTTGGAATCGGTGGCGACCGATCAGGTGATGCTGCAAGTCTTGCAGCCGCTCGAACAAGTGATGGTGGTGATCCTTGATCCCGCCCGAGGGAGCGCAACGACCCACACTTGGGAGGCGCTCGATCCTGACGATCCTGTGACGTTGTCGATCCCATCGCCGCTTGGAGTCGTGTGCGTGGGCGGATTTTTGGAGGGCAAGCCGTGGGAAGGATGGGCGACGATGGTGGCGGTAGAACCGCGTCCTTTGCGTCTTCAAGCACCCGACGCGCTGCATCCCGACGAGACCTTACGTATCCAGATCGAGACGACGGAAGATGCGTTGGTGCCCGTGTTTTTGCGCGTGATCGAGGAAGAAGAAGAACAAACACCGTGGGGACCGGCAGAAAGTCTCAAGGGTTGTCTGGCCGAAGTTCTTCAGGGGATGCGCCTTGGTTGGCAAGAAGAGGCGTTGTTGCAAGTCCTTGGGCAAAAGCGAGGCGCGCAAAGCAACGAAGAAGAGGAAGAACCCGCGCCTTTTCCCGATGGCTGGCGGCCACCTCAGCCAAGTGCCGAGCATTTCGGATCGTTGTTGTACGCGGGACTCGTACCCGTCCAAGGGAAGGCCCTGTTGGAGATCCCCGTCGGCGATACACAAGCGCGCTATCGCATCGAAGCCTTGCGTTTGGACGGCCTTTCTTGGCGCTATGCGCATCGGCTCGTGGATGTGCAGATGCCGAGTTTTGTCGAGATCAGCGTGCCTGTGATGGCGCATCACGACGATAGTATCGCGTGCGATCTGGTCGTGATGACCGATCAATCCGAGGTGCATGTTGCGCTGTGGCGAGACGATCAAGAAGCCTCTTTGTGGCGTGATGGGCGTGAGATCGCAGGGGCTGCAACCTTGCGAGGGCCGTCTCATTCTCTGCAATTTGTCGGAAAACCCGGGCGCTATCGCGCTTCTCTTGCGGACGCAAACGGTGATATCCTCGATACTGTCGAGGCCGAGATCTTGCCTTGGGCGCAACAGCGAACGACCCGAAAAAGCCTCTTGTGGATGCCTGAAGGTGCTTCTTTTTCTCGAAGGGATGCAGGAATTCAAGAAGTCTATCCTTTCCTTGGGCCGAGATGGATGCTCAACCAAGTGTGCGAAGTCATGCTTGCGCAACCCTCGGGAACGTGCGCCGAAGAGGCCGCACGTTTGCGCGCTGCGGCTTGGTTGGCGTTGCGCTCCGAAGAGGCGAGCGTCGCGCAAAAAGCCCAACAATCCGCGTTGGAGAGTTTTGCTCGGTTGAGGCAGCTTTATCAGCCCGAACGCGGCTTTTTGTCGCAACCCAAAGGCCCGATTATTCCGGCATTGGCTGAAGAAGCCGTGTTGTTGTTGTGGGAAACGCTGTTGTGGAGTGGCGGAGGGCCTTGGCGAGACGATGTGCAGGCGCTTGTGGACAAGGCGGCGCGCAGCTTACAGATGGAAGCCTTGCCGAATCGAATGCGCGGATGTCGCGATGCTTTTCGTGTCTTTTCGCTCGATTCTTCTCCGATCCGCCGCCAAGAAGCCTTGTGGGAGATCGAAAAGCGTCTTGGGGAACAGCCAGCGATCTTTGCAGACGAGCAAGGACGCATCTTGAACCGCGTCGAGACGGCGTTTGCAGGAGCTTTGCTTTTGGCAAGTAGCGAAAAGTCCCATCAGATGCGCGGCTTGCAGATCGTGAATGTTCTCACACGCGATCTTCAATCGGATTTTTCCTTTGCTTCGATGCGCGATAACGCCGCTTTGTTGAGCGTTCTCGATAGTCTGGCGCGTTGGTGGCCGTCTGCCGAAGAGAGCGCTTTGGAGGTCAATCAGCAGATCTGCGACGGCACCGAGATCCCGATCGATCAAGTCGTCGATACGCTCAAGATCCTCAAAGGAGCGGCTTCTTTGGTGGCGCAACGTACCGTAGAGATCTCCCTCAAGGAGTTTTTGCGCGAGGCGACGTGGGAAGTACAACTCCTCGTGGTACAAGGCGGTTTGCGCGAGGAAGCCTACGAAGTCGATCAAGGCGCTCGTTTGACGATGGTGGTTTCTTTGCCCCAAGGCCCCGTTGCGGGGGATATCTTGGAAGTGTATCTGCCGCCTGCGTTGGTGGGTTTGGAGGCTGCCGTCGATCAATCGTGCCTTCGGCTGCCGTTCGATGGAAAGAGTCGCCTCGAAGTATCGTTGCTTGCGGCAAAAGCAACGCTTCAACCCAACGGTGAGATCGGCGGCCAACATTGGGGCGTGCGGCTGATCAATACGATGCAGCCCGAACGTGGGGCTGCGTTGTTCCATCGTTTGATCACGGTTTGGCCGCCCGGAAGCCGTCGTCGCAAAACAACCCCTTGGATGGGCGGTTTCCGTCGGAAGCTCTTTGGTTGAGACCGCTGCGACTTGTTGGAGAGAGGCGTCGGGCGTGGTGATTGTTCTCGTCACACCCGTCGCCGTAAACTCGGTCAGGAGCGACTTGTTGGAGAGATGTGTCGGGCGTTGTCCCACTCCCCACAACACACAACACGAGGTTTTGAGGATGTCTTGGCGTCGGTGGTTTGGGCATGGTGGTGTGGTTGGTTTGAGTCTGTGGTTGTGGGCGGTGCAAGGATACGCCCAAGCTGCCGACCGATCCGCCGAAGGGATCTTTGCACAAGTGCAGGTGCGTCGACTGGATTCGCTGGTGTCTTTGCTCAAGCAACTCTCGCAGCGTCGTATCCTCCGAGGTGTACCGATACGACGCATCGAACGGGCGATCGGTTATCTTGATGGCAACGTTGCGCGGATGTTGGGCGTACGGTGGCAGCGTGGTTTTACCGTGACCGTTGTGCTTGCAAAACAGCCTTTTTCGGCTCCCCTTGATGCTGTCCAATTGCCCGAAGGTGCGCTGCTTGAGCCGTTAAAGCGTCTGCGTCTGGCGATCTCGTTGCCTGTGCAAACGTCCTTCTTTACGCGATTTACGCTTCGACGCGCTTTTTCTGCTTCTCGTGAGAGCTTGCAATTTTTTGAGGAAAACTACGGTGGGACGGTCTCTTTTTGGCTGTTGGGCCACCAAGGGCCTGCATGGGTCTTGGTCTTGTATGGTGGTGGTCTTGTTTTGTGTCCGCTGCCCCATCGTTCGGCTGTTTTTGCTCCGCAAACTCGGCAGATGTTGTGGTCGTCCGTGATACGCCCTTTGCTCGATCAAGTCTCTTCTAGCACTGCTCTACAAGGCCGATTGTGGCTCGAAGATCGCGTACAAACCAACGCCCAGATCGCTTTTTTCCTGCATCCACCGACGTTTGCGGCGTGGATGAAAGAGCCTTTGTGGGGCATTTTTCAAAAACGCCCCACATGGGAGATGTTGCGTTTGCAACTCCAGCGGTATCGGGCGCTCTTGGCGGCTCTTTTTCTTGGCATCGACCGCGTGCAATTTCAAGAAGTCGTGTTGCCCGATGCGGCGACTCTTCAGGCGCAAAAGGCACAATCCCTCCCCTCCAAACAAGAACTCTCGCAGCTTGGAACATTGTTTCCGCAGGACACCCTCTTTGTTTCCCTCCAAGGGCAGGCTCGGCCTTCCACGACCCTTGCAGCCCTACTGGCCCAATTCTCCGCCGAGATGTTGAAATCCATCCGCAAAAAAATACCCGAAACATCCAACAGAGCGCCGTCTTCATCTTCAGAAGACGATCCGATCTGGTGGCCGTTGTTGCAACGTATGCCGCTTGAAAAAGCCCTGTACTCCTCACTGCACAAGGCTCTTGGGACGGTTCTTTTGCGGCGCGGGCTGCTTGTGGGAGGAGGGTGGTTGTGGCAACAAGACACGGCTGCGCATCTTTTGCGCTGGCTCACAAAAGGCCGACGCATCTTGTGGTTGGAGCCGCCTCCCAAAACGGAGACACCTGCAAAACAAACCGATCCATCGGCTTCTGGTGGACTTGCGCCGCACGGCATTTTATTGGCTGGTCAGTGGGATGCGTGGCAGCGCGAATTATGGAAAGATATCCTTCATGAACTGAAAGATATCGTCGAAGCCCCCTTGGGTTCGGGGCTTCCAATGCAAGATGCGTGGCCGCTCCGCCTCTGGTGGCCGGATAAACACCCACCACTTGCGCTCGCTTGGGATGCGGGACGTTGGTTTCTTTCCAATAGCCCCCGTCTACTCGGCACATGGATCGCACAAGAACAGCGAGCCACCACTCCCCCACAACGAGATGCTTTTCCTTCGGACAGCTTGTTTCAAGAAGAAGTTTGGCGCAACGCACACGTTTCTCACGCTCGTCTCGCTTTTTTGTTGCGTTGCTTTCTTTCCAAAAAGCAACTCGCACAATTTCCGATGCTTGCTTACGCAAAAGCCTTTGAGATCGGTTCTCGCAGCACAGATGACGGACAAGAACTTCGCTACCACTTGTTGCTCGACAAAAACGCTCGCCCTTACAACGAAACTGCCCCTCTCCTTCCCCAGAAAAGCACGCTTTGTTTGCACACCCTCCCTGTCTGGCGCTTGATCTGGCTGGATGCTCTTGCACCTCTTCAACGCTCTTTTGCTTGGCAGATCCTCCGCCCTCTTGCCCCTTCGTTGCGCCGCGCTGTCTTCCGCCTTGTCGAACAACTCTGATATCGATGGGTGGCTTGTTGGATAGGTTTTGTGGGGCGCGGCCCCACGCCCCGCAAGGGACTTGCGCCCCTTGACCCCGTATCGGCGAAGAGAACACAGGTTTTTCACACCAACGGCTCTGTCGCTTGGGACAGTTGCGAACACGGGGGTTTTGGCGCATTGTGCCGATTCTACCCAAAGCAGATCGAGCCTAAAAAAGGGTGCTTGCTTTTTTGATCAGCGGCCTGAGCGGATGATCCATGCTTGGATACGCCCTCGTTGCGTGGTGACGTGGTACTTTTGGTAAGGGATCTTGTGTTGATCAAAGTAGCGCATCAACGGCCAGATCGGGGACTCTTGTAGATGAAAGTCGACGACCGCCCAATGGGGAATTGTTTTCCAATCGATCGATTCGGCATGGAGCTGTCCCTCTTGCCAAAACATCTTCACAGGGCGGCGGAGTCGGTGGGCTAAGGTCTTTTCCATCCAAAAATTCGATGTGAAGATCGGAGCTTGTGGCGGGAGGTGTTGTTTTAGCCAGTCGGCGATCTTCTTCTTGGGTTCGGCATCTTGAGGAGAAGAACCCGACCAAAATGTGGGGTGAGCGTGGCGATTCTCCGTTTGCCAGCCTTGCACAAAATAGCCCATCACAAAAGCAAAGAGGCAGAGACTCGTGTGCAAGCCAAGCATCCACCGCTTCCAAAAAAGCGGATATTGTTGGAGCCCCGATGCCAAAAAGAAACAAGCGGGAAAAAGAAGAACAAGAATATAGCGCTCTTGGCCGATCGTTAGTGGTAAAAATAATTGTAAGAAAAAATAACAAGCAAAAGACAATGTGAAAAAAATCAGATGATATCCGAGACGCTTTCGATCTTTTTGAAAAAAACCTAGAAAAGAGACGAAAAACAGCAGAGAAAAAGATCCGAACAAAAGCGTATGCCAGATCCCCCAAGGAATGCCTGTGATGTATTGGAAAGCACGCATCCCGCTGAAGATCTCCGCGAGAGACCAAAGGTATCGCCCAGAAAAACCACCAAAAGCCGCCACGCCCATTTGTGCTATCATCCAGATCAACCCGACGATAAGGACGATCGCCCACAGTCCCCATACCACGCGCTGAGTCAATGAGGGCGATCGAGGCTGCTCAGCATGTTGAGGCATCCACACCAAGACCGATGCCGCACAAACCAAGAAAACAAGGTAAACAGGATGCGCAAAGAGAGTCAGGAGCGCTCCAAAGAACAACATTCCCCAAAACGACAGGCGCTTACGAACCGAGCGATCGAAAAACCAAGGCACCCAAAACAACACGACACCCACAACATACAAACTCGGTTCCCAAGCAAAACGCGCATAGCTCAAAAACAACGGATGGGACCCAAAGATCAACAGATAAGACCACGAAGCAAAAGCATCATTCCCCTCCACCCGACGCATAAGCACAAACAACAACAAACAACCCAACAAGGACCAAAGCACGACAGGAAGTCGCAGTGTCCACGCGCTCGGTGGATAGGCTTGTTCAAGCGCATAGATCGAGGACGCCAACAGCGGGTGCGGATAACGGCCCGAAGGAGCCTTCGTTGTGAGCATACGCCATCCGAACGATCCCTGTTGTGTTGTGCTTTCCATCGGTGCGCTGAGCAAGCCTTGGTACGCTTCGTCTCCGTTTAAGCCCGGGTACGAATCAAGCGAAAAAAGCAGCAAAAAGACGATCCCTGCTGCCATGAACCAGAAAAAGATATCCCAATATCTCGGGATCTGCGTGGGTGTCTCTGTTTTTGTGTCGTCGGGTGCATTCGGCATCTTTTCGATCTCTGCGAAGTGACAGGTTTTGGCCGCTTCCAAAGGAGCCACAAAAAACTGCCCAAAGCAAGACACGCAACGTCGCATTTTTGCGGCATGGATCGAACCCACAAAACAGGTGTGATCCGTTGATCACGACCGCTTGTTGCTTTGTGTTTGTGGGTTCGGTTTTTGGGTCGTTGCCCCAAACCCCACCATAGACTGTCGCCCCTTGACCCCCTTGTTGGCGAACAGATAATTCAATGTCGCTTGATTCACCCCCATATCGTGCGCACGCTGGATTTTTTGGACGACAGTGGTCTTTTAGGCGTTGTGATGGAGTGGGTAGAGGGACAGGATCTGGAAAGCCTCCTCGGGTGCTTCTTTGCAGGCGCGGGAGTTTTCTCATGCTTCGTATGTCACCCAAGATGCTTCGTATGCGCAGACTTCTGAAGTTGCCCATGATCCGCCCTCATTACATTCACAAGAAACGGAACTTTTGCCTGATTACATGAAAACTTATGAGCAGACTTCGGAAGAAGACGCTGTCCGTTTGGAGACTTTGCGTCGGGCCAGCCGCTCGCCAGAGACGGTTTCGGCATCACATGGATGGTCTCTTCAAACGGTCGCGCTGTTGGGGGTTTTGGGTGGCGCTACGTTGATGACGGTGATCTTTTTGGTGGCGTGGTGGTCTTTGCGTTGAAGGTGTTTTGTGTGGATACGCAAGAGAAGGAGGCGAGCTTCATGCGATTGAAGCCCGGATTTACGTTGCGCGGTGGACAGTACACGCTTCAAGAATATCTCGGAGGGGGAGGACAAGCCGACGTTTGGCGTGCGCGCAAAAAGACCGCGCTTGGTGTGCAGTTGGATGTCGCGCTGAAGCTTGCAACTCCAGAACATACGCGATTGATGGATCGTGAGCTGCAAAAGCTATCTTTCTTAGAAGAGGCACAGATTACCGAGTATCTTCGGCAGAGCGAGCATTTTATCAAGGTGCGGGATGCTTTTGAATTGCCCGAATATGCGAGTTTTGGCCTAGAACTAGAGCTTATCGAAGGCATGACGCTGGAAAGTTTGCAAGAGGAATACGCTTCGCAGTACGGCAAGCGCCTTCCGTGGTTTTTAAGCCTTTCGTTGGGATATCAAGTGTTGTGCGGATTGTTTCACGCACACACCGCAAAGGTTGTTGGGTGTCGGCGTGGCAGGTCTTGTTGCGGGCGTGGGGTTGGGGGTGGCAGCCCAAGGCAAGCGCCAAGACGCACAAAAAAGCCTCGATAGCAGCGGGATGGTCGAAGAAGTGAAAGCGCTTTACGAAAGTGCCGGTGCGATGGGGCTGGGGGCGAATCTTGCGTATGGTGGTGGGGGAGCGTTGCTGGTCGCGGGTGGTGTGTGGCTCGTTGTGGAGTTGAGCAAGCCAAGCCCATTGTTGGAAAAGGCCGCAACCTCGGATGTCTCGGCGTTGCGCAGGTTCTGTGGTCCCAAGGTACTTTTTGTCGCAGAGTGAACGTTTGTTTCTGTCTGTCGGTCTTTTCTTTTTGGGGGAGGATAGGCAAAGGCGTTGACTGTGCGAGAAGAGAGACGTAGGCTTATAATCTTCGAGAGAGGTGCGATCGGAGGGTCGTTCATAGGTTCTATTGTTGGCAGCCACAGGGGGCTACTACGTTTTACGATCATACTTGAACTGGGAGAATGCTCAATGTATTTGCTTTCGCAAGTGTTTTTTGCTGCATTGGAGGGACTCGGGATAGCAGCGGGTGTGTTTTATGGAAGTGTTGTTCTTGCTGCTCTGCTGATGTTATTGGGGCTTGGCTGGGTTGTGGGAACGGCAGTTGGGAAGGGGCAGACGAAAGATTACGGAAAAGACAACTCAGTTCGGCAACAGTCGTCCACTTGCGAAGAGGCCAAAGCGTCTTTAGCAGCTTTGCAAAAAAACAAGAGCGATTTGGAAAAAGCGGAAAAAGAACTTCAAGAAAAAGCAAAGGGGGCGATCGCTGCGTTTGGGATCTTGGCGACGGCAGCGGCAGCATCGTTGGTTGCGGCGATTGCTTTTGCTTGGATGCCCGGACTCAACGTCGCGTTGGCAGCGGCAGCAGCCGTTGCGTCCGCTGCTGCGACGGCTGCTTGGGCTGTTGTAAAAGAGATAGAAACCGCGCTTCAAAAAGTGCAGATGCTTCTTTCTTTGAAAGAGAAGGAGATCGCAGAGGCCAAAAAAGCGGTTGAAAAATTATGCGGCCCTTGAGGGCGAGAGGGGATGGGAGATGCTGATGCGATGCGTTGTGTTGTGTTGTTTGTGCGTTTGTTTGTGGTCGTGTCAACCGGCTCATTTCAAAGGGGATGTGCCGTGGGTGCGCTTCTACGTTTATGAACTGCCTGCCTCTGAAAAGGATAGCCTCGATCAGTGCGCGGCGATGTTGAAGAAGATCAAACGAAGCTTCCTCGAAAAAGGTTGGAAGCTGGGTGGTTTCGGAGCTTTTGACACCGTTTCGTCTTCTGGGAGTGGTGGTGTTGCGTTGGCTATTTTCCAACACCAACCGAACGCCAAGATTGGATTGATGGTTTTTCACGAAAATCAGCGTGATTTTGAGCGCTTAGAGAAAGAGGCGATGCAGCACATCCGTGGATTGGATCGTCGTTGGCGGCTCAAAAAGCGCGGGTGATGTTTGAAGGGCCTAAGCCCAAGTGAGGCGTAGCAAATCCAAGAAGTGCGGGGGAGGCGGAAAAAAGTAGTTGACAAAGGAAGGGGTGGGGGGTAGATAGTATCCACGCTGCGGCGATGCAGTACGCGGGAATAACTCAGCGGTAGAGTGCAACCTTGCCAAGGTTGAAGTCGCGAGTTCGAATCTCGTTTCCCGCTCTTCAGGCGACATAGCCAAGAGGCTAAGGCAGAGGTCTGCAAAACCTCCATCCCCGGTTCGAATCCGGGTGTCGCCTCCATCTCTTCTGATCTTTGACATCTTTTGCGGGAATAACTCAGTGGTAGAGTGCAACCTTGCCAAGGTTGAAGTCGCGAGTTCGAATCTCGTTTCCCGCTCATCTCCAAAGCGCTCAAGCCTTCTTTGAGCGCTTTTTTTGTTTGTTTTCACCTCGGTTTGTGCCTTTGGCAAAACAAAGAATTTCCCTATATTTTCGGAGGCATCCGAGCCAAGATGACTCATCCAAGTACAGAGATCGAACGAGAGGACGTGGGAGAGGGCGTTGTTTGCTTGCGGATCGCTCGCCCACAAAAGAAAAATGCGTTGACATTGTCGATGTATCGGTCATTGACGACCTATCTTCAAGAAGCTGCCGCCGATCCTGACGTGCGTGCGGTGATCTTGACAGGGACAGCAGGTAGCTTCACTTCGGGAAACGATGTGTTGGACTTTATGCAAGATCCCCCTACAAGCACCGATAGTCCGGTCTTTCAGTTCTTACTGACGTTCATCGACTTTCCCAAGCCGATCCTCGCCGCCGTCAATGGCCTTGCCATCGGGATCGGAACGACGTTGCTGTTGCATTGCGATATCGTCTTTGCTGCCACAAATGCCCGCTTCCGCTTGCCTTTCGTCAGCCTTGGACTTGTTCCCGAAGCTGCTTCGTCCTTGCTTTTGCCTCGGATGATCGGGATCCACCACGCCAGCGAACTGTTGATGTCTGGTCGATTCTTTGATGCCGAAGAAGCCCGAGAGATCGGCTTTGTGCGTCATCTGGTTGCTCCCGAATCCCTATGGGATCGCACCGTCGAGATGGCCCGTCAACTCGCTGCCCAACCCCCCCAAGCCATCGTACTCACCAAATCTCTTTTGCGCGCTCCCTTGCGTGAACAGATCCATGAAGCCTTGCAAAAAGAAGGGGCGCTCTTTATCGAGCGCCTCCAATCCTCCGAAGCTCAAGAAGCCTTTATGCGCTTCCTCTCCCCCAAGTAGCCGCCTCTTTCCTCCGTTCCTCTTTATCCAAAAAATTTGGCACGGGCTTTAGAGAATAAAGTGCGCACTCTTTGAGTCCAAGGCGTCCAGCGAAAAATGAACGAGAAGAGAGGTCTCGCCTGTTGCGACCTCTCCGCGTTTTCTGTGGCGTTTTCAAACACACGCTGCTATACCCAAACCCCGGACTGGAGGCTCCTATGAAACAATTGAAAATTCTTGTTGCTGCATCTTTTGCCTTTTTGGCGCTTTTTGTGATGACACAAGAAGCCCAAGCCATCGACTGTCGCCTTGTGCGATGTGCCGCTCCGACCTGCCCCGCAGGACAGATCAAAGTCGGCCAAGTCAAAAAAGGCTGCTGCTATGTGGCCATCTGTCGACCCGTGATGAAGAAGTGCTATTATAAAGGCCGCACTTACGCCCACAACGCTTCGTTTCGCGATCAATGCAACACTTGTCGCTGCTTTAACGGTGCTGTGGCTTGCACCAAGATGGCGTGCAAGCCCAAAGGTTGCTTTTACAAAGGCCGCCGCTATCCACACGGAAGCAGCTTCCGCGACAAGTGCAATACCTGCCGCTGTTTGAATGGCAACGTCGGCTGCACCAAGATGTTGTGCCGCTGAGTCGTGTTCTTTGTGTTCCAAGGGCGGGGTGGCATCGGGGGGGACTCTTTGATCTTGACAGCCTTCGAGCAAACAACCAATCTTCCTGCGCGATCCGTTGTTCTTTGCTGTTTTTTGGGTGACTGCGTAGCAGCCGATTGATCGAGAGCATGGTGTGGCGCAATGCCTTGTTTGTGGCTTTTGTATTGCCTTTTTTGTTTCCCCTCTGCTGTCCTTCGGCCTGTGTTCTTGCATGTCCCTGAGTCTTACAAAAAAAGCGGCGAGTACAAAAAACTCCGTCATCTCTTGATGTTGGAAGGTTATACGCTCCTTGCTCGTCGAACACAGACGCCTCATCTCACCACACTCCACCTCCAAGATATCAACACCGTCTTGATCCAAAAAGGTCGATGGATACGATCTTTTCATCTTCCATCTAAACTAAAAACCCCGACCGTTCGGGCCAGAGCAATGGTGGTGTATCTGGAGCTTTTTGCAGACTGGATCGAGCAAAAGCCGTCACCTTCTTCTGTGCAAGCACAGTTTGTTTTGCCCTCGTCATCGGTGATCTTTGTACCTCCAATACGCGCTCGAAAAATCCTAAAACATCGGACGAACCGACGAATCACTAGAAAGCGCTTGGCTACCCATCCCAACCCCTCGTCTCCTCAATCCAACCCACCCCAACGCAATACTCCGAGTATACCGAACACACCGAATACATCGAACACATCGAACACACCGAACACACCGAATACATCGAATACATCGAACACACCGAACACACCGAATACACCGAATACACCGAACACACCGAACACACCGAACACACCGAACACACCGAACACACCGAACACATCGAACACATCGAACACATCGAACACATCGAACACATCGAACACACCGAATACCTCGAACACACCGAACACATCGAACACATCGAACACATCGAGCACATCGAATACAACAAAAGCCCTGATCATAACGAAGCCTCCGAAACCAACGAAGCCTCCGAGAGAAAAAAAACTTGCGGTGTTGTTGCTGCCTGTTGTGCCGGTCAATCCGCGAGGTTCGTTGATGCAGAGCCGTTCGTTGGCCTCGAAACGTCGGTGGTTTCATGTGGCTGTGGGGTTGGTGCCAGAGGTTTTGGTGACGGGGTTTCAACGTGCGGATTTTGGGGGGCCTGTGTTTTTTGGGGTGGGGTTGGGGGATTGGACGCTGTATGTGGGGCTGCGCTCGCATCTTTATACGTTGCAGATGGGGCGGAGTATCGGGCTATTTCGTCCGTCGTTTTTGTTGGGTTGGTCGCCGTTGTTGCCGTGGAAGCTTGGTGCGTATCCTTTGCGAGTCGAGATATCGGCAGGGGCGGTCATGGATTTTCAGGTGGTGGATCGCGGAGAGCAGAAATATGCGCTGGTGTCGGGGTGGGGCTTTGCGTTGGGGGCGAGGCTGCGGCTTGAATTGGCGTCATGGTTCACGTTGTCGCTGGATCTTTCGGTGCATTATCTGCCGCCGTTTGGTTTCTCTCCAACAGAGGGCAGCACCGACGCACCGCATCTTGTACAGATGCCCGTGGGGCTGGGAGCATGGTTCACTTTTTAAGATCGTATCGTGGGAGCTTGGGGCGACACATCCTCAGTCCGGGGTGATACGATACAGGGTCAAGGGAGCTGCGCTCCCTTGTGGGGTATGGGGTAAAACCCCACAAAAGCCATCCAATTGTGCAATTCCTGTGGAAGGGTGATTTTTTGGAAAAACTTTTGGCTTGGTGCGTCAAGGCTGTGGAAAGCGAGGTGTTGGGATGCGTCGTGGTTGGTTGAGGTCGAGCGATGGAGCAAGGGTTGTCAGCAGAGCGAAAAGGATGCGATAGTGTGCAAACACTCGTGTGTTCTGCTTTACCTCTTGGTCGCACCGATGAATCGATGACTACACCCGCTCCCTTTCTTTCGCAAGATGCTTCTTCCGTACAACAACAGATCGAACAAGATCTTGCTCTTGTGCAGCGGATCTTGGCGGGCGATCAAAGGGCCTTTCGCGAGATGTATCGACATTACTCCCCTTATTTCTATCGGCGTTTCTTGCGTTGGACCAATGACGAAGACGCCGCACGCGATAGTCTTCAACAATTTTTCTTGCAGAGTCTTCAACACCTTGGTCGTTACCAAGGAAATGGTCTGCTTCATGCGTGGCTCAACCGCATCGCAACGAACATGATGCGCGATCGCTTTCGTCGCCAACAAACATGGCGCTCGTTTGTGGAGCGTTTTTGGCCTGATGGTGAGGAAGGTGGCGGATCTTCCGAGGCTTTGCATGAGCAGATCTTTTTGCGAGAGGAACTTCGGCAGTTGGTGCATGAGGTATTGGGGCGTTTGGGAGCAGACAAGCGAGTGGTGGTGTTGTTGTGCGATCTCGAAGGTCGAAAGATCGAAGAAGCGGCGGAAGAACTGGGGATCTCGGTGGGAACGGTTGCGTCGCGATTGCATCGGGCGCGCCAAGAACTGCGAGAGCGTCTTGTGCGCGAGTGCAAGCGTTTGGGCTTGTCTGTAGAGGAGTGGCTGCGATGAATCATCCGAAAGCAGCGCAAGGAACATACGGGAATACGGTTTCTTTGGAGCAGCGGCTGATTCCTTGGGAGCAGACTACGCCCGAAGAACAGGTGATCTTGCGCGAAGTCGAGCGCGAACTCATGGCTGCGTTTCCAAAGGTCGTTGGAACATTGCCCCGTCGCCGTGCGTCGAGTTGGGCGATGGGCACGATGGGCGCGATGGCTTCGTGCTTTGTGGCCCTGCTTGTGTGGTGGAGTGCTTCGACACAAGAAGCGCTGGTTCCGCTGCGTTTTGCAGGGCAATGGAACCAAGACGCCTCGCCAAGCCAACCAAGCAAACAGCCCTCTTCTACGCAAAAGAGGGCCGCCCAAGAAAGCACCGCTGCACAGGCCGTTTCAGAGCAACACCTGCACACCCAAGACGCCGAAGGAAGCGTCCGCCAAGGCCATCGCTGGCGTTTGCAAGCAAAACAACAAACCCGACTCCATCTCTTGCGCCAAAACAACCGTTCCACCGAAGTCAAGATGGCACAAGGTCACATCCACATCCACGTCACGCCAAAGAGCATGGAGCATTTTGCTGTGCATTGTCAAAGCGATCTGCGTGTTTTGGTGCGTGGTACTGTTTTTTCAGTCGAGCAACGTCGCGATTGGGTGCGCGTTGAAGTGGTGCGTGGAAAAGTTCTGATCGAGCAAGGTCCCCGATCTTTCGGCCTTTTGAGCGCGGGCCAAGGGCAGCGCATCGACTTGTCCTCAGGTCAGATCCAACGCTATCCCTTGCCTGCTGTGGAGGCTTCTTCTGCACAAAAGATCGATTGGTTTGCCCAATATGCCCCCCAAGCCTTGTTTTCTTTTGTGCTGGATCGTGCCGAAGAACCCGGTATCTCCGCCAGTACAAAAGATGCCTTGTTTCGGCGCGCTCAAGCCTCGTTGCGCCGTCTCGCCAAACAACCCAACGGCAAGATGTATCGACATCAAGTGTACGCTCTCTTGTTGGCCGAGTATCGGATGAATCCGCCGGATGGTGCTGCGGAACTGAGTTTGCTTTCCGCCATGCAAGTTTGTCGTACGATCTTTTTGGATGGGACGCCGTGTGTTCGGTGGTATCGGCATTATCTCAAGCGTTATGCGCAGCGTGGGATGGAAAAACAACAAGTCCTGTACTGGCTCACGGAAGCCTTGAGTCAGCGCGGCCCGATCGAGCGCCAAGAAGCGCGCAGGTTGATCGCGTCGTATCTGCAAACACATTCGCCCAAAGAGAGCTATTATCCGCACTTTTTGGCCTTGAAAAAGCGGCTTCGGTAAGAAGGAGGGCGTATGCGTCGATGGGGCTTGTTGTGGTGTGGCTTGTGGTGGGTGACTTCGGCGTGCGTCTTTGATCCGTGGGAGTGGCCTGCGACTTGTTCTTATGAGGGCAAGGTGTATCTCGCTGGAAAGAGCTTTCCTGCAAAAGACGGATGCAATACGTGTGGGTGTAGCCAAGACGGAAAGATCGCCTGCACGCTGTTGGTCTGTAACGGCGATCGCTGCGGTGGGATCGCAGGGATCGCTTGCAAGAAGCTGGGCGATTTTTGCAAGTACGCCGAAAACTCGTGCAGCATAAAAGACAACCAAGGTACCTGCACAACCAAGCCGCAAGCCTGCACACAAGAGTACGCGCCTGTGTGCGGCTGCGATGGAAAGACTTATGGAAACGCTTGTGGGGCCGATGCTGCGGGTGTCTCGGTCGATTACAAAGGTGAGTGCAAGACCTCTCCTGTGATCTGTCAGTACAATGGGCAACGCTACAAACAAGGCGAAACGTTTGTTGCAAGCGATGGTTGTAATACCTGCACTTGTACCGACGTTGCAGGGGGGACGGTCTCTTGCACCACCCAAGCCTGTCCTTCGTGTGGATCGCGTGGTCTTCCTGCTTGTCCTGAAGGTTGGTTTTGCCGTCAAGACAGCCATTGCGGAACGACCGATATACCCGGGACTTGTGCGCCAAAACCTTCGGTCTGCACGTTGATCGTCGAGCCTGTGTGTGGCTGTGATGGTCAAGAATACGAAAGCGCTTGTAAAGCCGCAGCAGCGGGGATCTCGATCCGTTCTGTGGGGGCCTGCCCTGTGACGGTGTGTTCTTACAACGGCAAGAGCTACAAGATCGGAGCGTCCTTCCCTGCTGTGGACGGATGCAACACTTGTATATGCGAAAAAGGCGGTGTGATCGGATGCACCAAGATCGCTTGCCCCACCCCCGAACAATGCGGTGGGATCGCAGGGATCGCTTGCAAAAACAAAGGCGAATTTTGCAAAATGGCGATCGGCACCTGCAAAGTCTCCGACAACATGGGCGTTTGCACCACTCCCCCCCAAGGCTGCACTCAACAATACGACCCTGTTTGTGGCTGTGATGGCAAGACTTACGGAAATGCTTGTGGTGCCGACAATGCTCGTGTTTCGGTCGATTACAAAGGCGAATGCAAGACCGTTGCTGTCGTCTGCAAATACGACGGCAAAGAGTACAAAGAAGGCGAATCCTTTCCTGCGGGTGATGGCTGTAATACCTGCTCTTGCGGCTCCAACGGGGTTGCGAACTGCACCAAACGCGCTTGCCCTACCCCCGAACAATGCGGTGGGATCGCGGGCTTGATGTGTAGTGATCCCAGCGCCTTTTGTAAATTTCCCACCAACACCTGCAAAGTCGCCGACAATATGGGCGTTTGTACCCCAAAGCCCAAAAGTTGCCTGACCGTAATCATGCAAGTCTGCGGCTGCAATGGAAAGACCTATGGAAACGATTGTGAGGCCGATGCTTCTGGCGTCTCTGTCGATTACACAGGGGCCTGCAAATAATTCTAAAAAAAGATGGATAGAGATCGAAGGCGCTGCGTGAAACGATGCAAACAACAAGATCGCGCAGCTTGGCGATCAGGGTATGATCGCAATGTTTGATTTTTCACCGCGAAGCCTGACGTGACCTTGTTTTAGAAAAAGCGTGGACGTGCTTTTTTTTGAAACACACGGCTTTGTGCGCTTCGCAAGACCCAAATGTGGAGGAATCGTATGAATCTCAAACGGTATCTGTTTTATTGGACGTTGATGATGGGCGGCTTTGTGATGCTTACGGGCGCACAGGGCGGATGTGGTGGCCCGATCCAACAGCAAACCTGTTCCTACGGGGGCAAGACTTACAACGCGGGCGATGCTTTCCCTTCGACCGACGGTTGCAACTCCTGTTCGTGTAGCACAAACGGTCAAGTCGCTTGTACCTTGAAAGCCTGTGTCCCCCCTCCCGCTGAAAAATGCGGTGGGATCGCAGGCATCGCTTGCAAAAACAAAGGTGACTTCTGCAAAATGGCCGATGGAACCTGCAAAGTGGCCGACAACATGGGCGTTTGCACTCCAAAACCCCAAGCTTGTACCACGCAATACGATCCTGTATGCGGTTGCGACGGCAAGACTTACGGAAATGCTTGTGGCGCGGAAGCTGCGGGCGTTTCGGTCGATTACAAAGGCGAGTGCAAGACCACAGGCGCAAGCTGCAAGTACGACGGCAAAGAGTACAAAGACGGCGAATCCTTCCCCGCCACCGATGGTTGCAACAAGTGCTTCTGCAAAAATGGCGCAGTGTCTTGTACAGACATGGCTTGCCCTGTCGAAGAAAAATGCGGTGGGATCGCAGGGATCGCTTGCAAAAACAAAGGCGACTTCTGCAAATATCCTGCTGGAACCTGCAATATCAAAGACAATATGGGTGTTTGCAAACCCCAACCCCAAGCCTGCACCGAACAATACGAACCCGTATGCGGTTGCAACGGCAAAACTTACGGAAATGAATGTGCTGCCGATAGCGCAGGCGTCGCAGTCGATTACAAAGGCGAGTGCAAAAGCACCGGTGTGATCTGCAAATACAACGGCAAAGAGTACAAAGAAGGCGAGACCTTTCCTGCGGGTGACGGCTGCAATACTTGCACTTGTGGCTCCAACGGCGTCCCCAACTGCACCAAACGCGCTTGCCCTACCCCCGAACGATGCGGTGGGATC
Source organism: Myxococcota bacterium (assembly GCA_023150835.1). Classification (GTDB taxonomy): domain Bacteria; phylum Myxococcota_C; class UBA6777; order UBA6777; family UBA6777; genus JAKLKB01. The sequence continues at coordinate 13,681 of JAKLKB010000034.1, read as the reverse complement.
GCTGGCTTCGCCTGCCAAAACAAAGGTGACTTCTGCAAGATGGCGATCGGCACTTGCAATGTCGCCGACAACATGGGCGTTTGCACCACTCCTCCCCAAGCCTGCACCCAACAATACGACCCCGTATGCGGTTGCAACGGCAAAACCTACGGCAACGATTGTGAAGCCGATGCTGCGGGCGTTTCGATCGATTACAAAGGCGAGTGCAAGAACGGCGCAAGCTGCAAATACGACGGCAAAGAATACAAAGATGGCGAGTCCTTCCCTGCTACCGATGGTTGCAACAAGTGCTTCTGTCAAAATGGCGTGGTCGGTTGTACCAAGATGGCTTGCCCTCCAAAAGAACCTTGCGGTGGCATCGCGGGCTTCGTCTGCAAAAACACCGCTGACTTCTGTAAGTATCCCGCTGGAACCTGCAAAGTCGCCGACAACATGGGTTATTGCACTCCCAAACCCCAAGCCTGCAATCGTCTGTATGATCCCATCTGTGGTTGCGATGGCAAAACCTATAGCAACGAATGCGTCGCCGATGCAGCCGGTGTTGCGGTCGATTACAAAGGCGAGTGCAAGCCCACAGGTCTAAGCTGCAAGTACGACGGCAAAGAATACAAAGACGGCGAATCCTTCCCTGCCACCGATGGTTGCAACACGTGTAGCTGCCAAAATGGCCGCGTGATGTGTACCTTGCGCGCTTGCCAAGCCTGTGGAAGCCGTGGCCTGTCGCCTTGCCCCACAGGTCAGTTCTGCCAGTTTGGTTCGCATTGCGGCTGGACCGATATCCCGGGCGTTTGTGTGCAAAAGCCCCAAGCCTGCACCATGCAATATGATCCCGTATGCGGTTGTGACGGAAAAACCCATGGCAACGCTTGTAGCGCAGCTTCGGTGGGCGTTTCTGTCCAGTACAAAGGCGAGTGCAAAGTCGCTTGCAAAAGCGACGCAGATTGCCTCAAAGGCGAGATCTGCGATAGCGCCAGCGCTACTTGCAAGATCGCTTCGGCTTGCGCGCACAATGGTGTCAAGTATCCTCACGGTGCTTCCTTCCCTGCGGGCGATGGCTGCAACTCTTGTAGCTGCTACAACGGTTCCGTTGCTTGCACCAAGATCGCTTGCACCCCCAAACAATGCGGTGGGATCGCTGGTTTCGTCTGCACAAGCAAAAGCGAGTTCTGCAAATATCCCGCAGGCACCTGCAAAGTGGCCGACAACATGGGCGTTTGCACCACCATCCCCCAAGCCTGTCCCGCTCTTTATGCTCCTGTCTGTGGCTGCAATGGAAAGACTTATGGCAATGCTTGTGAAGCCGATGTAGCAGGCGCTGCGGTCGATTACACAGGTGCTTGCAAGTCCTCTCCCTGATATGCTCTAAACAACACGATACAAAACTTCGATCGTATCAAAAGATCGATCAAGCGGGGGGCGTTGGGGAACTGGGGGGCGGTTCGATGCGGATTCGGCGCAACAAGATCAAGCCGGGCATCATCATCAAAAAGACGCACAAAAGACCGTACAACTCGGCCCACACAAACATCTTCATGATCCCCTCTTTGGTCCTCCCCGCCTGTAGATCCAGAACCCCGTAATACACAAAATACACCCCGATCCCTAGGCTCAACAAAAGCCCCCCCACACTCAAAAATACACCGATCGCGATCTGTGCTGTCTTCACCGAACAATCCTTTGACTTGTCGTCTTGAGAGGTTGAATCTATCGGTCCTTTGGAGACTTGTGAGCGTGGACTATACGCAACCCTGCCTGTCTCGGTCAAGCCTCTCCGTCTGCCTTCTGGGAGCGTGTTGATCGCTGGATCGTTGCGGCTGTTTTGTTTGTGCTGATTTTTTGCTTTCTGATCGATCTTGCGTTACGTTGTGGGCCGATCCTTTTTTCCAAACAAATCCACGACGAAGAGGAGCCCTCGATGGCAAAAGTCAAAAAGATGCGTGCGCACCAGATGGCCGAACAACTTTCCATGCCCTTTAAGGAATTCCGCCAATACGCCCAACAACAAGGCTACAAGCTCTATTCTGTGCAAGAATCTCTTCCTCTCGAAGAAGCCCGCGCTTTGATCGCGGCTGTGCAAAAATCTCTCGCTTCGGACGCCCAAATGCCCGATCTCATCGCATCGACCAACTCGGCCACCACAGAAAATACCCCAGAAACAGCCGCGAGTGTAGCGCACTCGCACACAGACCCAGAAATGCTTGTTGTGGAGGCCGCACAGCCGCCTGTTGTGGAGGCCGTACCGTCGCCTGTTGTGGAGGCCGTACCGTCGCCCGTTGTGGAGGCCGTACCGTCGCCCGTTGTGGAGACTGCACAGCCGCCCGTTGTGGAGGCCGCACAGTCGCCTGTTGTGGAGACCGCTGCGATCGAGGCTTCCTCGGCAGATCAGGGTTTGGCCGTCGCAGAGACGATGTCGGGGACTTATGCGGCGTGGGCGCAGATCGTCCAGCTTACATCAAACCACACCGAAACAGCGAAGGACTCAGGCACTAACCCCGCTTTTTATCTTGCGGAGATGATCGAAACAGGCGGAGAATCGGGCGAAGTGGCACGGTGGCCGTCCGATTCGATGGAGGTTTCAGTGTTGAAGGCGGAGTCTTCGGCTGCGTTGGTTCAGATCGAGCGCGTGCAACAAACCACGTTGTTGCGCGTGGTGACATTCCAATTCGAGCATACACAGACACGTCCGGGAGATCGGCTGTTTGTGGTGGGAGACCGCCCAGAGATGGGGAAGTGGGATCCAGCGCAGGGGGTGGAGTTGGACCCGTCGGCATGGCCGATGTGGAAAGCCTCGATCTTGTTGCCCGAAGGAACGCGCTTTTCGTATAAGCTCGTCCAGAAAACAGCCCAAGGATGGGTGTGGGAACTGGGAGCCGATCGACACGGCGTCTGCGAAGAAGGCGCTATCGGGATCTTGGAAGGCGTATTTCGCCGATAGCGGAGATTCGTACATCCGAGAAAAAAGGCGTGTTCGCGGCAGTTCAAAAGGTGGAAACCTCGTAGAGTCGGTCTTGATCGCCTTTTTTTTTCTCCCCCCCTCAATCCCCCCGGCCAACGGGGGGAAGTTGGAACGGGCAGCGTCTGCGTCTCGTGCATACAGCGTGCGTCACGAAAAAACAACATCCCCGCTGCTTCCGACTTTCGCTCCCTCCCCTGTTCAGGGGGGAGGGCTGGGGTGGGGGGCCAACAAGCGCTTCACCTAACGCCTATGGGGCAATGCCCCACAAAACAAGCCCTACAACTTAATTCTGTTGGGTATTCCGTTCGTAGAGAGAGGAGAGTGCGATGGTTTGGGGGAGATGGTTGCGTCGAGGCGTGTTTGGGTTCGTGGTGGTGTTGTTTTTGCCCTTTGTTTGGCCGGATCGGGAAGTGTTGGATCTGGATGATGCAGCGCGTTCGCTGGCTTTGGGGTCGTTTGTGCGCTTGCGAGAAGGTGTGGTGCATTACCAGTGGGGAGGCCCCGTTTCGGGCCAAGTGGTGGTGTTGGTGCATGGGTTCTCGACGCCGCTGTTTGTTTGGGAGCCGACCTTCAAAAGGCTGGTGGCTTCGGGATTTCGGGTGTTGCGGCTGGATCTCTTTGGTCGGGGTTATTCGGACAGACCAGACACCACCTATGATCTCTCGTTGTACCGCCGCCAGATCCTCGGTCTTTTGGAGGCTTTGGAGGTCAAAGGCCCTGTGTCGTTGGTGGGTTTGTCGATGGGAGGAGCGGTGGTGTCGGATATCGCGTCACGTTATCCCGAAAAGATTCGGAGCTTGGCGCTGATCGCGCCTGCGGGAGTGCCGACCCAAAACAATCGCTTGATGGGTGTCGCAAAGTGGCCGTTTGTGGGTGAATGGTTGATGCGGATCTTGAGCGTCAATGTTGTGGTGCGCGGGGCTTCGCGCAGTTATAGCACGCGCACACCCTCGGAGGCTTTTTATCGGGGGTTGCGCGAACAGATGGTGTATCGGGGATATCGGCGGGCGCTGTTGTCCTCGCTGCGCCACATCCCGCTGCAATCCATGAAACAAACCTACACGAAGATGCAGACACAGCGTTATCCGATCTTGGTGGTGTGGGGCCAACAAGATCGGATCATCCCGATCCAAAGCGGTCGGAGCAACCTCGCTCGTTGGCTGCCTCGTGCGGGGTTTGTGGAGATCCCTCGCGCAGGGCATCTCCCTCATCGCGAAGCCCCTCACCTCGTAGAGCCTCGTCTCGTCGGCTTTTTGGGGAAATAGAACCTTATCGGGCTGGCTTTTTGGGGAGGTAGAGGTCGGTGATTGTGCCTTCGAAGGCTTCGGCGGCAAAAGCGATGGTTTCGGAGAGTGTGGGGTGGGGGTGGACGGTTAAACCGACATCGTGGGCATCTGCGCCCATCTCGATGGCAAGGGCGACTTCGGCGATCAGATCGCCTGCATTGGGGCCGACGATGCCCGCACCAAGGACACGATGCGTTTCGGGATCGAAGATCACTTTGGTGAGTCCTTCGTCACGGGCGAGCGCGAGCGCACGTCCCGATGCAGCCCAAGGGAATGTCCCTTTGCCGAAGGGGATACCTTGGGCGAGGGCTTCGGTCTCGGTGAGGCCGACCCAAGCGACTTCGGGATCGGTATAGGCGACGCTTGGGATCACCCGTGCATCAAAGAAGGAGGCTTCTCCTGCGCAGACTTCGGCAGCGGTTTTGCCTTCGTGCGTGGCTTTGTGGGCAAGCATCGGTTGGCCGATGATATCGCCGATCGCAAAGATATGCGGGACATTGGTGTGCATCTGGTTGTCGGTGACGGGGATAAATCCGCGTTCGTCGACGTACACGCCAGCTTTTTCGGCATCGATCTTCTTGCCGTTTGGGGTGCGCCCGACCGAGACGAGGATCATATCGTAGCGCTGGGGTTCTTTGGGGGCTTGCTTACCGTCGAAATGCACCGTGAGTCCGTGTGCATCGGCTTCAACTTTGGTGACACGGGTTTCGAGCATGATCGCTTCGTAGCGTTTTTCGATGTAGCGATGATAAGGCCGCACCACATCGCGATCTGCACCCATCATCAAGCCGCCGAGCATCTCGACCACGCTAATCCGCGCTCCAAGCGCCGCATACACCGTCGCCATCTCCAGCCCGATGATCCCGCCACCAAGCACCAACATCCGCTCAGGCAAAAAGCGCAACTCTAACGCTCCCGTCGAGTCCACAATGCGCGGATCGTCTGGGATAAAGGGCAGTTTGACGGGCTCGGAACCTGCCGCGATGATGCAATTTTCAAAACGGATGATGGTTTTTTTGCCGTCGTCGTCGGTGGCTTCGATGTGGTAGGGATCGAGAAAACGCCCGTATCCTCGGACGACTTGCACCTTGCGTTGCTTTGCAAGGCCGCCAAGTCCGCCAGTAAGCTTGCCGACCACGCTGTCTTTCCATGTGCGCAAGGCGTCAAGGTCGATCTTTGGCGGTCCAAAGGTGATGCCGTGTTTGGCGAAAGCCTTGGCTTCATCGAGGATCTTGGCGGCGTGCAGTAGTGCCTTCGAGGGGATGCAGCCGACGTTGAGGCAGACGCCACCAAGTGTCGGGTAGCGTTCGATCAAGACGGTTTGTAGGCCAAGATCCGCAGCGCGGAAAGCTGCGGTGTATCCACCCGGCCCTGAACCAAGGACGACGACCTGTGCCGTTATATCGGCTTTTCCGCTGAACACACCTGCACCCGGGACGGGGATCATGGGCAAAGAAGGTGTGGAGACCGAAGACGGCGGACCTTGGAGGGGGATGGCTTTGGAAGAGGGGGGGGCAGAAAGGGCGATGGCATCGTCCACTTCGAGAGAAATGATCAGGTTGCCTTCGCTGACTTTGTCGCCGATCTGGACAAAGATCTCTTTGACGATCCCGGCCATCGGTGCGGGAAGATCGAGAGAGGCTTTGTCGTTTTCCAACGTGATCATCGCGTCATCGGCCTTGATCTTGTCGCCGCGTTTGACGTGGACTTCGATCACATCGACCGATTGAAAGTCCCCGATGTCAGGGACTTTGATCTGTTCAATCTTCATCAAAAAATACTCCCAGTCGATAGTTTCGGCGATTCTACCAAATCTGCCCGTTGTATGATCGTAAGGAGGTAGGGGCAGCCCCCTGTGGCTGCCCAAGCACAGGGCGTCTACGTGCTATCCTTCGATCACAGATCACTCGGATATCGTATTACAACAAGATGCGGCGGAGATCACCGAGAACAACAGCGAGATGACGGCAGAAGCGGGCAGCTTCGGCCCCATCGATCACGCGGTGATCGTAAGACAGCGAAAGCGGCTGCATCAACCGAGGTACAAAGGCTTTTCCATCCCATTCGGGTTGGATCTTGGAGCGCGTCATCCCAAGGATCGCGACTTCGGGAGCGTTGATGATCGGTGTAAAGCTGGTTCCGCCGATCCCTCCAAGGCTCGATATCGTGAAGGTTCCGCCTTGGATATCGCTGACAGCCAGCTTGTTGTCGCGGGCTTTTTTGCTGAGGGTCGCAAGCTCCGCAGAAAGCTCGTACACGGTTTTTTTGTCGACGTCGCGGATCACGGGAACGACGAGTCCTTGGGGAGTGTCGACCGCGATACCGATGTGATAATACTTTTTGAGGATCAGTTTTTCGCCCGCAGGGTCGAGCGAAGCGTTGAAGGTGGGGAAGGTCTGAAGCGCGTTGACAACGGCTTTCATCGCAAAGCCAAGCAGCGTGACGCGCACGCCTTTCTTTTCGGCTTCATCTTTGAGCGACTTGCGGAAGTCCTCAAGCTCCGTGATATCGGCTTCGTCGTTGTGTGTGACGTGCGGGATATTCAGCCAAGAGCGCGTCATGGCTTGAGCGGTCAGGCGCTTGATGCGGCCAAGCTCGATGCTTTCGATGGCTCCGAACTTTGTAAAGTCGACCGCAGGGATCGCAGGGATGCCTGAACCGATTACTTGGACGGGTGCAGCGGCGGGTTTGGGGGCTGGCTTGGCCCCTTCTTTGAGGAAGATATCGACATCTTCTTGGGTGATGCGGCCTTTGCGGCCTGTTCCTGTGACGCGACGGAGATCCACGCCTTTTTCTCGTGCATAGCGACGCACCGAAGGGCTGGCGTAGGCACGTTCGACATGGGACGCAGGGAGGGCGGTGGCTTCGCCTGTTGTTACGGCTTTGGCGGGGGTTGCAGGGCTGGCAGTCGAGGAAGCTTGAGCGACGGGGGCTGTTGGGACTGAGGTCACGGGGCTTGCGGTGGGTGCAGAGACGCTCGGGGCCGAAGATGCGCCTGTTGCGATCTCAAGGATCATGATCGGGCTACCCATCGAGACTTTGTCGCCGATCTTGATCTGGACTTCTTTGACGGTGCCTGCTTGGGTGGCAGGGATATCGAGGGATGCTTTATCGCTTTCGAGGGTGATCAAGGGGTCATCGATCTTGATCTTTTTCCCTACGGTGACGTGAACTTCGATCACATCGACGTTTGCAAAGTCGCCGATGTCAGGAACCAGAATCGTTGTAAGGCTCATCGGTGGTTCTTCTCCCTTTGGGCGGGTGGGAAGCGAGGTGGTGGACCCGCTTAGGCTCGGCGTGGATTGGGTTTGTCGGGATGGATGTCGTATTTTTTGAGTGCTTCGACAGCGCGTTCCATCGGGAGAGTCCCTTCGTCGGCGAGGGATTTGAGGGCTGTATAAGCGATGTGATAGCGATCCACCTCAAAATGCGCACGCAAGCGAGCGCGGCTATCCGAACGGCCATAGCCATCGGTGCCAAGGGTGACATAACGTCGCGGCACAAAAGCGCGGATCTGTTCGGCATAGAGGCGCAGATAATCCGAACTCGCGATGATCGGGCCTTGGGTGGGGGCGAGAAGCTGGGTGACATAGCTTTCACGCGCAGCCGCCGTTGGATGCAAGCGATTCCAGCGCTCGATATCTTGGCCATCGCGTGCCAACTCATTGAAGCTCGTCACGCTCCAAACATCTGCTGCAACACCAAAGTCTTTTTCGAGTAGTTCGGCGGCTGCAAGCGATTCACGCAAGATCGTTCCACAGCCGAGAAGCTGAACACGCGGGCCTTCGGTGGTACTTTGACGCAAACGATACATCCCCTTGATGATGCCTTCTTCGACGCCTTCGGGCATGGCGGGATGATGGTAGTTTTCGTTCATGGTGGTGATGTAGAAGTAGACATCTTCTTGTTGGACGTACATCCGCTTGAGTCCGTGATGGAAGATCACAGCGACTTCGTATTGGAAGGTGGGGTCGTAAGAGACGCAGCTTGGGATGAATTGGGCGAAGAGATGGCTGTGTCCGTCTTGGTGTTGGAGTCCTTCGCCGTTGAGCGTGGTGCGTCCAGAAGTTCCACCGATCAAAAAGCCGCGTGTGCGGCAATCGCCCGCTGCCCACGCAAGATCGCCGATGCGTTGGAAACCAAACATCGAATAAAATAGATACACCGAGATCATCTGGATGCCGTAGTTGCTATAGGCGGTCCCTGCGGCGATCCAAGAAGAGATGGCCCCTGCTTCGTTGATGCCTTCTTGAAGGATCTGCCCTTTGATATCTTCGCGGTAAGGCATGATCTCGCGGGCATCTTGGGGAGTATACTTTTGGCCTTCGTGTGCGTAGATGCCGATCTGTCGGAACATCCCTTCCATCCCAAATGTACGCGCTTCGTCAGGAACGATCGGCACGATCCGAGGCCCGATCTCTTTGTCGCGTGCAAGTGTCGCAAGAAGGCGCACCACCGCCATCGTGGTCGAAAGAGTGCGCGAACCCGAGTCTCCCAGAAGTAGCCCAAAACTCGATAAATCGGGGAGAGTGAGCGGTTCTTCGACTTTGGGGCGGCGGGCTGGCAAGAAGCCCCCGAGCGCAGCGCGACGCTCTTTGAGATAGCGCATCTCGGGGCTGTCTTCGGGCGGGCTGACAAAGTTCAGTTCGTCGATATCTTGATCGGAGACAGGGATCTGGAAGCGTTTGCGGAAGGTGCGGAGTTGCTCGCCTTCCATATTCTTTTGTTGGTGAGTGATGTTGAGACCTTCGCCCGCATCGCCCATGCCAAAGCCTTTGACGGTCTTTGCGAGGATCAACGTGGGTTGGCCTTGGGTGTTCACCGCTTCGAGATAAGCGTTGTAAACCTTGGTGGCATCGTGCCCACCGCGCACAAGATCATAAAAGATCTGATCGTCGCTCATGTGTTCGACCATCCGTCGAAGTTCAGGATAGCGCCCAAAGAAATGTTCGCGGATGAAAGCGCCCCCGTTGGCGCGGAAGTTTTGGTACTCCCCATCAAGGCACTCGTTAAAGCGCTTCTTGAGCCAGCCGTTGTGGTCTTGGGCCAAGAGTTTGTCCCATCCTGCCCCCCACAAACACTTGATCACGTTCCATCCCGCACCACGGAAGTTTCCTTCGAGCTCTTGAACGATATTGCCGTTGCCACGGACAGGACCATCAAGGCGCTGCAAGTTGCAATTCACCACAAAGATCAAGTTGTCGAGGTTTTCGCGGGCGGCCAGTCCGATCGCCCCTTGGGACTCGGGTTCGTCCATCTCCCCGTCTCCCAAAAACACCCAGATCTTGCGGTCTGAGCGCGGGATTAGTTCGCGGTTTTCAAGGTACTTCATAAAGCGGGCTTGATAGATCGCTGTGATCGGCCCCAGTCCCATCGAGACCGTCGGATATTGCCAAAAATGCGGCATCAACCACGGGTGCGGATACGACGGCAGACCGTTGCCATCGACTTCGCTACGGAAGTTTTCGAGATGTTCGCGGCTTAGGCGACCTTCCACAAAGGCGCGTGAATACACGCCCGGAGAACTATGGCCTTGGAAGTACACCATATCCCCGGGCAGCCCGTCTTGGGGAGCGCGCCAAAAGTGATTGAATCCCACTTCGTACAACATCGCCGAAGATTGGTAGCTTGCGAGGTGTCCTCCCGGCTTGGAGGGTTTGTGGTTGGCTTTGACCACCATCGCTACGGCATTCCACCGCAGATAAGCCATGATCCGCTCTTCCATCGCCAAATCCCCCGGATAAGGCTTTTCGCGGTGAGCGGGGATCGAGTTGAGGTAGGGTGTGCGGTTGGTGTTGGGCAGTTTGGCCCCTGCGGTATAAGCGGTGGCTGCGGCTTGTGAAAGCAACCATGTGGCGCGATCATGCCCGTCGCGCTCGATCACCACTTCCACAGCTTCTTGCCATTCTTGGGTCTCTAAAGGATCGGGATCTTTATAGGATGGAATCGTCATCGAAGACTCCTTTGGGTGTGATAGACTTGTGCCTCAGCGCTGCGCATTTTACTCACTCCCTCACCGAAACCCAAGGCAAAAGATCCATTTTTTTCTGAATGTTTCTTCATTCCAAAGCGGATAATCGGGAAGAATCTAGGTACGGTGAGCAGATAGCTTGTGTTGGTGGACGCGGTTTGTTTTGTCCGAAATGCCCAAAAGTCAAGGGATGGGCAGGGAAATTATCGTTAGAGCGCACAAAGGGAGAGGGTTGGCTCGGGAGATCGTCGTTTGGGTGCTTGGATGAAGAATTTCCAGTCGGGAGATCGTCGTTTGGGTGCTTGGATGAAGAATTTCCGGTCGGGAGATCGTCGTTTGGGTGCTTGGATGAAGATTTCCCGGTCGGGAGATCGTCGTTTGGGTGCTTGGATGAAGATTTCCCGGTCGGGAGATCGTCGTTTGGGTGCTTGGATGAAGAATTTCGGGGTGGGGGAGCGATATTTGGGTGTGTGGATGAAGATTTTCGAGTTGGGGGAGCGATATTTGGGTGTGTGGATGAAGATTTTCGAGTTGGAAGGGCGTGGTCGCCAAAAGAGTCAATCGTAGTGGAGTGGGGTGTGGTGTTCAGCGGGTAGGGCATCATAAGAGGCGGAGAGTCCGAGGTGGATCATGTAGTCGTGTTCAGTGGGAGTGAGTCCTTTGAGGGGATCCCAGACGCGGGCGATGTTGTGGAGTCCGAGGGGGAGGGGTTCGGAGAGATCGCGGAGGAAAAAGCGGCCTTGGTGAGAGGAGAGCAGGAAAGACAGGGCTTTTTCGCCTTGGAGATCGAAGGTTTGGATGGATTGGAGGGAGTCGCCAAGAAAAGCGGGTGAGGCCATCTTGTATTCGGCGCGGATGAGTTGGCCGTCTTGGAACCAAAGGCCACCAAAGAACAGAAAGCCTTCGATGCGCAGGACACAGTGGCGTCGGAGTTCGCCGCAGGAATGGATCAAGTTGGGGAGTGCGGTGGGGTGAAGAGGGCCAGTCATCTCGGGAAATGGCGGGGGTTCGGAGAGCAGAGGACGGAGGCTGCTACAGAGTTCTTCTGTGTTGGCGGTGGTGCGAAGGAAGTTCCATGCGCCGAGCGAAAAAGAGGGGCGTTGGGTGATCTCGTGCCATTCGAGCGACAAGATCAAGGGGATGGGTTCGTTGGGTTCGTTTTGTTGGAGTTGGTGGATGGTGGAAAAGTCGTACTCACGGAGTGGTTGTTCGATGAGAAGGAGATGGATGTCGAGTTTTTGGCGGATAAAGGCGGCTTGATGGAGGTACTTGGCGTCGACGATCTGGACAGTGGGAAAGCAGCGCTGGATGGCGTTTTTCTTGCGTTGGCGGCGGTGATCGTCGTTGTCAAGCAGGAGGATACGCGGTCGGTGGCGAAGACGGCTTGTGGGTGTGAGATGCGTAGGCGTATGACTCATGTGGGGCGCTCCCTTCGGTGGTGGAAGGGAACCTGCGTGGCATCCAGAGGTGGGACGGGCTAACGCTGACAGATCGCGCAGGATCCGATGGCAAACAAATACCCTAACGGCCATCGGTGGAGAAGCTTTAGGCTTCGGTGAAAAAAAGTTGTCGAGTGATCTCGATGATCACTTCAATTTTTTTGATAAACAGGGCCGGTTTGTAGGCCAAAAACCCCGTGTCCGTGTTGTTTCAAGCGACAGAGTTGTTGGTTTGAAAAACGATCGGGCTTTTCGCCTACACGGGGTCAAGGGGGCAAAGCTCCCTTGTGGGGTGTGGGGTGAAACCCCATAGGCGTTAGGTGAAGCGGAGGAAAGCCCCCCACCCCGCCCTCCCCCGTGAACAGGGGAGGCGCACGCTGTATGCACGAAATGCAGACGCTGCCCGTTCCAACTTCCCCCCGTTGGCCGGGGGGATTGAGGGGGGGAGAAAAAAAAGGCGATCAAGACCGACTCTACGAGGTTTCCACCTTAACAAGGCGCGTATGGGGTGAAACCCCACAACATCAGCCCAACGGCGTAAGTCCTATTATAAGCAGAGATGTTGGCCAGATTTATCGCGGCAGGTTCCGTAGGTGCAGATGTCTTTGGAGCCGGGGTTGGTGCATCGTTGGAGGCAGACGCCTTGGGTGGGTTTGGAGGGATCATAAGCGGCGCAAAGGAAGTCGGTGGGGCAGTTGGGGTTGGAGGCGGAAGGATTACAGGTTTTGAGGCAGTGGGCGGCGGAAGAGGTTTCACCGACGCAGAGGTTGCAGGCATCGCAGGGGGTGGAGGCGTTGCAAGCTTCGTGGAGTTTGGCGGGAGTGGCTTGGAGAGGGACGCAGATGTTGTTGAGGGTGGTTCCAGCGGCGGGGACACATTGTTCGTTGGTTTCACAATTGGGGTTGCCGACGGCGCATTGGTTGAGATCGCAGTCGGTATAGCAACGGAGACCTTGGCCGATATCGGCGCAAGATAGGCCGACTTGGCAGATCTTGACGATGCTACATGGGGCTCCTTTGGGTTCGGTGGCGTCGGGGAAACAGAGTGCGGGTTGTCCGCTGGAGAGAGAAAAGCAGTATTCGGTGGGTTTGCATTCGGGATTGTTGATATCGCCTTTGGATTCGTCGCATTGTTGGAGGCAATAGCCATAGAGGCAGGTGGTGTTGGGGCAGCAGGGGACGCCCGTTGCGCAGGGGCGTTGGTAACAATCGGTGCATTGGTTGAGGTAGCAAGCCTGCCGATCTTGGGGGACATCACGGCAAGTTTTGACATCGGTCCATTTGCCGCAGTTATCGTCGCCTTGGGTGCAGGTCTGTTCGGTTTGTTGGGTGCAACGGGGGCTACCGACTTTGCAGCAGGAGGCGTTCGAGGCGCAATGTTTGTTTTCGCAATGGTAGCCCGCACCGCATTGTCCCGGGCCATCGCAAGACTTGGTGACACAAAGTCCGTCTTGACAGGTCTTGCCATCGCCGCAAGGCTCGGGGGCTTCCCAGATCACGCATCCTTCGCGGACATTGCATCGTTCGAGGCGATCTGTACCCACACAACGGCTTGTCACGGTGCATTGGGTGGGACATTCGGGGCGAGGTTCGGGGGAAGGTTCGGTCTGTGCCTCGGCTTCGTGGTTGGTTTCGGAGGATTCGGGGGGGGCGGAAGATTCGGAGGTGTGGGGTTCTTCGGAGGAGGAGATCTTTTCGGGAGAGGCGTCGGAAGCATCGGCAGTGGTTTCGGGAGGGGCCTCTTTGGGTGGAGGGGATGGGCAGGCGGAGAATGTGAGCAAAAGCCCCAAGAGTAGGGGAAAACAGAAGATGCGCAAAAGATGTGTGGAGATTTGCATGGTGCAGACCTTCTCGGTGAAAGCAGAGACAAACCAAGCGCAGTGTCGCATGAAGCACTAAACACAACAAGAGTCCACGGAATACACGGAAAGCACGGAAAAGGAAGCAGAAAAGGAAGCAGATAAGGAAGCAGATAAGAGGCAGGGGGGAAGGATAAGAGGCAGGGGAAAAGGATAAGAGGCAGGGGGGAA
>JAKLKB010000033.1 GCA_023150835.1 Myxococcota bacterium | reverse complement strand
CTACAAAACACCGTGTGATTTCCAACATGTAGGGGCAACCCCCTGTGGTTGCCCTAGCTGAGGTTGGTTTGAACGGACCCACTCGATCAAAAACGTCGCTCATGAGGTACCTTAGAAGACCTCAAAACACAACATGAGCCAAGAAAAAAATGTTTTGAGCGCTAAGACTTGCCAGCGAGAGCGAGCGAGAATCCTTCGCTTGCGTCGGTCTCTCCGAACAAATCGAAGCGGTGTTCTCCTGAAACCTCCTGCCCTTCGGCATTTTAATAGACTTTCTCTCGTATCTTCCCTTGCCTCCGCCTCCCGCGAACATCCCCAACCGATGTTCTCTTGAAACTTCGCGCCCTTCGGGGTGTGAACATCTTTTCCTGCGTTGTTCTTTTTGCCTATGCACGTTGTGAAGATTTAATAACAAGCTGTCCATTCTTCTCTTTTCTGGTCTCTATTTGCTATCTTTAAACAACAAGCGGTAGAAGAAAAAACTTGACTTTTGGTTATCTCCGAGCCAAAAGATATAGTGGTTGTTCGCAGAAAAAACTGAAAAACGAAGAGGAGTTGAAATGTTGGATCCGGGCTTGATTGATACTGTAAAAAACGCTGTGGAAGAAGCATTAAAACGCCGAGGCAAAGTGAACATTATTCTGGCAGGGAAAACAGGTGTTGGTAAAAGCACATTGATCAACGCAGTGTTCCAAGGAAATTTGGCAGAAACAGGACAAGGACGCCCTGTGACACAAAACACAAGAGAAATCACCAAAGAAGGAATTCCTGTTTCATTGTTCGACACGAGAGGGCTAGAACTCGCAGAATACAAACAAACCGTCAACTCCTTGCAAAAATTCATTGAAGAGCGAAAGCAAGAAACAGAAGCCCATCGTCATATGCACGTTGCATGGGTTTGTATCTCCGAGGATTCGAGAAGAGTCGAAGAAGGAGAAATACAACTCGTTGAAATGTTGTCAGCTCATATCCCCACTGTTGTTGTGATTACGAAAGCAAAAGCGGATAAAGGCTTCCGCGCAGAAGTTCAAAAGATACTCCCCAAAGCACGCAATGTTATAAGCGTTCATGCTGTCGAAGAAATCTTTGATGATGGTCATAAAATTTCGGTAAAAGGTCTCAAGGAATTAGTCGAGTTAACAATGGAACTCGTCCCGGAGAGTCAAAAAAACGCATTCGCGGCAGCACAAAAAGTCAGCCTTGAGCAAAAAGTCAACCGTGCTCATACGGTGGTGGCAGCAAGTGCAACAGTCGCAGGTGCCGCTGCTGCCACTCCAATTCCATTTTCAGACGCAATATTGATTGTTCCTGTACAGGTCGGGATGTTGGCGGGTATCAGCGCCGCTTTTGGTCTCCCCGTGTCCCAAGTTTTTATCAGCACGTTGGTTGCTAGTACCTTTACAGGGGTGGCAGCAACAGTTGCTGGGCGGGCAATTGTCAGTTCGTTACTAAAATTGATCCCCGGTGTGGGGAGTCTCGTGGGTGGAACCATTGCTGCTGGAACTTCTATCGCACTTACTACCGCTTTCGGCGAAGCCTACATAGGAACGCTCTATTTACTTTTGAAAGACGATCCATCCAAATCTCCAACGGCCGAGCAAATTGCGTACGCTTTCAAGCAAAAGTTGGCAGGAAATTAAATCGAGCGTTCAAAAAAGTATCCGATTTTTCTGCTCTCGCCTTGCTACCGTTCTTTCCGAACAAATCGAATCGATCTTTTCCTGAAACCTCCTGCCCTTCGGCGTGTGAACAAGATTGACCGCGTATTTCCCCTTGCCTCCGCATCCCGCGAACCATTCAAAGCGATCTTTTCCTGAAACGCCCTGCCCTTCGGAGGGTAAATAGACTTGACCGCGTATTTCCCCTTGCCTCCGCATCCCGCGAACAAACCAAATCGAACATCGCTTGAAACCTCGCGCCCTTCGGGATGTGAACAGCTTTTCCCGCGAAATTCTTTTTGCCTTCGCATTTGTGAAGATTCCTTATCGCACTTCTTCTCTTGCAAACATCCGAAATGAAACTTCCGTCCAACAAGTCGGATCCACGTGACGGCCCCCCTCTACTCATTCTTGGCCTCGTGGGGGGCCGCACGTGATCGCGGCGTTGGCGCCGCACATCACTGGGGGATTCGGGGCGGTCTCTCTACGTCACCTCATCGAACAAATAGAACAGAACTTCCAATCCTCTAATTTTCCGAACTTCGCGTGCTACTGTTCTTTCCGAACAAACAGAACAGATTTTCCGCCACTCTAATTTTGCGAACTTCACTTGCTACCCCATCCCACGAGAACACCGAACAAATAGAACAGAACTTCCGCCACTCTAATTTTACGTGAGTTCGAGCAAGAAAAAAGTTGTACCCGCTTGTTTTCTCTGGCAAAGTGTAGTTGCAAAACGAACACCCAAAGAAAGCAAGGGGTACGCTCATGGATCTAACCGAAATCTTTTGCCATGTCGATGATTTTTATCAAGCCTTCGAGAAGGATTGGACGGATTACGTCGAAGAGATGGAGTTTTCCGTCGCAAAAAGAAAGCGGAAGATGCACACAAGTGAAGTCATGACGGTACTTGTGATGTTCCACCAAAGCCGATATCGCGATCTCAAGGGCTTTTACCTTCGTCATGTTTGCGTGGCATGGGCTTCCTGCTTCCCAAATCTTCCAAGTTATCAAAGATTTGTCGAACTCCAGAAGGAGGCGATGATCCCCATGTACTTTCTCGCCCATTCCCTGCTCGGGGAATGCAGCGGCATCTCTTTTGTCGACTCGACCAAGCTCGTCGTCTCGTATGTCAAACGTGCGAAATCCCATAAAACCTTCGCAGGGTTGGCTTCGTGGAGCAAAGATTCCGTGGGCTGGTTTTTTGGCTTCAAGCTACACCTCGTTGTCAACGACATTGGCGAGCTGCTTGCTTTTCGCATCACAAAAGCCAACGTCGATGACCGCAGCCTTGTCCCCGATATGATGCACGGTCTTTTTGGCCGACTCTATGGGGATCGTGGATACATCTCGCAAGATTTATTCGAGGACTTATACGCAAAAGGAATCTCTCTTGTGACGACGATGCGTAAGAACATGAAACCTCGTTTGATGACTTTGTTTGACTCGCTTGTTCTTGGAAAGCGGGTATTTATTGAAACGGTCAACGAACATCTGAAACACGTTTGCCAAATCGACCACACGCGCCACCGTAGCCCTTACAATTTTTTCGTCAATCTTCTGTCTGGTTTGGTCTGTTATTCGATGATGCCCGAGAAACCTTCTCTTAATATTCGTGTAACTGAACAGAAATGCTTACCTTTTTAGCTCGAACTCACGTTTCGAAGTATGAAAGTTCCATTTCGCTCTCTTTTCGAAGGACTCTCGTTAGAGCCGTAAAGGACAATCACAATTCAGCCATAGCTTACGCACAACATGGAAATTCGCTTCGATGAAATAAAGGGAGCCATCTTCGGCGAACTCCATATCCAAAATGTTTCCTATTGGGATGGGTAATGCACCACGAAGAACTCCTGTAACTGATGAAACAACAGTTTTCACTTGTCCTGCGGTATCAATTTTTTTGATTTTACGATTGCCAGATTCTGCAAAGAACAATTCACCGTTTCGATGGAACGCAAGCGAATTAACGCGGAACAACTCGGCCTCCTGTCTCGGACCGTCTTTATCTCCTCGCTCTCCCGTCCCTGCGAACCGAGCAACCTCTCCCGATTTCTCGATACGCCAGATCGAGTTTCCTTCCCAATCAGCGATGTACAACCGACCTTCCGTGTCGAACTTTAAAGACGTGGGTTGTTGCAACGGGAACTCAACAGGCTGACCACGCAACTGCTTTTCTTTATTTTTCAAAAAAATAGATTTGCCGTATCCGATGGTTGTGACGTCTCCGTCTGGTGTAATTTTTCGAATAGAAACGTTATAGGAATCTGAAACATAGAGGTTATCTTGATGATCAATAGAAATATCAGCCATCGAGTAAGAAAAGAGTGCTTCGTCTCCGAACCCGTCTTGAAATCCAAAGGAACGTCCGCCCGCGAGTGTAGAAACGACCCCGTTTGGAGAGATCCGTCTGATCCGGCCTGCTCCCAACTCTGTGACAAACAGATTTCCTTTGGAGTCTAATGCCGCGCCGAAGGGAAAACTGAACATGGCCTCGTTTCCTGCGCCGTCTTTGTACCCTTCCTGTCCCGTTCCTGCCAGCGTCCTACTTTTTCCGTCCTTGATCACTTTGATCTTGTGGTTATTGCGATCAACCAGATAGATCGCGTCTTTCGTTTCGAGGAGATCGGTCAGATAGTTGAATCTTGCAGCATTTAATAGGCCATCCAAATCTCCAAATTGATCGGGCGCTCCTGCAAAAACCTGAACACACAAACTTGTACAGATTGCTTCAGAAGAATGACTACTTTCTTTATTTATATTATCCATAAAATGTTCAGAAACACTTGAATCTGGCTCCATTTTTTCTGGAATTTTTGACTCTCCACAACCATGCGCGAGAGCAAAAGAAAAAAACAGGGCGGATAGAAAAAGCGTAAGTATATACTCCCGCGTTTTTGGCATCTTGCTCTCCGTCTCCCCGATGGCAACAGCTCGGGTTCAAGGTGTCCGAAAACAAATATATTTCGATAGGACTTACGCAGTTGGATACGAAAAAGGGCCATGTTCGGGCGCGGGCGGTTGGCGAACCGCCCCTAATAATGTGCTGACATCTCAGGGTTTTCCTTTTCAACTGCGTAACTCCTATTTCGAATCAGCAAAACAAGTGGGGCCACCCGAGCGTTAGCCGGAAACGACTGTCTTTTTTAGCGAGCGTTGACGTTCTTAGGCGATGCCTGCGATCCGCTGGACGTCGAGGATGGCTGAGCGCACCGAAGGGAAAGCGGCGATGCCTCTTGTGAGATTTTGGAAGCGATGGCTTTTTGCGAAGCGTTCGAGCGCAGGAACGCGCTCCGCAAGAGCAGGGGCGGGAGTATCGAAATAAGCTTGGATCGACTGAACAGCCTTGGAGCGTTCCAAGGCACGCGGTGCTTCCGAGACTTCGACCATCTCTTCGAGCGCATCGATCACAGCGTCTTCGTGTCCCAAAAGCATCAAAGAGATCAGGTCGCCGAGGTGATCCGCCTCCATCAAGCAATCAAGCAAAAACGTTGAATCCACCGCAGGGATCGAATGAACTCCGATCCGCGAAAAGTCTTCAGGCTTCCAAAGCAACCAAGCCAACGTCCGCAACGGCGCGTCTTGTAGGTAAGATTGACTCAATAACTGCGCAAACAACCCAGCCACGCCGACTTCGGAGAGTTCTTCAAGCCATCCTTCGCCCACCAAGATCGCGGATTGTTGGCGATTTCCGAGCAAAGACATCTCCCACGCATTTTTGGCAGAAACATAGATATCCACAGGCGCAGGCAACACCAAAGCCGCACTCATCTGTGCCAAAAGGCCCGCAACAAGGCGGTCATCTTGCCCACGCAAGATCCTCGCGTCAGGTACGAGGGCTTGAAACAAGCTTGATGGCGCGATGTTGGGAAGGATCTTGCGCAAAGGGACCTCGATCTTGCGGTGGCGTCGCAAAGAAAGATAGCTCTGGAGATGTTCGGGAGAAAGCAAGTCAGCCAAAGTAAAAGGGCCTTGTTCGCGGCGATAGCGCCAAGGTTCTTTGTGCCAAAGAGCAGCGTCAGTGTGGCGGTAGGCAGAAGCGTTGATTTGGCGGTGGTTGCGAGATTGTGCGGTGTGGTTGGAAGGGGCACTGTCTTGATCAGGATCGGCCTGATACATCCGCCCTGTCGAGGCGTATGTTCGCGCATTGGGTTGTCCTGTTCGCGAAAAGCCCATCTTTTCAAAGCCTTCTTTGGCGAGCGAATTCAGTTCTTTGAAGGTTTCGCCCACCTGAGCCACCCACGAGGGCTTTTGAGGCTGAGATTGTGGGTGGGACGGGGCTTGCGATGAAGCACGGCGATGTGCGCGCTGGCGAGGGGCTTGTGGTGAGGAAGAAGAGGCTGCGCTCGTGCTTACTGAAGGCAAGGGCGGGATCGGCATTCGCATCGTTGCTGCGGGCTGTTCATTGCGCTTTTTAAAGATATCGCGCAAGCCGCTGACATCATAAGCTCGCGCCCAAGCCTCCCATCCTTCGGTCCAAACAAGATCATCCGCACGCACACGCCCCGTCGCCGTAAGCTGTTGAAGGGAAGAAAAGTTGGGGGCACTGACTTGTTCGCGCCCATCAAAGACGATGTATACGGGACCACTGGCGTAGGAGGTTGCATTTGGCGCTGCACTGCGCGTTTTGAAGATCTCGCGCAGGCCGCTCACATCGTAAGCGCGCACAGGCTCTTTCCAACCTTGTGACCACACCTTATCTTCCGCTCGAATCCGTCCCCCTTCGGCCCATGCTCGCAGCGTCGAAAAGTCCGGTACTTCGATTGTTTTCCCATCCCGTTCGATTCGATAGACTGGCATTTGTGGTACTCCTTGGTCAGAGTTGGGGTTCTTCGTTGTCGACTTGGCGCAAGCGTTCGCGCAAGGTGGCCTCGATCATCTGAATTGCGACGCGATTTTCACCCCCGTGGGGGATGACCACATCGGCGTAACGTTTCGAAGGAACAACAAAAGCAAGGTGCATCGGGCGAACCGTTTGTTCGTATTGGATGATCGATTGCTCAAGATCGCGTCCTCGCTCTTTGATATCACGCGTCAGCCGACGGATCAGGCGGATATCATCATCTGTATCGACAAAGATCTTCATATCCATCAATTCACGCAAGGGTTCCATCTCCAAAACCAAGATGCCTTCGAGCAAGATGATGTGTGCAGGGGAGATCCGAACAGTTTCTTCTTTTCGGCGATGCTCTTTGTACGAATACACGGGTTTTTGGATCGGCAAGCGTTTGCGCAAGGCGCGCAGATGTTCAACCAAAAGATCGGTGTCAAAAGCGTCGGGATGATCGAAGTTCACGCGCTTGCGTTCTTCAAACGAAAGATGTGAGAGATCCTTGTAGTAGGCGTCTTGATCCAACAACAAGACCTCCTCCACACGAAAGATCTCGGCGATCCGGCGTGCCACCGTTGTCTTCCCTGAGCCCGTCCCACCGGCGATTCCGATAATAAATGCTCGACCCATCCTTCACCTCAACTCTCTAAACCCTTGACTACACAAAAGAAACGGCTTCGGGCAGATGACCCCACCGTGGATGGAGCGGCAAATTGCCAAGACCCCTCAGTGCTGTCAAGGTGAGGCAGCCTTTGAACGCACCTTTGTCTGTGGCTTGCGTCTGCAAGACGCGCCGATTGTCGAACTCGCGCTCCACGAAAAGAAAGGGGTTTGTGTTGAAAACGACCTGCGCTGTGTCTATACTTCGGCGCTTGAAAGATTTTTTCTTTCACCCCACAGTCCATCACAAGGAATCTTGCGTATGTCCGCCATCCATCACGATACCGAAGCCATCCATCTCTCTGACACCCAACTGGTCCCTGCCACCGAAGTGACCGCTGCACCAGCCGCTTTGCAGGCCGTAGCATCGGTCTCTACCGCGCCAAACGAGCGGATCGACTTGCTCGACTTTACGCGTGAAGCGCTCGAACAGTACTTCGTTGAGCAAGGTGACAAAGCCTTCCGTGCGCGCCAGATCTTTCGCTGGATCTATAAGCAAGGCGTGACGGATATCGCGCAGATGACGGATCTTTCGCGTGCGATGCGTGAGCATCTTCTTGAGTTTGCGACGATATCGAGTCTTGGCGTCGTACGCGTTATGGATTCGATCGACGGTACCAAAAAGATCCTGTTTCGCCTCAAAGATGGTGCGCAAGTCGAAGCTGTCTTGATCCCTATTGGTCGGCGAATTACGCTGTGCATCTCTTCGCAAGTCGGCTGTGCGCTCGGATGCCGCTTCTGTTATACCGCCACCATGGGGCCGGGACGCAATCTCACGATCGCCGAATACATGGGGCAATTTCTCGGGTCTGCCAAGCTTCTGCCCGAAGGCAAGACCATCACCAACGTCGTGTTCATGGGCATGGGCGAACCCTTGATCAACTTTCAAAACTTGATCAGCACGCTGTCTGTCCTGACCGATGAACTTGGCCCAAAGCTCGGAGCGCGCCGCCTCACCGTCTCCACTGCCGGCCTTTGTCCACAGATCCTCAAGCTTGGCGAAACTTTCCCTGTTCGCCTCGCCGTTTCTCTGCACGCCACCACCGACGCACAACGCGATCAGATCATGCCCATCAACCAACGCTACAATCTCAAAACTCTTTTCGATACGCTCCGTACCTTCCAAAAACTCCCCACCCAACAGAGCCTCCCTGTAACGCTTGAATACACGCTGATCCAAGATATCAACGACAGCCCCGAAGATGCCAAACGCCTCATCAAGCTGTCTCGCTCGGTGCGATCCAAGATCAACCTGATCCCCTACAACGAGCATCCGGGGGCCCCTTACAAACGCCCATCCCAAGAGGCGATCGCTGACTTTCTTCGCATCCTCCAAGAATCGGGCGTCCTCGCCACCGAACGCCAAACCCGAGGCGATGATATCCTCGCCGCTTGCGGGCAGCTCGCTCTGGATGGCGAAGCCAAGAAGACACGCCGTCCCCTCCCTCCCCGCTAAGCCAACCCTCCTTTGCGAAAAGATCCTTGCGCCTATCTCGTCAAAGCGCCAAGATAGCGCGCACCAAACGATCAAGGATCGCCCTCGACGCGGCATGACTGCCCCCAAAGAAGGAGAAAAGATGCAAGCAAGCAAGAAGATAAGCCGATGGTTCGGGCTTTTGTGGAGCCTTTGTTGTGTAGGGTGGAGCTTTGATGCACAAGCGATCGATCTGCACTTGCGTTGGAAGCAAGGGCAGATCTTTCAGATCTATTGGAATACCGAGCAATTCATCGATCAAGAAGCGATGGGCCAAAAGACCCAGATCCAACAAACCATCGGGACAGGTTACACGTTTGAAACGCGCAGCGTCGACACGGCGGGTACTGCGCGTGTGCTTGTGGGCTTCAAGCGCATCTACTTTAAGGTGCAAACGCCCCAAGGCGTTCTTGAGTACAACTCCGAAAAGCCGCCCCAACAAGTGCCCCCGCTCGCGCAAGGATTTGCAGCCTTGCTTGGGCGCCAGTTTACGATGGAGATCAACAGCCAAGGCAAGGTTCTTTCGCTCGATGGTGTCGACAAGATGATCGAGGACGTGATGGGTTCGCTGAAGGCGGGAGATGCCCAACAACGCGCTCAGCTTCAGCTTCAACTGAAACAACAATTCGGTAACGAGGCGTTGCGACAAATGATGGAACAGATGATGGCGCTTTATCCCGGTCGGCGCGTGAAGATCGGTGAAAGCTGGAACAAGACGCTCCAGATGGGCGGTGCCGTCCCGATGACCCTCAAGCGCCAATGGACACTTATCGCTGTGCGCGGTGGCTACGCCTTTTTGCGTGTCAAAGCTGATATCCTTCCGAACAAGAACAGCCCGCCCCTGCGCATGGGACCGCTCGAACTACGCTACAACTTGACCGGCCATCAAACAGGCACGCTGTTCTTGCAGATCGAAAGCGGCTTCCCCATGCGCGGAAAAAGCAAGCAATTTCTCCAAGGCACCATCCAAGTCTCTAGCAAAGCCCCCAACGTTCCGCCCAAGATGAACTGGCCCGTCAAGATCAACACCACCATCGACTTTCGTCCCTTCTGATCCCCCTCCACTCTTTTTCTTTGGCTCAGACGATATCCGAGAGATGTATGATCGAAGGGTCGTGCGTAGATGCCCTGTGGTTGGGCTGCCACATCGCAAACACGATAAAGTCAAAGGACTCCATCAGTCGTGCGTAGATGCCCTGTGGTTGGGCTGCCACATCGGGCTGCCCCTACGATCACACAGTGGGCGGATTTCGTATCACAGATCACTTTTGCTCAAGCCACGCAGCGATCTTGTGGGCGGCTTCGCGGGCTTGATCGAAGGAAAACACCACGCCTCGCGGGCTTCCTCCGATCGACTCTCGGCCTCCCCATCCGTAGCCCAGATGTGCAAAAACCCTCATCAGTCCGCCTTCTCCGCACAATGCTTCGGCCACCTCGACGCTGCGACATCCCACCGTAATCGAAGCACCTCGTTGACTATAAGACACGACCAACGGTGCTTTTCGATACCAACGATCAAATCCCCACACGCGGCTTTCCACCAACAACACGGCATCCCCGATCGGTTCGAGAGAAGAGGTCTCGGCCATCTCGATCCGCCGTTCTTCGCGCCGTCGCACCATCGTGCGTTGCTTGGACTGCAAGCCCCCCAACAACAAGCGACGCATCTCGTCGATCGCACGGAAAAAAGAGGCTTGATCGCGTCGTAGGTGTTCGAGCTGTTGAAAAAACAACAGCTCTTCGCCAAACGGCAAAGACAACAGATCCAGCGGGACAGGATCCACATCGTGCAAGTTGACCAGTTCGTAAAAGGCCTCGGGGATCTGTGAAGCAGGGACCAACCCCGCCAAGGCGATGATCGCCAAAACGGCGTCTGCGTCGGGGGTTCCCGTCACAACGAATCTCGGATCTTGCTTCCTTGCTGCGTAGTGATCGCGGCAAGCGCGCAGAGCCACGCCTTCTCGCCATGACTCGCTGCCGTGATGGTCCATCGCAAACGCTCCAAGCACCGAGCCATCGCCCCCATAAGCACACTCGATCGGCTCATAACCCAAGCCGCACAACCGCAGGGCTTCTGCAAATCGATCGGTGTACAGCAATTCAATCAACGCATCCGTATGTTGCATCACGTCTATCTTTGTTTGGTGAGGGAAAGATTTAGGGAGGAGTCGAGAGATCGGGGATATCCATTGCGCAACGGAATCCCAGCGAAGACCCGGGCAGATCGGGCGGTCGAAACCCCCTTGTGATCACATGGATCGTGCCGGGCCGATCGCTATGTGATCCGCCACGCACGATTCGATATTGCCCGTGTGCTGGGCCTCTTGGATTTTTGGGTGGAAGATGTCGATAAGCATCCACCGTGTACCAATCGGCCACCCATTCCCAGACGTTTCCGAGCAGATCGAACACGCCATAAGGGCTTTGCCCTTGAGGGAATTGGTTGACAGGGGAAGTCGCAGGGCGGCCAAAGTTGGCACGGCCTTCTTGCCAATGATCTCCCCAAGGAAAGAGGCGTTGATCGGTGTGTCGGCAGGCTTTTTCCCACTCAGCTTCGGTCGGAAGGCGCTTGCCAGCCCATTGACAATAGACCAAAGCATCTTCGTAGCGGATGTTGGTGATCGGATGGATCGACTGTTCGAGGGGATAGAACAATCCGTTGTGTTTGCGAGGGTCCCACCAGTGCGTCGGCGGTGGGTAACCTGTTTCGCTGACAAAGCGCTGGTACAGTTCGTTGGTCACGGGATAACGGTCGACGTAGAAGTCGTTGAGGTAAAGCTCCCGAAGCGGCCTTGCATCGGGATCGAGCTTGTTGTGTCCCATCCAAAAAGAGCCTGCGCGGATCAAGATCATCTCGGCTCCATCACGCGTAAGGATACGAGCGGGGGCGGCAGTATGGGTCGGGCGCGCAGGCGGTGAAGACAAAAACAGCGGAGCTTTGGGCAAAACAGCCGAAGAGGCAGCGTAAGCTTGGGGAGGAAGGTTGTTTTTGGCCGAACGTGCGGCATGTTCGGCGGTGGGATAGGGATGGTTTGGTGTGGCAGAGGCAGTGCGTTGCGGGGCATTTCTCTGGGCTGCTGGATAAGACCCAGACCCGGGAGACACCGCAGGGTGAGCAGGATGCCCCGGCACAACAGGCTGTGCCGCGAGTGCGTGGGGCAGGCCACTGTTGGCTTGAAGCAGCGGAAGTTCGGGACGTTTACGCGCTTCTGCGGCAGGAATCGGGGCGGGTGGTTTGGCTTGGAGTGTATGCTGTGCGGTCGCCCCCACAGGGATCGGGCGGGCTTGCGCTGCGGGGATCACGACGGCTGGCACTTCTTGCATGGTGGGGCGTTCTTCATTGTCCCAAGGGAGACCGTCTTGGTATCCCATGTTCTCCGCGATCAATCCGAGCGCGTCGCGGAACGCTTCTGCGGTTTGAAAGCGCTCTTCGGGACGTTTTGCCATGGCTTTTTGGATGATATTGACGAGATCGGGCGGGATATCGGGCCGATAGATGCGGGGATCAGGAGGGGGAGTTTCGACATGCCCCTTGCGAACGGCATAATCATCGCCTTCAAAAGGAAGCCTGCCTGTCAGGACTTCAAACAGACTGACGCCCGCAGCGTACAGATCCGCACGTGGCTCTGCTTCGACTCCTTGGACTTGTTCGGGGGCCATGTAAAACACCGTCCCCACCGGCACACCCGCCTTCGTTAAGCGGTTGCCCCCAGAGATCCGAGCGATCCCAAAGTCCGTCAATTTAACGCGGCCATCTTGCATCACAAGGATATTGGCTGGTTTGATATCGCGATGGACCACGCCGTGACGGTGGGCGTAAGCCAAACCATCAAGGGTTTGATAAAAGACGGAGACTGTAAACGAGATATCCAGCCCACGGGTTCCGCGAAACATACTGTCGAGATCTTGGCCGTCGATAAACTGCATCACCAAGAAGAATTGGCCGTTTTCTTCGAGGAATGTGTACAACGGGATAAGGTTAGGATGATCGAACGATGCGAGAGTTCGGGCTTCTTGGATGAAACGCTGCCGTAATCCCGGATCTTCGGCGAGATGCGGCGACAGCGTCTTGATCGCGACGATCTGACCAGTCAGATCGTGGACAGCTTTGACGACGTGCCCCATCCCTCCTTGACCGATCACGCGCTCGACAACGTAGTGACGCCCGATGCGCTTTGCTGTATCAAAGGTTCCGCTCGGTGTCTGCGACGTTTGACGTGCGATGGCGTGTGCGGAGAGTTGTGTACCCTCCGACAGATGGGGAGGAGCCGCACGCAGTGCTTGCTCATCCTGTGACCAATCGCGATCGCGTCGATGACTCATCGCCCGTCTTCCTCTAAACCACTACTGCGCACGCCCCACAAGTCGACGCAGTTGCGCCAAGATCTGGGGAGAGTCCCATTCGAGCGCGCCCACCCACTTGGCACGCAAACGCCCGTTGGGATCGATCAAATACGTCTCGGGAAATTTTTGTGTACCGTAACGCAGGGCCATCACACCCCCCGCATCGCGAACGATCCGCATGGAAAGACTGGTTCCCCGAAAAAACGGATGCTTTCGCAAAAAATCATGGATCAGCGACCACTCTTGATCCACAGAAACCGCCAACAACACGATCGGCAGCTTTTCTTGTGGGAAGGAACGTGCCAGACGCTCCAGCGCTGGCATCTCTCGGCGACACGGCTCGCACCACGTCGCCCAAAAGTTTATCATCCGCCAACGCCCACGATACGGCTCCAACGAAAAAGCTTGCCCACCCTCAGCTTCGAGCCGCAGAGTCGGGGCTTTTCGTGTGATCTTTGCTGGTCCCCGTTCGCGTTGTGCTTCGGCTTGCGAAGCCATCCGTTGCATCCATACCCCGCCCATCAAGCACGCACACAAAACATACACCACGCAAAGCTGCGCCGAAGGCATCCAACGCTCCTTCAAGGTTGACTCAAACCACAAGCCTCCGACCTCGACAAGAAGGGCCGAATGGCTTCTTTTTTGTGCATCCCAACAGCCTCTCGCACGCTGCTGTCGGTAGCTCCGTTTGATTTTCAAGCTTCTCAATCAACCACGAATCCCACGCGGCGTCAATACGGCCCGTGTACCCTCCCTACAACTTGTCCTCTGCGCTCTCACTTTTTCTCGTCTTTGTCGTCTTGCAGACGCAAACGCGCAAAGAGGCTCTCGCCTTCTTTTGGAGCAAGTGGCTTCTGAAAAGACAGCGACAAGGGCGGGGGATCTTTGGGAGCAGACGCCCCCCCAAGCATCGGCCTGCCCGAAAGCGGCTGTTCACCAAGCAACGCAGCCTCGCCAAACAACGGCTGTTCGCGCACAAGCGATCCGCCAAACACAGCAGGTGACTCCGCAAAAGGCAAGACTTCTCCCTGCAAGACTTCTCCCTGCAAGACTTCTCCCTGCAAGACTTCTCCCTGCAAGACGTTCGAGCCGCCCAGTCCATCGGCATCGAACGCCCCTCCCTCCAAAACAGAAAACAACGCATCCGAAGAAGCGGATTCGTTCGCAAGGCGGTGGGCCTCTTCGATATCAGAGGTCAGATCGCCAAACAGATCAACGGCCCCATCCCCTTGTGGCAAGACTTCACCTTGCAAGACTTCACCTTGCATCGGTGGATACGAGACAAAAGAAGGTTCTTCAAAGGTCAACGGCGGAAGCGATGTCGCCGAAGGGATGGCGTCTTGAGAAAAAAGTTCGGTTGAAAAGAAATTCGATGCTTTTGGAGCGGCTTGCGGCGTGGGCTGCACAGGAGCGACAGGTTCAGAAGCAGGCAAGGCGTCGTCGCTCCAAGAGTCCCATCCCTCGGATTTTTTGGGGGATGTTGAGGGGCTTTTTGCGTGTGGTGTAGCTGTAAACACGGCAGGAGCGGGGGATGAGACGGCAGTAGTGGTAGATAAGACGGCAGGAGCGGGGGATAAGACGGCAGGAGCGGGGGATGAGACGGCAGGAGCGGTAGATAAAACGGCAGGAGCGGTAGATAAAACGGCAGGAGTGGTAGATAAGACGGCAGGAGCGGTAGATAAGACGGCAGGAGTGGTAGATGAGACGGCAGGAGCGGGTCGAGGAGGCACGGATGCAGAAGAAGAAGCGAGCGGCGACACGGGTGGTTTGGGGACAAGGGAAAAGGCACCTGACGAGGGGTTTCGTTTGGGATCTGCGGCGGCACCACCAAAAAAGACTTTATTTGGGGAGGGCTTTGCGTCATCGGAAAGCCACGCTTCATCAACTTTTTTGAGGTTATCGACTTTTTCTTTGAGGGCTTCGGCAGCTTGTTCAAGTTTCGCGTCATCTTCTTTGACGAAGCCAGACTTTCCAGCATACTCCGAAGCACGAGCAAGCAAAAGGCTTGGGATCTCTTCCCACGAAGCACCCGAGGCAGGGGCTTCGTTGAGTTCTTTGTAGGGATCATCAAAGCTTCGACCAAACAAGGCTTCTTCGCCGTCAAGTCCGGGGGGAGGCTGGACGTAGTCAGACGGAAGGCCAGCATCCGCTCGGCGGGGGACGGCTCCGGGTGGGCCTTGGGGGATGGCTCCGGGTGGGCCTTGGGGAATGGGCGTCGTGCTTGGGGGGGCTTTGGCGGTGGAGGATGATGTTTTGGCTGTTGCGACCGGCACTTTGGCCGCCGAACGAGGTAGTCCTTGCATCCGCAGCGTGTTGAGACCTGCGGAAGTTCCCGAGATGGCGTTGAGACCTGCGGAAGTTCCCGAGATGGCGTTGAGACCTGCGGAAGTTCCCGAGATGGCGTTGAGACCTGTCGAGGTGCTTCCAAAGGCGGGAGTTGCGGCTTCTAGCTCGGAAGCTGGTAAGACAGGCGGCCCCATCTGTTCGGCGTCGACGGCGGCTTGTGCTTTTTGCATACCTTTCACCACCGCTTCTTCAAAGTCGGGGTAGGAAGGCAAAAAGTTTTTGGCTTGATAAAACACACGCATGGCGGCTTCGGGATCTTCGCCGTATTCGAGCAGAGACTCCGCTCGGATGATCAGCGCTTTCATAAACAACGGGGAGTCTTGCCCTTTTTCCGACGCAGCATCGGCCTCTTCGGCAGCTTCAAGCAGCCATCCTGCGCGCTTGAGTTCACCGGCAAGGGCGACATGTTCGCGTTGCGAAAGCTGTTTGATATCGTGGGCTGCACACATACGCAGATACAGATCCTTCATCTGGGCGTGCTTTTGCTCAAACAACGCCAAGCGCGTAGCTTGTAAGTATTCTTCGATCGAAGCGGGATCACCAGACTTTTCACGGGTGCTGATAAAGAAAGACATCAATTCGAGCGAGGGTTGGCCCATCTGCATCAGTTCTTTGTAGATCTGCGCAGCTTCTTTCCAACGGCTGCTGCGCTCCAAGGCTTCTGCATGTTTGAGTTGTTTTTGACGGTGCTGCTCTTGGATCTGCTTGATCTGCCCATCGGTGCGCCATGTTTGTTGAGCGATCTCTGTTTCGGTCGGAGCCACCGGCTCGCCCAACACCACTTCTAACCAGCGCTGTTGTTGCAAGAAATAAGTCGCTCCTGCAAACAAGCCGAAGCTCAGGACATGGATCAGAAAAACGATCGGAGAGGCGCGCTGCAACAACAGCGTATCGAAAAGTTGCAACACAAACCACGCCACGATCAGGTAATATCCTTGGAATGCAAACACCCGAGGTTCGGGCTGTTTGGGCAGCCAAACGGCCCATCGAACCGTCTCTACGCCATAGACGATCGTCCACAGCGCAAACACCCCTGCAAATGCACCATGCGCCCCCAAGATCAAGCTTTTGCTGCTCGACAACACCACCCACAACACGCCGTTGCACAGCAGCGCAGAAGCGAGCCACCAAGCCCCCCAGATCGGAAAACGCCACTGATCTTCGAGCATCTTTCCGATCGGCCACAGCAACAACAACAACCACAACAACGAGAACACATTTGGCTGGATCCAAGGAGCCGTCAAGATCGTTTCTGCCCCGTTGACGGCAGGTCGCACTCCCCATCCCGCCAAAGGATGGGCCTGTTCGGCGTCCAAGATGCGCTGGATATGCGCGACAAGCTGGTCTTGTTCTTCTTGGTATTTGCGTGCAGACGCTTGGTACAATCGCGCCATCGACACATACACCCGCGCATTGGGGGAGCGCGACAAAAACCGTCGGCGCAAAGCATACGCAAGGCAAGACTGCCCTTTGGGGCGGGCAGCCATCTCTTGCCGCCACTCGTCCGTTCCCTCTTCACCCCCCCCCAAGAGCGATTGGGCCTTCTTTTGGACAAGTTCGTCGGTCAAATAAGCCTGCACCGCGAGTTCGGCACGCCGCGCATGCGCCAGCACACGCGACGAAAAAAGATCCCGATGTTTCGGCGGGATGCGTGTATAATCGTGCGTTAAATAATAACAAGACAGCGCTTCTCGCGCTTGTTCGACGCGTTGATCTGCCGCAGACAGCCCGATGCGCGTCCACACAAACACCAAAAACAACGTTGTCATCAAGCCGATGGTGAACCAAGGCATACGCCCAAACTCTGGTTTTCCCTTCGATGCGCGTTCCGTGAGTGGCCAGAACATTCTTTTTTCCCTCTGTCTCGCGTCGTGGAACATCCCAAACAGAAC
The DNA here is from genome assembly GCA_023150835.1 of Myxococcota bacterium. Taxonomy (GTDB): domain Bacteria; phylum Myxococcota_C; class UBA6777; order UBA6777; family UBA6777; genus JAKLKB01. Next base: position 49,222 of record JAKLKB010000033.1, on the reverse strand, counting down.
GGCATTGTGACGGAGAGTACTCGAAAAGGCAAGACATCCTTGAGCGGTGCCGTTTTGCGGCCTTGACATCTTGCACCCTACCCACCAGTTTGGCGACGCCAAATCGCTTTCTTTGCGCGTACTTCCAACGATGGGAGATCCTGATCGATGTTGAGCCTCATGCTTCACTTGCTATCCGTTGCCCCCACCCGTCTGATCAGCCGACTGGTCGGACACTTTGCTCGCACACGATGGCCGCGTTTTTTCATGCACCCCTTTTTGCGCTGGTATGCCCGCCGCTACGGTGTCAACCTCGATGAAGCCGAACACCCCCTCGAACACTACGCTTGCTTCAACGATTTCTTTACTCGCCGCCTCAAACCCGGGCTGCGTCCCCTCGATCCCGATCCCAACACCTTGATCTCTCCTGTCGACGGAGCCATCGCCATGCACGGCCCTTTGGATGGAACACAAGCCATCCAAGCCAAAGGTATCTCCTACAGCCTCGAAGAATTTCTTGACGACCCTGACGCCGCACAGCGCTTTCGGGGCGGGTCATTTCTGACGATCTACCTCAGCCCCAAAGATTATCACCGCATCCACACGCCCTTGCAGGCGACTGTCCAAGCCTACCGCTACATCCCCGGGCGCTTGCTTCCCGTCAACCCACCAAGCGTAGCTTTTTTCCCCCGCCTGTTCGTGGAAAACGAGCGCCTCACTTCTTACCTTCACCATCCCCAACTCGGACACGTCGCCCTCGTCAAAGTCGGCGCCACCAACGTTGGTAGAATGCACCTCTACTACCACGACTTTACCTCCAACCGATGGGCGAGTCCGCACGCTCACACGCACACCTTTGCCACCCCCCCATCCATCGAGCGTGGCGGAGAATTGGCTGTTTTTGAACTCGGTTCCACCGTGGTTTTGCTGTTCGAACCCCACATCCGACTCCGCCCCCTTCGGCTCGGCGACGCCATCCGCCTTGGGCAGCCGATCGCTGACGCAGCCGATCGCTGACGCAGCCTAGCCCCCCGCTACATCCTCCTCCCCCCGCTACATCCTCCTCCCCCCGCTACATCCTCCTCCCCCCGCTACATCCTCCTCCCCCCCTCTACGTCCTCATCTCCCCCTAACGTGGGGGCGGATAGCTCCGCCATACCCGACGGCATCGATTCAAAAACCGATCTTGGGGAGCGATCTGTTGAAGTTGCACACACACACGCGAAGCCTCTCTCCATTGGCGGCGGCGCTGTGCGATCAAGATATCCGCACGCAAAGAGGCCGAATACATCGGCACAAGATCATTCATTGCTTTGTTGCGCTCTTCCCAAAGCGAGCTTTTCTGAGGGATCTTTTGCAAGACGTGGTGGGCCATCGCATAATTTTTTCGCTTTTGCCAGCTTTGGGCGATCCGCAAAGCGTTCATCGCTTCCAAGTCCACCACCACTTGCTGCATTCGTTGTGTGGCAACAGGATCCTCGGCTTTGTGCAATAAGGCCGTCTTGTAAGAAGACAACGCATCGCGATAACGGCCCGTCGCCACCGCCCGATCCCCTTCTTGCAAAGAGCGCATATACTCGGCTTGAAGCTGTTGGGCCTGCCGTTTCTCGATATCTTTTTGGGATTCGCCGCCAACACTGATCAAAAAGATCGCCAGCCCCCCCAAAAATACCACCGCACCGATCAAGCCAAACCATCGACGTTTCATCAACGCCGTTTTGAGTTCCATCGTCGACGCATTTTCGCTGCGCCCCCCGCGCAAAGACTCGCCACCCGTCGACAGCAGCGATTGGACAGGCGAAGCCGCCTTGGGCATCCGAGGTGGCGAAACTTCGTTCATGGGCAACATCCGCGTGTCAGGAAGCGGTGCAAGAGGATTTGTCGGCTCTTGCGGCGGATACCCCGCTGTCGTGGGCTGGACAGGATAGATCGGCGGCGGCGACGGGGGAGGCGAAGCTGCGGCACCACCCATCACAGCCCCGTTGCTCACATACATCGGTGGAGCCGACGTTTTGGAGGGGATCGGCTGAAAGATCGCTGAGGGCGACGGTTGCGCAGCCGAGGGGCCTGACGGGGCCATCGTGCGGATCTGATCGCCTGATCGATGCTCTCCAAAGGCGGGCGGTATGCTCGTCGGCTTTGTCGAACCTTGGGCAGAAAACGCCCCGGACATCTGCTTTGGCGGCGTTCCATACATCCCCGAAGCTGGACCGTTTTGTGGTGAAAAGGCCCCTGACATCGCGTTGTTTTGTGGTGAAAAGGCCCCTGACATCGCATTGTTTTGCGGTGAAAAGGCCCCTGACATCGCATTGTTTTGCGGCGAAAAGGCTCCAGACATCGCGTTGTTTTGTGGTGAAAAGGCCCCTGACATCGCGTTGTTTTGGGTAGGCCCCGCTGCTGGGGCTGCGTTGTGTTGGGCTGCGTAGAGCGGAGGATGTTGTGAGTTCGGATACGTCTGGGAGATCGGAGCCTCCGCGATATCCATCACAGAGGGTCCAACTTGGGTCGAGCCTTCTTCTTCGCCAGTCCCCCAAACCGAAGCAGGAGCCGATTGAAAAGCATCGGAGCGATCTGTTGGCAGCGAAGAATCCCGCATCTCGGCCCCTTTGGAGCCGTAGATCAACTCTTCCGAAGACATCCCGGGCTTGAGCGTTGCATCTTCGCCGTGTTCATCCAACTCTTCGACTTCTTCGAGAAGCTCGCTGTCTTCTTCGGAAAAGGTCATCTCATCGCGTTCTTCGACGCCGATCTGTTCTTCGGACCAAGCAGCCCGAGTTGTTGTGGTCTTTCCGCTGCGGGCCTTGGCGGCCAACGCACGCGCCGCCACATCCTGCAAACTCAGCGACGTCTCGTCGCCGTCTTCGTCGCTGTACTCTCCACCTTTCGGGGAGGGCCCCCGAAGATCCGACACCGCCATTTGACGTGGTGAAGTTTTCGCTTTTTCCGCAGAAACGCGCACAGGCGGCTTTGCCGCAGGCAGAGCATCACCCGACGCTGCATAATACCCCGAGCGCGTCCCTGCTCCTTGCTCGTTGACTTTGATCTCTTCGATCGCGGGGAAGTCCGGCGTCAAGAGATCATAATCGGTAATCTGTCGAGGCCGATCTGTCGGTGTTTTTCGTACCGCTGTCTTTTCGGGAGCGGCTTGGATACCTGACAACCGCTGTGTGGATTGATCCTCATCTTCTTCCTGCTCGATGTACTCGGCCCCTGCAAAGGGTGTCGCTTGGGGGCCTTGCGCCGAGGCGTGTTGGGAAGCGATTTCTTGCGCGAAAGAGCCTTCGAGAGTCGAAGCCATCGGATCTTGCGATGTATGAGAAGCGTTGACACGGTGCAGATCGTCGAGCAAAGCAGCTTGGGCGCGGATCTCTCCGCTTTGCAAAGTGGAAGGCATCACGCCACGTTCGCGAGCAGGTGCCCTTGAGGCTTGGGCGTCGGCCTCTTGGGCACGGAGCTTTTCTTCGACATCCTTGAGCGTGATCGATGTACTCAGCGTGCTATCGCCCTCTGGTTCGCCATAATGAGCTTCAAGATAGCGTGCCAAAGCGCGCTCCAACGCCCGACGAAAAGCGCCCGCCTGTTGGTAGCGGTACTGAGGTTGTTTCTCCAACGCCTTCAATACGGCCTGTTCGACATCTTCGGGGATCTGAAGCTCTGGGCGTAACTCGCGCAACGAGACCACAGGCTTGGTTGCGTGATGGATCATCACCGCAACAGGGTCTTCTTGTGACAAAAACGGCGGTCTTCCCGCCAACATGTGATAAAGGACCACCCCCACAGAGTACAGATCACTCGCAGGAGAAACCGGCAGACCTTGCGCTTGTTCGGGGGCCATGTACGTCGCCGTCCCCACCAATGTCCACTCGTCTTGTTCTTCTGCTTGTCGCAAGATCCGCGCAACGCCAAAGTCCAGCACCTTGACCATATCGCCTTGGCGCTGCGGGCTGATCATGATGTTCTTTGGCTTGAGATCCCGATGGATAATCCCCATCTGATGGGCTTCTTCGAGGGCGTCCAATATCTGGATCGCCACCTCCAACGCCCGATCGATCGAAAGCCGCTCCTGCCGCTTTAGCAACTCGTGCAAGGTTTCCCCCTGCACAAACTCCATCGCGATGTAATAACGCCCTTGCTCATCGTAGCCATAATCGAAAGCCCGCACCGTATAAGGGCTGGTCAAATGGCCGATAATCTCGGCTTCTTGGCGAAATTTTTGAAGGCGATCGGGATCATCCGCAACGTGTTCCACCAACACTTTCAGCGCAACGCGGCGATTCGCAAGGCGCAGATCTTCGGCAAGGTACACTTCGGCAAAGCCACCCCGACCTATCAGCCGCGCACAACGGTAACGACCTGCGATCACCACGTCCACGTTCTTCATCCCGATCTGCGATAGCTCCCTTCCACTCGACAAAAACAACTGACTTCGCTTGCCTCTGCGCCGCATCTTAGACCGAAGCCTACTTCAAAAACAATAGCCCCCTCACTTCGCGACCGTTCCTCCGCCCTTGACGGCACGCACGCTTCGCGCTACCACACCCCCCCGACGCGCAAAGCAACACCCTTTCTCTTTGTGTGGATGTGGTGTTTGACCCTATCCGTTCTAGGCAGCAAAGGCATCCTGTTGTGCGCTCTTTGCTCTCTTGCTGTATGGAGGTGGTGTGTGACCGCCCAGCCCCTTTGTTCTGTGAGTGTGGATGTCGATACGCTGCGCTTTTACCACGACATACACGGACTTCCCGCCCCATCTGCCGACCAAACCGACGCGATCTACACTCACGCGATGCCCCGCATCCTCCAATTGTTTCGACAACTCGGCATCCGTGGCACCTTCTTCTTGATCGGCGAAGATGCCCATGTCCCCGCACATCGCGCCATCCTTCAACAACTCGTCGAAGAAGGGCACGAGATCGCCAACCACACCCAACACCATCCCTACCGTCTCACCGTCCTTTCCCCCGAAGAGATGGAAGACGAGATCGCTCAAGCCGAATCTACACTCCAGCCCTTCCTTCGGGCCGGACAGCGCATCGTTGGCTTTCGCAGTCCCGGCTACAATACCCACCCCTACCTGCTTCACATCCTCCGAAAACGCGGTTATCGCTACGATTCGTCCGTCTTTCCTTGCGCACCCTATTATCTCGCAAAAGCCACCATCATGGCCCTCATGCAGCTACGTGGCCGCCCAAGCCGCGCACTCCTCGGCTCCCCCAAGGTTCTCCTCGCACCACACCATCCCTACCAGCCCAGCGACGACCCACACACTCCCCACAAAGCCCCCGTTCACTCCGATATCTGGCAGCTTCCCATCGCCGTCGTCCCCGGACTCCAACTCCCCCTGATCGGAACCTCCCTCTTGCTCTACCCCGCCCCGCTCGTCCAAACCATGCTCCACCTCGCCCTCCGACAATCTCCCTTCTTGAACCTCGAACTCCATGCTCTCGACTTTTTCGATGCCTACAATGATCCCGGAGCCTCCGCCCTTTTGCCTCACCAACCCGATCTCCGCCTCTCTCTCACTCGCAAAATTCAACGCCTCAAAGACGCCTTCCTCACCATCCAACACACCCACCGCTTTCTCCCCATCGCCGAAACACTCCCCGTCGCCCAATCCAACGGGCTCTAGTCTCGCCTAGTCTCGGACGCGCTTGACTTCGGTCACGCCTTTGACTCGACCCAACTTTTGCACCAGATGATGAAGCTGTTCAAGGTCACGGACTTGGCACTCAAAGGTGTTGACGGCTTGGTTGTCTACGGTGGTGCATCGTGCGGCGGAGATGTTGATGCTGAGATCCGAAAAAGCCTTGGTCATCTGCGTCAGCAGCCCCGACCGATTGTCGGCGATCACACGCAAAAGCACCGAGTGTGCGCCCTTTGGAGCCACATCCCACTGCACGTCGATACACCGCGCAGGATCGCTGCTTTGCACCTTCGCACAATCCGCGCTGTGGATCACGGCTCCCCGCCCACGCGAGATAAACCCCACGATCGGATCTCCCGGAATCGGCTTACAACATCCTGCAAAACGCACCAAGATATCCCGCATCCCTCCCACCAAAATGGTACTCTTGCCCTTGTTCTCGGAGGGACGCTTGACCACCTCGTCGATCACCACAGGCTCGGGCTTTTCAGGCGGAAACAACAGTCGAATCACCTCGCTTACATCGAGCTTTCCGTAGCCGACGTTCATGATCACTTCTTCTGCGGTCGCCGCTCCTACTGCCGAACAAAGCGCCTCGATCGCGCCGCTCTTTAACAGCTTCCCTAACTTTTGCCCCGCAGGTAGGGCTTTTTCCAACATCTCACGACCCAACACACTCGCTTTTTCGCGCTGCTCCAAACGCAAAAAGCTGCGGATCTTTGAACGGGCACGATTGGTCTTCACAAACTTCAACCAGTCGCGGTTGGGGTGCGAGTTCGGTTGCGTTAAGATCTCGACGATATCACCCGTCGATAGGACGGCTCGCAGCGGCGTAATCTTGCCGTTGACTTTGGCCCCCACACACTGATTTCCCACTTCGGTATGGATGGCATACGCAAAGTCCACAGGCGTCGAACCCTGCGGAAGTTCACGCACCGCACCGTTGGGCGTGAACACAAACACATCCCCTTCGTGCAGTCTGTCCCGAACTGTCGCCAAAAGCTCCGAAGCATCTTCTTTTTCGTCCTGAAGCCGCAACAACTCGCGTAACCAACGAAACTGCTCGACCACGCGGGCTTGTGGATCACTGCCTTCTTTGTACAGCCAATGGGCCGCGATCCCTTCTTCGGCGGTTTGGTGCATGTGATGCGTGCGGATCTGGATCTCGATCTTTTTGTTGCGTGGCCCCAACACCGTCGTATGCAAAGACTGATAACCGTTGTTTTTCGACATCGCGATGTAGTCTTTGAAACGCCCGGGTATCGGCTTCCACCGATCATGCACCGCTCCAAGGATCTGGTAGCATTGATCGCGTGTCTCGCACAGCACGCGAAACGCAAGGATATCGTAAAGCTGTTCAAAGCTCACCCCTCCCCGCGCCATCTTGCGATAGATGCTGTTGAGATGCTTTGAGCGACCGTACACCTCGCAGCGTAGCTGATGTTTCTCCATCAGTTCCCGCAAGATATCCAACACTTCTTCGATATAACGCTCCCGCTCCCGCTTGGTCGCGTCGATCTTGTCCACAAGATCATAAAAGGCCACAGGATGCAGATAACGCAACGACAAGTCTTCCAACTCGTTTTTTAACCACGAGATCCCCAAACGATTCGCCAACGGCGCGTAAAGTTCTCGGCATTCGTGCGCGATCTGGCTCTGCTGCGCCACAGGCAAAAACTCCAGCACCCTCAACCCATGCAGCCGATCACACAACCGAATCAACAACACCCGCAGATCCCGCGCCATCGCAAACAACATCTTGCGAAAACTCTCCGCTTGTTCTGCCACCAACGCCTCTCCCATCCGTTCCGCTTCCATCCTCCCCGGAAAACGAAACAACGGCAGACTCTTGATCGTCTCGCACAAAAATCCCGCCTCTTCCCCCACTTCCCCCGCGATCTCTTCTTGTGTCACCCAGCCCTGCTCATACACCCGCGAAAGCAACGCCGCACACAGCGAATCCCCGTCCAAGTGCATCCGCGCCGCAATCTGCAAGACTTCTGCCCCATAATCGGGGATCTCCACACCCACAGGCCGTTGCGTTTGGACAGCGCGCTCGCTCACCCGCCGATACAAGGCCCAAGCCTCCCGCAACTTCTTCCATCCCGACGCTGAAATGGTCTGGCGAATCGGCTCGATCGCGCTTTCCAGTTCCCTTAACATCGACTCTCTTCCTTCCGCACGCATCGAACATCGGCTCTACACCACCGATGCTCTCTCCATCGTTTTCTGCTTCGTTTTCCCTCATCCCTGCATCTTCAAAAAAGCGCACCGTGCTTGATGGATTGACAAGCCCGCTGCCCATCTTGCAAGATGCTTTCGCTCAACGACAAGCGTCTCGGCTTGTCCCACAAGGCACACACAGCCCTCAGACGGCACACTCCCACAACCCTACATCAAGGAGAGATTCTTTATGCGGAAGATCGCACTCGCCACCACCCTCCTTTCGATCGGCACCCTGCTCGTCGGTTTTCAAAAACCCGCCCCGTCGATCAAGCCTCTGCCCTTCCCCTCCACCCACAAACAGCCGCTGCGTGTCGCTCAAGCCAACCCTCCCGCCCCTCAAGTCGAAGTCCCAGAAGGCTTTTTGATGGCTTACAAAGCCCTCCCCGCCGACTACCACACCCCTTCGAGCCGAAATCCCAACAAGATCGCTCTCGGTCGTATGCTCTACTTCGACAAACGCCTTTCCAAAAACCACGATGTCTCCTGCAACTCCTGCCACCAACTCGACAAATTTGGTGTCGACCATGAACCCACTTCGCCCGGGCACAAAAAACAACGCGGAGATCGCAACTCGCCCACCGTCTACAATGCCGCTGGGCATTTCGTTCAATTTTGGGATGGCCGCTCCCCCCACGTCGAACACCAAGCCACACAGCCCGTCGTAAACCCCGTCGAGATGGCCATCTCCGGCCCTGCCCAAGTCGAGACCCTCCTCAAATCCATCCCGGGCTACGTCGAAGCCTTCAAAAAAGCCTATCCCTCCGACAAAGATCCCGTCTCTTACAAAAATATGGGCGATGCCATCGGGGCTTTTGAACGCGGCCTCGTCACCCCCTCGCGTTGGGATGACTTCCTCAACGGCAAGAAAGATGCGCTAACCAACCCCGAAAAACAAGGCTTCATCAAGTTCGTCACCAGCGGATGTCTCACCTGCCACATCGGACCCCAACTCGGCGGCCATATGTACCAAAAACTCGGCATGATCAAGCCTTGGCCCAACCAAAAAGACAAAGGTCGTGGCACCCTCCTCAAAGACAGCACCTTCGATATGTTCTTCAAAGTCCCTAGCCTCCGCAATATCGCCAAAACCGCCCCCTATATGCACGACGGCTCCGTCAAAACCCTCGAAGAAGCCGTCCTCCTCATGGCTCGCCATCAACTCGCACGCGAACTCTCCAAACAAGACGTCGCTGAGATCGTCACCTTCCTCAACGCCCTCACGGGTACCATCGACCTCCGCTACATCAAAGAACCTGCCCTCCCACCTTCCTCCCCCTCCACTCCCAAACCCGATCCCAACTGATCCGGGTCTTTCTTCCTTTTTCCGTGCGTTTCGCAACGCCCACCGTCCCCTCTTGATCGCGATCCAAAAAGCGAATACGTTAACCCCGTTTCTTGAGGGATCCCCTCGTTTTCTCCCAACATTGCTCTCTAGCAAAATAAGAAGGAGCGCCCAATGCGTTTGTTTTCCCTTCGCAATCTCTTCTTGACTCTTGCTTTTGCCTTTGCTTTCCACGCCACCGCCTTCGCCAAGGGCGATACGCGCGTGTTTGGAAAGTGGACCACCATCGACGACAAAACCAAACAACCCAAGTCGATCGTCGAGATCAAGCTTGTCAACGGCAAGCTCACAGGGACCATCCTTCGGCTGTTTCGCAAAAAAACAGAAAACCAAGATCCCAATTGCGACAAATGCACGGGCGATCGCAAAGACAAAAAGATCATCGGCATGACCATCATCTGGGGCATGACCGCCAAAGACAACATCACATGGGGACATGGCAAGATCCTCGATCCCGCCAACGGAAAAGAATATGGCTGCTCCATCTGGCTGGATGACAAAAACCCCAACAACCTCAAAGTTCGCGGATGGTTGGCCTTCTTCTACCGCGACCAAACGTGGGTTCGCTTCAAGTAATCCTTTCCACCAAAGTCTGTATAGGACTTACGCAGTTCGATACGAAAAAGGCAGATGTTCGGGCGTGGGCGGTTCGCGAACCGCCCCTACAACGTTCTGATATCTCAGGGTTTTCCTTTTCAACCGCATCGGTCCTTTCTGTATCGGAGAGGATGTCGGCATCCTCCTTTGCACAAAAAAATGCACTTGAGAGGATGTCGGCATCCTCCTTTTCACACTTGAACGCACTTGAGAGGATGTCGGCATCCTCCTTTTCACAAAAAAACGCACTTGAGAGGATGTCGGCATCCTCCTTTTCACACTTGAACGCACTTGAGAGGATGTCGGCATCCTCCTTTTCACAAAAAAATGCACTTGAGAGGATGTCGGCATCCTCCTTTTCACAAAAAAACGCACTTGAGAGGATGTCGGCATCCTGTAGTGTCTGCGACAAGACAGACGAGAATTGAAACGATGAGCAAACAAGCCTTGTGGTGTCCTTCCCCTGCGCGGATCGCGGAAGCGCAGATCACTCGATATACCCGCGAGATAGAAGCCCAGACAGGTCTGTCTTTTCAAAACTATTGGGATCTTCATGCTTGGTCGGTTCGCGAGACGGGGGCTTTTTGGGAGTCGATCTGGCGGATGGGTTCGATCCGCGCAACGCAGCCTTACACCGAGGTCTGGAAGCCGGGCAAAGACATGATGTCGAGTCGATGGTTTTTGGATGCCCGCCTCAACTTTGCTGAAAACTTGTTGCAAGGCGACGAACACGCCGAGGCGGTTGTATTTCACAACGAGATCGGACAGCGCCGTACCCTTACTTACGGGCAACTTCGAGAGACCGTCGCTCGGATCGCTCGATGGATGCGCCAGAAAGGTATTGGGTTAGGTGATCGCGTTGCTGCGTACATGCCCAACATCCCCGAAACCATCGCAGCGATGCTTGCGGCGACTTCTCTTGGAGCGATCTGGTCTTCGACATCGCCTGACTTTGGCGAGCGCGGTGTCCTCGATCGTTTCGGGCAGATCGAGCCCAAGCTGTTGGTCACGACGGACGGCTACACTTACAAAGGCAAACCAGTGCGATCGCTTGAGCGCATCCCGCGCTTGTTGGATGCCATCCCATCCATCCAAGATGTCCTTGTGGTCGAATACATCGACGATATCCCCGCGATCTCAGACCTCCCCAAAGCCACCGCATGGCAAGACGCGCTTGCGGGTGATCCCGCGCCTTTGGCCTTTACACCAACGCCGTTTGATCACCCGCTGTATATTCTTTATTCCTCTGGAACGACGGGCATCCCCAAGTGCATCGTGCATGGCGTCGGCGGGACGCTGCTTCAACATATCAAAGAACAGCGCCTACACACCGACTTACGCGCAGGGGACCGCTTCTTTTACTACACCACTTGCGGCTGGATGATGTGGAACTGGCTCGTCAGCGGCCTTGCCTCACAAGCCACCCTTGTCCTCTTCGAAGGCTCGCCCTTCCATCCCAACGAAGAGATCCTCTGGAAGATCGCCGAACAAGAACGCCTCCGCTTCTTTGGCACCAGCGCAAAATACCTCGCGGCTCTCGAAAAAACAGGCTTGCGCCCCAAAGACCGCTTTGATCTCAGTTCGTTAGATGCCGTGCTTTCGACAGGTTCGCCACTTTCGGACGCCTCTTTTCACTACGTCTACCGCGATATCAAAAGCGATCTACATCTCGCTTCGATATCGGGGGGAACCGATATCGTCTCCTGTTTTATGCTCGGAAACCCCACTCTCCCCGTCTTCTCCGAAGAGATCCAATGCCCCGGCCTTGGGATGGATGTGCAAGCGTGGTCGGATGACGCCAAGCCCGTCACCCAAGAAAAAGGCGAACTCGTCTGCGTGCGCCCCTTTCCTTCCCAGCCTGTGGGCTTTTGGAACGACGAAGACGGCTCACGTTATCGCGATGCGTACTTTGACCATTTCCCGGGCATCTGGCGTCATGGCGATCTGATCGAGATCACCGAACACGGCGGCGTCACCATCTACGGGCGCTCCGACGCAACACTCAACCCGGGCGGCGTCCGCATCGGAACTGCCGAGATCTACCGCGCCATCGAACCCCTTCCCGAGATCCTTGACAGCCTTGTCGTCGGACGCGACGCCGATAACGATGTCGAAGTGATCCTCTTCGTCAAACTTGCCCAAGATACCGCCTTTTCCGAAGCACTCGCCAAAAAGCTCCGCGACACCATCCGCCAAGAAACCACTCCCCGCCACGTCCCCACGCACATCCTGCCGATCAGCGATATCCCTTACACCATCAGCGGAAAAAAGGTCGAGATCGCTGTCCGTCGCATCCTTCACGGCCAAGATGTCCCCAACAAAGACGCCCTCGCCAACCCCCAAGCGCTCGACTTGTACCGCAATCTCCCTCAACTTAAAAAGATCACGCTCTAAACCGCAACCCAGACGAAAGGAACTTTTTCAGATGCTTTCTTCTCTCGCCTTGGCCGACCTCTGGCGACCTCAGACCCAACGTCATGCGCGCACTTACGATCTCGGACTGGTCCTCACAGGTAGCCTTCTGATCGCCGTCTGCGCACAGATCGCCTTCCCTCTGCCCTTTACACCTGTACCCGTCACGGGCCAAACCTTCGCCGTCTTGCTGGTCGGTATGGCCCTTGGCGCTTGGCGGGGCGCTGCAAGCGTCCTGCTGTATCTCACCGAAGCCGCCGTCGGTTTGCCTGTTCTCGCAGGCGGAAAAGCAGGAAGCGCCCTATTATTCGGAGCCACAGGCGGCTATCTGATCGGTTTCGTCTTGGCGGCATGGCTTGCAGGGCGTCTCGCCGAACGCGGATGGGATCGTTCTCCCCTGTCCACCGTCTTCGCCATGACCCTCTCGACCACCGTCATCTTTCTCTGCGGTCTCGCTTGGCTTTCCGCATTTGTTCCCCCCAAAAACCTCCTAGCCTTCGGCCTTTTCCCCTTCCTCCCGGGCGCTGTCCTCAAGATCGCTCTCGCCGCCGTCCTCCTCCCTTCGGCTTGGAAACTCCTCGGACAACCTCCCCGCTGATCTTTTCGGGCTATCCGACTTATACGATATCCGGATGATGTGTGCGCAATGGAGAGTGCGTAGACGCCCTGTAATAGGGCAGCCACAGGGGGCTGCCCCTACATTTTTACGATCACGCTCCCTGCGGATTTCGTATCGCACGTCTGGATGGTTTTTGTGGGGTGTCACCCCATACGCGCCTTGTTAAGGCGGAAATATCGGAGAATCGAGGATGATTGCTCTTTCTTTTGTCGCCCCCCCTCATTCCCCCCGGCCAACGGGGGGAAGTTGGAGCAGGCAAAGACGCTCTCTCGTGCAAACAGCGTGCGGTATGGAACACCAAAACCTCGCTGCCTCCGACTTTCTCTCCCTCCCCTGTTCACGGTCTTTGGCAGGGGTGGGGGGCCAACCATAGCTTAACCTAACGCCTATGGGGTGTCACCCCACAAGGGACCTGTGGCCCCTTGACCCCGTGTTGGCGGGATGAACAGAGGTTTCACAAACCAATGTCCGCTCCGCTTGAACGCCCCGAACGCGGCTTTTTTTCTTTCTGCACCAAGCCTCCGTCCAATCCTTCGCCCTCGTCTGTTTTTCATCGTCGGCCTCTGTCCAGATCCTGCACGTATCCACCCACTCTCTTTTTTGTCGTCTCTTGCTTTTGCCTTGTCGCACAAGCCTCACCTTGCCCTCTCACGCCTTGGCCCACCCTTTGCGTTTCGCCGCGCTCGCCAACAAAACGATACGATTTGTTTCACCCACACCGTAAGGAGAAACGCTATGCTCAAGGTATCCGCCCTCCAAAACAAGATCGCCGCACAAACAGCCCCCGCAAACCCACCCACAGCCGATGCTTTCAAAGAAAAGATCCAGCAAGCCGCAAACAACAAAACCGAATCCAAAAAACTGTATGCTTGCACCGCTGGACCGATCTTGCGCGCCGCTGTCAACAAGCACAAAGCCGAAAACAAATCCAACAACACCGCTCCCCAAAAGCCCAACACCTCCGAAAAAACCGAGGAAAAAAACAGCAGCCTCTCTGACGAATTAGACCGCTACATCACAGAAGCCCTTGGCCCCCAAGCCACGGCTTCTTCCGCCTCCAAAAAACAAGAGTCTTCCGCCCAACACAACACCTCTGCAAACAACGCCACAACAAACAACGCTTGTTCTGGCACAACGAAGCAAACCACAAACAGCGCATCTTCGGCCTCAAAAGAACCGCCGCCCACACTTGACGATATCTTCCGCTGCATGGATGCCCTTGGCATCGACCCTTCCAACCAAAAAACAAATCCCCTCGATCCCAAACGCCTCCAAAGCATCCTCGGCAACCCCAAAGCTACCCCCGATCAAAAAAAGGCCGCTCGTTATCTGCTCAAACACCAAGCCTTCCTCAACAAACCCGCTGTCAACGAAAAAGTCCGTACCGCTCACGGATGCCACACCATACGCCAAAACCTCGTCAAGATGATGATCCAGATGCTGCTCGCTATCCCTCCGCTCTCGTAGTGCGCCCCCCTGCCTCTTCTGCCTCGATATCCTCATCCCCTTCTGTGCCTTCTGTGCCTTCTGTGCCTTCTGTGCCTTCTGTGCCTTCTGTGCCTTCTGTGCCTTCTGTGCTTTCTGTGCCTTCTGTGGACTCTTCTTCGGTGTATTTCGGATGCTCACGAAAAAAATCTTGGATGGACAAGGCGACAGTTTCGGTGATCCCGGGAACCTTAAGGAGTTCTTGGAGAGAGGCTTGGGCGACACGCTTGGGGCTTTTGAAGGCTTTGAGCAGGGCTTGTTTGCGGGCGGGTCCGACGTGAGGGATCTCGTCGAGTACGGAGCGCAATTGGTCGCGGTCACGGGTCTTTTGATGGAATGCGATGGCGGTGGCATGGGCTTCATCACGGATCTGGGAGATCAAGAACAGTTCACGGTGTGGGAGCCTGACAGGGACGGCATTTTTGCGACTGGGGACGATGATCCGATCTTCCATCAGATCGTCGCGTCCTTGGGCTTCGGCTTTGGCGAGGCGCTTTTTGGCGATGGCAACGACTTCGACACCATCGAGTCCCAATTCTTCGAGTGCGGTGAGAGCCATTTTTAGCTGCCCCACCCCGCCGTCGATCACCATCAGATCGGGCAGATCGCCATCCGCGATGCCGCGCTTAAAACGTCGGGTCAAGATCTCTTTCATCGCTCCAAAGTCGTCGCCACCTTCGGCCTCTTTGAGATGATAACGTCGGTAAGCGTAGCGATTGGGGAACCCGCCTTCAAACACCACGATCGCAGACACCGCGTGACGGCCTTGTAGATGTGAGTTGTCCACACACTCGATCCGATACGGCAGCCGCGCCAAACGCAACCGCGCTTGCAACCGTTGCAACAACGACAACGAGCTATCTTCGGTCTTTTGGCTTTCCAAAAAGCCTTGTTCGGCATTTTTGTTTGCCATCGCGATCAGTTCGGCAGCATGGCCTTCTTCGGGCGTCGAGACCGTCACAGAGCGCCCCACCCGCTCGCTCAAGAGATCAGCCAAGGTTTCGGGCGCTTCGATCGCAAAAGGCAACAACACTTCGTGCGGCATATCGACCGCCGCCCGCAGGTAGTAGGCCCCCAAAAATCGCTCCAAGATCTCCTCGTCCTCGAACTCTTGTTGATCAAACGAAAACGACCGTCCCCCCGAGAGATGGCCCCGTCGCACCGTCAACAACTGGATCTCGACCCGTAGATGATACCGAAAGAATCCGAAGATATCTCGATCTTGGCGGTCTTGTTCGCTGGCGACGTGCTGTTTTTCCATCATCTGCTCGATGGCTCCGACCTGATCGCGAAAGCGTGCCGCCAACTCATATTGCCGCTCTTCGGCGGCCTGTATCATCCGCTGCTTGAGCATCCCGACCAACTCGTGATGCTTGCCTTCCAAAAACAAGATCACTTCGTCCACATGCTCCCGATACTCCGATGTTTCCACAGGCAAACAACACGGCCCCACGCAGCGCTTGATCTGATATTCCAAGCAAGGCCGCGAACGATTCCGCATCTCTTGATCATTGCACGTCCTCAATCGAAAGTGCCGCTCGATCAACTCCATCGTCTGCCGCACCGCAAACCCCGATAGGTACGGCCCAAAGATCCGCTCACTTGCTCGCGGCGCAGGATCGCGTGTCGAACGGCGGATCACATGCAAGCGCGGGTAGGCATGCGAAAGATCCAGACGCAAACACAGATAACGCTGCTCCTCCTTCAAAAGGATGTTAAAAGGCGGTTGATGCTGCTGGATCAACGACGCCTCCAACAACATCGCTTCTTTGTCGGTGTGCGTTAACAACACATCGATCTCCCCCAACAGACCGGGCAAACGCCGCACAAAGGGCCTTGGATCTGCGCCCTCCTGAAAATACTGACGCACCCGCCGCTTGAGTTCCTTCGCCTTTCCGATGTACAGGATCTTTCCTTCTTGATCCTTCATGATGTACACCCCCGGCGATGCAGGGATACGCTGCAAACGTGACGCCCAATCAAACATCCTCACACTCCTTTTGCTTGTCGAATGGACTTGTTGGATGGTTTGTGTGGGGTTCCCCCCCACGCACAAACAACGCCCCCCATCCTAACTACAACCTATGCAAAAAAACAGGTACCCACCCCACCGATCTAGCGCCGCCAGATCACCCCAACCAAAAACCGAAACGAACCCGAGACAACCACATCCCCGATGCCAAAAGTTAAGCGCCGCGCCAAGTTGCCGACGTACAGATACGGCCCGCCGCTCACATTCGCAAACAACGAAAGGCGCTCGTTGATCTCGACCTCCCCTCCGATCAAAAGCTCGATGGGAAGGTGAAAACCCACCACCCGAGAACGATTCTCCACATCAAAACTCAACAACATCGGCAGTTCGACACCAAAATTCAGATTGAAACGCTCGACGACGTGCAACGTAAACAACGCACCGATCCCAAGCTGCACTCCCGCAAGAAACGGCAAGACGTTTCCACTTCCGCCCAAGAATCCGCCGGGATCAAGCTTGAGCGCAAAAGAAAACTTGGGATCTTGCACGATCCCGATCCGCATCGGGATGCTCACAAAACCAAACCCCCCAAAAAACGGCAGCCCCAGATTGTAGTTGACCCGCGCTTGAAACGCTAAATTGAGCTGCGAAGAGTTCGCAAAATCAAAATGAAAAAAAGCCTCTGGAAACCCCACTCCACCCGCTAAGATCACTTCACCGCCTCGCAACAACGCGCCACCAAAAGCTGTACTGGTCTCCGCCTTTGCGCTCGTCTGCCATCCCCCAACCCACAACCACAACCCGCACAACCATGCCCTGCGCCACGCCGCCCAATGCCCATTGCTCCACATCACCCACGCTCCTGTTTTTGCAGCTCCACAACAGCCTCTACGCTACAGCAGCCTTCTCTTTGCAAAGGTGTCACTTGTTGGATAGATGTTGTGGGGCTTTGCCCCACTCCCCACAAGGGACTGTCGCCCCTTGACCCCGTGTTGGCGGACCGATCTGACGCTTTTCAAACCCACAGCGGCTCCGCTTGAAAGTGCGCGATGACGGGGGTTTTGTCTACTGCGCCGCTTCTCTTTGCAACCGCCTACATTGGCCGCCCTTTGGGCTTCTGCACTCCAACAAAGCCGCAAATGCACAAAAAAAAAGCCACGCATTTGCGTGGCCGATCTCTCACATTTCAACGCGGTGAACAAGTCACCAACATATTCTTTCAAAAAAACACAAACACAACACTTACCAAAACAAAGATGCTTCCGAACAAATCCAACACACAAAACAACGTCACAAAGAAACAACATTCAAATAGGCAATTGGCTCAAACAAAAAGCACAAACACCCAAATCAACAAAAAAAGAATCCATCACTCACAAGAAACACACAACTCACAAACCAAACAACCAACATAAACCATCACAACACAAGAAACACACAAACCATCACAACACAAGAAACACACAAACCATCACAACACAAGAAACACACAAACCATCACAACACAAGAAACACACAAACCATCACAACAAACAAAAGCGATTCAACAAAAGTGGCTAGGAGATACAAGCAAACAAAAAAGAACACAAGAAAAAAACAAACATTTCTTTCGAGGAGCAACAAGCGATGCAACGCTTTGTTTTGACGAGAAGGCCGTAGGGCAAATCGTGTTCCATTTGAAATAGGTTATAAGAAAGCAAGAAAAGACAAAGAGTTAAAGAAAGAGAGAGGTTTCGGCGAGGTGTTGGAAAGGGAGGGGAGAAGTTCAAAGCATGACATCCGTGTCATGTTGTTTGGGTGTGGTGTGGGGGAGCGAGGGCGAGGGGAGATCGGGAAGCAAGGACGAAGGCTCGGGGTTGTACGCAGCGAGGGGTGGATCAGGGGAGATCGGGAAGCAAGGACGAAGGCTCAGGGTTGTACGCAGCGAGGGGTGGATCAGGGGAGATCGGGAAGCAAGGACGAAGGCTCAGGGTTGTACGCAGCGGGGGGTGGATCAGGGGAGATCGGGAAGCAAGGACGAAGGCTCAGGGTTGTACGCAGCGGGGGGAGGATCAGGGGAGATCGGGGAGCAAGAGGTAGGTGGCGTCGTCTTCGTCCAGCGGGAGGGCCAAGCGTCCACCTTGCGGGGAAAGGCTGCTTTGGCGGAGGAGGTCTTGGACAGAGGCTCCGTCGGCGACGATGCCTTGGACGGGGATCGAAAGAGTGGCATCGCCCGAACGACGGGAGGCAACGATGATGCGTTGCTTTCCTGCGGTGAGAAGGTAGGCGTAGCGTTCATTGTCGACGAACAAGGTTTGTCGTTGATAAGAGCGGAGGGCGGGGTGAGATCGACGTAGACTGGCGACTTTTTTCAGGTGATCGAGTGTGGCTTGCTGTTGTGCGGAGTAGCCGCTCCAAGGCATCATGCGGCGGTTGTCGGGATCGGTTTCGCCCGGGAGTCCGACTTCATCGCCATAATAGATCAAGGGGATACCGGGAAGCCCCATCAATAGGGTAAAGGCGACGCGAAGGCGTTTGAAGGGAGTGGCGTCTTGGGGGAGAGCGGGAGGGGAATCCCACGCACGACCGCGATCACCGCTGAACATATTGCTGATCTGCCCCGCAGCTTGGGAGACAAAGCGCGGAACGTCGTGGTTTCCGATAAAGTTGCTCATGATGCTTGCGCTGCCGTAATAATTTTTGTCGATGACTTCTTTGATCACGCCGTCCAGTCGGTAAAAATTGAAGCTGGCTTCGCGTCGCGCAAATAAGCCGACAAACTCCCAAAAGATCGGAAAGTCAAACTGCCCAGAAAGCTCTTCGGGGCTGACATAATCCTTGATGATCTGCCCACCGCCCGAATCCCACGCGCCAGTAAAGGTCTCGCCGACGAGATAGAAATGGTGTTGTTGGTGTGTGACTTCGCGCTCAAGAGCAGCACGAACGTTTCGGGTGAATAGGTGGATCATGTGTTTGACGGCGTCGACGCGGAAGCCATCGAGCTCGCCTTCTTGCGCCCAAAACACCGTATCAGCGGTCATTGCAGCGGCAGCATCAAATTTTTGATAGTCGATATCAGGAAGGAATTGATCAAACCAGCAAGAGATCGGCTTGCTCCAATTGATATCGGTGCAAAGCTCGCGGGGAAAGAACCAGCTTGGGTTGTTTTGAAAGTAGGGGTGTTGGCTGTGGACGTGGTTGGAGGCGAGGTCGACGAGAAGACGGATGCCTTGTTTGTGAGCAGCGCGTGCGACTTGGCGCAAAAGCTCCCAGTCTCCAAAGCGGGGTTCGATGCTGCGTGCAGCGGTCGGCCAATAACCGTGATATCCGCTGTATCGCCGCCCATCAAACCCCAGTTCTCCTTGGTTTGGGCCTGCATACAAAGGCGAAAGCCAGATCACGTTGACACCAAGCGAGGCAAAGTAGCCGTCTTGGATCTTGTTGAGAACTCCTTTGAGATCGCCGCCTTGGTAGTTTGCGAGTGTGGCGATGTTGTTGACAGGTGCATTGTTTTTGGGATCGCCGTCGTGAAAGCGATCGACAAATGCGAAGTACATTACCCCATCGCGCCAGTCGAAGGCTTTTTCTTCGACCCATCCATAAAAATAAAGCTGCTTTGCGCTTTTACCGTCTTTGTCCTTGGCGTCGATGCGGAAAGTGTAGCGATCAAAAGCCGCATTTTGCATACGGATCTGGATCGTCCCGTCAGTCTGTACACTTGCTTGGGTATAAGGCTGACCGTTGAGGGTGATCGAAACGGATCGGCTGTCAAAGTCTCCGCCGCCCTGTCCTCGCCAGAAACGCACGTCGGCTTCGAGCGTTTTGGCTCCTGCGGGTGTGTGTAGGCGCTCCAATGTCAAGGAAGGCATCTTGCAATCGTCGACTAACAACAAAGAGTTTCGGATGTTGTTGTCATATTTTTCTTGTGGGTTTCCGGGATCGATGCACCAGACGCTATCGTTCAAAACGAACTTGTAAGCGTGCGATCCAGCGGGGGGAGAGATCGATCCTTCAAACACACCGTCGTTGTCGGCATCTTGGAGGGCATACAACGGATCGGTTTTGTTCCAAGCGTTGAATTCGCCCGCAGCTTGGACGCGAGTGATGGTATCGGGTAAAGCGCCATCACACATCCCGGGCAACTTGCGCGTATCGAGGCGGATCGTGCGAGCGCAAGAACGCTCTTGTGCGGGTCCTTTTTCAGGAAGAGGCTCGGTGAGGACGGACTCTTCGGGGCCTTGCTCGATTCCACTATCTTCGGGGAATTGGGGCTGTTCTTCGGGTGGGTTGGCCTGTTCTTCGGGGTTTTGGATGCGTTCTTCGGGTGGGTTAGCCTGTTCTTCGGGTGGGTTGGCTTCGGTGGCGCTCTCGGTTTTCTCTGTGTTTGTTTCGCTACCACCGAGATAATCGTCACAAGCCAACAAAGAAAACCATACGCCCACGCCCCCAAGAAGCAACAAGATCCCCAGAATGCGTCGAAAACAAAAAAGCTTGGATGCGTCCATGATCAAACAGGCCTCCAAAAAATAAGCCTCAAAAACACAAGAAGGTCCGATAATTTTTTTGATCTGGCGCAGCGTTGACATCGCAAAGCCATGCAAGCTTTTGGCTTGATGTTGCGTCCAAGCAACCTAGCGCGCCAAGAACAAGACCTCGAACAGAAACAAGCAAGGCAGCGCACGCAGCGGAAAGAGGGGAAAGAACAGAATCTGAACTTGCGAGGCCCTACGGCATCCTGTAAGATGGGCCGCCTTAACACAAGGGGAAGAACATTGTTATCTCCACCCTTTCACACCCACACCCTGACTGAGCGCTACGAACTGCTTGACGAGATCGGTCAAGGCGGCATGGCCACGGTGTACCGAGGGCGTGATCGGCTTCTCCAACGCGACGTCGCCATCAAGATCCTGCATCCTCATCTTGCCCGTGATCGCGCTCACCGCGAGCGCTTCCGCCGCGAAGCCCAAGCCATCGCACGTCTCCGCCACCCCGGGATCGTCGAAGTGTTCGACTTTTCTGGCGACACCGCCTCAAATCTCGCTCCATCCGCCGAAAACAAAGACAGCAAAGATCTCAAAGACAGCAAGGGCAACAAAGAGACCTTTTCCACCGCCCCTGCTTTTTTGGTGATGGAGTACATTCGCGGGCGAACGCTGCAACAATTTCTCGAAGAGCAAGAACTCCCGCTGTGCGAGATCGGCGTGGCGTTGCTTGCGACGTTGCTCCCCGCACTCGAACACGCTCACGCACAACAGATCATCCATCGGGATCTCAAGCCCGAAAACGTCATGCTCCAAGAAGACGGCGAGATCAAACTGACAGACTTTGGCTTGGCGCGGGTGATGGATGGCGAGTCGATGACGCGCACAGGGACGGTGCTGGGCTCGCCTGCTTATATGGCCCCCGAACAAGTAGACGGGATGCTCGGAGATCATCGTGCGGATATCTTTGCTTTGGGTGTGATCCTTTATCGCTTGGTTTGCCAGAAACACCCGTTTTTGCGAGGCCGCAGCAGTCCTGCGGCGATCTTACAAGCTGTCACGCTGTGCGAATTTCCCGAGCCTGAGATGTTGAAACCTGCGATGGGACGGGAGTTATCGGCGATCTTGCACAAAGCGATGGCACGCGATCCATCGGATCGTTATGAATCGATCGCCAAGATGCGCGAAGATATCACACGATATCTGGAAGGTTCGGGGATCTCTGACCCTCAGCGATTGATCCGTGATTACTTTTGCGCTCCACGCGAAGCCGCGCTGCGACTCCAAGAGCAGATCGAAGCGCACCTCAAAAGTCGCATCGGCTCCCTTCGATCCCAAGGGCGGATCGCCGCAGCCCTCGATCTGTGCAATCGCTTGCTGGGTTTGCGCCCCGGCGATCCCGATATCTTGCAGGTGGTACGGAGCCTCTCTGCGCACACTTCGTATCCGCGCTCTGCTTGGCTCTGGACAACGGCAGCCATTCTTCTGTTGTCTTGCGCGGGTGGAACGTGGTTTTGGTGGACCTCCATCCGCACATCCCCTCTCCAACATCGTGTCCTCGTCTCGCCTTCTGCGTTGTCTCTTTCCACGCGCCCCGCCCTCTCGCCCTCTGCGTTGTCTCTTTCCACGCGCCCCGCCCTCTCGCCTCGCCCCACCCTCTTGCCTCGCCCCACCGAACCGAGCCGTGTGCGCGTGATCTCTCCGCAACCACCGCCCTCTTTACCCCCAACGCTTCTCCACCTCACCGCCGATCACCGCAAGCAGATCCAACGCACCAAAAGCAAACGCACGTTGCGACGCACTCGTCTCGTCGCCTCCTCGGGTCTGACCACACAACCGCCTGCTGTGTTGCCCATCTATCCGAGCGTTCGGATACGATTGATCTTTCGTCCGTGGGCAGATGCCGTCGAGTTGCTTGATGAAACAGGCCAGCCGCTCGTGCCTCACCAAGGACAACAAGCTGCTTTTGTGTTCCAAGTTCCTTCTGCCCCTGATGACGGGCGGTTGATCGAGATCCGCGCCCTCGGTGGACAAGGAAAACTGGCCTATCGCGGTTATTTGCGCATCCCGCTACGCGGATCGGTTCGCCACAGTACACGCGCAAAACGCGGTATCTGGCGCGATCTGCGCACCGTTCGCTATTTTGGAGAAGCTGCGCTGCCGACGTTGTGGGGGCGTCTGACCACTTCGGATGCGCGGCGTCTTGGCCCAAAGCTCCGCCTGCTCGCAGCCACCGCCCACAGCCTCCAAGTCCGGCAAGCCAACCAAGCCAAGCCAGCCGCCACACCGCCCCGTTCTTTGCGCGTCTGGGTCTTACCTTGGGCCAAACACATCGGCATCTACAATCTCGACGGAGATCCTGTCGTCCCCCCCCAAGGAGGCGGTCGAAAGTATATTTTTTCGGTACCTTCTGCCCCCAACCAAGGCGTCATCCTCTTGCT
Organism: Myxococcota bacterium; assembly: GCA_023150835.1. GTDB lineage: Bacteria > Myxococcota_C > UBA6777 > UBA6777 > UBA6777 > JAKLKB01. Next base: position 26,048 of record JAKLKB010000033.1, on the reverse strand, counting down.
CAAAGTGGATGGTCTCCAAGCCGTCCAATCCTTTCAAACCTACCTTCGAGTCCCCGCAACAGGCATGATCTGGCAAAGCACCCAAAAAGATCGCGGGTGGCGGCCTCTTCCGTTTCAAAAGCTGTCGGAAGAACCCGAGATGCCGACATTTCGCACACGCCTTCCTTGGAAAGCAGCGCAGCTTCGGCTTGTTTGCCTTGACTGCCAACAACACACCACCTCCCTCAGCGTGGACGGCGAACTCTGGGGAGAGTTTCAAAAGGCCGTAGAGACCGGCACTTATGTTTTTAAGATCCCGATCACCGAAGAACGTTCCTCTCAGCGCATCGCCCAGATCGAGGTGCGTCGGGATGGTTATGTGCCTTGGCAGCGCCAGATCACCTTTCAAGCAGGTGCTGCCTTCCCTACTCCTTCTAGCCCACCTTTGCTCGTTCGGTTGCAAAAACGCCCATGAAACCGAAAGATCACAACATCGTTGCAAAAACACCCATCAGACCGAAGGCTCACAACAGGATGGCGCGTTGGCTGTTGGGTTGTTTTTTGGTGTGGCTTCTCGGTGTTTCGGTCAAGTCCCCTGTTTACGCCCAAGATCGCTCCCCTGAAGACGAACTCAAAGATGCGATCAACTCTTACGAATACGGCGATCTGGCCAAAGCCATCAAACAATTGCGGGCGTTGCTATTTCCTCGCCCGGGCAAACTGCGTACACGCGCCCAACGCGCCCAAGCCAGTCGTTATTTAGGTTTTGCCTACTTTTCCGATCGCAAGCGCTTTCCCACAACGGATCCGCGCCGAAAAGCCTACCTCACACAAGCCCGCCGCTTTCTCGAAGAATACATCTTGTTCAATCCGTTTTTGCAAAGCCTTGATCCAGCCTACTATCCGCCTGATCTGGTGCGCTTTTATACGCAACTGCGCCAAGACGTTTTGCGTGAGCGCCCTTTTCTGCTCCGCCGAACGCCTGAAAAAAACATCCAAAACCAAGTGCTTGTGCTGCGTGTCACGCGCCAGATCAAACAAGCAAACCCCTTTTTGATCCCGCTGCCGTTTGGTGTGCCGCAATTTGAGAACGGTCATCTGCTCAAAGCCTCGTTGATCGCAGGAGGATCTGTTGTTGCATTGGCGATGAATGTCGCCAGCTTCCTTGTGGTCGATGCGATGGTGATCAAAAGCGGCCCGGGTGCTGGACAATTTCGCTCCAGCGCCGATGCCAACGCCGCATTCGCTTGGCAGATCGTCCAGTTCTCTGCGCTCGGGATCTTCGGAGCGTTGTGGGTGTACGGCATCGTCGATGGTGCGGTATTCTACCAAAGCCAGCGCGTCTCCGTCCTCCCCGAACTCCCGAAAGTCGACCCCAGTCTGTTTCGTGCCAGCTTCCGCCAACCCTTCCCTTAAAAGACGACCTGCTCTCAAGGTGGGTGCTTTTCACCAAGAAGCGTCTGCGCTATGTTCCGAGCGATGGAATGCCGTGTTGCTGTTCGCGCAAGGAGCGAGGATCGATGCCATCACTGACTTACGAGATCGCAGGGGCGCGCTCGCCTCTCACCGTGGAATTGTACAAGCAGATCACCACCCTTGGGCGGGGACGACAGAACGATATCTGTATCCCCGATCCTCTTTTGCCCGAAGAATTCGCTCATATCCAATTTGATGGACAGCACTTTACGCTGACGACGCTCTCTCGCAAGGACACCTTTTCTGTCAACGGGCGTGCTCGCAAGCAAACCCAACTCAAACACGCGGATCAGCTCCAGATGGGAGCCACGTTGCTGACATTTCGGATGTTTTCGGATCATCAGAAAGAAGAAACCAAAGCCCTCGATCCGCTCGATGCGTACCGCCGCCTGTATCAGTTTTCTAAGCTCTTGATGCTCGATCACTCCCTCGAAGAGCTGCTCAACGCCTTGATCGATCAAGTGATCGAAGTGACCAACGCCGAACGTGGTTTTTTGATCTTGCTCGAAGGGAACATCCCCAAAGTCGCGGTGGGACGGAATGTTCAGAAAGAGAACTTGTCGGATGCATCGAAGCTGTATTCGGACAGCATCGTCGAGCAAGTGGCCCGAGAAAAGAAGCCGTTGATCTTGTCGGATGCGTTGCATGACGAAAAATTCAAAGGCTCGGTCAGCGTCGTCGATCTCCAGCTATCGAGCGTGATGTGTGTCCCGATGTTGGAAAGAGGCCGTCTCCTCGGCGTGATCTACGTTGGAAACAGCAAGATCAGCGCGCTCTTTGATCGAAGCTCCCTTGAACTGTTGGTGATCTTTGCAGCCCAAGCCTCGCTGATCGTTCAGAAAGCCTTGTTGATCAATGAACTCCAGATGGACAACCAAAAGCTGGCGATGCACCTTCATTCGCTGCAAAGTAGCGGCATCCTCGGCAACTGCCCCGAGATGGCAGAAGTCATGCGCAAGGTGGGCAAGGTCGCAACCACCGATGTGTCGGTGCTGATCACAGGAGAGACAGGAACTGGAAAAGAACTGATCGCCAAAGAACTTCATCGGCTGTCGAACCGCGCCAAAGGCCCTTTTGTCACGATCAACTGTGGGGCTATCCCTGAAAACCTCCTAGAGTCCGAGCTTTTCGGCCATGTTAAAGGGGCTTTTACGGGAGCGGTCGCCAACAAACTTGGGAAGTTTCAAGCCGCCGACGGGGGAACTCTTTTTCTCGATGAACTCGGTGAGATGCCCCTCAACCTCCAAGTCAAACTCCTGCGCGCCCTCGAAGACAAAAAGATCACCCGCGTTGGCGACACTCGACCCGAACAAGTCGACATCCGCATCATCGCCGCCACCAACCGCCAACTCGAAGAAGAAGTCCGACTCGGCCAATTTCGCGAAGACCTGTATTATCGGCTCAATGTGATCAATATCCACCTTCCACCGCTGCGATCACGTGGGGAAGACGTGATCTTGCTTGCGCGCTTCTTTTTGCAGCGCTTTGCCTCCGAGTACAACTGCCCCGCCAAGGGCTTTTCACCCGGGGCCGTGATCGCGATGCGCAAGTACCGATGGCCCGGGAATATCCGCGAACTCGAAAACCGCTTGCGCAAAGCCGTGATCTTGGCCGAAGGCACACACATCGACGACGGTGACATCGATCTCCCCGACGAACAGATCGAACCGATCCTCAACCTCGCCGAAGCCAAAGAACGCTTCCAAGCCCAGTACATCAACGAAGTCCTCGCACGCAACAACGGCAACCGCACCAAAACCGCCAAAGATCTCGGCGTCGATCCGCGCACCATCTTCCGCCATCTTGAAAAAGAACAAGAGCAAAAGCCCGATGATCCGCTTGAACCGTGACGCTTGTTTTTCCCTGTGTGTCGGTGTTTGTGTGCTGTGGCTTGCCGCCCTCGGCTGCGTGCAGTACATCCCACCCGTGATCTATGAGCAAACGCAAAACCAACCCCCTCGCATCTTGCTTGATGGCATCACACCCACCGAAACGTTTCTGACGATCAAGCTCAGCGATCCTGCCCAAGAGACCGTCACATTCACCGTCCCCCGTGTGCTCGATCCCGACGAAGACGACCTCTTGTACGCCTACTGGTTCATCAACCGCGATCAAGCTCCCCCCGAATCGATCCGCTGCCCTCAAACCATCCCTCCCGTCGAACCGAGCCTGCGCAGCCAACTCGGTCGCATCCCGGGCGTCCGCGAAGCGGATATCACTTGTCTGATCAACGTCAAAAGCTCCCGCTTTGTCCCCAAAAGCCGCGTCCTTCTCGAACTGATCATCGGCGATCGGCAACCTCGACAGATCGGGCAATTCCCCAACAGTCGCGGCGAGATCGATTGGCCCGAAGGCACACAATGGGTCCGTTGGTACTGGCTCTTGCGCGTGGAAGAATAACGCCCATCAGAGAGGACTGAGACGATATCCGAGTGAGCTATGATCGAAAAATAGCGTGTAGACGCCCAGTGGTTGGGCAGCCACACCTGTCTGCCCCGACATTTTTACGATCACACAACGGGCGGATTTCGTATGACCTTGTTTTTTTCACTTTTTCAGGCAAGCTTTGATCCTTCTCTGGATTGTTTGAGAGCAGCGACTTAGCTTTCGACAATCTGCCTGTTCAGCAAAGCGATCCGTTGGACGTTTGTTGCGTAGGAGAGACCGTTGATCTGTTGTGGATGGATGAATTCTTTTTTGGTTTGTTTTTTGTGTAAAGATGATGGTTTGTGTCATGCGTGAATCTCAAAGAAAAAGATGGTTTTACATCGGATGGTGGGGCGTCTTCGTCGCCTTGCTGTCCTTGGCTGCTTGTGCCTCCCCCTCTGGCAATCTCAACAAAGACCCGGGCATCGGCCTTTGTGAAACGGACGCCGATTGCACCCTACAAGGACAAAGCTGTTATCGCCGATACTGCCGCGCTTCGAGCGCAGCCGCAGGCCACCGCTACAGCCTCCAGATCATCCCCCCAGCCTCCCCCAAATCTGCCGAACAAAACAAGCTGATCCGCCAACAATTCCTCGGCATCCACCTCGCCGATATCCACGATCGACCGATCTGGATGCGCGAAACCTTCCCGATACACGGGGTCGTTCAAACTCAAAACGGCCAACCCGTCCCCGCAAAGCTCCGCTTTACCGACACCGAAACCATCCCGGGGCAACCCCTTGTTTCGGAAGTCAACAACCAAGAAGACAAGCGCACAGACGGGCGTTTTACCCTCTCTCTTACCTTCGGAGTCTATGACATCGAAGTCCTCCCCGAAGACAAGCGCTTGCCCCCCTTTCGCATCGAAAAAGTCAGCGTGACCCGTGAACAAGAACTCACGCTCACACTCCCACAACACGATCTCACCAGCGCCGAAAAAGACCAGTACATCCGCCTCCAAGGACGCTTACTGCCCGCAAAGAGCCTCGTCCCCCTGCCTTCGGGCTTTGCCACGCAAAGTCTACAAGTCGATGTGCTCTCTGAGCATGGACTTACGATCTCGGGCATCGAAAACCTTGGAGTGGACGGCCAGTTTTCGATCCGCCTTCAAACCACCGTTGAAAACGCCCGATTGATCGCCCAGCCCGCCTTTTTGCGCGTTCGCCAGAACGAAAGCCGACAGCCTGACGACACGCTCGTTTGGATGATTCCAGAGATCCGTATCCCGCTCGGCCAGTTGGCGGCCCTCAAAGACCGCCAGATCTCACTCGGCGATCTGCCCTTCTTGTGCGCCCCCAAACCCGGCCATCTGATCGGCCAGATCCGCTCTCCCCAACAAGAAGGCGCTTCTCCTTGCGCATCTTGTCGCCTCCAATTGCGGGGCGAGATCTCGGTCGGTACGCACCAAAACACCCCCGTTCAAGCCTCTTATCGCTTCGATACGACCAGCAATAGCAACGGCGCCTACCAGATCCCCTACATCGAAGGGCGTTATGAACTGGAAGTCTGGCCCAACGTCACGAGCCGTTGGGCGCGTGCGGTCTTCCAATCTTCCTCGATCATGCAAAATCACATGGATATCACCCTCGAAACCAAACCCGATCTGCGCGGTCGCGTCTGCTCCAAAGACGAACAAGGCGGATGCAAGACCATGATCTCTGGCACGCAGATCCGCGCAGTCTGGCGCGCCTCCTCCAATCCACAAGGCGTTTCAGTCACATCCGAAACTTCGGCTGCTTCGCAGTATCAAACGCAGTTGTCTGGAAAAGACGGTAGCTTCGAGCTTTTGCTCGATCCCGGACTCTACGATCTGATCTTCATCCCGCCAACAGGCTCCGACCTCGCCCGCAAAGTGGAACGCAATCTCCGTGTTCAACGCGGTCAAATCGAGATCCAAACTCTTTTGCCCAAAGCCCAATTCTTGATTGCCCAGATCATCACCCCAGACGGCTTCCCCGTCGAAGGTGCCACCGTCGAACTGCATGCCTTTCAAGAAGGCGACCGCAGCCCCGCCCACCTGATCGGACGACATACCACCAACAATCTCGGGATGTTCAGCATCCCCTACGATCCCTCACCCGCTGACACCGCCCCAAGCCCGTAATCCGAGATCCGCCCGTTGTGTACACGTCAAGAGGTAGGGGCTGCCCCTGCGTAAAGAGGTAGGGGCTGCCCAAGAACAGGGCGTCTACGCACAACCCTTCGATCACACATCACGGACGGATCTCGTATCTTCTCGGTGTGGTCGGCGTTAAAAAGAATCTCGCAACAACAGAGCGCGAGACTGGATGTTGCGCACAGCGGAGGACTCCAAAGAGGCGGGGAGAGCGCGCAGCAGCGCATCGCAGATCTCAGCTTTGAGTGCATACAGAGCGGAAGATAGGCGATATTGGAGCGTATATTGGGCAAGGCGAGAGAACGCGGCGAGGGGATCGTGAGAAGCAAGCAAACGGATCTCTTCGAGCTGCAAGAGTTTTGATTCAGGGTGAGGCGTGAAAAGTCCGGGAAGAAGGCCCAGATCATCGACAAGGAGAGAGTCTTCCACACCAAGCGCCAACCTCTGATCGGCGGGTGTGTAGGCGAAAAGCTGTTCAAGGATGGAAGAAAAGTGCAACGCCACAGGGTGGGTCTTGGGACAAGATCTATCGTGTGTGGAAAGTCCCGTGTAGAGAGGGATTTGTGGATGGCTCTCTGGGCGGATGCCTTGGAGCCAAAGAGAGATCTCTCGCAAGGGCATCAGGTCGCCGCGCAACAATGCCTCGCGTACCTCATCCATCATCACCGCAAGCAGACGTCGATAAAGTTGATCCCATCGGGCAGAAGGCGAGCAGCGGATCTCCGAAGGCTCTAGGCACTCCGCGATCAAAGGCACTTCTCCGAGCCCCCATCGAGACAACCACTGCTGCACATCCAGATGCGGTTTTGGAAAAAGGCGCAACAACACGATCACGTCATCGCCTTCTCGTTCGATCAACAACCGCGCAACATCGCGCCGAAACGCCAACGACTGTAGTTGTGGCAATGGGATATCGAGGTGGCGAAACACCATCGAGACACGGTACGTTGCTCCCTCATAAGCAATCCCGATCCCGTGGTAGCGAAAACTGCCGAGACGCGCAAAAAACGAATCGTCTACCGCAAAACAACCCGCAGGCAACGCGATCTCCTGCTTTTGAGAAACAGGCGCGTACTTGAAGGCTTGCCTTTCAGAAACAGGCGTGTGCTTGACAACGGGCTTTTCAGGAACAGGCGTGTACTTTTTTTGAGGGGCGACAAAGCCCCCAAAAGATCGAGGCCGACAAGCGGTATCATACCGATCAGAAGGTGAAGAGCCTTCCAAAAAGCGAGAAGAGGTCGGATCTTCCGAAGAAAAAGCATCAAAGCGAGAAGATGTCGGATCTTCCGAAGAAAAAGCATCAAAGCGAGAAGATGTCGGATCTTCCGAAGAAAAAACATCAAAGCGAGAAGAGGTCGGATCTTCCGAGGAAAAGATATCTGACGAAGCGGGGCCATACTCAAGAACAGAGTCTATCCAAGGCGTATCATCGGCCCAATACAGGGCCTCTTCGAGGGGGATATCGTCGTCGTGATAAGCGTCCGCATCAAAAGCATCCGATTCATCCGAAGAAGAAAACGCTGATCTCCAACGACGAACAGGAGACGAAAACAACGCTTCGGCTTGGCAACAAAGCGCCTCGAGATCTTCAAACGAAACAGACGAAGTGTACGCGGCAGCGCTTTTTCGTTGTTTGTGTGCGAGGCGGTCGCGCTTGCGAGCATAGAGCTTGTATAAGGCATGATCTCCCCGTTGTTGGGCCAGATCCAACACAGCAGAGATCGCTTCTTGATGATCGGGATGGAATTCGACTTCTGCGCGGAAAGCATCAAGCGCCTCTTTTAGAAGTCCCTGATGTTGGGCAAGAAGAGCGTATTGGAAATGGAGACCGCGCCATGCGGGTGCTTGTTCACGCAGCGAGTCAAGGCAACGTTGGGCGCGAGCGTGTTGCTGCTGTTGCGAAAAGATCTCAGCCCGAATCAACCAAACGTCCATCTGTGCGGGGTTTTGGAGTAGAGCTTGTTCGAGTTCTTGGAGGGCGTCTTGGTCTTGGTGGAGGGATTGGTGTGCTTTGGCACGGAGTAAAAAAAGTCGGTCTTTTCGGGGAAAACAATCATCGAGCAAAGCGTGCTGGAGGTGTTGTAAGGCGCGGCGGGGGTTGTGTTGTTCGAGGGCTTCGCGTGCGGCGATCTCTAGCAACGCGGCGTGTTGTGGATGGCGGTGGAGCATATCTTGGAGAGAATCGTGGGCGAGATCAGCGTCGCCGTGTGAGCGCATCTCCTCGAAGTCACACAAAAACTGTTGGACTTCTTGATCGAAGACCAGTTCGACAAAGCCCGAAGGAGAGCGAAAGCGCTCCATTTTTTCGAGGTCTGCGCGCACAAAGGACGATATCGCTTTGAGATCGCGGACATCTCCGCACAACAAGGGATGGATCATGCGCTCGGCAACCAGCATATGCAAACGCGCCATCCATGCGATCAGCGCGTCTTCTTCGGCGTCTTGGCAGATATCGGTCGCCCCGATCTCGCAAAAGCGCTCCCACAAAGCCAGATCGAGTCCCGCAAGATCGCGTGCAGCGCGCATCTGCGCATCGGAGAGAAAGTGTTCAAGCGGGAAGGTGTATTCGATCTCGACCCAGCCCTGACAGCGGCGGATATCCAACGCGCAGACTTGGAAAAAAAGCTCTTGTTGGGCAGGGCGTTTTTCCAACTCCTCGACTTCGTGCATCCAGCGCAAGGCCCACCAGCGGGGAAAAAGCCCTTGGTGGTAGGGCAAGAGCAGATGAAGATAGCACTGGTGTTCGCTTGCGAGGACACGAGCGGGGCCTTTTTGGTGGTGAAAGCGAGCGTGTGGATCGCGGATGCGGGAAGGGAGTTGCAAAGGGAAGTCGGAGAAGGGGATGTCTTGGAGAGGGGGGAGAGCAACGATAGGTTGGCCGATCACGTTCGACTCCTCGGGGTTTCGCGCTCGCGCAGCTTGATCTGCGGGCGTCCATGTTCGATCTCCACGTAGATATCGGGATCTTGGCCGGTGCGTTGTTTCCAAGCATGCACCTTGGTTTCGAGAATCCGCACAAAACGCTCTTTGGGAGTGGGTGGCTCTGCGTGGCCGAGCGATTGAAAAGCGCGTCGATACATCGCATAAGCCCATCCGATGGGGTCGTCTTGTGGATCAGGTGGGATCTCGTCTGCCGCGACCGCAGGGAAAGGAGTGGGCGGCGTTTCTTCCCCAGCAATCTGTGGACGCAGCGTCGAAGTGTCTAGTGCTGTCGTCTCATCGTGGCGCAGGGATGGCACCGAAGACGAGGCAGCAGTCATCAACGAAACAGCGATTGGCTCGGATGCTGGGGCATGAGGAGAAGAGGCGTCCGAAGTATCGGGCTGGATCGCGGTAATCAAGACGCGCTCTGTAAGCGAAGGAGTCGCATGCGAAGAAGGACCCGACGCGGAAGAAGAGAAAAGAGGATTTGAGCCAGAAGGCGACAGCGCAGAGACGCGGTAGGCTTTTGCGGCTCCTGACAGCGGATTCTGTTTGGAAGGGACAGTGTTTGCGGGAGAGGACACAGGAGCCGAGCGTGGCGAAGAAGAGGGCCGATGTGTCGAAGGAATCGCTTCGGAGCGTTGATCTTCGCCCGGTAGTTTGGGCAGAAAGAACAGCCCTCCCCCGGGGGCGCTGGAGACAGAGATCGAGGACTTGCTGGCGATTCGAGAAGGCGGAGCGTTTGTGGGAGGCGGACTCGGCGGAGCTTGGAGGGGTGGGGCGTCGAGAAGGGCCTCTACACGCTCGGTCCGATAAACAGGCGGATTATTGGAGATTTGGGAGGATGCCGAGGACGCCGAAGATGCCGACATGATCGAGGATGCCGAGGCTCCCGAGGATGCCGAGGCTCCCGAAGATGCCGAGGTTTGAGGGTGAAGAGTTGGGGAGGCGGAGATCAAAGGGAGAGCAGTGGTTTCACCTCGGTGCATGGGGATCTCAAGAGCCGATGTTTCGGCGAGGATCGGTGCATCGAGAGGCCGCAGAGGTTCGGAGAGATGAGGGGAGGGTTCGTGCGGCGGGATCGGGAGCTCCAACAGGCGACCGATCGCCGTTTCCAAGAGATCGATATGTTGGTGCATCCACGCCTTGAGGTAGATCGCAAGCCGTTGTGCGATCGGGCGCAAGCGGTCACGCAGCAAAGAAGCGAGACGCCCCGCGTCGGGCTGTTCCTCGAAACGTTGCAGCTCCAACAAGAAAAGTGTCACCAGCCCCCCCTCCAAAAGACCCAGCGTGCACTGAAGAAGCTGAGAAAACAGAGCCTCAAGGCGGATCTCTGCGTGTTCAAACAAACGCAGCAGCAGTTGTTGTTGTGTGAATGTCCCCGTCATCGCGATGGGATCTTCGGTCGAGAAAGGGAGGTCAACGACCGTGCGCAAGGGCAGTTCTTGTTCGCGTGAGAGGAAAGCCGCCCATTGATCGTGCAACCAGCCTCGCGCTCGCTGCAAAAACCCCCGCGCTTGTTCGGTCATCCCTTCACGAAGACGCGATTGCAACGCTTCCATCGCTTGATCAAGGGACTCACCACGCAACAAGCACATCACCAAATAAGCACCCCATTGCTCCGAAAAGATCTCGATCTGTGCGGAAAGTTCTTGGAGCATCCGAGGGATCTCTTCACGCGACAAACGTTGTTCTTGTTCATGAAGCCACATCAGCATCTCCGCAGCGAGGTGAGTTGTTTCGGTTGCTTGTTCTCTGGACTCTTGGGGCGCAGTGCGTTCTGGCGTTGTTTCGCTTGAGATATCCCACCGTTCGATGGCGAGCGACGCCGCAGCAAGTCCGGGATCTTGGGCTGCGGCTTTTCGTGCGAGGGCGATCGCCTCACCGATATGCCCCTCGTGATGGGCAAGATAGGCTTGGGAAAGCAACGCTGCAGGGTGGCTTTGCTGCTCTTTGGAAAGGCGCGAAAGGTGTTGTCGTGCGTGACCCCAATCCTTTTCTTGCGTGGCATCATACGCAAGCCACGGTGCGTAGGGTCCGTTCGGATCAAGCGCAACGGCCTGCTTCAAATGTTGCGCACGCTCCCGCAGTCTCGACTGTTGCGAGGCGATCTCAGCAAGTAAAAAATGCGCTTCTGCGCTTTCTTGGTGTTGGAGAGATGCCCGAGCTTCGCGCTCAGCCGATCGAAGATCGCCGGCTTGTTGATGGGCTTGAGCCAACGCAAGGAACAAGGCAGGGGGATCTTCAAACAGCCGTTGTTGAGCGATCTGTAATTGTTGCAAAGCCTCGCGGCTACGGCCTCCTTGCTCCAATAACAACTGCCCCAACACAAAAGCAGGTATCGCACTTCGCGGATCGATGCGACCCGCTGCGGCAAGAAGCTCTTCGGCATCCCGCAAGTGGCCCGCGTCCCAATGCGCCATCCCTTGGCGAAACAAACCCAAAGCATCGGGGTGGATCTGATTGTTCACACGTTGGCGCAATGCCGCAAAAAAAGCCGCGATCTCTTCGGGGCGACGGCGATACGTCTCTGCGTTGGGAGTAAAAAAATAGCGTTGTTCGGAACGACCTTCGCCTTCGACGATCCCTTCGAGAAGATAGGACTCCATCGTGTCGCCTGTCACAAGTGGCCCTTCACAACGCGAGAGTCCTGACAATGCGCCCACAAAGCCCGCATACATCGTCAAATACACAAAGTCACGACCATAAAACCCCCACCACACTCCCGCCAAAAACAAGATCCCCTCGCGCCCTTCGAGGCGCCCACCCGATATCACCCCCCACAAGATGGATTCGATCTCTACGCCTTCGGGCAAGAGTCCAGCACGCAACAGCGCTCGATGTTCTTCCTCTATCGTCATCTCAAAAAGCCCCCACAATATCGGATCGATGCAACAGATCGGGTTGGATGCCCGCGTTCGTTGGTGGATTGGATGAAAGCCTTCCTTGTGGATAAACCCTTATCCACAACGCTTGGCCATGATACTCCATCCCTTTTCCCCAACAAGGGGCCGCCTTTCACCCCACCCCACCAGAACTTTCGACGCCCCGACTGTAAGCTCACGCCCCCTTCCAACGTTCTGAGCCACACAAACGATCCTGCCTCCTCGATCAGGTGTTCTTCGCCAAATCTGAGGAAAACGAAGATCGCAAATCTTTGGCATATTTGTTGGAAAGAAAAATCGCGTCAACTCACTCACTCACGCGGCCCGCACTGCCAGCGAGGCACCTCCAGTACATGGAAGGAGAAAAACAATGAACCGCGTTAAGATCCGTTTTCTACTGATGAGTCTTTTCCTTACACCCGCCGTCCTGTTCACGGGCTGCTTTTGTGGTTATCACGGCGGAAGCTACTGCGATATCTATTCTTGGGATCCCTACTGTAGCGGTGGACAAACCAATCCCCCTCAAACCCAAAATGATTGTTTCCGTGATGCACATTGCCCGATGGGCCAAGTCTGTTTGGCGCGCCGTTGCACCGTCGATCCCAACGCTCCCGCAGAATGCCGACGCAACACCCACTGCGCTCCCAACGAATCTTGTGTCGAAGGCTCCTGTCGACCCAACTGCACCACTGCCAAGGATTGCAGCTTGGATCGTCCCTGCGATTGCCGCGACGGTATCTGCTATCCTAACGGCGGAACCAAACCCGCTCCGACCGATCCGCCCAAACCCCAATGCTCTGCGGACAAAGATTGCACCACAGGCAAGATCTGCCTCTCGGGCACTTGCGCCGAAGGTTGTCGCGCTGATGCCGAGTGTCCTCGCGGCCAAGTCTGTAGCCAAAATCAGTGCCGCCAAGGATGCAACACCGACAACGATTGCAGCAATGGCCAACTCTGTATCCAAGGCGGCTGCAAAACCGACGCTTGCAAAACCGACGCAGACTGCAAACTCGGAACGATCTGCAAAACCGCCGGAACTCCTTGCGCCGAAGGTTGCCGCCGTGATGCCGATTGTGCCGACGGAAAGATCTGTGCCAGCGGCGTGTGCAAAGAGCGCCTCCCCTCCTGTGCAAGCGACAAAGAATGCAAACTCGGACAGATCTGTGTTTCTAGCCAATGCGTCGATGGTTGCAAAAGCACCAACGATTGTCCTCGCGGTCAAGCCTGCACCAACGGAAAATGTGCCGCCACCCAATGTACCCGCGATGCCGACTGCGGCACCGGCAAGATCTGCGAAGCCGGTACCTGCAAAACGGGCTGCCGTCGCAACGAAGACTGCGGGTCGAGCCAAGTCTGCGAAAATACACAGTGCAAAACCGCTCCTTGTACCTCTGACGCTGCTTGCGGAGCCGGACAATACTGCGATGCTGGAACTTGTAAAGCAGGCTGCACCTCCGACGCTGCTTGCGGAGCCGGCAAATACTGCGATGCCACCACCAAGTCCTGCAAAGAAGGTTGCACCTCTGACGCTGCTTGTGGAGCCGGCAAATACTGCGATGCCGCCACCAAATCCTGCAAATCGGGCTGTAGCTCGGACGCAGGCTGCCAATCCGGTCAAGTTTGCCGCCAAAATGCTTGTGTCAAATCTTGCCGCGCAAGCTGCGAATGCCCCACCGGCCAAGTGTGCGGACAAGACTCGGTTTGCGCAGAAGCCCCCAAAAATGAACCCAAACTCGCTTGCAAGGCCGACTGCGACTGCCCCTCGGGCGTAAAATGCGGCAGCGACGGCTTCTGCCAAACAGCCCCCTAATCCGCTCCCAACAATCCATCTTTCCCTCCCAATCTTCCGCCCTTTTTACACCTTCGCCCCTTCTTCCTCCCCAAACCCCCTTCTCCAAACCCCCGACTTCGATGTTCTCGCTTGGACGGGTGCGAACACGGCTTTTTTGGGCGACTGCGTAAGTCCTGTTAGGAGTTTCGCAGATCGTTTTAATGGAGCGAGGGACCCACTCCGCCATAGACGGTCGCCCCTTGGCCCCATACCGACGAAGGATTCGATCGTTTTCCAAACGACGAAACCATTCGAGGGGCTGCGAACAATAGAGTGTTCCGTATCTTGAACGATGCGATGCGCACCTTTTCGAGAAGCCCATCCATCCAAGAAGATCGTCGCTGACAGGATCGTTTTCCTGCGCTTGACAGGCGGGGGGGAGGGGATTAATGTTGCACACGTTTTTTTGAGTCCACCGACCGAAAACGATGCGGCGAGCGTGTCAAGAGCGATGTGGGTTGGATCACTGTGGAGAATGTGGATGAAGCGGATGAGGTTGTTTTTGTGGATGTTTTTTGTAGCGGTCATTTTGTGGGGACGCCCAGCGATGGCGGAAGACAGCACAACAAGATCGCAAAAAGACCGAACACAGACGAGGTTTGGAAAGCAAGCAAAGCGCGAAATCCATCGAAAGAAGCGAACCACCCGAGCGAAGCAACAGCGATACAACAAACGCCGCGCCGATCGAGATCGCACCCATAGCAAAGCGCGATGGTCCAAACGTCAACTTCGTCGACGCTTGGCGTTGATCCTCAAAAAGCCCACACAGACGCCCAAAACGCGCCGAACACGCCCTTTTCAAATCAAACCAACTCCAGCGATCTTGGCGCAAACGCCAACCACGAGCGCCGCCCCCAAAGAAGTGACCGCGATCAAAAAGCCGCCCTTGCGCCCGCGCACAGACGCCAGCGATCCCGAGCTTGATCTCACCAAAGTGTACGAGATGGTTCGCAAAGACAACTTGGATCTTAAGATCTTGCGCGAGCGGATGGTACAAGCCGAACTGATCCGCTACAAGACATGGGCGATCTTGAAGCCCCAAGTCTCCGCCCAAGGCATCTATGTACGCAACCAAGTCGAAGCCGCGTTCTCTACAGGTTCTTCGTTTGGCCCGTTGCTCAAGCTGTTCGATGGTTTTCCCATCCCAGCCGAAACCAAAAAGCAACTCGAAGAGATGGCCAACGCCCCCCCCACCATCATCACCCCCATCGACCAATTGATCTTCCAACTCCAAGCAAACTGGCAGTTCTTTAACCTTCGCGCCATCCCGATCTTGGAAGCGGCCTATCTATCGGTGGATCAGATCGCTGAGAGCCTCAAACAAGCCCGACGCGAGATCATGTTTGCAGCCACCCGCGCCTACTATAGCGTCCTCTTGACCGATGGTTTGGTCGATATCGCACGGCAGACTCTCCAAAACGCCGAAGAACGCTTGCAGATCGCCCAAGCCCGTTATCTCGCAGGAGTGACGCCTTCTCTCACCGTCACCCGCGCTGAACTGGACGTGGTCAGCGCACAACAACAACTGATCCAATCCGAAACAGGGCTGCGTAATACCAAACTCGCACTCGCCTTGTTGCTCAACCAACGCGATATGCGCTTCCGCCCCAAACGCCCCGCTCCACCGCCCGATATGACGGATGGACTTGATACATGGATGAGTCAAGCCAAGCAACTCCGCGAAGAAGTCAAAGCCGCCCGCTTTGCCGTCCAAGTCGCCGAAAAAAACGTCACCGAAGTCTGGTTGCGCTACATCCCCACCATCGCTCTTGCAACCTCTCTGCGTGTCGGGAACTTCCGAGCCTTCGGGACGGATCAAAATGCAACGTGGTCCATCACCTTGTCCGCAAGCCTCAACCTGTACGAAGGTGGCGCTCGCTACGCAGCCCTCCAAGAAAATGAATCCAAACTGCGCGAAGCCCGACTCAATCTCGCCAAAACTCACCGCCAAGTCGAAAACGAAGTCTCCACCTCCCTGCTCGCCGTCAAAAATGCCCAAGCCTCCATCGAAACCGCTCGACAACAAGTCGTTTTGGCCGAACGCAGCTACAACCTCACCGAAGAACGCTACAAAACAGGCGTCGCCACACCCCTCGAAGTCTCCGACGCCAACAACACCCTCAACTCCGCACGCATCAATCTCCTGCGCGAAACCCTCAGCCTCGAAGTCGCCACTCTCTCCCTCAAACGCGCCATCGGTAGCTTCACCTTCCCCCAATTCAAAGATTGATCTCCCCCCAAAACAGGCCGATACACCGATCGATTTGCCGTCTCAAGAGGGTTCGGTTGAGAGTGCCCGCGCCTCGATCGCCTTTTGAACGACATCGCGCAGCCCTTCGTAGCGATACGGTTTTTGGATAAATCCTGCGAGGCCCTTTCCAGCGAAACGATTGGTTGCGGATTGCTCGTTGTATCCGCTAGAAAGGATTGTACATACACCGCTACGGATCCGCCGCATCTCCCGAAAGGTTTCCTCACCGTTGAGATGAGGCATCGTCATATCCAACAAAACAAGGTCGATCTGATCGGCTTTTTGACGAAAGACCTCGACAGCTTCGCGGCCATCTGCGGCAGATATCACCGAAAAGCCCATTTTTTCGAGCATCACACGCGCCAACGCCCGCACAGATTCTTCGTCGTCCACAACCAGAGCCAGTCCCGAAGTCTGCCACCCCACAGGCGATGTTGGAGCGATGCGAGCATTCGCTCCTTGTTGTTCTGAAGCTGGAAACAGAACTTTCATGGTGGTGCCTCTGCCCAACTCACTGTACACCTTTACTGCCCCGTGATGACCACGCACGATGCCCAATACTGCGGCAAGACCAAGCCCGCGCCCCGTGAACTTGGTTGTAAAGAAGGGATCGAAGATCTTGGCTTGTGTTTCGGGCGACATACCACACCCATTGTCCGAAACTTCGAGATAGACATACAACCCCTCCGTCAGATTTTCGTCGAGATAAGTCTCTGAAAAATAAGCCTTGTCGCAAAACATCATGCCCGTACTGACCGCGATCACCCCGCTGCGATCGCCGATGGCTTCGGAGGCGTTGATCACAAGGTTCATCACGATCTGCCGAACCTGCGAAGCATCCGCCTCGATCAATGGAAGGCCCGGGATAAACTCGTAGCGCAAGATGCACTTCTTGGAGATCGATATCTCCAACAATCGTCCCATCTCCTCGATCAACTTGGCCAGATCCAACGCCTTGACAACGAAACGGCCCTTGCCGGAATACGCAAGCATCTGCTGTGTTAACGCTGCTGCTTGGCGGGCTCCCTTCACAACCTCTTCGATATATCCATGTACCGATGAACCCGGCATCATCGCACTAAGCGCAAGATCCGAATATCCCAAGATGCCCGTCAGTAGGTTATTAAAGTCATGTGCGATCCCACCCGCCAAGATGCCGAGGCTTTCGAGCTTTTGCGCGTGTTGTACTTGTCGCTCTAGCTCCAATCGCCGTTTTTCGTCTTCGTGCCGCTCCGTCACATCACGCGAGATCCCCAACACACCGACGATCTCGTTTTGTTCGTTGAGCAGAGGGAATTTTTTCGTATCAAAGATCCGCATCTTTCCACGCACAGGGGCCGGATCATAGGGGTTGTGGACGCGCTTTCCTGAAAGCGCTTCGCGGTCGTCTTGGGCGTAGCCTCGGATGCCGAGCGCAGGATCGCCCTCGATGAACTGGACATCCCATCCCGCTTCTTCGTCTGTCGTCCCGACGATCTCTTCAGGTTCCTTTCCAAGGATCGCAGCGAAGCAGCGGTTAGAAAGCACGTTGCGCAGATCGCAGTCCTTCACAAAGATCAAATCTTCGGAAGAATCGAGGATATTTTTCAACAGCGTACTTTTTTGGTGGAGTTCTTCGCGGGCTTTCTTGCTTTGGGTGATATCTTGGATGATCGCGATGTGTTGGCGGTGAGAGTCTTCTTTCTCCCATCCCGGAGAGATCGTCAGGCTCGCCCAAACCCAAGAGCCGTCTTTGTGGACAAAACGCTTTTCCATCGTAAAGTCGGCGATCTCGCCACGTTCCATCTGTTCCATCTTGACCGATTGACGGGCAAGATCGTCTGGATGCGTGAGATCTTTGAAGGTAAGGCCCGCCATGAGTTCTTGGTGGGTGCGGCCCACGATATCGCAGTAACGTTGATTGACCCTCAGATACACCGAAGATTCCGTGTGGATCAGGGCGACGCCCACGCCCACTTGTTCAAAGATGGTGCGCAAGCGGCGTTCACTAAGGCGCAAAGCTTCTTGAACTTGGACGCGCTCGGAGGTATCCAGAACCATCGCAACAAACACAACACGCCCGCTCCATTCGCCCGTCTGCAAGTGGACTTCGACGGGGTAGCGTGTCCCGTTTTTTCGGGTGTGCAAAGTTTCAAAACATACCCTTTTTTCGCGGGCCTCACGAAGCGGAGCGATCAGAGCCTCGAAGCGTTCGCGTGTATAGTCTAGCTTGAGATGCAGCGGGGTGATCTGATGAAATTCTTCGCTAGAGTATCCGAGGTTTTCGCGTGCAGTTCGGTTGACGACAAGAAATCGCAGAGACTCGCGATCGAAGATGTACAACTCATGCAAAAGATCTTCAAACAACTGAGCGAGATCAAATGGAAAAGCTGCGTCAAGGAATTCGCCAGACGATGCGTGGATGGGTTGGTTTGGCATGGTGCGACCTGCTCATACGATATCCGAGTGGTGTGAGATCGCGATGTTGACGCGATCCGCTGTAATTGCCCTGTTCTTGGGCAGCCACAGGGGGCTGCTCCTACGTTTGACGATCACACGGTGGGTGGATTTCGTATCGTTAGGTGTTTCAGCCGCTAGCCCTCAGGTCTTAGCGCAAGATCAAAAAATCCTCAATCCCCGCATAGGCAACTCACGCAGGTCAATGAAAGACGGGAAGGTCGATACGATTATTTGTTTCGCTGCGGCAGAGATCAGCGAGAGGATCGAGGGGTTGTGTGCGTGCGGCTTGTTGAACAGCAGGGGAGACTTCGGGGTGGCGGCTGAGGTAGCGAAAAGCTTGGTACAAAAAACAGCGGGAATATCCGGGTTGTTGGAGCTGCTCTTTTAAGAGAGAGATCAGAGAGGGCGGCATGTACGCAAGAAGCCGAAGGGTGTCGCGCTGAAGGTCCGCGTTTCCGTAACGAAATAGGCAGGCAAGGATGGGGAGTTCTTGGAGGGAAGGTTGAAGAGCGAGCGTACTCCAAAGCAAGCGTTGGAGCCAACGGGTGCTCACCCGATGGCAAGCGCTTTGGAGGGCATAACGTTGAGCGGTAGGGTCTTTGAGCACCCAAGCATCCGCGATCATGGCCGCGATCCGCACCGTGTGATGGCGCTCTTGGGTGCGTGCTTCGTTGATCCATGCGTATTGATCGAGGCCATCGATAAAGGCCAGCCCGATCAGAGCAGCGCCACGCAAACGCTCGATGCGATCGAGCAAAAGGCGTTTAAGGGTGGGCAAAGAACGTTTCTGTTTGGCTTCGAGGATCAGCAAAGCGGCTTGCCAACGATAACGAAGCGGCTGGCGCGCATCAAGAACGATGTGGTGCCACGTATCGAGGTGTTGGTTTGTGAGCGTGCGCGCATGTTGGCGCAGTTTGGAGGGTTGAGGGCTATGGCGGATCTCTTGGAGATGGTGCATCAGGCCGAATAGAGGGGCGGGATGACCTTGCAACGATCGTTGAAGGTCAGAGAGCAACTGTGCAGGCGGCACTTTTTGATGTTGCCCGACACGCAAAAGCAACGTCTGCCAAGGCGCGTGTTCTTGTGTCGGAAAGGGGGGTGTGGAGAGAAGGGTATAAGCCTCTTTCCAGCGTTGTGCGCGTGTGTGGAGACGAGCGATCCCGAGGCGGCTCGATGTATCGTTGGGTTCGCGCTGCAAGACTTCCGAAAAAGCCTGTTGGGCAAGCTGCCATCGCTTTTGAGCAAGAGCTTGTTTTCCAAGCCATCGCCAGAGCTTGATTTGATCGGGCTGTTGTTGGGTGAGGCTTTGGAGAAGCGGGAGGATGCGGTGTTGTTGGCGGTGGGTTTCGGCGAGATGGAGCAGATCGGGGAGGTAGCGCATCTGATGGGCAGGATCGAGCTCGATCAGGCGAAAAAAATGAGGGAGGGCAGAGGCAGTGTGGCCGTAGATCAAGAGAGCGATGCGATGCAGTTCGATATCGTCGGGTGAAAACGACAGCGCTTCTTGGAGTTGGCGAGTGGCAAGGGCGCGATCTTGGCTTTCCAAAGCATAAGCGATATA
This sequence comes from Myxococcota bacterium, assembly GCA_023150835.1. Lineage (GTDB taxonomy): Bacteria > Myxococcota_C > UBA6777 > UBA6777 > UBA6777 > JAKLKB01. The sequence goes on along the minus strand of JAKLKB010000033.1, from coordinate 6,161 downwards.
CAATTTCTTTTGAAAAAGAGACAAAGGTTCAAGAGTCGAGCGAGAAGAAAAGAAAAACCAAGCGCCTTCTTTTCCGTAGTGAAGAAACGCAGTTTGGATGACACCTTTTCGGGCTTGTTCGCGCAAAGAGGCCAGAGGGCTTTCGCGCAAGACGCGGCGAAACAGCGCGTCAGCCTGTTTTTTGGGGTCACCCGCTTTCAGAAGCTCTTGGGCAAGACGCAAGCGAGCGCGTGTGTGTTTGGGGGCAAGAGCCAGCACACGCTCAAGGATCGGGATGCTGTCTGTGCCACGTTCATGTTGAAGAAGCAAGAGCGCCAACACAAACAAGTCCCGCGCAGAAGGCGGATGCAAGGACTCGATGCGTCGCCATGTCGCGTAAGCTTCGGCACGTCGATGCAAGGTCCACAAGAGTTTGCCCCAGCGAGAAAAGCAAGAGGCCCGCAGCGGAGGCAGCGCACACAGCCGCTCATAAAAGGGGAGTTGTTGCGTGGGTTCGAGCTTCCAAGCCGTCGCACGTTGAAGCAAGGATTCAAGGAAGCGCGGTTGTTGTCCAAGGGGGGAACGCAAAAAGGCTTGGAGCGTGCTGGAAGACTCGTTGGTGTCGAGGGAGTAGAAGAAGTCAAGGGTCTGGATCGCGATGGTGTCGTCTTGTGGGGCGCGCTGTTGGCGTTGGAGCATCAGCGCGATCGCCTCCTTTGTGCGGCCTTGTTGAACAAGTAGCCCCGCAAGCTTCGGATAATACGGGCTGCTCGGATCAGAGGACACGATCTGCTGGTACATCGCGATGGCTTTTTGGGGTTGGGCGATCTCTTCGTAAAGCTGCGCGAGCAAGGGTTGGATGCGTTGGGGATCGGTCGAAACAGCTTGTTCGTAGTCTCGGATCAACACAGGCAAAGACGCTTGGAGCCGATGCGTACGGATGGCGAGAGGGTCCAACTCGCGGTGCAGCCAGTGTTGAGCGTCGAGCGAGCGGCGAGCTTGCGTGAGGGCTTGGAGGGCGGTGTCCAGTTCACCTGCTCGCAGGGCATCTTCGGCGATCTGTTTCCAAAGCATCGGGCGTTGGGGCTTGGGTGCTTTTTGGATCGCGTCGCGCAAGATCGCACTGGCCTCGCGATAACGCCGAAGCTGTCGAAGGATCTGCGCCATCGCGATCTTGTGGCGTGGATCGTTGGGGAGAAGTTGGACAAGGTGTTGGAGTGCTTGAAGGGCTTGTAGAGGCTGTTGGCGCGAGGCGGAAAGTGCAACGATCTCCTGCAATATCTTGAGGTGAAGGGGCTTTGGGGGAGAGGCTTGTTGGGCGCGTTGAAGAAAGACGAGGGCTTCGGAAAAGCGGGCCTGCGCTTGAAGAGATCGGCTGTTCCAAAGGGCGATCTGTGCGGGATGCAGCCACGTTTGTAAGCGCTGTCGTTTTTCCCATAAAAGCGTCCACAACACAAACGCCCGTTGATGGGCGGCTTTGCGATGATAAAGCTGCGCTAGAGCAAGCATCTTTCGATCAGCCTCTTTGGAGCCAACAGGCGTTTGATGGATCTCTTGGATCAATCGTTCGGTGGTTCCGCGTTTTGCATAATGTAGCCAAAGCTGCTGTGCAACGTCATCACGTCGTGGATCTTGGAGAAAAAGCTGCCGCCATCGAAGGGCGACTTTCTCCCAACGATCTTTGCGGCGGATCTGCCAGTTTTCTGCCTCCACGCGAGACACATAAAGCACCGTCCCTACGGAAAAACAGGCCCAAAAGAAGCAAAACCACTCCCGCAAAAGAGCAGCGCGATCAAACCCTCCCCCCCCCAGCACACAAGGCACCAGCATCGTTGGTTTAAAAAGCATCTGTACAGCCCGCTGATACGGGGGCAAGGAGGCTGCAACCCATAACGAGGTGCAGGCACTTGCCGCATCCGATCGATTCGATGATCTCGGTCCAATTCGCACACACATCACAACCCACCTTTCGCGATCAACGCAGCGGCAAGCCAAAGTGCAAGCGCAAATACACCATCGCACGCGGAAGAAAGTGGTTGCGCGGAGAGGCTCGAAGCGGCTGGCTATCGGGATCTTCGTAGCTACGAAAGCCTTGGGCCACAAAGTCAAGATGAAGCCCCGTCTCTACCCCCCAATAGCGCTCGAAAGGAAGGTAAGCTTTGGCAAAGATACGGATTAGCTGTTGGGGGATCTTGACGGGTGTTGCGGCGACTTGGACGGGCGCTTGTAGCGCATCGACCTCCAAGAAATGCAGCGACATCCCAAACACCGCTGTAAACTGCGTCCACGGCAAAAGAGCCAGTTGGGGGGGAGGTGCCCCAAAAGAGATCTGCGCAAGAAAAGAATGTTCCAACACAGCCGAAGAATCGAAGCGCAACGCAGGATAGATCTTGCGTTCAAAAGCCAACAACCAGTGCAACGGATAACGGCTGACACTTGGTGGACTTTGGAGGCGGATCGCAAAGATCGGCGTGTAGATCGGTTGTGTCAGGGCGGAAGGCCACGTTGGGACGGGTGTTTGGGAGATCGGCCAATAAGCCCCCAAACCACCGCTCAATTGGAAGCTGAGATCGCGGCGCGGATCACCCGCTTGAAAGCGCAAAAGGATATCCCATTGGTTGGCGGAAAGATTGCGCGATTCAAAAGCATGAGACCACGCGAAACGCTGCCAAAGCGAGACCCCAAAGATCCCGCGTTGGAAACGAAACGAGGCGCGCCCTTGGAGGCGACTGCGCATCCCTGCGCTGAGTGCGGGGCCTTCGGGTTCTTGGATGGGGGCTTGTAGCTCGTGATCGATTCGTAGCTTCAAAGACACGGTATTTCCGCGCAGACGAGACCATCGGCCCGCAATCCCCCACGCAGCACGCGCCGTCACGCGCTCGCCAACGTACATCTCAGGCCATCCGGTCTCTTCGGGAGGTGCTTGGCTGTAGGCTCCTTGTAGCTGGAAAAAGGTCAGCCCTTCGTAGGAGGTCGTGCGTTTGCCGTGCAAAAGCTGAAGATCCAACGCGCCCCCAAAAGAGCCTAACTGCGGCAAAAGAAAATAATACCGCCCCTCGGCTTGTGCGTCGACGCGTGCGAGCCATCCACTCGGCCAATCGCGCTGGTACAGCAAACGAGCGGAAAGCCCCGTCCCAAGGGTCCACTTCCGCTTCTGGAGTCGATTTTCGGGTTCGTAGGCTGCGTGAAAGTCATCACGCAATTGATCCACAAAGCTATCGAAGAGAAACAAACCCGATGCTTCAAACCGACGCAAGGACGGATGATCGTAATGCAGAGGAAACTCCTCGAACCAGATGGCCCTTGAGAGCATACGATGGTGCTGCGCAAACTGCGTATGCAGCGCCGTATAGCAACGTTGCGCTCGTGCATAATGCACCCGCAACGCTGTATTGCGCGCAAACAAAAAGCGCGAGTAATGCTTGTCTAACAGGGCCATCTCGTTTTTTTCGAGCGCGTCGAGGATATCGGGTTGTATGCGCGAGAGCTTTTCTTCTTGTTTCTCGATCTGCCTCTGTTCTTCTTGTAAGCAAAGCACCTCTTTGCTTTGGAGATCTTGGTATACCGCAAGCCACCGCCCGACGGCGAGCGATGCGCGGCGCAATCGTTGGCGTTCAATGCGCAGACGCTCGCGCAGATTTCCCCCCGGAACCAACGTACCACGCCGAAAGAAGCGACTGCGGCGCATCCACGCACGATGCTGTTTGCTGTCAAGGATCGCGGCCTCTGCTTGGGAGCGCAACGCTGCGGGGGCTTGGGGGGATTGGGAAACAGCCCGCGCAAAGGCAAGCCGCACCCGAAGATCCGCATCTTGCAAACAAGGCGCAAGCATCGGCACAAGCGGAGAAGGGATCTGCAAAAACAAAGAACACCACGCCATCCGCACCATCGGCGAAGGATCGCGTTGGAGTCCCATGATCTCGGCACGTTGCGTTTGGCTTCCGTGGGCAAAGGCTCGATCAAGCGCCAATAAGCGGACTCTTTCATCGCGATCTTTCAAAGCTTCGATCAAGTGCTTGCGGATAGTCGGGCTTTTGTGTTGGCGCAAGGCAGCCCAAGCCCACCAACGCAGGGTCGGATCACGATGAGAACTCCACGAAAGAAGTTGTTGGGTAGCCCAAGGATCGCGCAAGATCGCAAGCCAGCGAAAGGCTTTGTAGCGCTCCGCAAGATCGGTACTTTGCAAAGCCCGAAGGATCTGGGCTTGGCGGACGGGATCAACAGGTTGAGACAACGCAGAATCCGCAGAATTCGGGGGGGGCGCAGGAAGGAGAAAGGCCGGCAAGGACGCCGCAGGAGAGCGCCTTGGCAACGGGGAAAGAACGGACGGACGCGAGGTGGGGGGCGATTGCGCCCATAGACGCGAAGAAGTCGCAAACAAAACGCAGATCCCGCCCACCCATCCGAGCGCTCCAGAGACGCAGATCCCGCCCACCCATCCGACCCCCCCACGAAGAAACGACATCCTCCACACGGGCCTTGCTGCTTTGCTTGTGCAAGCTCCGACGAGGCCCCATAGACGGCGAAAACGAGAAGTGCAAACCCAAAAAAGCATCAGATTTGTTTGTCCAGATCGATACGATAGAGAAGTTGCTTTCTCGGGGAAAAGATCAACACGTGGCGAACGCGTTGTTGTTTTAGCTTATCGCGAAGGCTAAAGACACGCTCCTCTAGGTTGCGCCCTAGCGGCCCCTTGTGCCACCCCGAAGGCAATACAAAGCTAAGTGTGCTTTGCTCTTGATAGAGGGATTCGAGGGGAAGATAGGCTTGATAAAGGGTTTTGGGTAGACTTTTTCCGAGGATGGGCGTGTGGTGTTGCAAGCGCATCCAAGCAAAAAGACCGATGGCGACGCCAAGAAACAAAAGCAACAAAGCGCGCAAAAACCACAGACCTTTTGGCGACTTGGCGGGAGGGGGAAGAGGCCGAGGGACGCGCATGGTGACTTCGCGTGGTTCGTTGAGGGTGTGGTCATCTTCGTCTTGAAGCGGGGCAGGACGAACACCCGTCAAAGGATTGAAAGAGACAGCAGGAAGGGAGGCCGAAAGAGAGATCAGGTCGCCGACGGAAAGATTGGAAGGCGCGGGACGAAGAGGGGGGCCTGTCTTGTGCCCTTGCGCAAGAGGCGGTTGATGCGAAGCAGAAAAGGCACTCACCGGCTGCGCTCCCACAGGCATCGGCGAGGCCACAGGCGAAGCGATCGAGGCCGAAGGTGGGGCGGCATGGCTGTTGGTAAAGAGCGGATCACCGCCGGGAAAGCGCGAGTTGGCCGAAGAAGCGGGAGGTGCGACAGGTTCATCAGCCATCCAATCAAGGTTGGGCTTGAAAAAGCCCGGGTGTCGGGCGGTGGTTTGGCTGGGGTCATCCCAAGCCGAAAGCACATCATCCAAGGCCCTCGCAGCAGCGATATCATGAGAGGCTTTGACTTGCATCGTCGAACGCTTGACCCCGAGCGAGTCAGTCTGAAAGACAGGACTCAAGAACTCGGGCGCTGCTGTCGGTGCGGGGTTTGCTTGCGGAGCGAACGCAGAGAGCGGCGGGAAAGAGCCTGTAGAATGGCCGGGCGGAGACGCAAACGCACCCGTTCGATGAGGCGCAGGCGGTTGAGCGTACGGAGCAAAAGAACCCGTAGCGTGCGCAGGAAGCGGAGCAAAAGAACCCGTAGCGTGCGCAGGAAGCGGAGCAAAAGAGCCTGTGGAATGAACGGGCATTCGCGGAGCAGGAGTGCTTGGATGAGGGGTGCCAAAGGACGGATGCTTTGGTGGAGAAGACGGAACAACGGAAGGATTCGGCGCGTGCGTAGGAGCGCTCTGCGGAGAGGGGGCGCCCATCTGTGGCGCGGGATGAACCCCACTGCGATGAGAAAGAGGAAGCCCGCCCAAGGGCGGTGCAGGATGAACGCCGCTGCGGTGCTGTGAGGGCAACGGGCCGCCAAAAGAAGCCGCAGAGAAATGACCGCTTGGAGAAGCAGGTTGCACAGGATAACGAAGTCCGGGCGCGTGAGGATCGGGTGCCACAGGATGAGGCTCAAAGCTGCCTGTCAGCGGAGCACGAGATGCCTGCTGAGGATACGATGCCTGCTGAGGATACGATGCCTGCTGAGGATACGATGCCTGCTGAGGATACGATGCCTGCTGAGGATACGATGCCTGCTGAGGATACGATGCCTGCTGAGGATACGATG
>JAKLKB010000216.1 GCA_023150835.1 Myxococcota bacterium | reverse complement strand
TCCCCCCGTGAACGGGGGGAAGTTGGAACGGGCAGCGTCTGCGCGTCGTGCATACAGCGTGTGTCATGAAAAAACAAAATCCCCGCTGCTTCCGACTTTCGCTCCCTCCCCTGTTCACGGGGGAGGGCTGGGGTGGGGGGCTTTCCTCCGCTTCACCTAACGCCTATGGGGCGCTGCCCCACACCCCGGAAGGGAGCGCGGCTCCCTTCACCCCGTATCGGCGGAGCGAACAGACGTTTTTTCTCCAGCGGCGGCTGCGCTTGGGATATCACGAACGGCGGCTCCGCTCGGTATACCACGAGCATCGGGATTTTTTGGCAAGCGGCGGTGGGGATTTTTTGGCAAGCGGCGTTCCATCGATCCGTGCCCAAACGAGTCGCTGCTTTTTTGGTAAAAAAAAACATTGATTCAGAATCAAAAAAACGGCAAGTCGCATCTGAAATCGCAAATGTCTCCTAGGCGTCGCCCAAAAGCACAGACGCATCCACTCTGAAAAGCGAGATTTCAACAGATAGCGAGGGCAAAAGATGACGGAGGTTCTCGGAATAGATGGATGTCGAGAAGGATGGCTTGTTGTACAGCTTCCTTCGTCAAGCGGAGCAGCTTCTGCGAGCGTATTTCGCAGTATGACGGATATCTTACAACATTACCCGACAGCAGCGGCCTGTGCGGTAGATATGCCGATCGGTTTACCCGAGCAGAAAGCACAGGGCGGACGAGAAGCCGATCGGATGGGGCGGAAGCTGCTTGGGAAACGCAGCAGCGCCTTATTTTCGCCGCCGCTACGGGCTTGGCTGGAGCTTCAAGACTACGAGGTGGTGAGGAAACTCGGTGTAAGTCGTCAAAGTTTTTTGATCTGGCCGAAGATCCGCGATCTCGACACGACCATGACGCCCGATCTACAAGAGCGGATCGTCGAAGCACATCCAGAGATGGTGTTTTCAGCGCTGCATGGCGAGCCGCTTGTTACACACAAACGCTCGCAGATTGGGCAAAATCAGCGCATTCAGCTTTTAGAACAGCGCACAGACGGTTTTTTTTCAAACGTGCGGGCGCTATGCGAAGATCTACGGGTCCAAACCGAGAGGAAATACTTTGGTGTAGAAGATATCCTTGATGCTTGTGCGCTGGCGTGGGTGGCTTGGAAGTACAACCAAGGCAAAGCCTCGCGAGTACCGGAGGCTCCGCCTTGCGATGAAAGAGGGTTGCGGATGGAGATCTGGTACTAGGTGGTATGTTTAGAGCGGAGGGACGGGGGATATCCTGCGCCATTCGTCTAAGATAGCGGAGTATCCGTCTTGATAAGAAGGATAACGAAGGGAGTATCCGCTTTTGCGCAGCAAAGCGTTGCTGCAACGTTTGTTGGCGCGAAGGATCGGGGGTGCTTGTTCTTCTGAAACGGTGGGAGGAAGGGGTTGTCCGAGTTGTGTTGCGATCCACCGCTGCACTTCGCAGATATCGACAGGAGCATCATCCACCCCAAGGTACAAGGGTTTGGGATGGGGAAGCTGCATCAAGTGATGCAAAGCCCCCGCGCAATCGTCGCGATGGATACGATTGCTGTAGCGCGGAGGCCCTTCTGAGCAACGCGCCTCTGCTTTTGTGATCTGCTCGATCAAACGGAAACGCCCGGGTCCATAGATCCCCGCAAGTCGCAAGACCACAGCAGAAAAGCCGCTATCCCAGAGCAGATCTTCTGCCTGACGCAGCAGCGCGCCTGTGAAATGCGTCGGTGTTGCGGGCGTTTCTTCGTCGATCCACGATCCGTCATCTTGCGGATAGACGCTGGTGCTGGAGGTAAAGAGGACACGTCGGATCGACGAGCGTTGGGGGGCAAGAGCGGTCAACAAGCAGCGCAAACCATCGACATAAGCGGCGCGGTAGTTTTCTTCGCGACGCCCTCCTGCGGAAGCCGCATAGATCACGAAGTCCAGATCGCTTGGAAGCGATCGCAAGGTCTCTGCTTGGGTCAGATCCGCAGCAAGAGGACGCGATCCTGCGGGCAGACCCGCAGGATCGCGGCGCAGCCCCCACACGGTATGCCCCGAAAGCACGAGTTCTTGCGCCAACGCGCTCCCAACATACCCACATCCAGCGATCAAGGTCCGCATCGGCGCTCCTTTCGTGCAAAGTATCTGCGTGAAATCCAAATCCCGTAGGAGATAGGCGAGGATGTTTCAACGCAGGTGGATGGAAGGGATGGGGTGGTACATCAACAGGTGTTGGTTTTGCGCTTGTGTGCGAAACAACAGGTGCAAGGGAGCGCTTAGAGGCGCGGGGAGGGTTGCAAGCAAGGCCCACAAGCGCTGCGCGGCCAAAGGAAGGGTGCCTTGTTCGCGAGAAGAAACAGCGTCGAACATCTCAAAGAAGCCCTTGGGTTGGGGGAAGTTGACGATCTGTGGGCGAACGCGGAGTCCTGTTCGTTGGATCGCCAATTCGATGGTATCGTGCAGATCGCCCAGTTTATCGACAAGTCCCTTGGCATGGGCTTGTCGGCCAGTCCAAACGCGCCCACCTGCCAGTTTCAACAGATCTTCGGGCTTCATCTTTCGGCCTTTTGCGGCTTTGTTGACGAAGTCTGTGTAAGCGTGTTGAAGCATCTGACGGAGTGCCTCGCGTTCGGAGGTCGAAAAGGTTTCAAAGGCAGAGAACATCCCCGCGTTTTTGCCACGAGAGAGACTTTGTACGGTGATGCCGAGTTTGTCCATCGCGCCGCGCAGAACCAACTTTCCTGCAAAGATGCCGATCGAGCCTGTGATGGTCGTGGGTTGGGCCACGATGGTATCCGCGCCCATCGAAAGATAATAACCGCCCGAAGCGGCAACGTCGCCCATCGAAACGTAGAGTGGAACCTTGCGTTTGAGCTGTTCGAGTTTTCGCCACACCAGATCACTCGCAAGAGCCGATCCTCCCGGGCTATTGATACGCAAGATCACCGCACGCAAGTTTTGAACCTTGCGCACCTGTTCAAGAGTCTTGATCAGCCCATCGGACCAGATATCGGTCTCTTCCGAAAAGAGTCCGCGTGGTGCAGAGCCGTAATAGATCGTGCCTTCGGCATACACGACGGCGATCTTGGGCTGAGATCCCGCAGTACTGGACTTTTTCGGATTGAGCAGCATCGAAAACATCGACCACAAGTTGGTGGGTCGCTCGCGTTTTTTGATCGCGTAGTTGGCGATGAATTCGACTTTTTCGTCTTTCCATGCGGAACGCAGTTGTTTGTAGATATCTTGGATGTACAACACGTCGTCGATCATTCCGGCTTTTTTGGCATCTTCGGGCGACCAGATCCCTTGATCGAGGAGAGCTTTGACTTTTTCTATGGGGAGCTTGCGATGGGTGGAGATCAGCGACACGAAGTGTTGGTACAGATCATCGAGGATCGCGGAGACTTGGCGGCGTTGGGCATCGGACATCGAATCGCGCAAGAAAGGTTCGGGGGCGGTTTTGAAGTCGCCCACCGTAATAAAGTCTCCCAACAGGCCGAAGCGCTCCATCATCTTTTTGAAGTAAAGCGATTCGCTCCGCAGACCCGGCAAGATCAACATACCACTTTTGGGCATATAGATCTTGTCACAGGCCATCGCAACGAGATAATCTGCGCTGCTTCCGGCCTCAAGCATCGCAACAGTTTGTTTTCCAGACTGGCGCAACACCAAGATCGCCTTATGGATGGCTTCGGCTTTGGTCAGACTGACGCTCAATCCGCCAAGACGAAAGATCGCGGCTTTGACGGTGGGGCTGTTTTTGGCTGTGTTCAAACGCCGCATCAAGCGTTGAAAGCTTTTGGGCTGCGCAAACAGTCCAGCACTTTTGGCCCGATCGGGATAGCCCCCTGCCAGACGAAACATCGCGACCTCGATCGGCTTTTTTTCAGGTTTCTTGTTTGCACCAAAGTCCCAAAAAGCATGCGCAGGTTGCGCCATCCCACCGACCCACAAGGCTGCCCCCAAGATGCCCAAGACGAACTGTCGAAACATGATCCGCTCTCCTGTTTGGATGAATTGAGGCTGGCGTTGTCATGCGCCCACGCCGTCCAAGGCAGCACAACGCCCCAACGGCGCTTTCCCCAGAAACTCTATCGCAATCTTCTTGACCGATTCAAGGGAATCCCATACAACAAGGGGGCTTCTTAACAGGCGTTTGAGATATCCGACAAGCGCTCTCGCCCCCTTTCGTGGGTTGAGGAGTCGAACAGAAGAAGGTTATGCGCATGCGGACGAGATTTGTTTTTTCTTTTTTGCTTTGTAGCCTCTTGTTGTTTTCGGCCTCTTGTACATTCTCTGTGGACTACAAGCAGGCCCGATTCAACTGCACACAAGATGCAGATTGCCCCACCGATTACAAGTGCCTCGAAAAAACCTGCGTGCCAAAGACGTGCAGCAAAGACAACGACTGTCCCAAAGATTTTCGATGCAGCAACACCAGTTGCGTTTCCAACATCATCCCTGCCCCCACACCTTGCGCCAAACAAGACGACTGCAACAAATTTCAAGAAACCTGCGCGCCAAATCTCGATGGCAAGGGACGTTTTTGCGTCGCACGCTGCGATGTCGTCAAGCAACAAGGTTGCCCCAAAAGCGAGATCTGCGTTCTATTTGAGGGGAACGGCTACTGCCGCACTCCCAGCGGAAACAAGCCTGTAGGCGGCCTTTGCGAACAAGAACTCGATTGTGAATTGAATCTTTACTGCCGCCCTGTTGTCGGATTTACCTTTGTCAAGCGATGCACTCCCACCTGTGATCTCCGCAACAAAGGCGAAGATTGCCCCGCTGAAAAGCAAAACTGCCGACCGCTAACACCTGTCGACGAACCCCTCGGCTATTGTGAACCCGTCCCCACCAAAGCCAAAAAAGGCGATATCTGCGGTGGAGATATCGCTTGTGAAACAGGTACGGTCTGCAAACCTTCGACAGGCGAAAACTTTAGCCGCTGCTTTTGATCCCGCACATCCCCCTCTTTTCTCCGCATCGCCCCTCTTTTCTCTCGCCTTCTCTTCTTCTGCCCTTTGTCCTTTATCCCGACCTCGTTCTTTTGATCGCGTGACGCTCACCCCTGCCCTTCGGGCGTCCCCTGTCCCTGCGACGCTCGCAAAGCCTCGCTGCTGCCGCGAGGGGGAGGAAGGCAGAAAGTCTGAGCGCACAGAGAAACCCCGTCTCCGTACTTTCCGCACTTTCCGCACTTTCCGCACTTTCCGCACTTTCCGCACTTTCCGCACTTTCCGCACTTTCCGCACTTTCCGCACTTTCCGTACTTTCCGTACTTTCCGTACTTTCCGTACTTTCCGTACTTTCCGTACTTTCCGTACTTTCCGTACTTTCCGTACTTTCCGTACTTTCCGTACTTTCCGTACTTTCCGTACTTTCCGTACTTTCC
>JAKLKB010000215.1 GCA_023150835.1 Myxococcota bacterium | reverse complement strand
GGGGTCAAGGGGCGAGAGTCTATGGCGGGGGATTGGGGGCAGGCCCCCAAAAATGGAAGAATCAAGGTGTAGGTTTGTAGAAAAGAAAGGAAAAGGCGGATGAAGGTGAAAGTGTTTAATTTAAGTTATGATGCGGAGACGGGCGGTTTTGATAGCAGCGAGTTGGAGGCGCTGGGGGAGGAAGTCGAGATATTGTCGGCGCAGGAACATTTTTTCATGCAGCAAGGCGTACCGCGCATGGCCGTGGTGGTGACGTATCGGGACAGCCCGTTTTTGCGCAAGAGGGGAGGGCAGGGCATTTTTTCTGGGCAGGAGCGAAAGGGGGAACGCGCAGGCGCGAAGTTGGAAAACGAGCAAGACAAGGCGCTTTTTGAGACGATGCGGCGTTGGCGGGCAAAGCAAGCGAAAGAAGATGGGATCCCTGCGTTTGTGATCTTAAACAATGAGGTGTTGATGGAGATTGTGCGTCAAAAGCCGGAAACACGGGCAGGGTTGGAGGCGATCCAAGGCTTCGGCAAGGCGAGTATGGAACGTTATGCGGATGTGTTGTTGGGTTTTTTTCGTAGGCCAGAGGAAAGCGCGGGAACAGAAGGCGGTGCGGCGTTATCTGCGGTACATGGACGATATGTTGTTATTTGGGGAGGACAAGGCGCAGATGTGGGCGTGGAAGGCGCAGATCGAGGGGTATCTGCGGGAGCATCTGGGGCTGCGGTTGAAGGAGAGCGAGACGCGCTTGTGTCCGACGTGGGAGGGATTTGGTTTTCTGGGTTTTCGGGTATATCCGCATTTGATACGATTTGGGCAGGGAGCCTTGCGGCGGTTTATCGGGGGTTGGCGGGATGTGGAGAGGGCGGAATCATTGGGGGAGATCAGCGAGGAAGAGGCGCAATGTCGGATGCGCGGCCTGTTGGGTCATGCGCGGATGGCGAATACTTGTATGTTGCGACGGAGTTTGTTAGGGATCGAAAAAGGGTAAGGAGAAGCACGAACCGCGTGAAACGTGGTGGCAGTTGGAACAACAACGCCAACAACGTGCGGGCGGCGCAGCGTAACAACAACACGCCGACGAACCGCAACAACAACATCGGTTTCCGTGTCGTCAATCCTCAGCGCATCCCAGAGAGGCGGTGGTTACGGCTGCCGCTTGTGTGGACAAGGCTCAGGCCATCTTCTCTTACCCGCGCCCCATTGTGGGACAAAGAACGCCCCGAAAGCCCCTTGCGTCCGTAGGTCTAGCGACTGAGCGCCCAAGGGGTTTTCTTTTTTGCGGATGGAGGAGCGAGGCGCAAGCGGTGACAAGGCGAGTCTGCCGAGCGTTGAAGCGTGGCAAAGGTAGCGGTTGAAATACTGCGGATAGATCGGTATCTTTGGGAGAGAGGAGAGCCGCAAAGGAGGTTGGAGAGATGAGACCGCCAGAATGGGGTTATCAACGGTTGATTGTGGGCTATCATGGTTGCGAGAAGAGTGTAGCGGAACGTGTGTTGATGGAAGGTGAAGAACTGCGTCCAAGTCAAAATACATACGATTGGTTGGGGAAGGGCGTGTATTTTTGGGAGTATGGGCCGCGTCGTGCGTGGGACTTTGCTTTTGAGCAGAAAGAGCGGGGGAAGTTGGAGACTCCCTTTGTGTTGGGGGCGTATATCCACCTTGGTCGTTGTTTTGATCTTGCAGATGTGTATCACACGGAGCAGCTACGGATGGCTTGGCCGAGGTTTAAGGGCATTTTTGAAGCGGCAGGCAAACCGTTGCCAGAGAACAAGAGAGGCCAAAGGTTCACTAATGATATCCTGCTTCGGTATCGGGATTGTGCTTATCTCAACTGGTATTTAGAATGGATGGATGCGGAGTATGGGGGTACGTCGTATTATCAGACTGTGCGAGGGGTCTTTGTGGAAGGTGAGGCAGCTTATGAAGGTTCTGGGTTTCAGAGCAAAAATCATCTTCAGATCGCAGTTCGTGATCCTTCGTGTATTTTAGGCTATTTTCGGCCACGTGTAGCGAAAGGAGAAAAGGATGAGCAGCCAACAGGAGAGAAAGCTCCCGAAGGAATGGGATTATTATCGGAGTGAGGAATATCATTTCCACTTGAAAGCGATGGAATCATTTGACCGACTGACAGAGAAAGAAAAGTTTGCGACTCTCGTTCGGGCAGGGATTGTGAATCAGCAAGGTGAATTAACGGAGATGGCGGGCGGTATGGGGAAAGCGGAGAGCGAAGACGGCGAAGATCATGAAGCCGTGTAAAAGGTGCGTTTGTCTTTGCAGCAGGGTCGAGAAGAAGAAAAGCGGGAGATGGCGTTGAAGTTGCTGGAGATGGGGATGGGGATGGAACAGATCACGAAAGTGACGGGGCTATCAGCGGAAGCGATCGTGAAGATGCAAGCGCAAGCGGTGGGAGAACCCTCCGCGACGAAGGAAGAGGGCTGATTAGGAGGGTTTGCGTCGAGGCTGGAGTAGCTTGGCGATCAGACCTGTCCATCCTGTTTGATGGGAGGCACCCAATCCTCGGCCTGTATCGCCGTCAAAGTATTCGTGAAACAGCAGATGATCGCGGAATTGGGGGTCTTCTTGCATCTTGCGGTTGTCGCCAAATATCGGGCGTCTTCCATCTTCTCCACGACGAAACAATCCGGCAAGGCGTTGGCCGAGGTGTTCTGCGATCTGCAACAAAGACAGCGATTGCCCCGATCCTGTGGGGTATTCGACCAAAAAGTCGTCGCTGTAGTAGTGATGGAATTTTTGCAACGACTCGATCAGCAGATAGTTGACAGGGAACCAGATCGGGCCGCGCCAGTTGGAGTTTCCGCCAAAGAGTCCTGAGTCCGATTCGCCCGAAACATAGGCGACCGTAAACGATTGATCGCGGTAAGTGAAGGTGTAGGGGTGTTGTTTGTGGTAGCGGGAAAGTGAGCGGATGCCATAATCGGATAGAAATTCGTTTGGATCGAGCGTACGCTGTAGCAGGCGTTTCATCCGATGGCCGCGCAACAGCGAGAGCAAGCGCAGTTCGCCACGCCCGGGCTCATTCCAATGAGACACCAGATCCGCCAAGTCAGGGCGTTTCTCCAAAAACCAGTGCATACGCTTGGAAAAGTTGGGCAGGCGCTTGAGGGTTTCAGGTTCGATGGTTTCGACCGCAAACAAGGGGATCAAGCCGACCATCGATCGGACTTTGAGTGGGAGATTGCGACCGTCAGGGAAGTGCAGCACGTCGTAGAAGAACTTGTCTTGATCGTCCCAAAGCCCGACGCCTTCGCCGCCCATGTTGGTCATGGCTTGGGCGATGTACAAAAAGTGTTCGAAAAACTTGGTGGCGATGTCTTCGTACACGGCGTTGTGACGGGCAAGTTCGAGGGATATCTGCAACATATTGAGGCAGTACATCCCCATCCAGCTAGTCCCATCGGCTTGATCGAGATGTCCACCTGTGGGAAGGGGTTTGCTGCGGTCAAACACGCCGATGTTGTCGAGTCCCAAGAAGCCGCCTTGAAAGACGTTGCGCCCTTGGGCGTCTTTGCGGTTGACCCACCAAGTAAAGTTCAGCAAGAGTTTGTGGAAGATCCGCTCTAAGAAAAACAGGTCGCCTTGATCGCCTCGGGCGCTGCGGTCGATCTGAAAGACCCGCCACGCGGCCCACGCATGAACGGGAGGATTGACATCGCTAAAGTTCCATTCGTAAGCGGGAAGTTGACCGTTGGGGTGCATATACCATTCACGGGTCATCAAGAGCAGTTGTCGCTTGGCAAAGGGTGCATCGATCAGGGCGAAGGGAAGGGCGTGGAAGGCGAGATCCCAAGCGGCATACCACGGATATTCCCATGTATCGGGCATGGAGATCACGTTGTTATTTTTGAGGTGGCCCCACTCAGCGTTGCGTGCGATACGCCCCTTGGGTGGGGGAGGTTGGAGCGGATCACCGCGTTGCCAGTCGTGTACGTTGTAGCGGTAGTATTGCTTGTTCCAGATCATGCCTGCGAAGGCTTGGCGTTGGATGCGGCGGTCGTCTTCGTGGGGGATATCTTCTTCGAGGGCGTTGTAGTATTCGTCGGCTTCTTGTTGGCGACGCGCAAAGATCGAATCGAAAGAGGCGAAGGGATGGGGATCATGGAGGTTGGTGAGGCGCAAGCGCAAGGTGATCGATCCATGTGCAGGGATCGTATGACGCGACCAGATCGCGGCCTTTGTTCCCCGATCTGCGGCGCTTGTCGCGTCTTGTTTTCCCATCACCACCCGATCGTGAAAGGCATCTTTGAACGGGCCTTGTGCGTCTTGTGCGCCATACAAACGGCGGGTGTTGGTGTTGTTTTCGCAAAACAAGAAACGGGCAGAGGATTCTGCGCTGTAGAGGAAGTATTGTCCGAGTTCTGGGTGGTGGAGCGACAGGGCTTCTTCATTGGCCATCGAGGCTTCGGGCATCTGCGGGATGCCTTTCCATGACCAGATATTGCGAAAACAGATCTGCGGCAGCAGGTGCAACGGGGCTTCTTGGGGGCCGCGATTGTGGGCGGTGATCTGGATCAGCGTGTCGTCTGGGGCAGCTTTGGCGTATTCGACAAAGATATCGAAGTAGCGATCCTGCTCAAAGATCCCTGTATCGAGCAACTCAAACTCCCGATCCATGCGGCCTCTGTTGCGGCTCTCTTGGCGAAGCTGCTCGTAAGGAAAGGCTTGTTGCGGGTATTTGTAGAGCATCTTGAGATAGCTGTGAGTGGGCGTTGCGTCGAGGTAATAATACAACTCTTTGACATCTTCACCGTGGTTGCCTTCGGGGTTGGTGAGGCCGAACAGCCGCTCTTTGAGAAACGGATCTTGTTCATTCCACAAGGCGAGCGAAAAGCAGAGGTATTGTTTGTTGTCGGAATATCCGGCCAAACCATCTTCGCCCCAACGATAGGCGCGGCTTCTTGCGTGGTCGTGAGGGAAATAATTCCAAGCGTCACCGTCTTTGCTGTAATCTTCGCGCACAGTTCCCCACTGTCGCTCGCTGAGGTACGGGCCCCAACGCCGCCAAGGGATCTCGTCGCGCTCGTCTTCTTCGAGGCGGCGGTATTCGTGGGTCGCCAATAGAGCAGCGCGTGCAATGGGCCGACGGATGGCGATATCAGGTGCCGAAAACATGGAGACGGGGGCTTCGAGCGCAGCGTCTTCTTGCCACAAATCGTCTTCTATCGTGGAGGGCGGTGTGCTGCGTGGATCTGTTTGGGGCTTCGATGCGGTGGGTGGTTTCGGATGGGTCATGGCTTCCTCTTTGTGTGTGGGTCTCTGTTGTCGGGGAGGATCGGTTGCGCGAGAGGCGTAGGATTACGCAGATTCGTTTGGTTTGGTGGGGCATTGCCCCATAGGCGTTAGGTGAAGCGGAGGAAAGCCCCCCACCCCGCCCTCCCCCGTGAACAGGGGAGGGAGCGAAAGTCCGTGAACAGGGGAGGGAGCGAAAGTCGGAAGCATCGGGGATTTTGTTTTTTCATGACGCACGCTGTATGCACGAAATGCAGACGCTGCCCGTTCCAACTTCCCCCCGTTGGCCGGGGGGATTGAGGGGGGGAGAAAAAAAGGCGATCAAGACCGACGCTACGAGGTTTCCACCTTAACAAGGCGCGTATGGGGCTTTGCCCCACGCCCCACAAGGGAGCCGCGCTCCCTTGACCCTGTGTTGGCGGAGTGAGCACAGGTTTTTCAAACCAACGGAGGCTCCGCTTGAAGTGGCGCGAACACGGGGGTTTTGATGCCACAACGCCGCGCACGTTTCCACGAAACGAGTTCACCAATCGCTGCTAGAAGAAGAAGAGGAATCGCTGCTAGAAGAAGACGAGTCGCCGGATGAAGAAGAGGACGAGTCGCTACTGTAAGAAGAAGAGGAATCGCTAAACGAGCTGCTATCGGCGGTATCGTAGCTGCTTTCGGTTTCGCCGCCGTAGCGTGGGTGATCATCGTTTGCGTCGCTGGAGTCGGAGGATTCGATGATCCAAGGATCGGCTTCGTGCGCGTCCGAGGTGCGGATGCGTGTACCTCGGTGATGGAGCGAGCTAGAAGAATCGATGGCCGCAAGAACGCTCGTGAGCAGCCGCCAGACAAAAGAGAAAAGGCCGATCAGTAGGGAAAAAACAAAGGCTGCGACCCAATAGACCGTCGAGGAGGCGCTTGGGTGAAGCATCATCGGGACAAAGATCAAGGCTGCGACGACAAAGGACATCGACGCAACGATCAGAAAAATGGTTTTGATGGGTTTCATCGAAAAGCCTCGGGGTGGTTAAGAGGTCGAGTGTAGGGATGCAAGACGCGGTGAGATCGTGGGCAAAGCGCGCAAAAAGTCAAGCAGAGGGTCGCGCAAACGCAAGCCGCAGAAGCGTTGATCTTCGGTGCTTGATGTGCTAAGAGGCTTGTCTTCTTGCGAAGGGCGACGCAAGCAAAAGCAGCGGTGATCTGTGGAACAGCCCGATGTAGAGGAGTGTTTGGAGGATGGTACGCCAACTCACAACGAACGCATACAAAGTACTCAAGCAGCTTGAAGCCCAAGGGGGCCGCCTCGGTATGGAGGCTGTGGTGGCGCAGACGGGGATCGATCAATCGCAAGCGATGGCGGTCGCCACAGCGTTTGCACAAGACGGTTGGATCGAGATCACCGAAGAGATTCGGTTGGAGCTTTCGCTGGATGAAGAGGGTTTGGCGTTTGTGAAAAGCGGGGCTTCTTTGTTGGAGCGCCGAGCCGCCGAGGCCTTGCGTCAAAAGGCGCAGCCGATGACGCCTGTGGAGCTTGCGGAAGCCACAGGTTCAGACGCCCAAGCTATCGGCAAGATCATGCGTTCTCTGACGGCCAAAGGATACGCCGAGCGCGCAGGAAAATCCTTGGTGTGGTCGTCTGCTGCAGACCTTGATATCCGTCAACCCGATGAGATCTTGCTCGATCGCCTGACACGATCTCCGGAGTCTTGTTTGTTGCTCGACGCCTCCGAGAGCAACGACGAAGCTGTCCAAGAGATCATCAAAGGCTTGCGTAGTCGAGGTTACCTCCGCAGCAAAGAGCGGAAGTTTCGAGAGATCCGTTTGACGCAGATCGGAAAGGATGTCCTCTCCGACGGGATCGAAGAACGGGTCGAGATCAACCAACTGACCGAAGCGATGTTGCTTTCTGGAGCGTGGCGCAAAGCCAGTTTCCGCAGTTATGACGTCACACTCGCAACGGCCCCCGTCCGACCGGGGAAAATGCACCCCTTACGCCGCGTTCTTGAAGAGACACGGCGGGCATTTCTCAACCTTGGTTTTGCGGAGATCCGAGGCCCGTATGTGGAGAGTGCTTTTTGGGACTTTGATGCGCTGTTTCAGCCCCAAGATCATCCCGCACGCGAGATGCAAGATACCTTTTATTGCGCCCGACCGAATCAATTTGAACTGCCTGACGAGGCGCTTGTCGAGACGATCCGTCGTACACACGAAGATGGCGGACAGACGGGGTCCACAGGATGGCGCTACAAGTGGAGCGCCCAAAAAGCCCGCCAAGTGGTGTTGCGTACCCACACCACCGCCGTGACGGTGGCTGCGTGCCACAAAAACCCCCAACCTCCGCAAAAGATCTTTTGTGTCGGGCGGGTGTTTCGCCGCGAAACCATCGACTGGAAGCACCTTCCTGAATTTCACCAAGTGGACGGCGTGATCATCGACAAAGACGCCAGTTTTGCCTCGTTGCTTGGGACGCTTACTGCCTTTTACAAACAAATGGGCTTCGATGAAGTCAAGTTCCGCCCAGACTTTTTCCCCTATACCGAGCCTTCGGTGGGGGTGTTTGTGCGTTTGCCGGGGGCCAAGGACTGGTTTGAATTGGGCGGTGCAGGCGTGTTTCGCCCCGAAGTGGTGCAGCCTGCGGGGGTGGATGTCCCTGTGTTGGCGTGGGGGCTTGGCCTCGAACGTCTCGCGATGGTGCGCTATCAGCTCGAAGATATCCGACAGCTTTACTTGAGCCAACTGGACTGGCTCAAGGAAAGCGCCCTTTCAAGGTAACGGAGCGCGTTATGCCTGTGATCGCTATTCCTATCGAAGAACTTAATCGGCGTCTTGGCCGCGATCTGACCTCTGGCGAGATGGAAGCGCATCTCGATCAGTTGGGCGTGGATCTCGACGGCTTCAGCAAGCTGCGGCGTTATCGTTGCCGCCCGAGTGGCGCGCTGATCGAACTCAATCCCAACGAAGAGCTTCCTTCCCGTTGTCCCGAAACCTTGGTCGAAGGCAAGCCCGACGAGCTTTGGGAATATCTCGGGGATGTCGATGTGGTCAAGATGGATTTGTTGCCCGTTCGCCCCGATATCTTCGATGCAGGCGGGTTGACGCGTGCCATCAAAGGGCTGCTGGCGGTGGAGACGGGACTGGCTGCGTATCGTCTCGAACCTCCGAGCCTTGAGGTGTTTGTGGATGCCTCGGTCGCAGCGGTACGTCCGCAGATCGGGTGTGCGGTGATCCGCAACTTGCAGATCGATGATGTCGGTTTGCGTATGCTGATGAAGCTGCAAGAAAACTTGCACTGGGCGCTGGCGCGAGATCGCAAACTCGCCTCTATCGGGGTGTATGACCTGTCTGCGATCAAAGGGCCGATCACTTATACCACCGTTGGACGCGAGGATATCCGCTTTGTTCCGCTGCAAAGTGACGGACAGGCTGTCACACCCCAAGCGATCCTCTCACACCATCCCAAAGGCACGGCCTACGCCCATCTGCTCGAAGGGCATCCTCGCGTCCCTTTGTTGATCGACAAAGTCGAGCAAGTTCTTTCGATGCCGCCGATCATCAATTCCCACGAAACCCGCGTGACAACCGAGACCAAAGATGTCTTTGTCGATGTGACGGGGATCTCGGATCGTGTCGTCACCAAGTGCCTGCACACGCTTGTCACTTCGATGCTTGAGTTGTTTCCGGGCTCGGCGGCGGAGCGCGTACAGATGCGCTTCCCTGCAATGCACAATCTCCCTGCAACATCCGTTGCTTTGCCTACGATGGCGACAGAGTCTTTCGAGATCGACGTGCATCATGCTTGTCGCCGCATCGGGATCGATATCACCCGCGAGCAGGCGATCGAATTGTTGCGAAGAATGCGTCATCATGCCGAAGCCACCGAAGGCTCCGAACATCACATCCGTGTGACGGTTGCCCCTTATCGCAACGATATCATGCACGAAGTCGATCTGATCGAGGATCTTGCGATCGCTTATGGTTATCATCGCATCGTCCCTGTGTTGGTTCCGAATATGACGGTGGCTCAAGAGCGACCCGAGCGGATCCTTGCGAATCGCGCTCGCAGCGCGCTGATCGGCCTTGGATTCTTTGAGGTGATGAGCCTTTTGCTTTCCAATCCGGAAGAACAATATGCTTTGATGAACGTCGATGATCCCGAAGATGCCGTCTTGCTTGATAACCCCGCATCGGTCGAACAATCCATGATGCGCACGATGATCTTGCCCCAGTTGCTTCGGTTGTTTGCACTCAATCGCGGCCAAGGACTTCCGCAGCGTTTGTTTGAGGCGGATGACGTGGTGATCTTTGAACAGGGAACCCCCCATCCTTCCGAGCGTCTGCATCTTTCGGGGGGGATCTTGGATACACAGGTCGGATTCTCCGACATCAAAGCCATCACCGAAGCCATCGCCCACGAACTCGGTATGCCTCTGACCTACCAGTCGATCCAACACCCTGCATTTCTCGAAGGCCGCGCCGCGCAGTTGTTTTACCGTGATGAACCTGTCGGCATCGCAGGGGAGATCCACCCCGTTGTCCTCGAAAAACTCCGCCTCGTCCAACCTCTCGCCGTCTTTGAGATCAGCCTCCAACCCCTCCTTGCTACCGAGGATCTCTACGCTCTTGAACCCTCGAAATCTCACGGAGAAACCAATGTTTGATCGCCCCTTGTTCCGACTTGTGCGTGCTGCTGTTTCTTTGGTGACGTTTGCCCTTGTTTTTTCGGTGGCTTTGCCTTCGGCACACGCGGGCAAGATCGGCTATGTGGATGTGAAAAAAGCGCTGCTGCTCACCAAAGACGGCCTTGAGGCCAAGAAGCGCCTCGCACAGATGAAAGCCCGCTACCAAGAACAACTCAACGGATTGCAGCAACGATTGAAGGAGAAAAAAGCGTACTATGATATGCACCGAAGTACGTTAAAAAAAGAAGAAGTCCAAAAGCTGCAAACCGATATGCAGCGGATGTTTCTCCAGCTTCAACAGGCGTATGCGGGTCTCACGAAACAATTGATGCAAGTCGAAGCCACAGAAACCAACAAGATCGTGAAGAAGATGTTGCCGATCCTTGAAAAGATCCGAGCAAAGCATGGCTTGGATATGATCGTGGACCGCAGCCATGCGCAGATCCTTGTGGCGCGGCAAGAGATCGATTACACACGCCAACTCGTCTGCAAGTACAACCAAGCCCACGGCGGCGACACTTCCTACTGCAAAAAGAAAGGGCTTCTTAAAACGCCCGAGATCCCCACCACAACGGACAAACCCGAAGATCCTTTGGGGGTTGGGTTTTGATCTTGTAGGACTTACGAAGTCGCCAAAAAAAGCCGTGTTCGCGCTCTTCAAGCGACAGAGCCGTTGTTTTGAAAAACCAGTAATCTCTTCGCCGATACGGGGTCAAGGGAGCTGCGCTCCCTTGTGGGGCGTGGCGTCACACCCCACCCAAACCATTCGATTGCGTCATACGATCTCCGCGTAAGGTATGATCGCATGATGTAGGGGCGGTTCGCGAACCGCCCGATGGTTGGGCAGCCACAGGGGGCTGCCCCTACATTTTTACGATCACTCAACGGGCGGATCTCGTCTGAGAGGGGACATCACAAGACGTCCATTCCTCCGATGTTTCTGTCTACCAGTCCAA
>JAKLKB010000214.1 GCA_023150835.1 Myxococcota bacterium | reverse complement strand
GGCGACAAAAGAAACGGCGATCAGGCTAGACTATCCGGTGTTTCCACCTTAACCTAGCGCGTGTGGGGTTCCACCCCACGCCCCGCCATAGAGCGCGGCTCCCTTGACCCCGTATCGGCGGGGTGAATGGACGTTTTTCAATCGAACAGCACAGCCGCTTGAAATGGCTCGAACACGGGGGTTGTAGAAGCGGTGTCGACGGTGCGTTTTTGTTTTGGTGTTGTGGGGCTTGGCAAGAAAGCGTGGCTTGGGTAGTCTGTTTTTTTCTTGTGGGTCGATGGGTGTTGTTGGAGGTGAGTTGCGTGTTGCGTCAAAAAGGTTTTTGGACGGATGGCATGGGTTGGGTGGTCTTGCGGAGTGTTGCGCGATAGGGGTGGAAGATGGCGGAACTTGTAGGGAGTCGGGTTGGTCGCTACCGCTTTGTTAAGGAAGTTGGGCGCGGGGGGATGGCGCGTGTTTACAAAGCCGTCGCCGAATTTGTTCCTGAGCGATGGGTGGCGATTAAGGTCTTGTCCGATCACCACAATGCCTCGGAAGAAGTACGCGCACGCCTTCAACAAGAAGCACAGATCCAATGCCGCCTTTCTCATCCCAACATCGGCCAAGTGTTGGGGCTGATCGACGAAGAGGGCATCTTTGCCCTTGTGATGGAATGGATCGACGGTGTGGATCTGCGAACTTTCATGCGTCAACAAAATCTGTTTGGTCTTTCTATCGAGCAGATCCAGAACTTCTTTTTGCCGATCTTGGAGGCGATGGCTTTTGTTCATCGGCATCATATCGTTCACCGCGATATCAAGCCCGCCAACATCATGCTCCACATCACAGAAGAGCGGATCACTCCGAAGATTCTAGACTTTGGCATCGCCAAGATGCTCGAAAGCAGTTTCATCAAAACCAAAGAAGGCTCTCTACTCGGTACGATCACCTACATCTCGCCCGAACAGATCCGTGGGCTACCTCCTACCCCGAGCATGGATATCTATTCGCTCGGGATCAGCTTGTACGAATTGCTTGTTGGACATCCACCTTTTCGAGGCGGATACACCGATGTTTTGATCGCTCACACCGAAGCCGAACCCGATGACATCCGCAACTTTCGCACCGATCTTCCCGATGGCTTGAACGACATCGTGATGCGGGCGCTTGCGAAAGATCCGACGGATCGCTTTCCCTCTTGCGATGCTTTTCGTCAAGCCCTCGAAGATCTCTTCGATCAAACCATCGATCTCCAGCAGGTCTCGCGGGTCCGAACCGCTCCGATCGATCCGAAAAACCTCCTTGAGATCCTTCGCGCCGTTCATGGGATCGATCTTTTGGCTCCACAAGCGCTTGTCGGCCCTCCTCCCGATCTTTTCCCTCGCCTTGCCGCGCTTCCCCCTCCTCCCAGCACAGCAGCTTCTTTTGTTTCTGCTTCTTCCGATCCCTATCCGTCCGTTTCGTCGGCATCGTCTCAACATCCCTATTCATCGGCATCCTCAACGCCGTCTCAACATCCCTATTCATCGGCATCCTCAACGCCGTCTCAACATCCCTATTCATCGGCATCCTCGGAACATCCCTACCTGCCGACTTCGTCGTATCCCGCACGATCTCCTGATGCCTCGACGTCCTCGTACCTTTCTGCAAACCCCCATCCATCGGCTTATCCTGCACCATCCTACACATCCGCCTCACCGAGCCATGAACACGAAGTCAGCACCGATCCGATGCCTGCCACGCAACAGATCCCCGCAGAAGCCTTGGAGATCCTCTATCCATCGGCCAAATCAACGCCTACAGAAAAACTTCATCCATCGAGTTCTGCGCATTTGGCATCGGCGGACTCTTCCCCTTCGATTCATGGATACATTCCTCAGCCCGTCGTTTCTTCTCATCTGTCGGACGTTTTCAGTAAAACGCGCGAAGAGCCCTTTGACGTGCAAGCGGCGATTGTGGCATCCCACTACGCGACGACTTCACCTACTTCGTTGGCCGAGACGGCCCCGATGCCTCATCACGCGCCTGTCGACTCTGTGATCTCGCACCTTCCGAGTACTCCACCCCCACCGACTGATACGAGCATGAAGACGGGCATCTTGATCGGCCTTGCAGTGGGCGTCTTTTTTACCGTCGTGTTTTTTGTGATCTTCTCGTTTTTGCGCTAATCTCGGGCTTTTCGAGAGAGGGATAGTCTTTGCAACCGCTTCGACCTGAAACTACCATCAAACAAGGCGTTTTTCGACTCGTGCGGCTACTTGGAAGTGGCGGACAAGCGCAAGTCTGGCGTGCTATCAAGATCACCGAAGCCTTCGGCCTTGAGATGCAGGTCGCGCTCAAGATCATGCGCCTTGACGCCACCCCCAACGTCGACGTCCTCAAGCTGCGTTTGCTTGCCTTTCGTGAAGAAGCCCGACTCAGCGAGTGCTTGCGTCACTCTCCACACTTTGTGCGCGTTAACAACGCATTCGAAGACAAACAGCACGCTTTGCTTGGCCTTGAGATGGAGATCGTCGAAGGATTGGACTTTTTCGATCTGCTGCACGAACATCGAGAAACCCGCAAAACCCCGATCCCTTGGCCGATGGCGCTTTCTATCGCAGCGCAGCTTTTCGAGGGCCTCCATCACGCCCACACCGCGACTCTTCACGAGCAACCGCTGCATCTGGTGCATCGGGATCTCAAACCTCAAAACCTGATGCTCTCGACTCACGGCCTTGTCAAGATCATCGATCTTGGCATCGCCAAGTGGGAACAACGCGATCAAGCCCTCCAAACGCTCGAAGCCAAGCCCAAAGGCAGCTTTGCCTACATGGCCCCCGAACAAGCTCTTTATGCACAAACCTCCCCACAGTCCGACATCTTCGCTGCTTCTGCTGTCCTCTACGAGCTCCTCACTGGCCAAGCCCCTTTTCGACCGACTCTCTACCACGAACACCTCATCCGCCTCGCAAAACTTGCTGAATCGCCCATCCCTTCGGCGAAACAGATCGTCGAACATCTTCCTCATGCGATCAGTTCCTATCTCGACCTATTGCTTTCACCCGACCCAACACGCCGACCCCAACAGGCTTTCCACGTCCGCCAAGAACTCGAATCACTTTGTCGAAGACACGAACATCCCCTCTATGGACCGAACGAGATCCAATCGTGGCTTTCTTCGCTGTTGCGTGGCGAATCCAGATCCCTTTCCAAAGTCTCTTGGTACGGCTTGGCTGCTTATTCCGATACCCTCGCTCAAACCCCCGAAGAACTCGCCTCTCGTCACAAAAAAGACACCATCCAAGACGCTGTCTGGTCTTCTCCCTCGCTTTCTCTCTCCGCAAATGCCCCTCGTCCCTCCGATGCTTCGGCTCTTGTGTCCGATGCTTCGGCTCTTGCGTCCGATGCTTCGGCTCTTGTGTCCGATGCTTCGGCTCTTGCGTCCGATGCTTCGGCTCTTGTGTCCGATGCTTCGGCTCTTGCGTTGTCTAAATCAAAAAGACCGTTGTATCCGCAGAAAATAGCATTTGTGCTGGTCGTTGTTGCCTTGCTTGGGATGGCTTTTTGGGGGGGGTCTTTTTGGCGTAATCCTTCTGGGCTACCGAATGTTTTGCTTGTCGAACGATCTTCTCCGCTGCCCCGCCATCAAAAAGCTCGCGATGCTGCGCTGCCCTCACCCCTTCGCCCCAAAGAGCGGGCGAGCTTGGCGGCTCGTCCTACCGATCGACCTTCTCTTGTTCTTGCTCTTCCAGATCCAGAGGGCGCTTCTTCTGCTGAATCTCCACGACAACAACGCGATCCCGTGGATGCCTCTTCCATAACACCCGATGAAACGCCTTCTCCTATCGTGCGCCTTCCGAAGCGCCCTTATCTTCGGCGTACCCGTTCCCCAAAGGCGCGACCTCTTGCGAAGGCCCTCTCGCAGAACGCCAGAACCGCCCCATCCATCGCCCTATCCAAACACTCGCCTCTTGTGATCCGTCCCAATACGGTGCAGGCTCCTACACTCCGCGCATCCACCCCACCTCTTCACCGTCCTCTTGCACCCACCGCACCTGCCGCACAGAAAGCCACGCTGATCGTTCAGATATCGCCCTTTCCTTGCGTCTTGCGAAACCAATACGAAGACTACGGTAAACACTCGCAGTTCACGCTTTCTTTGGAGCCAAAACGCTATCGCTTTCGCTGTATCCATCGGCAAAAACTCTTCCTTTGGACTTTTTCTGTGGATCTTTCGTCGGGCGGAACGCACCGCGTTGAAAAGCGTGTGGAGATGGGCCAAGTCTTCATCCGCAGCAAGCCTTGGTCCTCTGTTTTGCTCGCTCCCTTCGGTGAGATCGGACAAAGCCACACACCGATCTCTTTGCCTTCAGGCAGCCACAACCTCACCCTGTACCGTGAAGGCCAAAGCACGCAGGTCCGAAAACTCGCCATCGTGATCTCTCCCAACCAGATCGCGCAACCCCCTTTTGTCCGTTGGTGAATCTCGATCTTTGCCGCAGCGGCTTCGAGGCTATGGAGCTCTTGGTATGATGCGTTGGATCCTCTGTTGTTTTGTGCTTCTTGGAGGCTTGGGGGGCCGTTCGCTCGGATGGGCCGCCACTCCTCTCTCGCAGCTAATTCGGTTTGTCGACGAAGAACCCGACAAAGCCTTTCCCCTCTTGCGAAAAGAACTCGAACGTTCCGAGCTTTCTGCTTCTCTTCGGGCGCAATACCTCCAACTTCTCGCCCTCGCTTATTACAACAAAGTTCAAAAGGGCCTTGCCAAGGACGCTTTTCGCCAAGCCCTCAAGAGCGATCCCGATGTCCCGTTGCGTGGAGAGATGAGTCCGCTCATGCGGCGACAGTTCTTGCTCTGGCGCAAAGAGTTCCTCCTCCATCACCCTGTTCGTCGCCGACCTCCGCCGCCTTCTCGTTCCCCTGATATCGTCCCTTCCATCGTCTTGCTCAGCATCGGGGCCGCTGCTTTTGTGGGGGCTGCCATCCTCGGAGCCGTTGCTCTTTCTGAGCAAGATGCCGCTGAAAAAGCCTACCACAAGCTCCCTGCTGCGGCCCTTCACTTCCGAAATGCCGACGGTTTGGCGTTAGGGGCCAATCTTGCCTATGCGACGGGCGGGGCTTTGTTGGTTGCCTCGACCATCTGGTTGATCGTTGAACTCACCAAGTCCCCGCCTCCTCGCTCTTCAGAGCATCCCCCTCATGCTACAAAAGAAAGGATCCTCTGGTGAGACTTTTGCCTGCATACTCTTCTCAAGCCCCTGCATCGTCTCTTTGCGGATGCTTGCAAAGCCTCATCGCAAGGCGAGCAGCGGCTTGGTCTTTTTGTCGTATGAAGGAGTCTTTGTGATGCCGAATCCTGTTTCTCTGGGGCATCGGGCTTTTTCTTGGCTCGCGGCGCTCGCTCTCTTCTGGGCTGTTATGGCGGTCTCTTGTGTCCTCCGCCCTTGGCCCGATTTTCTCTGTCATCCCTGCGTTGATGACTGCCTCGACCGAGGTCTGATCTGCCGCGAAAAAGTCTGTGTTCCTCAATCCAACCCCGATCCCAAACAGTGCGCCTCCGAACAAACGGACGGTGGCTCCGAAAAGACCGAACCCCTCCCCGAGAACCTCCCCGAAGAAGCCCTTTTTCCCGAAGATGCCGCTCCCTCCGATGGCGAAGCTCTCCACGAACAAGACCCTGAGATCGTGATCCAAGAGACCGAGCAGCCCTACATCGAGCGCGTTAACGGCAATGGCACCCTACGCCCCGTCAACGCCGCTGCTTCTCCCTCTAAAATAC
>JAKLKB010000032.1 GCA_023150835.1 Myxococcota bacterium | reverse complement strand
ATCCGCTTGCGAACGCGGAAGCTCTAGTAAGGAACAAGAAATTAAGAAGTGACCCTGATGCAGATATGTTTCAATCCGCTTGCGAACGCGGAAGCTCTAGTAAGCCCCGCAACACAAAGCGGGTTCAAGGCGGTGGAGTGTTGTTTCAATCCGCTTGCGAACGCGGAAGCTCTAGTAAGGTACCATGATGAGGGGGGGGAGTTGTGCGAGATGTGTTTCAATCCGCTTGCGAACGCGGAAGCTCTAGTAAGGATACGCCCCACGCCGCCGTTGACGGTGCGATCGCCGTTTCAATCCGCTTGCGAACGCGGAAGCTCTAGTAAGCGCTCGGCTGCTGCGCAGCCGCATTGGACGCGGCCTTGTTTCAATCCGCTTGCGAACGCGGAAGCTCTAGTAAGCCACGTCAAGAAGTTCGCAGAGCTGGTGTTTAACTGGTTTCAATCCGCTTGCGAACGCGGAAGCTCTAGTAAGAACGATGACGACGACCATCACACCGCGCTCTATGATAGTTTCAATCCGCTTGCGAACGCGGAAGCTCTAGTAAGAGCACAAACCCTCCGACAAACCCCGCTCCCCCTCCGTTTCAATCCGCTTGCGAACGCGGAAGCTCTAGTAAGCGCGTTCACTGCGCGTCGGCTGATTGACGTGTTCGAGACCCTGTTTCAATCCGCTTGCGAACGCGGAAGCTCTAGTAAGCGCAAGGCCCAACGCGACGCAGACGCCGAAGCCGCCCAGTTTCAATCCGCTTGCGAACGCGGAAGCTCTAGTAAGTCCTTGGAGTCGTCGCCGGCGTCCCCCTCGTAATCGGAATGTTTCAATCCGCTTGCGAACGCGGAAGCTCTAGTAAGACAAAAAAAATGGAGAATATTACCATGATTACTTTGTTTCAATCCGCTTGCGAACGCGGAAGCTCTAGTAAGGGGGGCGAGGTGCCCGAGTTCCTCAAGACCTTGGTGGGTTTCAATCCGCTTGCGAACGCGGAAGCTCTAGTAAGTACGGCACCTTTTTCTTTCCAAAAAATGGAAAGAGTTTCAATCCGCTTGCGAACGCGGAAGCTCTAGTAAGAGGACGGCGAAGCGGCCATTCCAGTGGCTCCCGAAGTTTCAATCCGCTTGCGAACGCGGAAGCTCTAGTAAGGAAGATGGCTTTGAGCTCCACATCGCCGCAGGTGCTGTGGAGAAAGGCGTTTCAATCCGCTTGCGAACGCGGAAGCTCTAGTAAGTTCGCATCGCCCTGCGACGCGCAGCCGACATCGTCCTAGTTTCAATCCGCTTGCGAACGCGGAAGCTCTAGTAAGAGGGTCGCAAGGCAGAAGCCGAAGCCCAAGCCGAAGGTTTCAATCCGCTTGCGAACGCGGAAGCTCTAGTAAGTGAGGGGCTTCCGTACAACATCCTGCCCCGTGGATAGTTTCAATCCGCTTGCGAACGCGGAAGCTCTAGTAAGCGCGACGCAGGCCACATCGTGGCCGTGCGGGGGCTAGTCCTTTACTACTGTTTCAATCCGCTTGCGAACGCGGAAGCTCTAGTAAGATCTTGGGGACGAGCCGCCGCACGCAAAGAACATCGTTTCAATCCGCTTGCGAACGCGGAAGCTCTAGTAAGCACATGCTACGCCTCCCGCTTTGATAGGGAGATGGCGGTTTCAATCCGCTTGCGAACGCGGAAGCTCTAGTAAGAGCAACGCGACGCCGAAGCCGCCGCCGAAGCCGCCCAGTTTCAATCCGCTTGCGAACGCGGAAGCTCTAGTAAGGGGGCCTCACCCCCGAAGTCAAGGAGTCGCTACCTTTGTTTCAATCCGCTTGCGAACGCGGAAGCTCTAGTAAGGTCGAAGACACATCGTGAGTTTTTTGAAGGAAAAGTTTCAATCCGCTTGCGAACGCGGAAGCTCTAGTAAGCGGGATATCCAATTCCCTAACGTTCCCGCCGACGCTGACGGTTTCAATCCGCTTGCGAACGCGGAAGCTCTAGTAAGCACAGCGCCTCCCCAACCCCAAACCCTCCGACAAACGTTTCAATCCGCTTGCGAACGCGGAAGCTCTAGTAAGAAACCGTAGATACGGATTCGCCGCCCTTCTGCGTAGGTTTCAATCCGCTTGCGAACGCGGAAGCTCTAGTAAGAATGGAGTGTGGTTACCCGCCTGTTCGTCTCTTCGTTTCAATCCGCTTGCGAACGCGGAAGCTCTAGTAAGGCTATGTCATCTCCAACCCGTGGGTGTGCTTGTGGGTTTCAATCCGCTTGCGAACGCGGAAGCTCTAGTAAGCAAAACACCCAGAACACCCAAAACACCCCAACTTGAAGTTTCAATCCGCTTGCGAACGCGGAAGCTCTAGTAAGTTTGAATTCCCTACGGAAGAGTGGAATCTAAGCAAGGTTTCAATCCGCTTGCGAACGCGGAAGCTCTAGTAAGAACCCTGCTGAGCGAGCAATGGCTCAAATGCCAACCCGTTTCAATCCGCTTGCGAACGCGGAAGCTCTAGTAAGGTAACATGGTTAAGGTGCAACATCAAAGTTGCAAGGTTTCAATCCGCTTGCGAACGCGGAAGCTCTAGTAAGTCATTGAAAACATCTATTGCGGTTAGTGACGTGATGTTTCAATCCGCTTGCGAACGCGGAAGCTCTAGTAAGCCGTTGGCAGATGTGATCGACTTTGGTTTGATCCGATGTTTCAATCCGCTTGCGAACGCGGAAGCTCTAGTAAGCCGCGAAAGCCGTCTTAACGATGATGGACACTTTTAAGTTTCAATCCGCTTGCGAACGCGGAAGCTCTAGTAAGCGAATTCCACATAAGTGCCTTTTCTTATATGCGGGGGGTTTCAATCCGCTTGCGAACGCGGAAGCTCTAGTAAGTAAGCTGTGGGCATCTGAGAGAAAAGGAACGGGAACGTTTCAATCCGCTTGCGAACGCGGAAGCTCTAGTAAGAAAGTCGAGGAACAAAAAGTCGAGGAACAAAAAGTCGTTTCAATCCGCTTGCGAACGCGGAAGCTCTAGTAAGGCCTTGAGGGGGCAACCGTTTCTGTGTACAACGTTCAGTTTCAATCCGCTTGCGAACGCGGAAGCTCTAGTAAGGGTATAGCGCGGAGAGCCTTCTCTTGCAAGGACTTTTTTAGGGAAAATCTATGCACCCCCCCCCTCGGGGGGGGGGGGCCTTCTGAGTGAATAATCGTTCATGAAAAATCATTTGTAATTTCAAGGCACTGCGCGACCTATGCACCCCCTTCACTGAATGGCGATTCACGATTTAAGCAGAAGCAAAGTAAAAACAATAGCTTATGTTATAGAACGATAGGTTTGTGATGGGTCGCTCGCGCAAAAAAGTCGACCTGCTCGGGAAAGTGATCTTAATCACAGTTTTCGTGAAACCACCCACCCACCAAAGAGAGCCCCACCTTTATAATTACACGCGCTGCTTTTTCATGATCTTTTGTGCTTCGTGTGATCTGCGGGGCTTCGGCTTGTCAACTTCACTTAACACTTTCACCCAAAACGAAAGCCGGTCGCGAACCCCCTTCCGCGTTAACGAGCAGCAAAAAAGCCGGTCGCGAACCCCCTTCCGCGTTAACGAGCAGCAAAAAAGCCGGTCGCGAACCCCCTCCCATGTTGACGAGCAGCAAAAAAGCCGGTCGCGACCCCCCACCCACGTTGACGAGCAGCAAAAAAGCCGGTCGCGACCCCCCACCCACGTTGACGAACAAGAAAAAAGCCGGTCGCGAACCCCTCGCAGAGAACAACGCATGAAATCTTCTGCGTGGGGCGATGTAGAGAACAAAACCCCCCACGTTCGCGAAGACTCAAGCGGCAGAGTCGTTTGTGTGTAAAACGTCGATCCGTTCCGCCGAGTCGAGGTCAAGGGGCGAAAGTCCCTTGTGGGGCGTGGGGCAAAGCCCCACACAAACATAAGGAACAAACTCAACGCTCCACACAAACAACCCACAAAGAACAAACGGCGCGTTTCAACGCAAGCGAACTGAACACAAAACAAAGGAAAGCTAAAGAATTACAAAGGGTTCTTCGCTTTGTGTTGTTCCGCGCCCGAATATCTCGATGCCCGCTCGACATCGAACACACAAGCGGTAAAAACGCACGCTGTCCGTTTCCAGATCCAAGATCGCCTGCAACTGCTCTTGGAGTTCAAGCAGGCTTTGCTCTTGGAGCAAGCACTCAAAGACGCTATACTGCACACGCGTGCCATAGTTTTCCATCAGCTTGGCGACTCGGTTTCGCCGTCGATCTTCGGTGATATCGTAACTCACGACAAGGTAAAGCATCGCTTGTTCCATCCATGTTGACAAAATTTGCGTGAAAAAACCAAGAAGACTTCCAAACCCCAGCCATCCGATCATCAAGAAGGAGAAGATCGCGAGACAACACTCGCCTCCCCTGCGCAACCCGAAACAAGATCAAGGTTCGTGAAGAAAAGAAGTGTATTCGGCCTCCCCTTTGAGGTGGCGTGCGCACAGGTAGGCTTGCTCTCGAATGATTTGGCGATAAGAAAGTCGGCATTGTTTGGGAAGGTAAAAAGTTTCTTCTTGGAGTCGCCGTTCGTAGAGAGCGAACCAGCGCTTGACGGCTTCGGGCTGCATCAACAAAGGGCGCGGAGGAGACGCGGCATCTTCGGCGTCTGGGTTCGGATCGAGGGAAGAAGAAGGCGGTTCGAGAAGGGATATCTCGTCCTCTTCGATGGATTCTTCGGGCCAAAGATCGTGCGAAGTGGGTGCAGGTAGGAAATCTTGAGGAGAGATGGTTTTGGTGTTGATGGCACGCAAGACCGCAGTGTCGACGATCACAGGACGCCATTCTTCGACGAGATCGAGTGCGAGACTTGGACGTCCATAACGCGGAGCATGCAACGCTCCGAGGTATGGGTCCATACCAGCGGACTCAACGAAGCCATGCACCATCTTGGTGAGCAAAGTGTAGCCAAAGGAGAGCAAGATATTGACAGGATCAGGGGGCGGGCGGCGGATGCGGGTGGTGAAGTGGACTTGCGGCGCAGAGATCAGCCGCCCCAACACACCGAAGTACAACGCCGCAGCTTTACCCTCCAAACCACGCAACACATCGAGATCTTGGGCTTGATCGATTTGCCCGACAAGTAGGCGGATTCCAAGCAAGGCCTGCGCGATCGAGGGGTCGGTGAGTTTGCGTTGATAACGCATCAGCAACGCCCGTTGGTTGGCGAGTTTTCCGACGATGCAACGGCGCGCAAGATCAAGCGCAAAGGCCGACTGCTCAAGCCCTGCGAATTGTTTGCGACGCAACTCGATCTGTTTGCCCATTTTCCCGGCGAGTCGGCCTAAAAAAACTCCGCTGCGAGACAGGAAACAGACGTCGATATCGCGTTTGAGAAGGGCTTGAATGGCTTGGGTGGTGAGTTGGATGTACCCAAACAACACAAGCTGTTCAAGATCGTCAAGACGAAAGCTGTCCAAGACCTCTTGTTGCTTACGGATCTCAAGGCGTTCGCTCTTGAGTCCGACAGTGCATCCTTGTTCGACAAGATAAAGGATCATCGGTGGCCTCCGTGTGTGTCGTCGTCGCCATCCTCGGGGAGAGGCGCATCGGAAAAGTGCGGAGAAGAAGAGGAAGACTCGGAGGATGCGAGAGGATCGGTCGAAGGGGAGAGGTGTTCAGGAGAAGAAGATTCGAGAAGAAAATGCACGCGTTGTTTGGAGTCGACGCGAAGGGTTCCGAATCGAGTCTTGCACTCTTGGGTGCCTTGGTTGTGGAGGAATTGGGCGATCTTGTGCTCAAGAGCGAGGATGGATTGTTGTGCGTGCGAGAGATCTTGGTGGGCTTGTTGGAGGCGGTGGGTCCAAGACTCGAGTTCAGAGCGCGAAGGCGTGCGGGATGGTTTTTCAAGGATCTCCCACGATGGAGGCGCAGATTCGGCAGATCGAGGAGAGCCGTCTGTGGCGAGAACAGGCCGGGAGGGAGAGAAGATCGTGGGGGGAGCTTTTTCGTAGGGGAGCGCGGAGTGGTCGAAGGATGGGGCAGGATGAAACGGAGAGAAGATCGTGGGGGGAGCTTTTTCGTAAGGGAGCGCGGAGTGATCGGAGGATGGGGCAGGATGAAACGGAGAGAAGATCGTGGGGGGAGCTTTTTCGTAAGGAAGCGCGGAGTGGTCGGAGGATGGGGCAGGATCAGAGGAAGAGATCGCAGAGGGCGGGTTCTTGGATGGATAGGGAGAGATCGTGGGAGCGGAGGGGAGTTGTGGAGGGCGAGCGAGATGCAAGAGAGGATGAGGATAAGAGCCTGTGTGTTGGGGAAAAGCACAATGGCAAGGGACGCTTGCGGTGAGTTCGGGGAGACGGGCGCGGATCTTTGGGCAACTGGTAGGGTAGCTGCGGAGGGGAGATTTGAGTTTGACACGCGGATCGACGTTGTGGACTTTGGAAAGGACGGCATTGACGGCAGCATCGCCTTGGGTGAGGTTTCCCATCGTGTAGATCAGGATGTGGATATCGTCGCTGGAAAGGATACCGGTGGAGAGCGCACGTCCGACGATGGCGCGCAAGACAGGACAACCACGCAAGACTTGCTCGACTTCCTCGTCTTTGCCGACGCGGTAGGGAGCAGGCGTTGGGGAAGGGGGATGGGCGGAGGGAGCAAGCTCGGCGCTTTGAGGGGCGGTGTTGGAGTCGATGGGATCGAGGTATTTGGTCTGTTTGGGCGGTGCGTGTTGCCGCTCTTGTTTGAGAGAAGCGATGTGATCGGCGTGGACAAGGAGTTCTTGGAGACGTTGGCGAGACAATTTTTTGAGAGAGCGCAAGTGTTCGATGGGGCGCTCGATGTGAGAGCCGTCGGGGTTCAAAAGTGCGCATATGCGGCCTGTGACGCGATGGATGCCGAGAGGCAGCTTGATCAAGTTTCCGAGCTGCTTGGGATCAAGACGCGATTGTTTGGGGAAGATCTCGACGCGGCAGACTTCGGGGAGAGGGCCGACGGTGTGGAGCAGCCATTGCGCGATCCGCCGCGCTGAGGCGGCAGGGACAGGTTCGGAGAAAAAGATCCAGAGATGCCGCCCTTTCCATCCAGAATCTTCGACAACAGCGGGGATATCAAACATGGCGCAAGCATCAAGGAGTTGGCGAGCAACAGAGTGGGCGGTGCGGATCAGACGAGGGAGTTCGTGGGGTTGCTGATCTTTTGCGGCCTTTGTGAGGGCTTCTTGGACGATATCGACATCAAACGCCAGAAACAAAACGCTGTGATTCATGCGCAAAGGGTAGATGCCGACGGTATAATTTCCAAGGAGATGACTGCGCGCAACAAGCGGAGTGAAGGGTTGGTGGACGGGTGTGTATCCAGACTTTCCCGTATCGCTATACCACTGGCGGGCATAGACGCCTTCACGACCCGAAAAGAGATGAGCGAAAGAGATCGCATCAGCCTCTGTGGGGGCGAGAGGTTCGGGATCATGGGACTGTGTAGAAGCCTGCTCAGGGTCCGAAGCGTCATGAAAGATCGGATCGTCGACGGCAGGTCGAGAACGTCCACGTTGGGCATAACGCGCTGCACGCCGTTTGGCCTCTTGAAGTTGGGGGCTTTCGTGTCCCTGCGTGGTGGATTGGTAGACTTCGAGGGCTTCGTTAAAGCGGCCCGAGATCTCAAGGATCCGACCAAGCTCAAGACGCAGCGGGACATCTTGAGGGTAGGTTTGAAGCAAAAGTCGGGCGTCGCGTTCGGCGTGAGGAAGGTTTCCTTGTTCGAGAGAAAGGCGGAGGGAACAGCGCAGCGCAGCCTCAAGAGTGGGAGCATCACGGAGTGCAAGGCCACACTCGCGAACGGCCAGATCGAGCAAGCCCATCTTTTCGCAAGATCCGGCCAATTCGAGATGAAAGGCTGGGTCTTGGATCGAAGGGCTATCGAAGGATCGGAGCAAAGCGGTAAGCGCGGAGAGATCGGCCTGTTCAACACAACACTTTGCAGAAAGAAGCAGCGGCTCGGTTTGCATGATCGGCTCCTATGGGTGGTTGTATTGAAAGAAGAGAAGGAGAGCAAAGCAGGATTTATTTTGGGATCGCATGATCGGTTCCTCATCAGTGTTTGCGTCGAGGCCGAGGTTGTGATGGGTTGGGGAAAGCGTTGTAGACACGGGAGAGCGCGGAGTCATCGAGCATTCGGACCGAATGGAGGGCGGTTTCAACGTCTTGAATGGAGGCATCTTCGGGGTTCAAAAGTAAGGTGCGTCGGCCTGTACGCGGATGAGAGCCGAGCGGCAAGGTGATCGGGCGGCCTCCATGCGGCCAGCGCTCGCTGGGGCTTTCGGGGAAAGACTGACGGCTGAGTCCTGTGGGAAGAGGAGGAAGGAATACAAACAAAGAACGCCAGAAGCGCTTGATCGAGGCGGTAGATTGAGGGTTTGCAAAAAAAAGCCACAGCCGAAAACCATGTTGTCCGTTTTGTTGAAGCAAGGGTGAGATGCCCCAAACGCGCAAGCGTCGGACGGCTTCGAGTATGTAGAGGCAAGCTGCCTGAGAGGCTTGGCTGCGTTCGTGTGGATCTTTCCAAGCATCCGCCAAGATACGCTGCGTCGGTTCAACCTCCAAGGCCGCAAACAGCGTACGTTGATCAGGGCGCAAGAGATACGCTCCAAAGATCGCGTCACCGCGCAGATGCGAAAGAAGCTGCAACGCTCCAAAGCGCCCATCATGCGGGATGATCTGCAAGCGCCCATCGGGCTGCACACCGTAAGTCAAAAAGTGTGAGGCACGCGAAAACAGCGCAAAGTAGGCATCTTCGAGGGCGTGTGTTTGGCGAAGGATCGGACCTTCTGTGCGCCAACGCATCGGAAGGAAAGCAGGAGATCGAGGGAGGGCTTCGGCGATCTGTTGGAGATGTGTCGCGATCAAGGGCTGATCAGCACGCCAATACACCTCCGCAAGCTCAAACAAGATCGTGGGTTCATCGGGAAAACGCAGGCGTTCGCGCCGAAGCACCTCGATCTCTTCCAAGGGGGAAACATCGGGCCGAAGGAGCGGCGAGATCGGCGGCTCCATCGACTCGGTGTGGATCGAGAGCGCGATGTGGTGGGCTCCGAGAGGGTGTAGAGCGGTGGCTTCGAGGGTATCGGTGCGGTCAGAAGGCGTGGGAGGTAGCGTGTCAATGCGATTCAGGGCGATAGCGTCGAGGGTATCGGTGCGGTCAGAAGGCGTGGAAGGAGTATGGATGCGGTTGGAGGCAGTGATCGGCGAGGTATCGAACGGAAAGGAAGGGTCGATCTGCGGGTATTGTGGGGGAGTGGGGGAAGGAGTGCGAGGGAGAGCTTCGATATGTGTAGCGGAGGGGCCGTAAGGGAGGAGACGGCGGGGGGTAGAGGAAGGCACGTGGCGCTGGATCGACAAAAGCCCTTTGTGTGGAGAGAGTTGAGACAGCTTGTGCTGGAGTTCTGTGCGGCGCTGGACGAAAAAGGGTTCGTGAAGGGAGGCGGATTGTTTCAAAAAGCGCTGTGCGGTGGGTATTTCGTTGTGGCGTAAAGCGACGGATGCGGCAGCAAGGGCTTGTTCAGGATGAGGCAGAGAAAGATCGCCGAAGTGAGAAAAATAAGCACGCCAACCTTGAAGGATCGCTTCGTTTTGGGCGAAGCGTTCGGCAGGAGAGAGCTTAGTACGGGAAGAGCGGGCCTCATTGAGTCGGTCGAGAAGGTTTTGGATGGACTTGGGGTTAGGCCGATGGTCTTGAGCATCGATCAGAAAGCCAAGAAAAGAGATGCCGTCTTGGAAACGAGAAAGGCGTGTTTTTTGGGGGTGGGGTCGCAAAGCGCGAAGGGCGAGGGCATCTTGTACAGCTTGGAGAGCGATCTCAGCTTCTTTTTGATCGTGAGCAAGAACAACAAAGTCGTCGGCGTATCGGACAAGTGGATAACCAGCTTGAACCAGTTCGACATCAAAGGGATGGAGATAGATGTTGGAAAGCAGCGGACTCAAGGGACTTCCTTGGGGTAGTCCGAGATAGGCATCGCGCAAGCAACCAGATTCCAAGACACCCGATTGAAGGATGCGCATCACCAGATGAGAAAGCTGGATATCGCCCGTAATGGCTTCGAGTTCACGTTGCAACAGCGGGCCATCCACCGAACCAAAACAATCTTCGATATCGGACTCGACCACCCATGAAAAGCCCGCATCACGCAAAGAGAGCAGGTGGTGAAGCGCCGTTTGTGCCGAACGACGGGGACGATATGCGTGGGAGCAGTCCAGAAAGCGCTCTTCAAAGATCGGTGCCAGCGCTCGCAAGATCGAGCGTTGCAAGACACGATCACGCACAGCGCTAATCCCCAATGCACGGCGGCCACCGTTTGGTTTTTGAACAAATATCCGAACGACAGGTTGGGCGCGATAGCGTCCGTTGATCAGCTCTTCGTGCAAGCGGCTCAATTCGCGTTCGAGATCGTTGCCAAATTCGCTAGGCCGCATCCCATCCATGCCGATCGCCTCGCTGCGATCGAGTTCTTCAAAAAAAGCGCTGCGCAGAGACGCGATCGACACAACGCGGGAAAAAAGCCCGTCCATCCGAAGCGTTGTCATAGCAAACCTCCATTCTTTTTGTGTCACTTTGCCCATACAGAACCACAGGGTAAAATCCCCGACATCCCGAGAGAACAAACCAAACAGAAGAAAAGAAATAGCTTGCGAAGATAGGAGTGGCTTATCGAGAAAAAAGACGCGTTCGCAGACGTTCAAGAAACATAGCTGTTGTTTTTGAAAAAAAGGAGTGGCGTGCAGAGAAAAAAGACGTATTCGCAGACGTTTGCTTTAGGTACACATCTCTCGGATACCGTATTCCAATTAGGATAGGACTTACGCAGTTCGATACGAAAAAGGCAGATGTTCGGGCGTGGGCGGTTCGCGAACCGCCCCTACAACGTTCTGATATCTCAGGGTTTCCCTTTTCAACCGCATAATACGAGATCCGCCCGTTGACTTATCGTAAAAAGGTAGGGGCAGCCCCCTGTGGCTGCCCAACAATCGGGCGTCTACGTACTCTCCTTCGATCACCGATCACGCGGATATCGTATAGGTCCAATTAGGAGAAGAGAGACGCAGTTGCCAAAAAAACCCGTGTTCGCGCCCTTTCAAGCGGAGCCGTTGTTGGTTTGAAAAACGTCTGTTTGCCCCGCCAATACGGGGTCAAGGGAGCCGCGCTCCCTTGCGGGGCGTGGGGTGGAACCCCACAAAACAAGAAGGGGCGTGGGGTGGAACCCCACAAAACAAGAAGGGGCGTGGGGTGGAACCTCCGCAGAGAATTTCCAACTAGGGAAGAGAAGGAAGAGAAGGAAGAGAAGAGATCTGATAACGCCCAAGACCGAGACTGACGCCTTTGCCGACGTGGAGCAACGAACCGATCTGCAACAAAGGCCAGACGTGAGGGATCAGATCGCCTTTCCAAAGGATCGAACCCATCAAGCCATCCATCGGGACGTGTTGATTTTGCCGACTACTCCAACGTTCGAGGGGGACGTATTCGAGGTGAGAAGAGAGGGTTTGAACGGATTCAGCGCGGGACAAGGTATCACGGATATCCATCTGCAACTCGCCGTCGCAGTGGAAGTACAAAAGAGAAGAGAGACGGCGCAACAAAGGGCCGAAAAAAGACCGAAACGAAAGCTTCATCAGCAGTTTGTTTTGCTCGACGAGACGCAGCGGAGAAAGAAAAGTGATATGTACAGTATCAGAAGGGCCGATCTGAAGGGGAAAAACATCAGCGATGGGAGTGGGTTGAACAGGCAAAAAGAAGTCTTTGTTTTGGTTCCAAAGAGAGACGCCTTTGTGTTCACCGAGGCAATTTTGAACGGCAAGCAAATCAAAAGGGGCGCGGCCTTTTCCGAGGCCATGCTGCACAGCAAAGATCAGCGAAGCCGCAACTTGTTGAAAATAAGTGATCGAACGGCCCACAAAGATCAGATCAAAGGGCAGAGGTTGAGCAGGTTCCCACGCGGTGGCTTGGATCGGCGGAGGGATCACAAAGACAGGGCGGGGGGGATCAAGAAAGCCCCGAAGGTTTTCTTGGCGGGGCGGTGGTGGCGGTGAAAAGCAATAAGCATAAGGGCAATGCGCTCTGCCTTCGCAAGCATCGACCTTTTCGCAACGCATCGGACAAGCCGTCGCCCGCATCGCATCGATGATCGCTCCACGCAAAGTCGAGCCAAGGTAAGGTGGAAGCTCCGCGCTTCGCTTGGCTCGCAAGAGACAAGAGACCTGTGCGATCTCCAGCTTTTCGAGTCCATACATCGAAATTCTCCTATGATACA
Source organism: Myxococcota bacterium (assembly GCA_023150835.1). Lineage (GTDB taxonomy): Bacteria > Myxococcota_C > UBA6777 > UBA6777 > UBA6777 > JAKLKB01. The sequence continues at coordinate 38,906 of JAKLKB010000032.1, read as the reverse complement.
AGTTCGCAGATAGCCTTGGGTCACTCCAAGGTTAGGAAACAATGTTCTTGTTGTTGGGCTTGGATCTCTGGATCGGAGACGCCCTCGACACGGAAGAAATCAAGCAAGCGTGCTTCGACTTCGGCGCGCATTTTTCGGACGTGTTCGTCTGCGACGAATTTAAAGCCGTGAGCAAAGATCGAGGAATTTCGGGCCTTGATGATGCCATTGAAGCGCTGTAGTCCGCTGTATTGTTTTTCGGCCAGAGGAGCAGCATAAGGATCGTTGAGAGCGATCAAAAGCACGTAGGCATCGAGCATAGCGATCTTGATGGGGAGTTCTTGGAGGCGTTCAAATTTAAAGGAAACGCGTTGGGCATTGACGGCATCGAGAAGGGCTTGGGGATCGATACCGGGTTGGGCATAATCGGCGAGAGAAGGATCGATGCCATAAAGGGCAAGGCGGCGTTGTGCAAGAAGCTCGGCGGTGCGATACAGAAGCAAGGAGGCGGTCGAGAGGTCGCGGAGGTGGATCTTGCGTTGGGCGTAGGCCCAAAGTTCGAGGATCAGGGCGTGGATGGCGTCTTTTTGTTGGAGGATCTGCAAATCAAGAGCGGTCTCTTTGCCCATCTCATCGACGGAATGGGCCATGCGTTCGAGCAGGCGCTGTTGTTTGAAAAGGCGGTCTTTGTGGGATTGAAAAAACACAGGCGCATCTTTTCCAAATTGTCGGACGGATTGATTGAGCTTTTGGATGGAAGCCAAGGCGTTGGCGTAGTGGAGTTGATCCCACGCTTCGTAGGTACGTGCGAGGAAGGAGAAAAGAGCCGGAGCGGTGGGGTTTTGGATGCGTATGGCGAGGTGTTCCCAAAGTTTGGCAGCACCGGCATAATCAGCGGCAGCATAAAGTTTACGGGCCTCACGTTCTTCGATATCGCCGAAGACAACGAGCGGATTGGGCAGTTCGCTCAAGTACTCGGTTCCGGGTTCGGGGCGGCGGAGTTTGGGGAGGTAGTCGCTATCGACGTAAAAGATCCGCATCTCGATCAGGGTGCCTGCAATGGCGCAAGCTGCGGACATGACCTTTTTTCCAGCGGTGATATCGACGCCGATCTTTGTGGCGATAGGCCACTCGCGGACGGCTTGGTGCATACATCGGTAGATCTCCAAGACATCGGAGCCATCGATCGTCTTGTCTTGGTATTGACTGGGTTTGAGCTGGGTTTCAGCGATGATGCGGTCGAGATGCTGGCGGGTTTGAGGGGTGGGCAAAAACATCACGCGCTGCGGCTTGAGGGCCAAGATGGACAAGATAATCGGCTCAGGGCTTGTGCCTACGGGCAAGATCAGCGCGTCAACAGGGTGAATGCCCTTCGCTTCGGCATCTTCGATGAAGTGGGTGCGAACGAGCGGAAACACTTCGCGATCATAAAAGGCGGTGGCTTCGTCAACAGAGCCCTTTCCTTCTTCGGCAAGGCGCTTCCATTCAGCGGTTTTTTCTTGTAACGGAGTTTGGTTCGTCATGCTCGGTCCTTGTGTATTTAGGGAAGGGAAAAGAAGGGTGATCTTTTGGTTTGGGTTTTTGATTTGATCTTTTTGGGTTTTTGGATTGCTCTTGCTCGGTCCTTGTGTATTTAGGGAAGGGAAAAGAGGGGTGATCTTTTGGTTTGGGTTTTTGGTTTGATCTTTTTGGGTTTTTGGACTGCTCTTTTGGGGCGCGGCCCCAAACCCCGCAAGGGAGCTTTGCCCCCTTGACCCCGTATTGGCGGGACAAGCAGTGGTGTTTCAATCCAACGACTGTGCCGCTTGGTGGGGGCGCGGAAACGGGGTTTCTCAGGGAGTTGCTCCTTTCAGAAGCGGCCCGAGGGCGGGCGAGTGTGGCTAGGGTTTTTCTGACACAGTCGAGGCCGTTTGCGCAAGTGTGTTTGCGGTATCGGAGTTCGCAACAGCGGGCGAGGGCAGAGAGACGGGAGAGGGTGAGGAAGCAGCGGTGGATGTAGGGGAGACGGCGTCTTTAGCGGAAGTGGCGATGGGTGTAGGAGAGATGGCGTCTTTAGTGGAAGTGGCGGTGGTTGTAGGGGAGGCGGCGTCTTTAGTGGAAGTGGCGGTGGGTGTAGGAGAGGCGGCGTCTTTGGGGGAGACGGCGTTTTTGGGGGGGATGGTGGAGCCTTGAGAGGAAGTGGCGGTGGATGTAGGGGAGACGACGTCTTTAGTGGAAGTGGCGGTGGGTGGTGTGGAAGGAGGATGGAAAGAGAGGGTTTCGGGAAAGCGTTTGCCCCAAAGGCTACGGAAGCCGAGATTTGGGGGCATTTCTTCGCCAGCGAGGCTGGGGGAACGGTGGAGTTCTTGAACCATCAAGCCGAGGCCGTGATCGTCGCTGACAAGACGAACTTCGCGATCAGGATGGGCTTCTGCATAGCTCCATGCGTAGGACAAGATCGCGGCATCGATGCCGTCAAGTCCCTTGATCACAACGGGGCGTCCGTCGTCATAGGTACGCCCGACGCGCTCGGACCACGCGGCAAGGAGTTCTGCGGAGGCTTCAGCACGGCACATCTCGACAGCGCGTTCGTGATCGAGTTCTTCTTCACCGATGGAAAAAAAAGTCCCCGACATCCCGATCATCGACTCAAGCGGCTGGAGGGCGGCTTTGCGGAGACGACGCCAATGAACATAGTTGGAGACATCGATATCTTTTTGTAAAAGGACACCGTACAGCTCGACCCAAACGACGGGGGGGATCACAAAGAGGCGTTGGGAGCAAGCGCTTTCGCAAAAGCTTTTGGCGCGTGCGCGCTTTTCGTGTTCTTTTTGAGCGCGGATGTGATCGAAAGAAGAAGGAGGCGGGGTACCGGTCATCTCCATCACCCAAAGATGGAGGATGTTGGTATCGAGGATGAAGGTTTGGGGTGCAGTGCGTGTGGGACGTGAAGGACGGTGCGAAGGAGAAGGTTTGCGAAAGACGTTGGGAGCGGAGGGACGGGTGTTCATGTGAGTTCCTCCTTGTGAGGATGGGGGGCAGGAGATGTTTCGGAGGTGCCTTGGTCATCGTTTTCGGGATCGTCGGAAGAGTCGTCTGTGTATTCTTGGTCGGAAGCGTCGAGAGAGTCGGAAGAATCTTCGGCGATCTCCCAAGCGTGGTCATCAGGGAAAGAGTCGCGAACAAGAGCGTAGGTTTCCTCGGAAAAGTCGAGACGAAGGCGTTTGAGAGCATCGGGAGAAGCAAGCAAGCGCTCTTGGAGGCCGTAGAGTCGGACAGCATCGAGGATGGCCTGTGTGAATTGGGAAGAGAAGTCGGTGTCAAGGAGATCAAGGAAGCGGAAAGGATGGGCGTTCACGAGATCCAAGATGGCGTCTTTGTTGTTTTCGATGCCGCAACAGGCGTAGATCGTGTGGGGTTGGAGATCAGGGCGACAGAGTTGTCGGATCGGTCCGATTTGTCGGGGTCGAGTGGAAAAAGAATCGGAAGCAGCGATCACAAGCCCCCATGTACGGGGAGATTGTTCGAGTTGAAGGGCGGCGTCAGGGGCTTCGGAGAAGGAGACGATCTCCCACGAAGGAAGGGCCTCTTGCGTCCAACGTTGGAGGTCTTGTGCGGAGACGGACTGGAGGGAGGAAGGCAAGTAAAGCATCGCACGTTGAGGGGGACTGGGTTTTCGCAACAACGAAGAGTGCGGAGGTTTTGTGGTGGCGGCTTGTTGGGCGAGATCGACCAGCTTTTGGATGGGATCAGGGCCATCACTTTTGAAGACATAGCCGAAGAGATGGTAGTTTGCGGCGGCAAACCAATGGCGGATCTTTCCACGGGCGCTGAAAAAGATCACGTTGGTTTCGCTATCAAGGGCGCGAAAGAAGCGAGCGACATCGGAGCCATCGCCATTTTGGATATCTTCGACAAAGCTCATATCGATATCGAGGATAAAGATGTGATAGTAGCTTTGATAAAAAGCATCCATCGCAGCGGACATACGGTCGGTTTCGGTGACATCGAAGCCCGCTTCGCGCAGCGCCTGTACAGTTTGTTTGAGCAATGGGCTGGAAGCGATCTCATCGTCCATCAAGAGGACACGGCGACGTTCGTGTTGCATTGGCGTTTCCTTTTGTGTGCGCTCCCGTTGTTGTTGGGAGCAAGGTAAAGAAAGAACTGACGCAGTTGGCTTGTTTGATGGGGCGCTGCCCCAAACCCCGCAAGGGGTCTCGGCCCCCTTGACCCCGTGTTTGGCGAAGAGAGCGATTGTTTTTCAAACAAACAACGCTGTCGCTTGATCGGGCGAGAGCACGGGGTTTTTTGTCCACAAAAGCCTCCTAAAGAGAGGAAAGAGTCCACATAGATCAAAGAAAGCGGCCCCGCTGTAGCGGTGTTGTTGTGTGTTGGAGCCGTGGAGATCAACGAGGCAATTGGATCAAGAACGCGGCTCCGCCGTTGGGTTGTTGGGGATCAAGCACCAAAGAACCGCCCATCGCTCGGATGGCTTCGCGAGCTTGGAGGAGTCCAAGTCCAGACGTCATCTGCACGCCTTTTTCCGAGACGTAAGGGAGAAAGGGATCAGAGATATGCGGAGATATCCCGCCAGCAGCGTCACAAACACGAATGGTTTGGAGGTGATAGTCGATGGTCAGGGTGACGGGCTGCTGCGGCAAAGGTAGCGAACGCCGTCGGTAGGCTTCAAGGCTGTTGAGGAGGAGATTGTGGAGAGCAAGGCCGAGATAGCTGGGGGCGATCTCCCAAGGAGCGGGCTGACCGAGAAAAACGACCGCCTCTGGATCAAGGTGATTTTGTCGGAGCGTCTCGCGGCAGACGCCGACAGGATCGACGTCTTGGTATTGTTGGGGCGAAGGTTGCAAGACAGCCGATGAACCTTGGGCAGCACCTGAAAGACGCAAGCTGGTGTCGATCAGGCCCAAGTTGTAGTCGAGATCGGAAACAGCGTCTTGGAGCGGTTTGGAGAGCGGGGCTTCTTGTAGACGGCGAAGGCTGGTCTTCATCGGCGCGATGCGGTTGTGTGTGTCATGCCAAAAGCGATCGATCTGCAAGCGAAAAGTGTTGCGTTGGGCGATGTGTTCTTGGAGAGAACGTGCAAAGCGATTGTCGGGTTGTTCTTGGAGACTCTCCTGCAAGAGCATGAAAGCGCGACGTTCGAGATCTTCGTTTGCGCGGGAGGCATGGAAGATCAGCATATCGGCGAGTCGGTTGCGGATGGCGACGCGGGTTCCCTTGTGCTCAGTGCTGGACGCGGTCAATTCGAGATAAAGCTCGCCCATCTGCCGCGCACGATCCTCGTGACCTGCACGGTCGTATTGACGGGCTTCTTGATCAAAGGCGGTCGCAAGACCCGTTTCAAAAGCAGCACAAAAGGCCGTCGGTAGGGAGCGATAGAGATCAAGCAAGAACGCATAGCTGCCTTGTGGATCGTATTCAAAAAGAGCACAGGCAAGTTTTTCAAAGGCTTGCTCTGCGGGCTGGCTCGGCCAGTTCACAGCGTCAGGATCGTGAAGGGTTTTGGCATAGTCACCCGCGATCTGTTTCCAATAAGCGCTGTCGTTGTGTTCGAGTTTCCGCAAACAAGAAAGGATATTGGCCAATATCTTTGCGCGGTCCTTGGGATCAGGCGCTTCGGGTAGTAGGGATTGAAAAAGCGGCAAAGCAGCTTTGTAGTTTTCAGCACGAAACAAAGGCAGAGCTTCGCTGTAGCGTTCGTTGAAAGTTTTGTTGTTGGACATGGGCGCTCCTTGTTTCTAAATAGGGCTTATACGGTATCCGAGTGACGTGTACGCAAAGGATAGTGCGTAGACGCCCTGCGGTTGGGCAGTCACGGGGGGCTGCCCCTACGTCTTTACGATCACACAACGAGCGGATCTCGTGTGGTACGGTATCCGAAAGAGGTGCGATCGGAAGGGCCAGCGCGATCCGCTGTAGACGCCCTGCGGTTGGGCAGCCACGGGGGGCTGCCCCTACGTCTTTACGATCACACAACGAGCAGATTTCGTACGATGCAGTCGCCAAAAAAAGCCGCGTTCGCGGCACTCCAAGCGAGAGCGTCGCTGGTTTGAAAAACGGTGATCAGTTCGCCAACACAGGGTCAAGGGAGCCGCGCTCCCTTGCGGGGCGCGGGGTGGAACCCCACACAAACAAGCTCTTGCGGGGTGTGGGGCGGAACCCACAAAAACAAGCCCTTGCGCGTATGGGGTGGAACCCCACAAAAACCATCCAACACATCTCTCTAAAAAGAGGTTTTTTGTTGGAGATAAGAACGAGCATCGACGGCCTTGCCTTGGTGGGCGAGGGGGCGCCCGCCCGTGGAAAAGACTTCGAAGTGGACGCGAGATTGTTCAGCGATCTTGATCAGGGTCTGGATGCCGGATTGGTCGAGGTTTCCGACGATGAGGTGGCGTGGGGTAGGGGACCACTGGCGGCTTGCGTCTTGAAGAAACGAAGAGATCGAATCGCGAAAGCGATAGGGGACGATCTGAAAAGACAGCTTTCGGAGGAGTTGGAAGTATGGGTTGTCCATGTTGTTTTGTTCGAGAGCGAAATAGAGCAGAGGCCCCAAGCTATAGCGGGCTTGGAGATCACGCAGGAGCTTGTGGATATCGAAGCGCTGATCTTTGGGTTGAAGTTGCTCGCCCCAGATCAAGAGTGCGGCAGGAGGGGCATCGGGGCGTTTGGTACGGGGAGCGTGAGGTGTAGGGGCCTGACGGGCATGGGTATTTTGGCGTGGTGTAGGCTGCCCACGAGAGAGGACGTAGGCCAAGACCTCGCTCATTCCTTGAAAACGGGCTTCAGGGACTTCGTGGAGGGCCAGCTTAAAAAAGCGCTGCCACCAAGGAGAAAGGTTCAAAGAGAGACAAAGGGCGTCCATATCGTTGGGCGGGATGGGATGTTCGGGCAAGGCCACGCCGAGGTATTCCAAGAGCAAACAGCCCAAGGCGTACACATCGGTCGCGGGAGTGAGGGCGGAAGAAGAAGCAAAGCACTCAGGAGCGGCATAGCGGGGCGAAGGATGAAAGCCGGCTTCGTAAGGGTTGAAGCCTTGAAATTCTGCGATGGATTGAAGCGTATAAAACGAAGCGATCTGGATCACTTGGTTGGCAGGATTTCGGCGGAGTCCACGCAAAGGCAAAGCCCGTAAGACAGCGCCGTTTTGGTGGATATCACGCAAAAGGTTGGCGACACTTTTACAGAGACGTTCAACTTTTTTCTCTCGATCGGGTTCATCGGATTTGAGTGGTGAGATCCCTCTTCCTTGGACAGGAGAAAAGACAAAGAATGGTTCATGAAAAGAAGAAAGACTGCGATGTTTTGTACAAGAAACCCAATCGATGGCTTCCGGAAACGCATTGCAGTTTTGGCTGATCAATTTGACAAGGCGAGAAAAGCACTGGTGCAACACAGGGATATCCCACGCGAGGCGATCTTTGGGGATACGGGCGTAGTTCAAGCCCAGCATGGACAAGTCACGTTGGAGGCGCAGATCGCGCACCGACCAGAAGGAGAGAGGGTACTCTCCCAAAAGATGGCGGGGTTCAGGGCGCAAGATCTGCCAACGCCGTTCATCGCGGTCGTCTTGGATGATCTCTTGAGCAACAAACATCACGAAGCCCTCCGTGTTGGTTGGGTATGGCAAAGTGCAACGGAAAAGACAAGTTGCGAGGTCGCCGAAGAAAGAGAGTGGGCGACGAAGAAACGAAAAAAGCCGATGCTCCGAGAGCCTACGCGTTGTCGGGTAGCTGGTAAGCGATCTGCTGCATCTCAAGCATCGAGGTGAAACGCTCGGAAGGCTCTTCTGCGGTAGCGCGTTGCAACCAAGACCGCCAAGCACTCGGCCAAGAAGCATCGAGCGACAAGTCGACTTGTCCTGTGTGGGATATCCAAGGGATCTTGCCCTTCAACAGATGGATCAGGGTCACGCCAAGGGAATAGATATCGGCCAAAGGGACGATGGCCTCTTCAGCGGAATAGGACTGAGAGAACTCGGGTGGAGCGTAGGGAGACGTACAAAGAAAGCGATTTTGTCCGCCAACGCGGTCAGGAGTTCGTACAGCAAAGCTACCAAAGTCGATCAAATAAGCGCAACGGGTGGGGGTCCAGATGACATTTTCGGGTTTCAGATCTTGGTAGATAAAGGCCAGCTTTCCGGCATCGTGGTGTTCGTAGCGATGAAAGGCTTGCAAGATACCGCAAAGCTGGATGGCTACGGTTTTTGTGTTTTTGAGTAGCTGATCACGAAACCGAGGTCGGGTACAAGCACGCCCCAAGCTTTCACCGTCGATCGAGCCCATGACAAGATAAGGTTCTTGCATGGTTTCTTGGGCATCGAGCACAAAGTGTTGGCCGTCAGGGCCACGGTGAGGGCCGTAGAGTTGGGGGCTAGGAGCATAGAGGAGATCGATCAAGACGGGAGTTCCAGCGATCTCCCGTTGTTGGGCGATGCGCAACATCGCGACTTCGTGCTGCATCCGAGCGCGTTGTTCGGCGACCACGCGGTCTCTTTCGGCGTCGTGTGGGTGAGAAAAAAGGTGTGGCGAGTAACGGTTGGCCTTGACCAAGACAAGGCGGTCAAAGATCCGCCGATCACGGGCGACAAAGACCGCTCCAAATCCGCCTGCTGCGAGCCAGCCCGTGATCTCGTAGCGCTCACCCAAGAGAGAAGGGATCGCAAAGCGTTCTCCGTCATCTTCACCATACGATACATCGATCCGAAGTCCAGCGTGTCGGTTTTTAGTAAGTCGGCCCATCTGTATTTAACTCCTTCGATGCTCTTTTTTTCTTGGATCGTTTACAGGCAGATTGCTCTTTTCTTCGAGAACCAAGCGCAAAGAGAGTCCGCCGGGCAAAAGCAAGACTTCTTCTTCTGCCCATGGATGAGGTTCACTCAAACAGCGCAAGAGGTGCGGGTCGCGCTTTGCGTAGATCGGATGGCGACCGCGATCTTGGACCCACAATCGGCCTTTTCGCCAAAAGATCTCGGCTTGCAAACGCGAGCAAAGTCGCTCATCCGATTCATTGGGGAAGTGCCCTGCGAGATCGAGGTCGATACGCTCAGGCAGATCCAAGGAAAAGCGACCGACTGTCATACTTCGCTCTCTAGGCAAAGGGCGAGAAAGCGATTGGATTTTTTCGTCACCGCGCCAAACTTCAAGGAACGCATCGACAAGTTCCCAATCAATATCCTCTTTTTCATGGAAGTCTTGTTCTTTTTGGTCTTGTATTTGTGGTGGATGAAGAACACCTCCAAGATCGCCTTCTTTCTGAGAGAGGAACGTGTGGTGTTGAACAGAAGAAGGGTCTTGCAAAGGTACTTCGAGAGTGACGATACCGTGAGAACGAAGGGTGTGATCCTCGACGCGATAAAAGACACGGGAGAAACTGGCGTTGTCCCAACGGGCGTGGATGCGCAGGCGTCGGATATCCGAGGCGTCTTGTTCGGCTTGAAGACCAACAAGGCGAGAGATATCCCATGAGATCGCAGGGAGAGTACCGTCTTCGCTGGGGATGATATCCAAATAGATCTCAAAAGTTGCGCCGGAATGTAAGACAAGATGTTGCGGTGGTGCTGCGTTCCACTTCCAAGCCATCGGAGACCTCCAAGAGAAAAAGAATGCAAAAGAAAAAAGATTAAAACTGAATGGGTTTCGCAGCTTGACGTACAGGCTGACTGCGAGAGCGGGTGGAGCGTGCGTTTTGAGCGAAGAGCTGGTTGAGTTGATCACGACTCAAGGCGTGCGTTTGTTGCATCTGTTGGATCGCTTGCTCGAAGGCGCGTTCTTTTTCAACCAAGCGCATATTGGCTGCTTTTTGTTTCATTTGTTGAAGGAGTTGCATCGCCTGTTTCCAATCTTGTGTATGGATCTGTCGGAACTCAGCTTCATCACGGACAAGTGAGGCTTCGGTGTATTCTTCAAAGACGCTGCTGTCGCGGCGTTCACGGCGGGGGTCATCGCTGAGGTTGACGCGTGCGATATCTTGGTGGGACAAGCCGACCCAGCCCTTGCTTGGGATAGCGTAGTCAAGACGACAATGGAACAGCACAAGGTTCGCATCGGGGGTGTCTGTATCAAGCTTCATCGAGATCAAGACTTCGGCAGTTTGGTGATGATAGATATCGCCGATGCGTAGGATTTGTTGCATACCGCCTGTTGCGTCGACAGAAGGCATCGAAAAGCGGATCTCAGGAACAGTCTGGTAGATCTCGACGTCACGACGATCGGGGGGGATACGGATCTGCAACAAGACGTCGTGGATCAAGGCACGTTGGGCATTTTGTAGGATATCGCGGAAGGCTCGTTTGGCGTCATTTGGCAAAAACAAGCGTTGGGTGGTGCCGCCCGACGGGCCAGAAAGCGACTGCATCGCCTCAAAAGCAAAGTCTTCACCGACGCCCAAACAATCGACAGTCGCACCGAGAGAAGCTACTTTTTCAGCCAATTGAAGCGTGCGAGTCCAAGATCCTACGGTGGATTGGCCGTCAGTCAAAAACAAGATCCGCTTGCTTTTTTGGGGAGGTTGTCCTTGTGCCCAAGCGTCAGCGTAGTCAAAGGCCGCCTCGAAATGCGTCGAGCCGTTGTAGTTGTGGATGGTCTGGAGGTGCTCAGACAGTGCGCGTTTTTGGGATCCAGCGGCATCACGGGCGACTTCGTAGGCGCGAGTGTTGAAGAAAACCAAGGTCACTTGGTCGCGAGGCTGGAGGAGTTGGATCATCGATTCGGCGGCAAGTCGGACACCTTCGCGGCGGGTGAGTTGGGCGTAGCCTGTGGAAAAAGCCCCCTCCATCGACTGGCTGGTGTCGATCAACAACAAGATCGAGCAATCGGTCTGTGGCGACGAAAGCAATAGCTCGTCGGAGGTTTGCATCTTGATCCGCGTGATCACTTGTTGGTTGCTTTTCTTTTTTGGGATAAAGTCTCGATCCGTTTCAAGATAAAGGACGACTTGCTCGGACATACGGGTTCTCCTTGTTGAAGGGCAGCCACAAAGCAAGGAACCGTCGCGGTTTCAGCTTTGTGCGACCTGTTCGGTCTGTGTCTTGAGTGGGTCAACAGCGCAATCTCTTCCAAGACGTTGGGGGCGTATGGTTTCTGACAAGATCAACGATTGTTTCTGGACTTTTTTTTGAGGACAGGGACGTCACTTGCTTGAGAGAGAGAGGGCGCAGACGAGGCGCGTCCAGTTTGAGAAGAAGAAAACGAAGGAGTCGCCTCAATGGTATCAGATGGATCAGAAGCAGGCATCGGGCTTTTGGGTTCCGAAGAGGGCGAGGTATCGGATTGGGTCAGAGGGTTCAGTTTGGAGACACGTACAGCGATCAAAGAGATGTTGTCGTCTCCATACTGATCCGCCTCTTGAACAAGAAAGAGCACGAGACGACGCAAAGAAGGATCTTGTTGTAAGCATTCTTTGATCTTTTGTTCGAGTTTTTGGTCTTGGACGAAAGGAGACAAACCGCCGATTCCACAGAGCAGCCCATCGGAGGCAAGAAGCAAGATATCACCTTCTTGCAATTGGACAAAAAGCTGATGCGGCTTCATCAGATCAAGAGAAGTATTCGTTTCTTGTTCGGAAGGATACGCCATCCCAAGAAAACGAGAAAGATGGTTATCGCCGTCGGTAGGCGTAGAGAGGGCATCCCACTCGCCCGCACGGAGCCGCTCGTAAAGCTGAGAATCTTCGACCGTCAAGCGGATCAAGCGGCCTTCACCCGCTCGATAATGCCACGCGGGGCTATCCCCCAGCCAAGCGATGCTTGCCCGATCTCCCAAGATCATCGCAGCAACAAAGGTCGAGGACATCGGATCTTGGATGGTTTCAGGAGCTAAATGAGACGCACGTAACTCTTCGCAGCGTTGCGCGATCGCTGTATGAGCTTGTTTGGCAAAGGTCGCCCAAAAGTCAGAGACCGCGATCGGCCATGCGGTGGGTTGGGCAAGGAGAGGCATCGACGTCGCGCCCAAGACAGAGAAACAACGAGCGACTTCACGGGCGGCCTCTTCGCCGCTGCCGAGGTCTGCGGTAGATACGCCATCGGCGACACCGCCCATCCAAAAAGCGTTTGGGATGGGAGAGACACAAAGCTCAGCGTCTTGTAAAGGCCCTGCTTTGAGACGACCACTGACTTGATAGCTTTCTTTTTCTATCTCTAGATCACAAAAAGACGAGTGTTTTTGAAGATGAAGGTCTTGTAAAAAAATTTCTTCAACCTGTTTCCAAAATCGCGTCGTCGCGCCTTGTTCTTGATGAGAACGTTCGGTGGAGGTGACGTGCTGCAAGAGAGCAGGCAAGGCGGGGGGAAGCCAAGGAAGCAAGGCACGCAAGCGATCCAAGGCTTTTTGATGCACCCATTGCTCGGCCATCGGATGAAGCTGGCGCAAGAAAAACAAAACGAAGCTATAACACATCGCAGAAGGCAAGTAAGAATCAAGATCGTCGGGTAGCTGGCGCGAGAGCTGCGGGTGCATCAGATGGCGAAAAGCCCGTTGGTGGGGCTTGAGTTGGGTTTGTCCATTTGCGAGCCGCAGCCCTGCAAGATAAGGCCAAGCCGCATAGATTTGTCCTTCTTCGTCACGCGCAAAACATTCTTCAAGAAAACAGGGGATGCGTAGGGGCGGAAGTGCGAGAGCATCAGCAAGAGCCGCAAGGCGGCGCATCAAAGACCTGTATTCATCTTGGCAGATATCTTCGAGGCTTTGTTTAGGTACTTGAGGAACAGAAATAGGAAAAAGGAGTTTGTCTTCTCGATAAAAAGTATGTATTCTAAGATCGTCAAAACAAGAGGGTGGTTGCATGAATTCTTGGAAAGCATGGCGGATACTTTGTTCAAAAGGCAGCATCAAGCCACGAAGAGATGCCTCGTCATTCGAAGGATTTGCTCCAAAAGAATGGTTGGCGTCAAGGATGCGTTGTGCAGCGGTATAAGATTTCTGTATTTGTTGAAATAATGTGTGCATCGCTCTCCCTTTCAGATCATCCACAGCAACAGTTCTTTGTCAAAGCAACAAGAAGAAAAAGTTGTCACATCGCCTATTTTTAGTCAAGGCTCTTCTCCCGCCTGTAAAGATGAATTCGGAGAAAAAAGCATGGACTATTTTCGGTACAGGGATCAGCCAAAGATGCTTTTGACCCATTCACGGGCGCGTCGATGATGACAAAACACAGCGACCACGCCAACGGGTGTTCGAAGAAAGCAGTTTGGCGTGCAGCGCGCTGCGGCGTTCTATTCCAAAACGGTTGGAGAGAGTGGGTTCTGACAGAAAACAAAAAGACGTGTTCGCGAGCGTTCAAGCGGAGCGGTCGCTCGGGTAAAAAACGACCGTTCGCCCCGCCGATACAGGGTCAAGGGAGCGCGCTCCCTTGCGGGGCGTGGGGTGGAACCCCACAAACCAAAGGGCGTGGGGTGGAATCCCACAAACCAAAGGGCGTGGGGTGGAATCCCACAAACCAAAGGGCGTGGGGTGGAATCCCACAAACCAAAGGGCGTGGGGTGACGCCGACAGCACCGATGAAACGGCGTAACACCTATCAAAAAAAGAAAAAGCCTTAGGGGCGAGAAGAAGGAGAAGAAGCGGGGCGAAAGGAAGGAGAAGAAGCAGGGCGAAAGGAAGGGAGAGAAGAGGGGGGCGACAAAGGACGGGTGTTTGGCTGTGGTGTTTTTGCGAAGGGCGGGAGGAGATCGAGGAGAGCCTTGTAGAAGCGGTCGGGATCTTCGCGGTGGGGAGCGTAGCCGGCGTCTTCAAACCAGAGGAGTTGTTTGTGTGGTGCTTGGAGCTGTTGGACGAAGCGTTCGAGCTGTTGGCCGCTGGTCAAAAGGTCGTAGCGACCGGAGAGGAAGAGTGCAGGGGCATGCAGATGCCGGATGGAGCGGAGGTTGGTTTGTTGGATGGCAGGCAGAAGAAGATGTTGAGAAGAAAATTGGTAGGCTTTGTTGGATTGAAACAGATCAGCGAGCGAATAATCGGGGGAACTGAGGGAGGCACGAAACATCTTGCCAAAGGAGGGGGCTTTGTGAAAATACCCGCCAAACTCCGCGACCCATCGGCGAAGGGTGTGAAGAGAAAGAAGAGACGAGTACGGCGGGGGTCCGATCTGGGTGAGTGCATTGATCGGCTCGGCGCGGTCGGTTTGTTTGGCGCGTCGCAGGGTTTCGGCATAAGCCTCACGAAGGTGTTGTTGCCAATCGAGGATCTGTGAAACCCCGATGTATGCGTGCAATTGGTCAGGGTGTTGTTGAGCGAACCACAAGCCTAGCGTGGAACCCCACGCATAACCGAGCAGATAGATCTTGGGTTGTTGAAAGCGATGGCGCAACCACGCGACCAGCTCGACAAGATCGGAGCGAAGGCGTGGGAGCGTCATGGTGTGGGCGGGCAGATCGTCACGATAGGACTTTCCTGTGCCGCGCTGCTCCCAATGCACGACCACAAACCGCTGCACCAGCGATTGCTCAAAAGCCCGTGAGAACACAAGATCCGAAGCGCCTCCCGGTCCATCGTGCAACCAAAGCAAGATCGGTGCGCGCCGATCTTTTCCACGGATCAACAACGATTGTTCCCATCCACCGAGCTTGACAGCTTCGAGTGTATCGATGCTTTGAGGATCGCGAAAGGTCGTGGTTTGCAAAGTTTGTCGCTGAAGATAAGCGCGAGTAGAAAGGACGACGGCGGTTCCAAAGATCATCACAAACAAGACGGGAAGCACGAGATAACGCGTCAATACCCCAAAGTGTTGCATCGTGTAGGGCTCCGATAAGCGTGGGAGAAAAGAACAAGGGAGGGTGGCGCACAAGGCTAGAGAAACAGTCTCAGGCGGATTTTCCGCGACAAGTACTTTTCACAAAGAATCAACGCCCACTTTTGTGCGAAGTCAGCCAAGAAACAAAGCGAGCGCTGCCCGCCGTAACAAAGATGGCGACGGCTGTAAAGGTGGCTTGCATGATCCAGCGGCGCCCGTCCCATGTTTGGCTCTTTGCAAGTAGCCAGAACACCAAGGAAAACCCCCAGTACATCACGACAGGGATGATCACCGCCAAGACCGCCTCGCGTTGCACGTCACCTTCACTACGATAACCGATCAAGGCTCCCCCCAAGACAAAGGGGATCGCAGGCAAGATCACGAAGATCAATCCCGCCGCAAGCAGCGAGGGTTCGGGAGCGGCAGGGGGGACGACTCTCAGCAAGATCGCGTCAAGAAAGCTACGTTGTGCAAACAACACCAAAGCCAGAAGCACCGTGATGACGATGGAACCCAGCTGAACCCACTGCCATTGGATGGGATCTTGCCAAGACAGCTCACGTTCGGAAAACTGGGATTCGACGGCTTCCATGACTTTTTTTCGTGCGGCTTCGTTGTGCAAACCAAGCGCAGTACTGATCTTTTGCAAGGCTTCCCGCTCGCGTGCATCGACAGTAAAAGCCATCCCAAACAACCCGCCCGCCGCATGTCCGACGCGCTCGGCCAGTTCCAAGATCGTGCCTTTGGTGGCGTCGCTCTCGCCTTGGAGAAACACGCCCACCAAGTACAGTCCGGCCTTCCAGAAGCGCTCGTTGGGTTTGGACTCTAGCCAAGAGCTGAGGACTTCGCGTGCGGAACCTTCGTAGAGTCCGTGCTCGTTGGCGACTTCCAAGATCACTTGAAGCTCTTTGAGTTCGATATTGTCGTTGGACCACGCGACATAAAGCAACGGAAACAGCGTGATCAAGGGTAGCGTCTCAGGGGTCAGGCCAAGCAGCTTCATGGATTCTTCCATGCGCAGCCGCGTTCCTTGCAGCATGCCTTTGGCCTCGTCCAACATCACCCGATTGCGGGGAACCAACTCTTTCGACTCCATCTTTTTATGCCTCCATGCGCGACGCGAACAAATCCCAAAAAACAGGCCCTTTGTGCGTCGGGTCTCTTGTGTTAGGAAAAGTCGGGTATGTTATAACGTCTCCGCACCAAAGTGTGAAGACGAGAACGACCCAAACCAAGAAAGAAAGCGCACGTGGCAACACTGATGGAACGTCCTTCAACCTCGCAAACCAACGCCTCACCGTATGTTTCGCATGATCCATACGGGGTGCCGCCTTGGTTGCTGTCTGTTTCGCGTATGCGGCGCGCAGGGCTACAGATGCTGTGGGGCAGCCTTGGAACGCTGTTTGTGTTGGGGGGGATGATCGGTGCGTGGTGGCCGCCGTTGGGTTGGCACCACACGGGCATCACGACCGTGATGGGTGGTGCCGCAGGTGTGGGCGTGGTGTTGTGGATCTTGGTGCTTCTGACCACCCTCAAAGGGCAGCGCGAATCGCTCTTGCAGTGGGCAGAATGGATCGGCTGGCTGGTGTTGGCGCTGTATCTCGGCGTGATCGGAGCCTACTACTTTGGCGGCTACAAAACGCCGACAGCAGGGCTATTTGCGCTGTTGATCGTAGCGCGTGGAGTGTTGTTGCCGGGTGGACTGCGCGGTTTTTTGCCTGTGGCGCTGTGGTTGTGGAGTATGTTTGCGTTGTCGGTGGGGTGGCTTTCGTTTGCTCCGTTAGAAGAAGGAGCGGCGATGCGCCAATTTGGTTTTTCCAACGTGCTTTTGGCGATGGCAACGGCGCTTGGGGCTTTGTCTGCATGGATGCTACAGCATCTTCACCGTCTGTTGAGCCAAACGGATCGGCTGGGGCGATATCAGATCCAACAACGCCTGAATCAGCGGGGGATGAGCCAAGTCTACCTTGCATGGAACCGACTTCTTGCCCAGCCTTGCGTGATCAAACGTATGCCTTTCCAAAGCACACAGCGCGAACGCGCTCTCCAAGCGTGGCGTCGAGAAGCAGAACTCACGCTCAAGATCCAAGATCCCCACGTCGTGCGCATCCTCGACTTTGGCGAGACCGAACAAGACCTCTACCTTGTGATGGAATCGCTCCAAGGCATCAACCTTTTTGCACTTCAACAGATCCAAGGCCCCCTCCCCCTTGCCCGCACCCTTCATCTGATGCTCCAAGCCTGTCGCGGCGTCGCAGCCGTCCACAAGCAGGGCATCTTGCACCGCGACCTCAAGCCTTCCAACTTGTTCGTCACTTTCGACGAACACCAACACGACTTTCTCAAGGTACTCGACTTTGGTATCGCCTGCCGTATCGCCGCAACCCCCGCAGAGATCGCAGCACGTGGACATGGCAAAAATCCCGGAACACCCGCCTATATGGCTCCCGAACGCTTTCAGGGCGAAAACCTCGTAGCTTCCGACATCTACGCTCTCGGCGCGATCCTCTACCACTTGCTCACAGGCGAACCTCTCGTCCAAGCCGACACGATCCAAGACTACAAGGAACAACACGAAACAGGCGCATTCTCCCGCCCTGCCTTGCATGCTCGGGCGCCCCAGATCCCCGCAGCCTTGTTGGATATCCTCGAAAAGGCCCTTGCGATCGACCCCAAACAGCGCTTCTCTTCCGCTGACGCGATGCGCCTCGCGCTCGAACAAGCCCAACCCAGCCTCGGAGACTGGACCCAACAAAACGCCCAAGACGCTTGGCAACGCCTCCAACAGCATATCGCCCCCGAAACCCTCGATCCTTCGCCTTCTTTCGCTCCACCCCAACACGACGCTCCCTCCGACCTTCAAGGCCCCGATATCCTCGACGCCGCTCCGATCGACCCCGAACACCCAAGCGACCTTTCCTCCGCTGCTGCGTCTTCCCCCACAAACAGCGCTGTCTCTTCAAACCTTGCGGCTTCCCCCACAAACAGCGCTGTCTCTGCGGATCTTGCGGCTCTCTCCACAAACAACACCCTCCTCACCAAAGAGAAACGCACCGATCCACAAACGCCCGAAACATCGACCCCTACACAAGGCTGGTTTCAACCCCCAAAATGAGAGCATCCATGCACGTTGATCCCCATACTCCAAACCAACACGCCCCCCCCCCACCTTCCGCTGTTTCGGACGCTGCCCCGCTGGTGTTGCCTTTTCTTGATCGGGTCCGACAGTCCTCTCGCACTCGATGGAGCATCGTAGGCTTTTTCCTGTTGATCGTGTTTTGGCTGGCCTCAAGTACCGCCCAGATCAACCGAAGCCAACAAACCGCTTATGACTGCAAACTCCCGAGCACCGAGCCTTACGAATATCCTCTTCTGCCGATGCGACCCCCCGCCGCTGCTGCGCCCGCTCCCGATTGGCGCAAAGGGCACGCCCATCCGTTCTTTCGCGGTGTCAGCCTCGGACTCTACTTCCAAGATCAAGCCTACGATTACGAACGATTCCTCGCGGATATCGCCCACACAGGCGCAAGCCACGTCGGATTTATTGTCAGTTGGTACCAAAAAAACGTGCGCTCCACGCAGATCGATCGCCACGAAACCAAAACCGTCAGTGACGCCCGACTGATCCGCACCATCCACCAAGCCCGCCGACAAGGACTCCAAGTCTTTCTCCTCCCGATCGTCCGACTCCGAGAACGCGGCCCCGAAGATTGGCGCGGCGTGATCAACCCCACGAATCTCGATGCTTGGTGGCGTAGCTATCGACGCTATATCTTCCATTACGCCCAGATCGCCCAACAACACGGCATCGAATTGTTTTCTGTCGGTAGCGAGCTTGTCAGCATGGAAAAGCATCGCCACCGATGGCTCCAACTGATCCGTACCATCCGCCAACTCTACAGCGGAAACTTGATCTACTCCGCCAACTGGGACCATTACGAACCCGTCACCTTTTGGGATGCGCTCGATCTGATCGGCATCAGCAACTATTATGAGCTCAGCAAGGCCATCAATCCGCCCCTCTCGCAACTGCGCAACACATGGACCCAGCTCCGCCACAAGATCGAACAATGGAAAAAATCGTATCCACGCCAGCCACTTCTGTTTACAGAAGTCGGGTATTATAGCCAAGAAGGCACCAACATCTATCCATGGGATTACACCCGCGACAAGACGATCTCGCTTGAAGAACAACGCCGTTGCTATCAAGCCTTCGCTGAAGTATGGTCAAAAAGCGATGTCCTGCGCGGAGCCTTTTTCTGGAACTGGTTTGCGCCGGGTGGACCCAAGGACAAAGGCTATTCGCCTCGCGGAAAGCCTGCCGAATGCGTGATGCGTTCGTGGTTTGCCCAACACAGATCCCGAAAACACCGCCCCCGCCCCCACAAGGCATGGTTACGCGCCAATTATCTGCTTTCGCATGATCCATCGGCCCACCCCACGCAACCAAACAAGTGACCACGCAACAAGGAGCCGCCCGACCATGAGCCGGAACCCGCTAACTCTTCAAAGCCATCTCGCTTATCCCACGCTTGGCGTCGAGCAACAACTCCAACAAGTATTGCTGCTCTCTCTTTCCGCCGAAGATATCCGCATCGCTCACCGCGCTCCGATCTCTCTGATGCTTTGCGTCGATCTTTCTGGCTCCATGATGGGACGCCCGCTCGAACTGATGATCGAATCCATCCGCATCCTGCTCCAACAACTCAACGAAGATGATCGCCTTGGGATGGTGACTTTCGCCAACACAGGCCGCCTTGTCACGCCAATGAAGCTGCTTACCCCCGAAACACGCGGCTTTTTTCACGGCGTCCTCAGCGGCATCCAAGCCGCCGGCAGCACAAACATGGAAGACGGCCTTCGGATGGCCTTCAAAAATATCCCCGAACCCCGCTCGGGCGAGCTGGTTCATATGGTCTTGCTCTCGGACGGAAAGCCCAATCGAGGCATGGTACAGCCCGGAGATCTCGAAGCCCTTGTGGCGCGCAAACGCCAAAACACCACCGTTTCTTGTTTTGGCTATGGTCTCGAACACGACGAAGATCTGCTCCAAGATATCGCCCGACAAGGTGGCGGTGGGTATGCTTATGTCGAAAGCGGCGAAGTCGCACCGTTGGCCTTTGCACGCGAACTCGGCAGCTTGTTTAGTATGATCGGTACCGATATCAAGATCCTCTTTCGCCCCGGGATGGGCTGCTCGGTTCTCGGCATCCGAGGCGAACAAACCATCCATTACACCGATCGCGGCATGGCGATCGCTCTACCCGACATGATCGGCGGACAAAAGATCCACTTGATGCTCGATATGCAGATCAAAACCCCCGCACGCTTGGGTGCTTTCACCGTCGCTGATATCGAACTCAACTACACACTTCCCGGCCAACCGCCCCAACAGATATCTTTCTTCCATACCCTCCAAGCCCACTCCGAACACAACAACGTCCTCAAAATGAACCCGATCGTCGCAGAGCGCATCTTGCTTGGAGAAGTCGCCAAAGCCACAGAAGAAGCCCATCGCTACGCAGACAAACAACAATTCGATCGCGCAGCCCAAATCCTCAAACCTTTCATCAAACGCATCGAAGACCTCGATGGCTTCGCACAATCCGACAGCGAAGCCCGTCGTTGGCACGATCATATCGTCGATGCCATCGCTGTTTTCACCCGACGACCCGACGCAGACCATTACCGCAGAGTCCGTAAGGCCGCCAAAAGCGATATCTCCGATCCCACCGGAATGTTGCGCAAAACCAACACCTCCATGATCGACCTCAACACCACACAGCGCGACCTTCTCTCCAAACTCATGCAAAAAGTCTTTGGCATCCCCCACGCCCATCTGATCGTCGAGCAAGCCCCTTCGGGAGCTTCTCCCGCCGAAGGCACGATCTTTCCTGTCCTCGGTGAAACCCTGATCGGACAAGGCGCACAGATCCAACTCGATGACAAAGATATCAGCCAAAAGCAGGCCCGTCTTGTCGCAACCCCCGGCGGCTACCTACTCATCGACATGATCGCCACCCAGCCCTCCCTGATCAACAACAAGCCCGTCAAAGGCCCCACCCTACTCAACGACGGCGACCTCATCCAGATCGGACACTTTTATCTGCGCTTTCGGATGGGCATCGCACCCAACCTCCGCGAAGCTCACGCTCCTCCTTCGATCTAACCTCCGATCGCTCGGACATCCGAACAAACACCGCGCCGCCCAGATCCCATCCCCCCTACACTCTCGGCTCTTTGGAGAAATGTTTGATGATACCAACTCTCTTGCTCGTCGATAGCGAGAGCGCTTTCCGCCAACGACTCACCGAGTCCCTTCAAGCCAAAGGATATCGCGTCCTCGTCACCAACAAGCCCTCCGAAGCCCTTCACCTCCTGCTCAAAGAACCCATCGCCTTTTTGCTCGTTGAGGGCCTTCTGCCCGAGATGAACGGACACAAGCTGATCCAACGCCTGCGCGAACAAGGCCACTCCTGCGCCATCATCTTTGTCTCCGCTCTCTCTGTCTTTGTCCGCGATATCAAGATATTCCGCGAACTCACCCGTGACCTCGGCGTGTACAAAGTCCTCAGCAAGCCACTCAACCTTGACGAACTCTTGCTCTACATCGAACACCTTGTCCCTCCCCCTTCTCCACAAGCCATCGCCGAAACCACCGCCGAGATATCCCCCGATCAGATCCCCCATCCCACCGACCTCCCAGACGCCCATCCCACCGACCTCCCCGCCTCCCCTTCCTCCGAAGATGTGATCTTCATCGACGCCGAAGACGACACCGGCACCTCTCATCACGAACCCTCCGAAGAGGACGCCGTGATCGACCTTGGCGAAGCAGACGAGATATCCGAGATCGAAGAGATCGATGAACTCTTTCCCGAAGTCGGCCCGCCGCTATTTCATATCGATGTCCCACGCTCCGAACGTTCCGGAGCCGATCTTGACCGCATCTCTGCCCCTCCTCCAACACCCGCTCGCGCCAAAACAACTCTCGCCTACGATGACGACGAAGGCCCCGCATACACCGAAGATATCGCCTCCGATATCTTCTCCGAACAAACCATGTTCGCCATGCCATCCATCCCCGCTCTTCTCGGTGAAATCGAAGAACAACAACAAGAAGTCCAGCGCCAACTCGCCCGAAAATCCGCCCTCACCAACCCTCTTCTCCCTGACCCCTCCCCCGAAAAAAATCCTCTCCCTCGCTATGATGCCCAAGATGCCGTCACTTCAGGAGATCTCGGCTCCTTTCGCCCTTCCCTGAACCCCAAAGAACCCACCCTCCCCCGTATCACCAAAAGCACCCCTTCGCCCTCCCTCACCGCCTCCGCCACCCTCGCACCCAAAGCCTCCAACCTCACCCGACGCACGAAAACCCCCACCGCTGACGCTCTCCAATCCGTCCCTCCCACAGCCAACACGCCACCCGCAAACCCTCCCCCTCATTCCTCCCCAACAACCGCACACACAGCCAAACCTTCTCTCCATACGCCCGCCCCATCCGCACACAACGCACTCAGCACAACCTCCAACGCCCCCACCCAACCCGAACTCCTTGATGATCTCGAAAGCCAACTCTACGAACTCCTCCAACACATCTCCAGCGCTCGTCAAAGCTATTTCCCCCAAGAACCTCTCCAATTTTCTTATCACCTTGTCCAACAAGTCTACGGGATCGCCGCTGCTCTTGAACACCACCAACTCAACGAAGTCATCGCCGAGATCGAACAAGCCATCTGGATCTTGCTTTACCAAAATCCCGACAATACCACGCCTTTCTGGCAAGGACTTCTTGAACGTGTCGAATGGTGTCTACTCACCATCGAATATCTCCAACACGCCTCACCTGCCCAAACCTCCGCTTCGGAGTTTGCGCAGATGCCGCCCGAAACCACCATGCTCGTGGTCGGACAAAAGCCCGAAACTATCCCTGCCCTTCTCGCATGGGGCCAAGAACACCGCGTCCGCGTCCTCGCAAGCGACGACTGGGAAGCCCTTCAACAGATCCTCGAAAGCAACCAGATCGATGTCCTGTTTTTGGATGTCAGCCTCTCTCGCGACGGAATGGCCGCAGCCTCCGGCCAAACCGTACGACAAGAAACCTCTCTCATCAACAGCGGCATCCTTTGGATCGAGTGGATCCGCAGTCGCCCCAACATGGAACAAGTCCCCGTCCTTTTTCTCACCGACCAAGCCGAACTCCACCACCGTATCCTCGCCTCCTACATCACCCCCTCCCAACTGCTCAACCAACCCCTGCGCAAACAGGCATGGCTTGACGCTCTCCACCGATTGACGGGACATCAAACGATCCGACGCTCTCATATCCTCCTCGCACCCGATGAATCCGGCTTTGCCCAAGATGTCGGTGATGCCCTCACCCGCGCTGGCTTCGCCGTTCACACCCTCTCCTCCCCGCTTCTTCTGCTCGATACCCTCGAAGAGATCAATCCTGATCTTCTCCTCCTCAGCCTCTCTGTACCCGGCTTTAGTGGTATGGACCTCTGCCGCGTCATCCGCTCAACCCCCCGATGGAGCGACCTGACCACACTCCTGCTTTCTCCTGCCCTTGAAGGAAAACTCCGAACCACCGCTCTCCAGATCGGCTTCCATGATATCGTCACGCAAAATATGCACCGCGAAGAGATCACTGCTCTCGTCCAACTCCGCCTCCAACGCACCCAAACCACGCAACAACAACGCTACCGCGACAACAACACCGGACTCCTCACCCGCCACGTCTTTCTCGAACGCGCCTCCGCCCTACTCGCCGAAGCCAAAGCCTTTCAACGACCCTTTGTTCTCGCCCTTTTGCAGATCCACGCTTGGGATGCTCTCGCTCAACAACACGGACCCGAAGCCCGCCAAATCACCCTGATCCAACTCGCACAACACATCCAAAACCATACCCGACCCTTCGATCTCCTCGGTCGCCTCGATGATTCCTGCCTCGCGATCGCTTTCCCTAGCACCGACGGACTCTTCGCCCAACAAACCCTCCAATGCATCTTTGAACACTTCTATCAAAACCCCATCCCAAGCAAGCACTACGCGCCCTTTTCCCCCCTCCTTCACAGCGCACTCAGCGAGTACAACGATCCCAGCCACACCCTCGACGCGCTCCTCGATCGCGCCCATCTCCAACTTCAATCTCAACTCGGATAATTCGACCACTCCTGAAATTATCCGACGGATCGGGGTTGTCTTTTTTGGGGCGCTGCCCCATAGGCGTTAGGTGAAGGTGGAAACCTCGTCGAGTCGGTCTTGATCGCCTTTTCTTTTGCTCGCCCCCCCCCTCAATCCCCCCGGCCAACGGGGGGACCGTGGACTCTTCTTTTCGGTATCCTCTGCGTGATGCCCGCGTTTTGTACCCATGTAAGAGGGGCCAGCTGTGGCTTCACCTAACGCCTATGGGGGCTGCCCCTACATCTTTAACGATCACACTACAGGCGGCTTTCGTACCACTCCTACCAACGACTCCTTCGCTTGAACAGACGCGAACGCGGCTTTTTCATGCAAAACGCCCTTGCCTCGACGATATCTGCCTCTCATGATCGTGCGGAATCTCCCCAAATTAAAATTTGCATCCACCATCGGGTGCGTGCGATCTCTGCCTCTCTGGAAAAAACCTGCCACGTACACTATGATGATGTTTTTGCTGCCGCAAACTACGGGCATCGCTTCCTTCTTGGGATCTCTTTCTCTGCCCACGCGGTCGCAGTCACGCCCACAGCGATCTCCACTTCTTGGCGAGGAACCCTGCCATGCAAAAAAAACCACCCGAATCACACATACACCCACCGCCCCCACGACCCGATGCGAATCCTCTCCTCAACACCACCATTCCCGTCGATCTCAGCAATTACTACGCCGAGATCATCCAAAAACTCGCTCAACAACAAGTCGACAACCTACACGCCACCGATCCACAATCCAACTACCCCACCGAAGAAAACACTTCTATCGATGAAGACGACGACGATGCACCCACCCTCTATCATATCGGACCCATCGCTCCTTTCGACGCCTCCTCGCAACAACCTCACACGCTCGAACAACCCTCCCCGCTCGAACACGCTCCCACACACCATCTCTCCCCTCCCACCGATGCTACGCACGCACACAACCCTTACGCCCTTCACAACCCACGCCTTACCCTCGAATACATCGCCTATAACGACAACATCGTCGCCGCAGTTCCTTCATCCCACGAACATCCCACACCTCACCAAGCAACCCACACCCATCCTCCTTCCCATCACGAAACAGATCTCCAACACACCACCCACAACGACCAAGACAACAACACCTACACGCCGCATCCTCCCAACCCAGACACCTATGCTTCGTATCCTTCTTACGATGCTCACAACGCCCATGCTTCGCAGCCCGATGATGACAATAACAACGCTTATATTTCGCAAAATCCTGACCCACACAGCCATGCCCGCACTTCACAAACTCCCGACCCAGATTACAACGCTCATGCTCTACACGCCCCATCCCCCGGCCTTCTTCGCATGACAACCGATCCAAGCCTGATGCCTTTCCTCACTCCCACCTCACCCCACCCGCTACCCGTCCTCCACCCCTCCCCACCACAAGAGCCTGATCTTCCATCGTCTCCCTATGCCGAACCCAACGCTCTTTTTGCTCAACACGCACAAGCAGAGGACGGCAAGGATGACGAGGACAACGACGAGGAAGACACGGACTCGCTTTTTGGTATGTCCACCATGGGCGGGTATCTTGCAAAGCTCTTTGGCATGGGAAAAATCGGCGAATTTCTGCGCAATCTTGCATTCTTTTCAGGCATGGGGCGCACCAGTCTGATGCGCTTGTCTCAAAAAGTCAGCGTCCAAAAGTTCGATGCCAACGAAGTGATCATGCGACGCGGCCAAGAAGGCGAAAGTATGTTCATCCTCGCCCAAGGAGACGTACAAGTCCTCTTGCGCGGCGGAGCAGGAGAGGCAATGCGGATCATCCCGCTTCGTGTCGGCGATGTCTTCGGCGAGATGGGACTCCTCACAGGAAACCCCCGCAGCGCCGATGTTGTGTCGATCAGCAAAAGTGTCTGCCTTGAACTCCAAAAACGCGATGTCGAGACGCTTTGCGCACAACACCCCCCGATGGCCCGCTTCTTAACCGCTATCCTTGGGCAACGTCTCCGCAGCAGCAAGGCCATCACCAACGTCGGAAAGATCCACATCCTCCGCGAGATCGGTGCAGGAACCACCGCCTTTGTCTACGCAGCACAACACCAAGACACCCAACAGCCCGTCGCTCTCAAAATGCTCTCCCACGAACTCGCGTACGACCAAGCTTTTCGCAAACGTTTCCTCGACGAAGCCCTGATCCTCTCCCAACTCCAACACCCCCATATCGTCCGACTCTACGGCATCGAAGAAGCCTATGCTACCGTCTTCTTGATCATGGAGATGGTCGAAGGAAGCAATCTCGACTCTCTCCTTGAAAAACATACACGATTTTCCTCTGAAGCCGTACGCCGTATTCTCTATCAAACCGCTTCCGCTCTCCATCACGCCCATGAACACGGCATCGTCCACCGCGACGTCAAACCCGCCAACCTGCTAATGAACCACCGAGGCCACGTCAAAGTCAGCGACTTTGGCCTTGCTGTCCAACCTTCCAAAGACAAAGAAGTACAAAGCGCACAAAAGCCCGAAGGTTCGCCCTCTTATATGGCTCCTGAACAGATCATGTGGCAGCCCGTCGATCACCGTGCGGATATCTACGCCCTCGGCATCACTGCCTTCAAAATGCTCACCGGCGTCCTCCCTTTCCAAGGCAGCATCGAACACATCTTCCAACAACACGTCACGACTCCCCTCCCTTCTCTGCACGCCTACGATCCCTCGATCCCCCCTGACTTCGTTGCTCTCGTCCAAAAAGCCACCGCCAAAGCCAAAGAAGACCGATTCCCCTCTTTGCGCGAATTCCTCTCCGCTCTCTCCTAGCCCGCAGATTCTCACACTTCGGGAACAGGAAATGGATTCGGAAGCTCCAACCAAGCCGACTCTCCGGCCTCTTGCACGGACTGAGATAACAAGCAAGCGTCTAGCTGCTGCGCGATCCTCACGCGATCCAAATCTACCCCAAGGAACACGAGTTCTTGGCCTCGCTCCTTCGCCATCCCCCCCTGCCCTTCTCCATCTTCACACCCGCCTGCACCATCGCACGAACACCCCGCGCATCCGTGTTCATGGGTGTGTTCATGGGTATGTTCGTGATGATGCGAACCTCCGTGCTCGTGAGTGTGCAAACATCCGTGTTCATGGGCGTATTCGTGATCGTGTAAACATCCGTGTTCATGGGCGTGTTCGTGATCGTGCGAACATCCGTGTTCATGGGCGTGTTCGTGATCGTGCGAACATCCGTGTTCATGGGCGTGTTCGTGATCGTGCGAACATCCGTGTTCATGGGCGTGTTCGTGATCGTGATCGTGTGAACATCCCGAATGGTGGGTGTGTTCGTGATGATTATGATGGGTGTGTTCTCCGCTCCATGTCGTTGTGGGAAAGAGTTGACAGGAGCCACCAGCTTGATCCCATTCGTAGATCAAGTCGGGTGCAGCGGCGAGCCAAAACACACCTTTCGAGCGCAAGATGCCCGCCCAAAAGTTCTCGTCGTGGATCAGCCCCCAAAGCCGCTGCGCATCGAAAGGAATGCTTCGTTTGTACACAAAGCTCGTCGGTGCGGTGGTATCGCTGCTTGGCGAAGGGGTCTGTTGCAAAGCTTTCATCCATCCCGCAGATCGGCTTGTTTCAACCGCATCGAACCGCCCCGTCCCCAGCACCCGCTCTAACGGAACAGCCCCTTGCACCGCTGACAACAGATCCGCTCTTGGATTTAAGACACGCAAGATCGCGACCAGTCGCTGCGCTTCGATGGGTTCGACCCGATCGATCTGATTGACGATCAACACATCCGCAAATTCGACTTGTTCGATCAACAGATCCGTCACCGTCCCCTCGTCCTCTTCGTCTTCGTCCTCGACCAGTCCGCGCTCTTCAAACGATGCTGCTTCTTCGTACTCTCGCAGAAAATTTTGCGCATCCACGACCGTCACCATCGCATCAAGCCTTGCCACCGATGAAAGCGACGGCCCCTCCAGATCTTCCATAAACATCTCCGCGATCGAGATCGGGCTTGCACTCCCCATCGCCTCGATCAGCAGGTGATCCACGCGCTGCTCTCGCGCCAATCGTTCGATCTCTTTGTGCAGATCTTCTCGCAACGTGCAACAAATACAACCGTCCGAAAATTCCACCCACGCCCCATCTGATGCCGAACACGGAGCCTCTCCCTGCTGCGCCAACGCATCGGCCACACCCGCTCCGCTAGGCTTGTTCACGATCACCGCGATACGCATCTCATCGCGCTCACGCAAAATGTGCTCCAATACACTCGTCTTCCCTGCTCCCAAAAATCCCGACAACACCGTCACCGACAACTTACCCATCACAAACCTCCCGAGCATCACGCTACTTTCCGAGCACCACGCTGCTTTCCGATCACCACGCTACTTTCCGATCACCACGCTACTTTCCGATCACCACGCTGCTTTCCGATCACCACGCTGCTTTCGCAGCCTATGCTGCCTTCGCAGCCTATGCTGCTTTCGCAGCTTATGCCTCTGTTTCAAATCCATGCCCAAACTCACCCATACACCGAGCGCTTTTAACCTCGCCTCCCTACCCACCGCAGCCCATCCCCCACAGTAAAGCCCACGATTTAACATCGATCGAACATCCCACCACAGCGACCGCTGCGCCGTTGCTTTCTAAACAACTCATCCGCTCTACGCAACCCCCCACCCGTACCATCCAAAGTCTGTTGTCTCTCATCTGATAAGTTTTATTTCAAGGGTTGATAGGACTTACGCAGTTGCCCAAAAAAAGCCGTGTTCGTACAAGCTCAAGCGACAGGGTCGTTTGGTTGAAAAACCTGCGATCTCTTCGCCGATACGGGGCCCATAGAGCCGCGCTAAGGAAGTGGGGTATGGGTGACGCCCCACAAAAACAAACCAACCGCGTAAGTCCTATCAGAGAAAGACATCTCGAAGAATCGGAGAAACAACATGCGTGAACGGCAGCCCAAGGGGCTTCGATATCCGGTGGGTTTATGTACCTTGTTGCTTTGGCTACAGATGGCGTGTGGTGGTGGAAGCGCTGAATGCACCAACGATATCCAAGTCAGCGAGTACAACACCAGCGGCCTCAAGTGCACTCAACCTTGCGATTGCAGCAACCTCAAATACGAAGGCTATTGCATCAGCGGCACTTGCATCTCGACTACGCGCAATCCTGCCCAACGCAAGGGCGATATCCGCCCCTGCAAGCTCTTACAAAAAGCCGGTGCTTGTGAATGGGGCCAACAAAGAGCGCAACCTGATCCTCTCAAAGAGCTTGTCTGGGGCGACTGCAAGGCCGAAGACGTCGGTGCGAATTTCCCTGAGAACACAAAAGCCCGTTGCCTCGATGGTCTCGACAACCGCCCCACCTCGGAGCGGGACTGCGCTCACTTTTCGTTCAAACCTGCCAAAAAGGCGTGTGGGGTGCTTGTGATGGCATGACGATCCCTGCGGCCTCTGAATCTTGCGATGGGATCGACAACAACTGCAACGGCTCCGTGGACGAAGGCTGCCTTTGCGAAGACGGCAAAGAACAGGAATGTTCTCTCGGCCCAGAAAGGAAAAGGGTGGGCGAGTGTCCACTCGGAAAACAAAAGTGCGTCGATCGCAAATGGGGAATCTGTGACGGCGCAAAGGCCCCGGACTTTGAACGATGCGGCGGCTTGGACAACGATTGCAACGGAACATCCGATGACCGTTGTGCTTGTGCAAAAGACGCGGATTGCCCAAAAGATTTGTCTTGTGTCGATGGCTTTTGTCGCAAAAGCGATTGCCCCAGCGGACAAGTCCGTTGTTCGGGCAGTTGCGTGGACACCAAGGCCAGTGGCACCCATTGCGGAGCTTGTGAAAACGCCTGTGCGGGCGGAAAGACCTGCCAAGAAGGCGCTTGCAAATGCCCGAGCGGAAAAACCGATTGTGGCGGGGCTTGTGTAGACACGTTATTGAGCGGAACGCATTGTGGCGGGTGCGACAAGGCTTGCGCGACCCAAGAAGTGTGCTCCAACGGTAAGTGTGCGCTCAATTGCCCGAGCGAGCAGGTGGCTTGTGCAGGCGGCTGCGTCGATACCAACAGCAACAGCGCTCACTGCGGGGGATGCGGACAAGCCTGCACAGGAGGAAAGATCTGCAACAACGGTACATGCCAATGCCCCCAAGGGACGGCTTTTTGTGATGGAGCTTGTGTCAATATACAAACCTCTGTCGCCCATTGCGGCGCATGCAGCAGCCCCTGCGATCAGCCGCGTTTATGCACTGGGGGGAGTTGCGCTTGCTCCGGAACGCTATCTTTTTGTGCGGGCGGCTGCGTCGACGCATCGTCCTCCAAACAACATTGCGGAAGTTGCGGAAATGCCTGTGCTGGCACCAAAACCTGTGCGTCAGGTCAAAGTGTTGGGGAGTCAACACTTACGGGCAACTCGGCTATGGCGACCTCACACAACGCAATGCCCCCACATCCCCGCTGCCCTTGCCCTAAATCTTCCAATCTCTCTTCCACACAGCCCTCCCCCACAATCCATTCATTCTCTCGCCAACAAGCCATCTGCCCCATCAGTTCGGGGCTTGCGAGGCTTGTATAGCTTCACGAATGAACACCATCAACCGCTCGGCGGCACTACGCATCGGGTGTTCAAATCCCCCCTCGGTCATACGCATCACTTCCTCCAGCAAAGGCCGTGCGTGTTCGTGCTGCGCAAGCATCATGTAGATCTCCGCCAAATAGACGTAGGCTTCGGGTATATCGGGCGCTTGACGGATGGTCTCTTCGTAAGCCGCCGCTGCTTCGAGGTAATGCTTGAGGCCGCTTTGACTATCCGCCAAACCCGCTTGAAAAGAAGGATCGTGCGGTTGATGGTCGACCAAAAACTGAAAGATCTCGAAAGATTGCCGATAATGCTCGATATCCAGACACGCAAAACCATTGTCCGCCAAATCATCCCACAGCGCTGGATAACATTCTTGCATTGCTTCTAAGGACTCGGGAGCTGCGGCCAATTCGCGCAGTAGATCCGTCAGTGTTGATGCGTAACGGTGGGCAAACAATCGCTCTTGAACGAGATTCATCTCAACCTCCATCTTTCTCTTCTTTGCGCGTGTTCTTGATACGTCGCGTTTCTTTTGCGGCCCTTCTTTGTGAAGGCCCGCTTTTTTTGATGGCACGCCCCTTCGCATCATCTGTGCCAGTCCACCCAACCCACCCACTCCCGCCCACCGCCACAACACGCCGCGCTTTCATCGACCGCACCCCGCTCCTCCACTTTCTGTCTGCCTATCACGTATTCTGTCCAGTCCGCTGCCTACGTTTTGGACACCCGACCACACAACACACACAAACTCCACCCTCTTTCGCTTCGGACGACCTCGCATAAATCAAAAAATCAGCACAAAAAACAAGTAGATAAACGATTCAGCACAACACGGCGCTCCCCTTGCTTTTGCCGCCACGCAGACAAACACGGTGCCCCAAAAAAGCAGACAAGCCACCCAAAAATCAAAAGCAAAGGAGACCTGTTATGGCCAGCGTACACAATCAACCCCAAACCCCCGCTTATGCGCCTTACAAAAACGACGCAGCGCGTCACACCGAAGCCGCTCCATCCAGCCAAACCACTCCAAAGGCCGAAACCACCGCCACGAAAACGCCCGCAACATCCGCATCAAACGGCACTTCCGCATCACAAACTCAAACCGAAGCAGCCCCCCAAAACAACAGCTTCCAACACGCCTCAACCACCCAAAGCCCCGCTCCCAACGCCTCCAAAGAACGCACGCACACCGCTCAAGCCTTGCGAAACGCCACTCCCGCCCAAGCCTCCCTGCAAGCCAGCCTCCGTGTCGTGCAAGGACTCCAATCCAAAGAAGCCACCACACCACCCGCCCTCCAAGAGATCGCGACGATCGGAAGATCACTTGTCCAACAACTCCGCGATGTCCTCGATCCCAAAAAAGGGATCTTGCTCCCCGATCTCGCACGTATCCTTCACAGCCCGCAATTCAAACAAGCACTCGACAAATTAGAACAACAGCTCCAATCTCTCGAACAACAAAAGCTCCCCCCCACCAAAGAAGGCTACCAACAAGGTCTTCAACAATTCGACAAACTCTGCGATGCCTTGTTGGGCGTACTCCAACTCCTTGAGCCCGCTCCTTTTCAACCCAAAGCCCCCCTTATGCCCAGCCCCAACGACCCCACCCCCTTCCCTTTCCCCAAACAAGAGATCCCCAAATTCCCCGTAAGTTGGCCCATGTCCGGCGAAAACGAACGCCCCCTTCTTCCTCTCGACTTCCCCACCAGCAAACCAGAAACCCCTTCGATGCCTTCCCTCATGCCCGGTCCTGACGGCCAATCCCCTGCTTCCAAAGAGGCCGAACGACAACGCCTCGAACAGTTCGACAACCAGAGCAAACAAAGCCTCGCACAGTTCGACAACCAGAGCAAACAACCCACCACCGAAGCACCTAAATCCACCGAAGCACCTAAATCCACCGAAGCACCTAAATCCACCGAAGCACCCAAATCCACCGAGGATGCTAAAAAGGCCGAAGATGCTAAAAAGGCCGAAGATGCTAAAAAGGCCGAAGATGCTAAAAAGGCCGATAAACCGAAGTCGATTTGGGATCACATCGCCGAGGCGTTTCAAAAAGTCTTTGAGGTTCTCAAGACCATCGCCCAAGTCCTCCAACCTTTCTTGGACATGATCATCCCGGGGATGGGGAGTTTGATCTGCGCGGGCCTTGAGTTGGTGCATGGCGTGATCACGGCGATCAAAGACGGCAACTGGGAAGCCCTTGGCAACGCAGCCTTGAGCGCGCTGACCAAAGCGATCCCGTTCGTGGGCCCCGCCATCGGAAAAGCCCTAGAGATCGGCATCAAAGTGACGGTTGCGGTGGTCAAAGCTGTCAAAGAGATCATCGCTGCTGTGCAAAGCGGTGATCCGATGAAAGCGGTGTTTGGCATCCTTGAGGGCGTGGCCTCGGGCGTTGCAAGCGCAGGGGGAGCCGCATTGAAAGGCGCAGGCGCACTCGCAAAAGGCGCGGGGGACGCCGCCAGCAAAAGCATCGAACAGATCAGCAAAGGCTTCGATCAAGTCATGGGTTATGTCCAAAAAGGCGTCAAACTTGCCCAAGGTGCGGCACAATCCATCCAAAGCGCGGCGAAAGGAAATTGGGACGGGTTTGTTGCAGGACTTGCGGGAGTGGTCGGTGGATTGGGCGATATGGGGCTGGGCGATGGCGTGAAAAAAGTGACGGACAACCTCAGCAAAGGTGTTCAAACGGTCAACCACCTTGTGCATGGGCGTTATGGTGCGGCCCTTCAAGGAGCGACACAGATCGCCAGTCAGTTCGGAGCATCCGCCCCCGCCAACCAAGTCAAAAAAGTGGCCGAACAAGGTAAGCAACTCCAACAAAAGATCGCCAGCGGAGACCTCGAAAAGAGCCTTGCTTCCGTCATGCAAGCCGCCCAAGGCTTCGCCAAAGACCCCGCCGTCCAACAACTTCTCGGACTCGCCAAGCCTGTCATGGCCCTGATCCAAGGAGCCAAAGATGGCAGCCTCAACAAAACACTTTCTCAACTCGGCGATGGCATCGCACAATTCTTCAACAACCCCACCTTCGGAAAAGTCGCCGAATTCTTCGGCCAAGCCGCACAATCCATCGCACAATCCGCGCAATCCACCAGCGGCAAATCTCCTTCGCTCCAAGATGTCCTCTCCCAAATCCTCCAAAGCAAGCCACTCCAACAGCTCCTCCAAGCCGCCCAAAGCGGCAGTCTCCAACAAGGTACACAACAACTCACCCAAAGCACCAGCACGCCCAACAACAACGGCCTCCAACAAGGTCTCTCATGGCTCCAAACCATCGCCAACATCGCACAAGGTCTCGCGCAAGGTTCCTTTGGAAAAGCTCTCGGCGCACTCCAACAAAGCCCTATCGCCAAAGATCCCGCATTCTCCGCGCTTTCGCAGATCACCTCCCTCGCCGAAAGCTTCGTCAAAGCCTTTGCATCCGGCGATATCGGCCAATCTCTCGCCAAACTCAGCACCAACAGCCAGATCAAACAAGAAGACCTCGCTCGCCTCGCACAAAGCCTCCAACCCTTCCAGATCCTTCAACTGCTCTCTGGCACCAACATTCAACAAATCCTCCAAAACGCCCAATCTGCCGCTAAAAACGCCCAAAGCACACAACAGCAACTCTCCCAAGCCACCCAACAACTCCAACAACAACTTCAACAACTCCAAAAACTCGCCGCCTGATCTCCCCCACCATCCGCCCTCTCCACATCTCCCCCTTCTCTCTCCTCTGCTTTTCTATCCCCCCTGCTTTTCTATCCTCTCCTCTCCTCTCCTCTCCTCTCCTCTCCTCTGCTCTCCCATCACAAGACTTCAATTCGATAAAGCCCATCTATTCGATGGTTTGGTTTTTATGGGGGGATTATTTGGTTTTTGTGGGGGGATTATTTGGTTTTTGTGGGGCGCTGCCCCAAACCCCGCCATAGACTATCGCCCCTTGACCCCATGTTGGCGAATAGATCACAGGTTTTTCAAAACAACGGCTCTGTCGCTTGAAACGGCGCGAACACGGCTTTTTTTGGCGACCGCATCCTGCGCAATCCGCCCGTCGTGTGATCGCAAAGTTCGACGCATCACCGATCTGTTCCGCTCGGATCAGCGTACAGCTCTGTTCTACTCTAATAGGACTTACGCAGTTGAAAAGGGAAACCCTGAGATATCAGAACGTTGTAGGGGCGGTTCGCGAACCGCCCACGCCCGAACGTGGGCCTTTTTCGTATCGAACTGCGTAAGTCCTATTAGAGAGGACTTACGCGGTTGGATGGTTTGGTGGGGTGTCACCCCATAGGCGCCTTGTTAAGGCGGAAATATCGGAGAATCGAGGAGGATCGCTATTTCTTTTGTCGCCCCCCTCATTCCCCCCGGCCAACGGGGGGAAGTGGGAGCAGGCAAAGACGCTCTCTCGTGCAAACAGCGTGCAGCATGGAAAACCAAAACCTCGCGGCCTCCGACTTTCTCTCCCTCCCCCGTGAACAGGGGAGGGCTAGAACAGGGGTACAAAACGCGGGTACAGGCAGGGGATGCTGCAAAGAAGAGTCCACGCACAACGACCAACGGGAGTTGCGCGCTTCGCAAAGCACGGAAAGCATGGAAAGTGTTGAAAGTGCTAAAAGCATAGCGACAGGGTTTCTCTGTTCAATCGGGCTTTCTGCCGTCCTCCCTCTTGCGGCTTTGCGAGGCTTTGCGAGCGTCACAGGGAGAGGAGTGTCGCACAAGTGACGGAGTGAGCGTCACACGATTTGTACCCCTGTAAGACAACCTCAGCCCGGCCCTTCGGGCCACCCCTCTCCACGCGGACGCAAACAAGGTTCGCCGCGCAGAGAGGGGCAAGCATACAACGATCTCCTCGAACCATCCGCATTCCTCTCCCCCCTCGCCTCTGCGAAGCAGCTTTCAAGAGTACAAATAGACTTTTTCCAAAAAAATCTTCACGAATAGCAAGTCCACTTGCCTTTTCCCGAGATCAATCCGACCCAACACCATCTCCACTTGCCTTTTCCCGAGATCAATCCGACCCAACACCACCTCCACTCGCCTTTTCCCGAGATCAATCCGACCCAACACCATCTCCACTTGCCTTTCCCCGAGATCAATCCGACCCAACACCATCTCCACTTGCCTTTTCTCCAAATCGATTCGCTCCCAAAGCAAGTCCGCTTGCCTTTCCCCGAGATCAATCCGATCCAACACCACTCCTTTTTTTGTCTTTTCAAGTGTCTACAGCGCTAACAAGGCGCGTATGGGGTGAACCCCAACCAAATCAGCCCAACCGCGTAAGTGGGGTGGGGGGCCAACCATAGCTTCACAAGGCGCGCATGGGGTTTCACCCCACGCCCCACTGCCAAGGGCGCGGCTCGATGGACCCCGTGTTTGGCGGAGTGAGCGGTGGTGT
Source organism: Myxococcota bacterium (assembly GCA_023150835.1). GTDB lineage: Bacteria > Myxococcota_C > UBA6777 > UBA6777 > UBA6777 > JAKLKB01. Next base: position 3,088 of record JAKLKB010000032.1, on the reverse strand, counting down.
TTCACACCCACAGCACTGCCGCTTGAAGTGTCGCGAACACGGCTTTTTTTGGCAACTGCGTAAGTCCTATCTAATCACCGCACAGAGCAGTCCTACTCTGATCACCGCACAGATCAGCGATCAGAAGATCGCCACGTATCCACGGCCATTTGAGCATTACGCGATCTGTTGATCACCACGTATCCACCGCCCTTCGATCACCGCACGATCTGTTGATCACAGCACATCGACGCACACAAGCGGCTCTCTTTTGCCCAAAGTGTCCAGATCCAAAACAACGCCCCCCACCCCGACCGTCCACACCTCAAACACAACACCGTCGATCTCTGGACAATCGCCTGCGTGATCCGCTGGATCAAAAAACGATCTCCCTTTTGAATCAGCCACCTACAAAGATGCCAAGCGGCGGCATATCCTTTGCCCTTATGCCTCTGCGTACACAGCGAAGACAAGCAAAAAGACACGCTGACAAAACAAACCCCCGCCAAAGCGCGGAACCCAAACAAAGGAGACCTTACCATGAGCGTTCAAAACAACACCAACACCGCAGCCCACTACCACTCTTGCCAGTCTTACAACCCTCCTCCAAAAAGCCAGATTGATCAGGCGACAGAGACTCTCAACAAATACTTCGAAAAGTTCGATAACGCAGGGGCATGGCTCCACAATCGAGACGACGGAGAAATCCATACAAACGACTTACACCACCTCAAAAATCACGAAAACATCGAGATCCGCAACGCAGCAAACATTCTGTTGCAAAACGCAGCCGCTTTCCACACGCTTGACTCCGCCGCCGATGGAAAAGCAGACGGCAAGATCACCAGAGCGGATATCGCTGCCTACACCCAAAAAATGCAAGCAGCACAGGCCAAACAGCTCGAAGAAGCTAAAAAAGCCGAAGAAGCTAAAAAATCCCAACCCCCTGCTCCAAACCAAGGCAGCAGCGACAGCTTCGAACCCAAAAAGCAGGAGGGCACTCCCCAAACAGAAGCTCCCAAACGTCCGGGCTGCGGGCATAGATACCAAGAAAAAACCATCAAGGCCACAGAACACGCGCTGCAAACCTTGTTCTCGGTTCTAAACGCCCTTCAGATGGCCCAAAACGGCGGTTCAACAGCGACGGGCCCCCAAATCAAAGAGTCGCTCAAACAAATCGCCCAAGATCCCAACACTCCGCAAGGCATCGCTGGCATACTCAAAAAAGTGATCAGCCACCCGATGTTCGACAAAGCTCTCAACGGCACCACGAACGTCGGACAAGGAACCGCACCCAGTTTGCCCCCGTCGTTGCCCTCTGTTCCGAACAGCCCGGCTCCGTCGTTGCCCTCTGTTCCGAACAGCCCGACTCCGTCGTTGCCCTCTGTTCCAAACGGCCAACCCTCTGCACCAAGCTCACCCCTGCAACGCGGCGATGGTCCGATCACGAAGGAGCAGTACGGGATGTTGGAAGACGCCAACAAGCGCGTCGAAGATCTGAAGCAAAAACTCAACAACAGCGGAAAAGTCCAATCCCAAATCCGCGAACTCGAACAGCAGATGAGCAAAGAAACGGATAAAGCGAAGAAAGACGCGCTCCAAGAGCAAATCAATAAACTGAAAGAATCGGGTGGCGACCGCGAGATGCTGATGATGGAATACAAAGAAGCCATGCAACAAAAAGAGCAGATGTTCCAGTTCTTGATGTCCATTCTTTCTCACCAAGACAAGATGTTCCAATCCTTCATCCAAAACCTCCGATAATCCCAGCCTGTGGGGAGGATCGCCAAGCCCGAACATTCAGGGATACGCGGTCCTCCCCTTGCACCGAGTCCTTCACCTTTTCAATAACCCTTTTCTTTGCCTTCGGGCTATCGGGAGTCTGTCATGGTCGCCTCCGAATCTTTCAACGGTCAGCGCAATCCTCTTTCTGCTTTGGCGGGTCGAACCGCCGCCCCCAACGCAGGCGGCCCGCTGTCCACCACACGGACAGAAGGCCCGCAAGCACCGCAAACACCGCAAACAGAAGGTCAACCCACCGATCAGTTTGCCACGAAAGAACAAAGCTCGCTCAACAAAGCGCCCAACCAACCGGCCCGTCAAGCCGCAAGCCGTTCGTATCGTGGCCAAGAAAAAACCGAGATCAGCATCGATGCTCGTGCGCTTCGCCAAAAGGCCCTCGAACAAAAAGCCGCCCAAGAAACCACCAAAGGCGAAAGCCAAGCCCCCGCACTACCTGACTTTCCACCACCTCCCCCCGGTGCGGTGGGTTCCGCAGGCACCGCACAAGCACCTGCTCTGCCCACCAACAAAGGAGCGTCTGTCACCAAACAAGCGGTGCCTTCGGACTTTCCACCACCGCCGGCAAAACAAGCGGTGCCTTCGGACTTTCCACCACCACCGCCCAAAGCCGCACAATCCAACACGGCCAAAAGCGCACACTCCCAAACCCCCGAATGGGCCGCCCACAACAAAGCAGCCCATTCCACTCAAACCAACCACGTTGGCAAAGCAACCACCTTGCAACAAGCCAGCACTCTCAAAGAGCGCGTCGCAAGCGGCGAGATCCAGATCGGCGAACCTCCCATCGGATCGCACCTACTCAAACCCCAAAGCCATCGCGCTTATCGCTGTGAGCGAGACAAAAGCGATCAAAGCCTCCGCCGTATGGAAGCCAAATCTCAACTCCGCGAGATCATCCAACAACGCAACCTCGGCCTCGCACCCGCCAAAAAACTCGAACGCCAACTCAACCAACTCTTCGCACTCCTCAACTAAAACTCCCTTCCTCAAAACACTCACCACGCACCCACGCTTTTCCTCTCCCCCAAAACCCCCTTCCCAACGCCATCCACAACGACGAAAGCAACACACACCGAAAAAGCCGTGTTCGCACCACTCCAAGCGCAGCCGTTGCCTGTGTGAAAAGCGTAGGAACACCCCGCAAATACGGGGTCAAGTGGCCTTCGGTCCCTTGCGGGGCGTGGGGCAGCGCCCCATAGGCGTTAGGTTAAGGTGAAAACCTCGTAGAGTCGGTCTTGATCGCCTTTTCTTTTGTTCTCCCCCCCTCAATCCCCCCGTGAACGGGGGGAAGTTGGAACGGGCAGCG
>JAKLKB010000213.1 GCA_023150835.1 Myxococcota bacterium | reverse complement strand
TCCGACACGTAGGGGCAACCATGCGCGGTTGCCCTCGCTGAGAAGTGTTGCCTCTTGGGGTGAGGGGAATCACAAGACGTCCATTCCTTCGATGTTTCTGTGTACACATCCAAAAGATCTCACTGTTTTAGACACCCTCTCATACGATATCCGAGCGAAGTGTGCTCGTAAGATATCGCCTAGACGCCCGATTCTTGGGCAGCCACACCTGTCTGCCCCACCATTTTTACGATCACACAACGGGCGGATCGCCCGATTCTTAGGCAGCCACACCTGTCTGCCCCACCATTTTTACGATCACAAAACGGGCGGATCTCGTATAATCCGCCATCCCCTCACCAAGCGATCGTATAACGCACGATCTCGCCTGTTTTGACCTGTACGGCTTTCCCCAACGGCCCTGCACCCGTCAAGATCTCCGTCCCTTGGGCTGTTTGCAACGTCGCTTGTTTCAAGGTCTGTCCAAACGGTGCATTGAAATACAGCCAAACTTCGCCGTCGTTGGCTGCGGTGTATTCGCCCTTTGCGCTCTTTGCTTCGACCGTCAACGACACCAGCGGAAACTTCAGCGAAAAAGTCTTGGGCGCTCCTGTCGGCTGGATCAAGATGCCCTTGCGATGGGGTCGGATCCCTGCCACCCGCAACAAACCGAGCAAAAACATCGCATCTTGGTTCAGGTTCATCACAGGCCAGTCCGTCATCGGCGTAGCGACGCTATCCCACGCATTGCCCGACTTGGAAAAGAAACCATCGGCCCCTGACCAGATCCCAAACCAGAGATCCGGCCACTGCGTCGCGTGTGCATGATACGTCTGTCGAAGCAGCGTCTGCCACGCCCGTTCGGGTTGATGAAGCGCATACGCCCACGTCACAAGCTGCGATATCGCCGGCCACACCGCGCCCCCGGGCGTAAAAGGCGGTCCGATCGGTGAATCCTTGTCCAGCCGCTCGTGTATGTGGTCGAGCAGCGCCGTCTTTTGGGCAGGATCGAGGATCTGCTCCGCCATGATCCCCCAAGGCTGCGACTCCAAATCCACACCGCCCACCCCCACATGAACAGGCTGATCATTGCGATCTCGCAGCCATGCCCGCGCAAAATACTTCCCCAAAAACTCTTTTCGGATCGGCTCCAATAGCTCCGCTGCAAAGGCCCGCATCTCTCCCGCAAGCACCGCATCATCCGGCTCGATCACTTCGGCCATCAAAGGCAGCGCATACAAGGCCATCTGCGTATTCGGGATCGATTCCCCAGACTGGATGCTTTTGTTGGCATCGTACTTTTCGCCATTTTCCCAGACGATCCCGTCTGACCAATCGCCGTCCCAGATCCGAATCAAGCCGTTCGGTCCGCGCTTTACAAACCCTTTCAGATGATAAAATGCACAACGGATGTGATCCAACACCGTATCGTCTTTCACATACGAAGGGCGCTTTCCTGCGAACTCGTTTTGATTGCCGGGGTGAAAAGCGATCTTTTCTTTCAAAAAGGCCCGATCTCCCGTAGCGGCGAGATATTCTGCCATCGACGCCAAAAAGAAGATATCCAGATCCGACGGATATTTGTGGATGATCGCATTCTCCAAGTATCCGTTTCCGTGATAGCTGTAGCTGATACCGCCATCTTCTGCTCGCGTCATCCCCATGATCAAGCGCAAGTTGCCGCGTGCCAGATCAGGGCGCAGATACACCAACGGCATCGAAAACAGCGCATGATCGCGGGGCGCTCCATCAAATCCATGCAAGTACAGATACGCCGATCCCTGCGGTGTCACCGCCGCTTTGAAGTAGTCCAACGTGTTGACCGACGAAAGCAGGTTGTAAGCGTGCCAAGGCACTTCCCGCGAAAGAAACGGCGCATCAGGCGCGACAAAGTAGGCCAACTTGTCCTGAAAGCGTTGGATGTGCGGCTTCTGCTGTGTTTCGGGATCGGCATATCGCTGCAAAAAGCTGGCATCGTGGCCGCTTGGCAGATAACCGTACACAAAACGCAGCGAGAGCGTTGCTTTGGGGGCGATAGAAAGACTGTGGCGCATCGCAAACATCGCATTTTGGCGGAAGGCTTCGCCTTGTTCGAGCAGCGAGCCTTGAGCGCGTTGCTTGACGGCTTCGGGCTGTGTCGGGCCGCCCTGTCCCCAAAAAGCTGATTGATCAGTAAAAAGATCGTTGGCTTCGACGACTGCGGATGGAGCGACCGCCGCCAAAAAGATCGGCGAGGGATGCAGATCAGCCGTAGAGACGGCCTCTTTTGCAGGGACGCTGATATCGGGCTTTTTGACAAACTCCACCCACACACGTTGGGCTTTGGCGTCCCATTGCACTTTTTGCGTAAAGCTTTTGTTCAACAGATCTCGCTCGATATCTCCTGCATCTCCCGCCTCTTTTGTGCGCAGCGGTTGAAACACCGCCTGATGGCGATTCACATCCCAATACTCGTAATGCCGGATCTCCCGCTGGTTGGGCGTAAGGTTTTCGATCACCACATCGCTGACCAGCGCAGGCAGATCACCCGAGGCCGCATGGATCGTCTTGGTCAACCGAATCCCCCGATACTGCGTGATATACGTCACATAACCCGCCCCAAATACTCGCCTTGCCTTGGCTTCCGCAGGCATCCAACGCTGCGCCGTATTCCACACCACCCCGTCTTCTTCGAGCAAAGAAAAACCGCCTGTGTAGTTGCGATACTTTTCATCAAAGCGATTGTGGTAAGTCACACCGCGCTCTTGGCTCATCAGCTCGACATAGCCTTCGTTGTATGCGATCCCGTTGAGTCGGTCGTTTCCGATCTGATGAAGATGGGTGCGCGGCTCTTTGTTCCGAGAATGTTTGTAAAACGCCTTGGGATCGCTGCGTTGGTCTAGCGTGTACTCATACGCCGGCAGCCCTTGCTCATCGATCCGCCAAAACCCAAAGGCTCCCGAACCCTCCGCACACGGCTTCAACTTCTCTGCACTCTCCGCCACCGCACAAGTCGCCGAACGCTCGGGTATCGGTAGTTCGTAGATCTTTCCATCCCAACCCACCGCTGGAACAGGCGGCTTCGTCGGCTCACACGCCCCCACACAACACAGCACCGCTGCTCCACACAACCACCCAAACACCCGAATCCGCGACCTCATGCTACACCTCCAAACAGACCCATGATCGGAACATACACTGTCCGCAGCCCATTTCAAACTGTCCGCAATCTCACCCCCGCCAGAATCGTTGGGGGGACTTCCCCCCAAACCCCCCTTCTCATCGAGGCCTTCTCTTCGCCTTGCGGGAGGTCTTCCGCTTCGGTCGCTTGCCGCTCCGCTTAACGCTCCGCTTGCTGCGCTTTCTTCGCTTCAGACTCCCGCGTCTCCGTTTCGGCCACTTCCGCCACCACCCTCTACGTAGACCTCGCCTGCGTTCGGCCAAGGGAAAAAGGGTAAAAGGGACAAGCGTCAGTACCTGAGCAAACGGAAACCGAGGAAGTAGCCGCGATACGTCGGCGCACTGAAGTAGCGAAACGCCGAGCGCACGAACCTCGCGACGGAGGCCCACCTACCACCTCGAAACACCCGCTTCGTACTGCCACTGCTACGTAGTGGATCCTGCGTAGACATACCTGCGTACGAACCCTCCACATCCATTGTCCACTCCCACACATTCCCCAACATATCCTTCAATCCCCAACCATTCGCGCTCTGTTTGCCCACCGGATGCGTTTTGCCCTTGCTATTGCCACCATACCAAGCCACATCGTCGACCTCCCCATACCGCGCTCCTGTACTTCTCGCTCGCGCTGCGTATTCCCACTCTGCTTCCGTTGGCAACCGCCATCCTTTGCACCGAAAAATCCCCCTGCCCGTCGTCGTACAAGGTGCAAGACCTTGCACTCTCGACAGCTTATCCGCAAACGCCCGCGCTTGATGCCAACTCACCCGCTCCACAGGGCAGTTGTCGCCGCACGACGAGAAACGCGATGGATTCGACCCCATCAGCGCCTTGTACTGCCCTTGTGTCACCTCGCTCTCTAGCATCCAATACCCTTTGCTAATCGTGACACTCCGCTGTGGCCCTTCATCACTATCACGCCCCGACTCGTTCTCTGGACTCCCCATCACAAACGAACCTGCGGGGATCCATCGCACCCTGAAGGTCTGTCGTTTCACCATGAACTGATGTCCTTGCCCTGCACTAGGCTCTGTTGGCCAACTCGCACGGCTCGGTTGCGCGGATGCCACAAGGGGCGGTTGTCTTGGCGGTGTCGGACGTTGCACCACCGCCTCCGCATCATCTCGGATCATCCGCCTTTCCAACGGCAGTTCTCCGCCTGCTTCGACTTGCACAAGCACGCTCTGGTCTTTATAGCCCTGCTTCTTCAACGTCACTTCGTGCTGTCCCGCTCGTAGCCGCAACCGCGTTCTCTCTCCCGATTTCAGCAGAAGCGCCCTGTACACAGGGCCCACATACACCTCCACGCCCCCCACATCTGCCGACACCACCAACACGCCCCACCCTCCGCCGCTTGGAGGCGTTCCGCTGCTACCGCCCGTTCCACTCGTTCCTGTCGAGGCCACCCGTTGCCCACACCCCGGCATCCGCACCAATAAGATCTCTTTTGTGCTGTTTTGATCCCATGCGGGCGTTTGTTTTCCCTTTGCGTGTACCGAGACCTTGACGCTCACATAATCGTGGACTTCTCGCGCTGTGATGCACTTGTCTCCGTCCTTGTCCGCTTCCCCTCGTAGTCCTTTCAAGAAGTAGTGCGTGTACAGCCCATTCCCTAGGTTCTTTGGCTCCAGCGACACTTCATTTCCATCCGACGACGCGAACACCACACGCCCACGCCCTTGAAATCGCTTCAAGTGTGTGTTCGGCAAGAAGTTGCTTCGCGGTCGCACATTCGCCATCATCGCCACATACTCCGATGCTATCGCACGACTAAAGCACGTATCCAACACCAACACTTGCTGCCGCACACGCAGCCGATTCAACGAACGCTCCACCGCAGCACCCAACAATCCCGATATCTCCAACGCATCCGCTTCTGCATCGTACGGCACGATATAGTCCTTCACGCCCCACTTTTCGCCATGTCCACTAAAGAACACAAACACCCCGTCCTTCGGGCCTACCTTCTTCGGCAGCCATACATACAATGCGCGCTGGATCGCTCGCCGCGTCGCTTGCTGCCCCACCAATAGCTTGATATCCCGAGACTTCACACCCATCGAAAGCAGATACTTCTTCATATCCCGCGCATCTTTTTCCGCATACCGCAGCCGACGAAACCGATCGTCCTTGTACGTGTTGATCCCCACCAACACCGCAACCACCTTCCCACCCGGCTTTTGCGCGCCTACATTCTGCCCTTCTCCCACAACCTCCAACACGATCTCACCCTTGCTTCGCGCCTCCAACCCCACCACACCCGCCAACAGCACCAAGCCCACCAGCCACACTGCCATCTTGCGCAACATACTCCTGACTCCTGTTCTTTATGTCTCCTGTGACGGAGGCGACGATACGATATCCAAGTGATGTGTGCGAATACGTAGACGCCCGATTATTAGGCAGCCACAGGGGGCTGCCACTACCTCTGTACGATCACAAAACGGGCGGGGTTTTAATACGTAGACGCCCGATTATTGGGCAACACAGGGGGCTGCCACTACCTCTGTACGATCACAAAACGGGCGGGTTTTAATACATAGACGCCCGATTATTGGGCAGCCACAGGGGGCTGCCACTACCTCTGTACGATCACAAAACGGGCGGGTTTTAAT
>JAKLKB010000212.1 GCA_023150835.1 Myxococcota bacterium | reverse complement strand
CGCCCTCCCCCGTGAACAGGGGAGGGAGCGAAAGTCGGAAGCAGCGGGGATTTTGTTTTTTCATGACGCACGCTGTTTGCACGAGACGCAGACGCTGCCCGTTCCAACTTCCCCCCGTTCACGGGGGGATTGAGGGGGGGAGAAAAAAAAAGGCGATCAAGACCGACTCTACGAGGTTTCCACCTTAACAAGGCGCGTATGGGGCAGCGCCCCATACCTCACCATAGATTGTCGCTCCTTGACCCCGTATTGGCGGAGTGATCAGGTGTTTCACACAGACGACTCTGCCGCTTGAAATGTCGCAAACACGGGGTTGATCGACCCTTCCTCACCGCCGCGCTTGCAGCCACTCGCCCAAGCCAAGATACCCACAAGACCGATCCATCCGAACCTACATACTTTGCTTTGCATGAGAACCCTCTGCGTTTGTGCGTCACTTTGGCCGCGCAAGGAATAAACCACTTCTTTGTGCGTACAGCAAGAGCAAGTGGTTTTTTTTGACCCCTCACCTACGGCACACCCATGACGGACTTTCTTTACCATGCGATCTCTTCTTCTTTGCAACGTGCCTATATCGCGGCATTTCGCATCCTTGGCGATGCCGAAGAATCCCGCGATGCTTGCCAAGAAGCCGCTGCACGCGCCTTCGCTGCGCAGCACAAGTATGATCCTGCACAGCCCTTTTATCCGTGGTTTTATCGCATCCTCAAAAATCACTGCTTGGATCGTCTGCGTCAGCGCAAACACGCCCCACAAGAACAATTCTCCGAAGCGATCTCTTCCGACTCTTCGGCAGAATCGCGTCTGGCTGCACACGAACAACATACCGCGATCAACCACGCCATCGCTCAACTCCCCGAAGAGATGCGCGATATCCTCGAACTACGGCACTTTCAAGATCTCAGCTACGAGGAGATCGCCGATATCCTCGGATGCCCTGTGGGGACGGTGATGAGTCGGCTTTATCGTGCGCGTCAGGCGCTGCGCAAAGTGCTGCTTCATGATCCGCAGTTTCGGTTGGATGACCTGAGAAGAGAGAAAAACGCATGACAAAACAAACACAAGAATACTATGAAGCACTGATCATGAAAGCGGTGGATGGTCGGATATCGGCGCTCGAACAAAAAGAACTGGATGCTTATCTTCTCGAACATCCCGAAGAACAGGCCGCGTTGGACGATTTTCTTGCGATCAAGGCATCGACGGATGGTCTTCGCCAGCGCATCCTCTCGCAGGCTCTGATCGAGCCGATCCGCCCGACGCCAACGATCCGACGCTTTGACGGTGTGGCTTTGTTGTTGTTATGTTTGGGGGCGCTGATCTTTTTTGCATTTGGCGGGTATCATCTGATGGCCGATCCCAAAGTCCCTGTGTTGCTCAAACTTGGGGTGGGATTGATGGGGATCGGCGTCTTTGCGCTGTTGGCGCGTGTTCTATTTTTTCGTGTGCGCGGTCTGCAACACGATCCATATCGGGAGATCGACCAGTGAAAGAAAAACACTTGATCAAGTCCAAGACAGGGGCAACCACGGGGTTCCGACACGAACTCCTCTTGACCACCATCGAACACGTCGAAGGCTACCGCATCAAGAAAGTCCTCGGCTTTGTGCGTGGAAACACCATCCGCGCCCGCAATATCGGCGTCGATATCCTCGCTGTGCTGCGGAACATCGCAGGCGGAGAGATCCTCGAATACACCAAACTGATGGCCGAAAGCCGCGAACAAGCGCTGGATCGGATGGTCGAACAAGCCGTTCAACTCGGCGCAAACGCTGTAATCGGGACACATCTCACCACAAGTATGCTGATGGGCGGAGCCGCAGAGATCCTTGCCTATGGAACCGCTGTGATCCTCGAAAAGCTCCCTTCTTCTTCCGAATCTTCCTCGGTTGTTTCTTCCGACTAAAACAAGCATCTCTTGCTGAGTTGTTTTGTGTTTGTGGGGCGCTGCCCCATAGGCGTTAGGTTAAGCGCTTGTCGGCCCCCCACCGAGGCCAAAGACCGTGAACAGGGGAGGGAGAGAAAGTCGGAGTCAGCGAGGTTTTGGGTTTCCATGCCGCACGCTGTTTGCACGAGAGAGCGTCTTTGCCTGCTCCAACTTCCCCCGTTCACGGGGGGAATGAGGGGGGGCCGACAAAGGAAACGGCGATCATCCTCGACCCTCCGGTGTTTCCACCTTAACAAGGCGCCTATGGGGCAGCGCCCCACACCCCGCAAGGGACTGTCGCCCCTTGACCCCATATTTGGCGGAAGAACAACGGTGTTTCAAACCAACGGCTCTGCCGCTTGAAGTGCCGAGAACACGGCTTTTTTTGGCAACTACGCCACTCCGATCACGGGGGCTTGGCCGACGGTATGGCTCTTATTCTCGTCGAAACTTTTGCGCTTCTATAGTTTCGCCGCATGTATCCGCCTCAAAAGAGCGGAACGGGTCGGATAGGTTTGGAGGATCACAGCGAGCCGGTCTTGGAAACTTTTTGGATCTCCGCGATGTGCAGCGAGATCTCGAAGATCGAGCAAAAGCGCCACTGCCTTATCGTAAGATGCACTTTTTTTCTCTTCGATCCATGCGTCTACTTCCTCCCATGCTTTCTTTTCTTTTGCAGCCAACGCATCTAGCTCTCGAATGCGCGCTTGCCTTTTTTCTTGTCTCTCTCGCTCTTGTTTTTCTTCCCGCCATATCTCGGCGGCTTTGACGATCTCGCTGACGGTTCTTCTCTTTTGGGTGGGTTGTTTGGGCTGCTCGCTTTGGGGGGCATACGCACGCAATCGCTTGTTGAAGGCCGCCGAAAGATGGGCTTCTCCTCGACTCAACCGCAAGAGAAAATCTCGTTGCTCAGCTTCAGGCATTTGATCGATCCATCTCTCCAACCGCTGCGGTTCTTCTTTCTTCTGTTTTTCGCTGTTCTTTGCCGCCACCTCGATCCATTCCATGTCGAGATCCACAAATTCAACAAAGGCTTCTAGCGCAGGAGAAAGCTCTCCCAATCCCGCAGGGACGGGAGGTTCGAGCATATCATCTTCAGGGCTTTCGTACTCGACGATCTCCCCTGTCGCCTTCAGCCAAGCCAAATACAACACCCGAAGATCGCCTTGGAGCAGTTCTTGGCGGATATCGAGCATCCGCTCCAACCAACCTTCTCCATCAATCCATGAACCTTGGTCTTCTTCATGAAAACTGATCTTGATCAACACAAAGTCCTCAACGATGGATTGCTCGATTTCTTCGACTGCACAGTACTGCTCCGTTTGCTCTGTATCGACGAATTCGCGAGGAAGGCGAAACATCACTTCCCTTGACCCCCAGTTGGCCATGTACAGCATCATATCGAAATACTCCAGCATGAGTTCCTCTGTGTCGCCAGGAAAATCGCTGTAGCTGTAAACGAATGAAGCTGTAGAAGAATTGACCTCCGCTCGGCTCGAAAGCTCCGCAATCTCTTTTTGTTCCTTGGCGCTTAGGGAGCGATCCACGCAACGAAATTCGTAATATTGATATTCGCTCATAACAGAAACATCTCCTTCAACGCATCTGTTCGATAGACAGAAGCGACGTGGTTATCAGAAAAGCCGTGTTCGCGGCCTTTCAAGCGACAGTGTTGTTTGTGTGAAAAGCCTGTGATCGCTTCGCCAATACGGGGTCAAGGGGGCAAAGCTCCCTTGCGGGGCGTGGGGTGGAACCCCACAAACACCATTCGATGCGTTGATGTTATCGCTCGTCAATCGGGCGTTATCCGCCTTTGATGGTGGGATGCGTTTGCATACCTTCGAAGATGCGCCAGAGGCGAACGAGCGACCAAAGTTGTGTGAGGGCGGGATGGGCTTCGCGGTTTTGCGCAAAAAAGAGCGTTGCGACGGCGAGATTTCCGGCGTGTGTGTAGGTGTGTGCAGTCCAAGCAAAATGCAAGGGTTCATTGAGTCCCGCCAATCGGTAGGGTTCGTCTTTGTGATGCAAGCGTTCCATCCAACGCGAAGCAAGGGCGGGCTCTTTTTTCAACACGGCTCCGATGCTGCCCCAGACATAAAGGGAACCGACGGCATAGTGATCGAGTTGAAGTTGTTGGAGTGTGCGAGCTTGTTGATCTTCTTCGGCGGAAGAGGCCCGTTGTACGGCATGTTCAAACCGAAGGCGCAATCGCGAGCGTTCTTTTTCGGCGAATTGAACGCCTTGCAAAAGCCAGTCATAAGCGGCCTGTTCTTGATAGCGGAGGTGCAACATACCGAGTCCTGCGAGCGCACGCGTAGGGAAGGGCGCATAAGCGAGTCGGTGAAGGATGGAGTGGGCGGTATCGGGGTTGGTGCTGCCGACAGCGAGGGCTGTGTGATAACAGGCCTCGTCTCGCAAGAATGCGGGTGTGTGGCGGTGCGAAAACAGAAGATATTCCCATTGGATCTGTTGGGGTGGAGCGTCGAGAAACTGAGTCCATTGCGCCAAGGCTTGGGAGCGTTTTCGCAAGAGATCAAACGCATGAGCACGCCAAAATGCAGCATAGCGATCTTGATCTGAGGCGTCTTTGAGCAGGCGAAGCGCGTTTTGTGCGTAAGCGTCGGCCATGACCAAGAAGACCACAGGATCGTAGTAGTCGATGGTCGAGCGGATACCTTGTTCTTCGATGGTTTCTTGATCGATGGGGTGGCTTTGCCATGTGTGGGGCCAGTGGACGGGTTGCTGTTGCCAAACGCGGGCATAGAGTTGCGTGCGTTGGGTTTGGAGATGCGGTGAAGTTTGGGCGGGGAGATCGAGATGGTGGTGCAAAAAGATCCATTCAGCCCATCCTTCGGGATCTTGTGAAAAGTCCAGCTTGGCGAGTTGGGCGGCGATCTGTTGGGGGGGGCTGGGTTGGGGTTGACAAGCGATCAACCACGCTTTGATGCGTTCTTTGCGCGGTGAATCGGGCTGTTGGAGGGCATCTTGGAGGGCGGCGACGGCTTGTTCGCGTTGTCCTTGGAGACAGCGTAGGCGGCCAAGGTAGTAATGGAAGTAGCGGCCCAGTTGGGTGGGTTGGACTTGTTGAAGGCGGCGGGTGTAGACGGCCTCGTGATATTGGAGGGCGAGGTCATAATTTTTGCGGTGGAAGTGGGCCATCCGCAAGAACAGTCGGGCGCGGATGACCCGATGAAAGGGAGAAAGCGTGTGTGTGGGGGCGGCCCGCGAGATGGCGTTGGGCAGGCGATGGTTTTGGAGAAGTGCAAGCACATCTTCGCGCAGCGCGGGTTGTTCGAGTAGGCGCGCCATGACGCGGGGTTGTTGTTGAAGGGCGTTGATCCAGCTTCCACGCAGCCATTGTTCTTGAGGGGGATAGGATTGCGACTGAAGGCAGACAGAGAGCGCACGTGGAGGAACGGCGGCAAGGGGCGCTGTGTGTGCGGGCGACTTTGGGAGGGGCTTGCTTTGAAACACAGGGATGTACCAAAGCGCCAGACCAAAACAGAAAAGGAATACGCTTGACGCACCAAGCCATCGAAAAGAGCGATGGATGGCGGGAGACGTAGCGCTGAGAGGCAGAACAGACCCTTGTTTGGGGAGTCTCGGCATCGAAGAAGGCGGATCAAAGGGAGCCACCGGTGTTTTTGTTGTCGAGACTGGCGGTGTGCTCGCAGAAGATGCAGAAGATGCAGAAGATGCGGAAGATGCGGAAGATGCGGAACCACGAGGAAGTGTGGAAGAGGCCGAAGAGGTCGAAGAGGTCGAAGAAGAGGGAGTTGTGGTGGAGGTTTTGGGGAAGGGAGTGTAAAAGGGGGCGGGTGTTTTGACGGGATGGATGCGGTAGGGAGTTTGAGGGGGGATGGTAAAGGGATGAGGTGTGATCTCTTCGAAGGGGAGGG
>JAKLKB010000031.1 GCA_023150835.1 Myxococcota bacterium | reverse complement strand
GATCGAGTTTACGCAGGCCGAATCCCGTCCCATCGCCTTGCGCAACGAAGGCGATGAGCCTTGCCAGATCAAAAGCGTGTCGTTGCGCTTTCGACAAACACAAGTCTTCGCGTTGCAGGATATCCCATCGACTCGCGAGCTGATCTTTCCAAACGCCAGTCGAACCATGCGTGTGCAACACACCGTCGATCCCAAAGCTACACCCGATATCGCCGATATCCTCAGCAACGACTTTGACAAACCCGCCCAAGAAGTCGTCTTGATCCCCTTCATTCCACGCCCCGAAAAATGCGCACTCATCGTTAACCCCGAGATCTTGGACTACCAGATCGTACAACCCGGCCAAGACAAGATCCTGACAGCCACCTTCTTCAACGTCGGTCGTGCGCCTTGCCGTGTGACTTCCTCGCAGATCCTTGGCACGACTCCCTCGGGACATACGGCCTTTACGATGGTCAAAGAAATCGTTCTTCCGTTGGTCATCCCCGAAGGCCGGCCACTTTCTGTTGATATCCGTTATGCTCCTGTACAACAAAGCAACTACGAAGGAAAATTGATCCTCGACACACCCGACGGAGAAAACAGCACCACACAAGTGACGTTGCGAGGGGCGTTTGGCTCGCCTTGTCTGGAAGTGGTTCCTCAGGTCGTGGACTTTGGGACGCCGCGTTTTACTTGTGCTGCCCGCGATCAAAAGGTGCGTGTGTTCCATGTGGGTGCGCCTTCTTGTCCTTCGCTGATCACCATTCAAGATGTCCGACTGAGCGCACAAACCAGCACAGAGTTCTCGATCAAGTCGATCGAACCGACCATCCCAAGTGTTGGCGTTGCCCTCGCGGCTGGACAGTCGATGCAGATCGCACTCGGTTATAAGCCCGTAGATCTCGGACTTGATCGCGGATCGCTTGAGATCCGCCATTCCTTTACTTCCCAATCGCCTGCCTATGTTCCGCTCGAAGGGACGGGCATCCGCGAAGACAACCAAACTGATATCTTCAACCAAAACTCGACTCCCACCGCAGATATCTTGTTTGTCGTCGATGATTCTTGCTCGATGGGCGAAGAACAACAAAGCCTCGCAAACAACTTCCGCACCTTCATCAACTGGGCGATCCGTTTGAGCGTGGATTATCACATCGGCGTCGCCACCACCGACACCACAGGTCGCCTCTACCCAGCGGGATGCTTGCACAAAATAAAAGACACCGCAGGCACAGAACACCGCTTTATCTCGTTGACAACCAACGATCCCATCGGTGTATTCGACAAAATGGTCAACGTCGGAACACGCGGAAGCGCCATCGAGCGGGGGCTTGAAGCCGCCCACAAAGCCTTAACCGCACCCACCAAAGACGACCCCTCTTGCAACCAAGGCTTTTATCGTGATACCGCCTCTCTTTCGTTGGTCTTTGTCTCCGACGAAGAAGATCAATCTCCGTTGTCCGAATCTTTCTATCTCAACTTCTTTCGCAATCTCAAAGGCTCACGAAACGCCGACTTGATTCGGGCTTCTGCGGTCGTTGGCCCACCTCCCAACGGCTGCAACAACCCCGGCACAGGGCGCGCCACTTTGGGCGGGCGTTATTGGCGCACTGCCGACGCGCTGCGCGGTGAAAAAGCCTCGATCTGTGACGCTGATTGGTCCAATACCCTCAACCGCATCGGTGCGATATCCTTTGGCTTGCGCGATCAGTTCTTCCTCTCCCGCACCCCCGAACCTCCAACCATCCAAGTCAAAGTCGATGGCGTCGTGATCCCGCAAAGTAGCGCGAACGGTTGGACCTACGACGTAACCTCCAACTCCATCCTCTTTGCTTCAAGCGCACGGCCCAACACAGGAACCCGTATCGAAGTTTCTTATCGCGCCATCTGCCAATAAGCCGCCCTCCTTCCCCCCCACGCGAGGCTAATCATGCTATGCCGCGTTCGTTTGTTGTTTTTTGTTGGTGTCTTTTTGTTTCTCGGCTTTTGGGGAGATATCCTCTCGGGCTGTCAGTGCGGTGTATCGCTGCGAACCGACCCAGAGATCGGGCCTCGTCAACTCAAAACCGACCTACCCGATCGCGTGTTGCGCTTTGAGCAGGGCAAACGCTTTATCCAAACACGCCCTTTTTTGTTGTACAACGACGGCACGCAACCCTTGAATGTGATCTCGTTCGGAATCGTCGATGATCCCGAAGGGATCTACGCGATCCTCCAGTCTCCGTCCTCGCAAAAACCGTTTACGCTTGCGCCCGGCATCCAACACGCGGTGTCTTTTTCGGTGCGCTTTCGCGCCCGTCGGCCCGGTGTCTACAACGCTCGTATGCGCTTCTTTGCTCCCAGTGCCGATAATACGGACGAAGACGGCTATTTTTATGTCCCGATGCCCGCAGAACGCGAAAAGTTCGGCCCCTTGTTTGATTGTGGCGATGCCCTCGACTTTGGCGAAGTCCCCCTCGGCCAATCCAAAGAACTCACTTGCGAAGTCAAAAACGCCGGAACTGCGCCGCTTTTGCTCAATGGCTTTTCTTATAAACGCAAAGAGGGCAACGCACCAAGCGACTTTGCTTGGCTTTCGCCCGAGCTTCCCTTGCGCATCCCACCCGATGGATCGGGCGTCACGATCCGCATCCGTTACAAACCTTCGGATGCTTCACCAGATATCGATGAGGGGATCTACATCCTCGAAACCAACTTGCCTGCCGAAAGTGACGAAGAAAAAGCGCAGATCGCTGTGCGCGGGAAAACCATCGCCCCCGATATCGCTCTGATCCCGCAGTATCCGCCGTGTACACAAACACTCGACTGCCAATTGCTCGACGAACGGTTGGATTGTTCGAAAACAGAACGCAAGACATTTCTTGTGCGCAACACGGGAAATGCGCCCTTGCGTGTGACGGGCATGGTGTGGACCTCCGAATCCAGCCCTGACCTCGGCCTCGCGCTGCCTTTTGCGCCCTTCGTGGTTGCGCCCAACCAAGAACGCCCCGTCGAAGTCCTCTACAAACCCTCCGACAACCTCAAAGACAAAGGTCAACTCGTGGTCTTGAGCGATGCCTTTGAGAAGCCCGAAGCCCGCCTTGATGTCGAAGCCGCTGCCATCGGCTGCAAGCTCGCGGTCGCTCCCACCCTGATCGAGTTTACGCAGGCCGAATCCCGTCCCATCGCCTTGCGCAACGAAGGCGACGAGCCTTGCCAGATCAAAAGCGTGTCGTTGCGCTTTCGACAAACACAAGTCTTCGCGTTGCAGGATATCCCATCGACTCGCGATCTGATCTTTCCAAACGCCAGCCGAACCATGCGCGTGCAACACACCATCGATCCCAAAGCTACACCCGATATCGCCGATATCCTCAGCAACGACTTTGACAAACCCGCCCAAGAAGTCGTCTTGATCCCCGTGATCCCACGCCCCGAAAAATGCGCGATGATCGCCAACCCGACAACCCTCAACTTTCAGATCGTCCAAAGCGGCCAAGACAAGATCCTGACGGCCACCTTCTTTAATATCGGTCGTTCGCCTTGTCGCGTGATCGGCGCAAAGACCGAAGGGACGGTGCCTTCCAAACACACCGCCTTTACGTTGCCACAGCCCCCCTCTCTTCCTCTCGAAGTCCCTGTCGGTCAGGTGCTGTCTTTGCCTGTTCGCTATGCACCGACCCAGTCGAGCAATTATGAGGGCCTCTTGCGCCTTGATACTCCCGAAGGTGAGGCGGCTTTTGTGCAAGTTGTCTTGCGCGGGGCGTTTGGCTCGCCTTGCCTCGAAGTGGTCCCACGCCTTGTAGACTTCGGGCCTTCGCGCTTTACTTGTGCGGCGCGTGATCAAAAGGTGCATGTGTATCACGTCGGCGCAACGGGCTGTCCCTCACGGATCACCCTCCAAAAAGTCCAACTTGGCGGCCAGACCACACAGGCATTCCGCATCAAAAGCACTTCTCCCCCGATCCCACCGAGCGGCTTTCCGCTCACCGTCGGCCAATCCATCGAGATATCCTTGGGCTATCGCCCCGAGCACGTGGGCTTGGATCGCGACTTCCTTGAGATCGTCCACTCCTTTACTCCCCAATCCCCGATGTCCGTTCCCCTCGAAGGTTCAGGCGTTTCCGAAGATACACAAACCGATACCTTCCGACAAAAAGACCAACCCTCCGTCGATATCCTTTTTGTCGTCGACAACTCTTGCTCGATGCGCGGCGAACAACAAGAACTCGCTCAAAACTTTGTCAGCTTTATCAACTGGGCCAGCCGCTTGAATGTGGACTATCACATCGGTGTCACGCACACCGACATGACGGGACGCAGCGGAACACCCGGCTGTTTGCAACAAGTCGAAGATGACAAAAAACAAAAGCATCACTTTATCACCACAAAAACATCCGATCCATCGGGAGTCTTTCAAAAGATGGCCAACGTCGGAACACGCGGCAGCGGCTCCGAACAAGGACTGGAAGCCGCTTATCGGGCGCTTACACAACCCGTCAAAGACAGCCCCTTGTGCAACCACTTGTTCTATCGGGATGATGCGTCGCTGTCGCTGGTGTTTGTTTCGGACGAAGAAGATCAATCGCCAAAAAGCTACGGGTTTTATCTAAGTTTCTTTCAAAACCTCAAAGGTGCTCGCAATGCCAACCTTGTGCGCGGTTCGGCGGTCGTTGGGCCTCCACCGAACGGCTGTCGCACCAGTGGAACCAGCATCTCCGCTCGATCCGCACCACGTTACTGGGATCTTGCAGCAGCGCTGCGGGGCGAAAAAGCCTCGATCTGTTCGTCCGATTGGGCCACCACGCTGAGTCGCCTTGGGGCGATCTCGTTTGGCCTGCTCGAACAATTCTTCCTCTCCCGTAGTCCTGAACCCCTCACTCTCCAAGTCAAGGTCAACGGCGCGATCGTCCCCCAAGATCCCAACAATGGCTGGGTTTATGATGCGGCCTCTAACTCGATCGTGTTCGCTTCAAGTACACGACCTCCCCAAGCGGCCCGCATCGACGTCACCTACAAAGCGATCTGCAACTAAAACAATTCTTCTCACTCAAGCCCCGTCTTCGCGTGTCCACAAACCGCGTTTTCCACCCGCTTTCTCCATCAATCCGATATCGGTGATCCACATCCCGGGATCGACGGCCTTGGCCATGTCATACAGGGTCAGCGCCGCGATACTGCAAGCGGTTAAGGCTTCCATCTCTACGCCTGTTTGCGCAGCGTTCCGTACATCCGCGCAGATCCGTACGGTGTCTTTGGCGATCGCGTCGATCTGTATCTCGATCTTTGACAACGGGATCGGATGGCACAACGGGATCAACTCCCATGTGCGTTTTGCCGCCAAGATCCCTGCAACTCGGGCTACTTGGAGCGCGTCCCCTTTGGGAAGACGCGCATTCATCAACAAAACCAACGTCTCGGGCTGCATTCGCACAAGGGCTTGGGCCGTCGCTCGGCGATCTGTGACGGCTTTGTCGGTGATATCGACCATTCGTGCTGCACCTTCTTTGTCGAGGTGCGTCAAGGGCTGTTGTTCTGGTGTATCGGTCATCTCAGACTCCTTGAGGGATGCGTCTCGCTACCTCGCTCTAGGCCATCTCGGGGTTGCGCTCTCGCTTGGGAACATTCTTGTGAGAGCGAGGGCAAGGACTCGTTGCACCGCGCTAAGCTGTTTTGTTGTCGCGCTGCGTGGGGTGGGCAATCTAGCCCAAACAGAGCTTTCTTCCTAGAGGCTTCGTGCGGCTTGCATCGTCTCTCGGCGTGCTGTCTCTAGAGAGGCCGTTGACTCAAAGCGCGCCTGTGGATCGCAAGGATGCCCGCTTATACGGAGCGAACGCCTTGCCTTCTGCTTGACAGCCCCGTCCAAAGCGGCTACCTAAAGACGCACACGCATCAAGAACACAACACGTACGGAGCATCGATTCATGACAACAGAACAAAGAACACACTGGAAAGTCGTTATCTTAGGATCCGGGCCTGCTGGACTGACCGCTGCGATCTATACAGGGCGCGCAGGGCTTTCTCCCCTTGTGATCGACGGTATGGAGCCGGGCGGACAGCTTACCACCACTACCGACGTAGAGAACTATCCCGGATTTCCCGAAGGAGTGATGGGTCCCGAGATGATGGAGATGTTTCGCCGCCAAGCCGAGCGTTTCGGTACGAGCTTCTTGTTTGGCGCAGTCACTCGTGTTGATCTCGCGGCTCGCCCGATCAAGATGTGGATCGATGAAGACCAAGAAGTCACCACGGACTCTTTGATCATCTCCACAGGTGCATCGGCCAAATGGCTGGGGCTTCCTTCGGAAAATCAATATCGTGGCTTTGGGGTGTCTTCTTGTGCGACCTGCGACGGCTCATTCTTTAAGAACCAAGTCATGGTGGTCGTCGGCGGCGGAGATACCGCGCTCGAAGAAGCGCTCTACCTTGCACGTCTCGGAAGCAAGGTCTATCTCGTGCATCGGCGCGATCAGCTTCGCGCTTCCAAGATCATGCAAGATCGCGCTCTCGCCAATCCCAAGATCGAATTCGTCTGGAACGCAGAAGTCGACGAGATCTTGGGCGAAGGCAGCGGTCACGCCAAAAAAGTAACGGGCGTGCGTCTTCGCGATACAAAGACCAAACAAACCAAAGAGCTTGCCTGTGCTGCGGTCTTTGTCGCCATCGGCCACCAACCCAACACCAGCTTGTTTGAAGGCCAGTTAGAGATGCACCACGGCGGCTATCTCGTCGTTGAATCCGGCAGCACGCGCACCCAGATACCGGGCGTGTTTGCCGCCGGCGACGTCGCCGATCACTCGTATCGCCAAGCTGTCACTGCCGCAGGCACCGGCTGTATGGCCGCGATCGATGCAGAGCGATTCTTGGGAGAACTCGAAGGTTGAGCGCTCCCTGTCTCAATCACGCAGCCCCCCAAAACAAACCCAACAAAAGATCGCACGATCTGCGGATCGCTGTCTGCCTCAAACATGGGTCCCTTGTCCCGCTTAACCGCTCAAAAGGAGGGTGTGATGCACGTTGCGGTGGTTGAGATCGCAACCCTTCAAGGCATCCCGATGTTTTCGGAACTCTCGCCTCAAAGTCTTGCGCGTCTTGCCAACTTCTGTCAGGTCGAAGATACCGAAGAAGGCGCATTGATCTTCTCCGAAGACCAACAAGGCGATCGGTTTTTTGTTGTCTTGTCTGGAGCCGTTCGGATCTCTCGATACATCGAAGGAATCGGCGAAGAACTCCTCTCTGTTTGTCGTGACGGCGATTACTTTGGCGAACTCTCCCTCGTCGACGATGCCCCACGCTCCGCAAATGCCCGTACCAGCGAACCCACGCAATTGCTCATCTTGCGCAAAGTCGACGTCGAAGAACTCATGTTCGCAGACGCCGACTTCGCCCGTGAGATGTTGTGGGTCTTGGTTCGCCATCTCGCCGTTCGTTTGCGAGAAACCAACGAAAAGCTCCGCGCTCTTTACCAAACGGAACTGCTTTAACCCACACAACAAGATTCGACGCATGATCGGGGGCCGTTGAAAAAGTTGGTTGACTTTTCAAACTCCTTTCCTATACTACCTGCTTCGCTGACTTCGATACGTCAGTTTGGACCTGTAGGACTCGATTTTATGAAGCTGAAAGTAAGCGAACTTTCGACCCTCGAAGAGGCTTTCCAGTCGGTGTTTGCGGTAGATTGGATACAATCCATCCTCGAACAAGACGCAGAAAAAGACAGCCTCCATGCAAGCCTATACAACGCCACGGATCCTTTTTCTTTAAATGTGCGCGTCTACTGCAACGATGACGACGAAGTGTTCTTCTACGGCAACGCTGTTGGAACCATCGGCTTCACTTGCGTGCGCAGCCTCGAAGAAGGAAAAATGCCCGTGACCCTCGATATCTCTGGCATGTTTCGACCCCGCAAAGCCAGCAAGTATACCGAATCGCCCTCCGAAGACGACGAAGACGATCCTTCCTTCTATTTCTACGAAGGCGATGAGATCGACTTTGGCGATGTTCTCCGTGAACAGTTGTTTTTGTTCTTGCCGATCAATCCCACCCTCTCGGAAGAACTGCCCATCCCGTTGTCTGAACTTCAGAAAGCGTCGGAACCATCGCCTTCTGAACCGACGATCGATCCGCGTTGGTCCGCTTTGTTGAACATCCAAAAAGGTCTCGGCCAAACGCCCAGTCCAACCCACCAAAGCAATCCAACCAAACCCAAAAAAACAGGCTCCAAAAAGCCTTCTTGATCCCCTGCCCGTCTTCTGTTCTTCGCACGTTTCGTTTCCACGAAATAGATGCTTTCTTCTCGGTTTCCGAATGTTTCGTCTGGAGCAGTCGGCTTTTCTAAATAGATGTTTGTCTTGCGCCTCGATATCGAGGCTCGTTTTGAAAAATGAAGGAGATTTCCAATGGCAAACCCCAAGAAACGCACCTCGCCAAGCAAGCGCGGCCATCGTCGCGCCCACAAAGCCCTCACTCACGTCAACACCGTTGCCTGTAGCAGCTGTGGCGAACCCAAACTCCGCCACCATGTCTGCGGAAACTGTGGTCACTACAAAGATCGCGTTGTTCTTCAGATCGAAAACGATTGATCCTCCCTTTTCGCCCCTGCATCCCCCGCACTTCCGCGTCAATCTACGCCCATCCTTCGGGTTGGACGTACCCTGAAACTACGGAGATTTTTTGGTGAACGACGAGCGAGCCACAAGATCCTCTGCCTCTCGATCCAAAACCCCTTCCCAAGCTCCTGCACAGCGCGGACGCAAAAGCCTCCGCAAGCCTCGTTCTGAAGAAGCTGTAGACACGACGGAAGCTGTTATGGTCACCGAGGGTCCCAGAGACGAAACCCCTGTTGAAATCATCCCGACGGTCACAACGACCGCCTCGCCTTCTCCCAAAGAAGCCGCTCCCTCTTTCACCAACGCACCCCCCGTCGACGTGGACGTGCGCGCAGAGGAGCCGCGTGGCGGACGCGACTCACGCTCGGAACGGCAGCGACCACGCCATCGCGAAACAACCGTCGCTCCACAACCCTCTGCCGCTCCACACGCGACAACGTCTCCACAACGATCCTCCTCCGCCGATCACACCCCATCCCATCCCCCCGAAGTGGCCGCTGGATCCCACCCTACAAAAGCACCTTCTGCTCCTGTCAAATTGACCCATCCCACGCCACGAAAAGCTCCCGTAACCCCGAAACAAACCGAAGCTCCGAAACAAACCGAAGCTCCGAAACAAGCCGAAGCTCCGAAACAAGCCGAAGCTCCGAAACAAACCGAAGCTCCGAAACAAGCCGAAGCTCCGAAACAAGCCGAAGCTCCGAAACAAGCCGAAGCTCCGAAACAAGCCGAAGCTCCGAAACAAGCCGAAGCTCCGAAACAAACCGAAGCTCCGAAACAAACCGAAGCTCCGAAACAAGCCGAAGCTCCGAAACAAACCGAAGCTCCGAAACAAACCGAAGCTCCGAAACAAGCCGAAGCTCCGAAACAAACCGAAGCTCCGAAACAAACCGAAGCTCCGAAAACCGAAGAACAAGCAGAACTTGTTCGCTCACGTTTCTTGCAAGAAGCCCGTCCCTACGCGGAATGGGAGAGCTTGTCGGTGGATGTGAAACGGGCTCTCGCCGAGCTTTCATACGTGATGCCGACGCCTGTTCAGCGTGCTTCGATCGAACCTGCGATGGCTGCGCAGGATATGGTTGTTCAAGCAAAGACGGGTACGGGCAAGACTTCGGCGTTTGGTATCCCGATCGTGGAGATGGTGGAACCGAAAAAGACACGCAATCCACAAGCGGTTGTGTTGGTGCCGACCCGCGAGCTTGCTTCGCAAGTGGCCGATGAGATCGCTGCTTTGGGCCGCTACAAGGGCGTTCGTGTGGGCGCTTTGTACGGTGGTATCCGTATGGATGAACAGATCCAAGTCTTGGCGTCAGGGGTGGATGTTGTGGTCGGAACCCCCGGTCGTTTGGCAGATCACTTGCGACGCCGAACGGTGGTTTTTGGCGATGTGCGGATCGCGGTGTTGGATGAAGCCGACGAGATGTTGTCGATGGGCTTTTATCTTGAGGTTTCTGCGATCTTGGAAAAATGCCCACAAGACAAGCAGATGCTGTTGTTTTCCGCGACGTTGCCGCCCGAGATCGAAGGTCTGGTACGCACGCACCTACAACGCCCCTTGCGCTTGATGGTGAGTGGCGGAGATCGCCGAGTGGAAGGCATCCATCATGTGGTGTACTTCTCGGAAAAGCATCTGCCTCGCCCCCGTAACTTGCTCTATATCATCGAACACGAAGGCCCCGAGTCAGCAATTGTTTTTTGCAACACACGCGAAGAAACCTCGATGGTGGCCTCCTACCTGTTGCAACAAGGCAAACGCGCAGAGGCCATACACGGCGATATCGATCAGCGCGACCGTGAAGAAGCACTGCAAAAACTCAAAGACGGCGAACTCCAATTCTTGGTGGCAACCGATGTTGCTGCGCGTGGTATCGATATCTCTGGCTTGAGCCATGTGATCAACTACAACTTCCCGATGTCTCTGGATATCTATCTGCATCGTGTAGGACGTACGGGCCGCCAAGGTCGCCAAGGTACGGCGATCTCGATGGTGAGCGGAAGCGATCTCTTTCACCTCACCCAACTCAAGCGCATCCACAAGATCTTTTTCGATATCCGAGAACTCCCCAAAGCTGAGTCCATCGTTCAGATCGCAGCATCACGCCATCTCGAAAAACTCTTTCGTTCCTCCTTGTCTCAGATTATCGAACCCTATCTGCCTCTTGCGGATGCCATCGCTCTCGACGGGCGCGGGCGCTTTATCATGGCCTATCTGCTCAAGCTCTATCACGAAGAGAAGATCCAACCCGTCCAAGAAGCCCTTCGCCACGCAACCAACGGCCAACTCCGCTCCTCTGTCTCTCCCGTCGCCGAAAAAACATCGGTATCGCCCGCATCCTCGGCAAATCCTGCAACGCTCGCAAACCAGCCCACACCCGTGATCTCGATAACACAAGCAGAGGCTCCTTCGCGAAAGCCCGAAACAACGTCTTCTTCGGTGGATCCAAAGGCAGAGAACATCGCTCCTCAACCCGTCTCGCTCAAACCAAGCACCGCCACAAACCAGGCCGCGCCTCAACGGCCTTCTCCAAAAGCGGCCCATCCTCGTTCTAAAGAGACGGCATCCCCAACGGATGCAACCACCAAAGCACCCGCGCCTTCGTTGGATGTGACCACCAAAGCACCTGCGCCTTCATTGGATGTGACCGCTAAAGCACCCGCGCCTTTTGCCGATATCGCAGACGCTGCGAGCGAGGACTCTTCTGCCGGTGAACCCGAAGAACACGCCACGTCGAGCCTTGAAGCGGGATCCGACAAGACAGAAGCCCCCACAGGGCTTCCACTTCGCGAAGGCCCCGTCCGTCTATACATCAGCGTCGGAAATGCCCAAGGCTACAACGCAGACGCACTCCGTCAGATGGTCGTCAGCGAAACCCAAGTCTCTTCGCGTTACTTAGGCGCTGTTCAGATGGAAAAGCATTACGCTTTTCTTGATGTCGAAAGTGATGCCGCAGAAAAAGTCCTCGCTGCCTTCCAAGAACGCCAAGTCGGTGACTTTGTCGTCAATGCCGAAGTCGCCCGCCGTCAACCCCGTCGCCGCTAATCCTTCCCGCCCTCGCCCGATCTGCCTTTTTCGTCGATCAATTCTCACTCAAAGCACTCTGATCTGCTTTTTTCGTCGATCAATTCTCAGTGGGTGATATAGCGGGTGGCGTCTTTGTAGTCTTTGAAGTAGAAGGTGTTGGAGAGGGCTTGTTGTTCGAGGGTGAGGGGCTTGACTTGGTGGATGAGGATAGCGCGGATTTGTTTGGGGAATTCGTTTCGGATGAGGTTATAGATGATGGGGTCTTTTTCGCCGTTATCGCCGAGGAGAACGAAGGATTCTTGGGGGTATGTGCGGAGGATGCGTCGGATCTCGATAACTTTGTAGAGGCTTTGTTGGTTTTGGGAAGCGGCTTTGGCGTTAGAGAGCGGGCGCAGAGTGAGGGAGCCGAGGGGGAAGTGATGAAGTCGAAAGATGCGGAGGACACGATCAAAGAGGCGTGTGGGGGAGCCGCTGAGGTAATGGAGCGTACCGCCGCCTTGGTGGTTGGGGAAGCAAAGGAGCGTTTCAAGGAAAGAAAGCGCGCCGTCGATGGTTTTGACTTTGCGGACATCCTCGAAGAGGGCTTGTTTGGCGAGTTTGGTTTTTTGCGTGACGTACGTCCAGATCAGGGTGTCATCCAGATCGGAGATCACGTGGATGCCTTGGTTTGCGTTTCGATAGACGAGAAAACCGTGGTAGAGTGGGGCTTTGTAGCGTTTGCCGTTTCCGTTCGATTTGGTTTCGACGCTGAGTGAGAAAGGCAAGATCCCGGGCGTTGCGGGGAACGGTCGGCTTGGATCAACATCCCAGCGGGGGCGTCGACAAGCCGATGGCGCGCTGGTGGTTTCTTGGGGGGCTTGGAGCGGGCGGCTGGTTGGGGCTTTTCCTTGGAAACGAAAATATCCTTTGGGGTCGGCGTCGGTGGTGAAGTGTTGCGAGCCAAGGACCAGTGTGACACGGGCGCGTGCGGCCCCTTTTCGGGTAAAGCGCCGCACCATGCCCATCATATTGCGCAAGGCTGAGGGTTTTGCATCACCTCCGATCCATCGGCTTTTTCGCATGGTTCGCCCTTCGATCAGCCATGTTCCATCGGCGTGTAAGATGCTCGGAAAAGCTTGGATCTCGATCTCGTATTCTTTGGCTGCGTGGATGGGTTGGCTTTGGACGAGCCAAACGAAAAAGACCAGCAGCGAGAACGAAAGATATCGGCGCAGAGACGGGAGAACGGGGAGAGCCGTAATCGAATGTTGCATAAAACCTCCGTGTGGTAGGATGAACCGCGATGTTTGCGGTGGTTGTGTTTGTGGTGGACGGTTGTTTGTGGGACGGGTCTGGTTGCCATCGAGCTTCGTTGTGATCGTTCAATTTTGCGATAGTTGGGTGGATTGTGAAGGGCGTTTTATGCGAGATCCGCCCGTTGTGTGATCGCAAAACGTAGGGGCAGACAGGTGTGGCTGCCCAACCGTAGGGCATCTACGCACGATCCTTCGATCACACATCTTGCGGATATCGTATTACGGGTCTTTTTTGCGTGGAAAGCGGGAAAGCATCTCGCCATCGGCTGGATGGGTGGGATGATCGTGTTCGGCGAGGGTGACGCATTCGGTGGTGGTGTGCGGGGTCGGAGGGTGCCAATGTTCGATCTCTTGGGTGCCTGCGAGAGAGGGCTCGGGGTTGTCGAGAGAGCGGATGTATTCGTGCAAAGGTTCGGTGGGAGGGAGGTTTTCGGCCAAAACGCTGAGATAATGGAGAAGTGTGTCTGCGTTGGGAGCGCGTTTTTGGGGGTCGCGTTGAAGCGCCCACATGACGATCTCGGCGACTTCTTCGGGGACAGCGGGCTGCAACGTGTTGGGCCAAGGGATCGGGGCGTGGCGAACAAGATCGATGCAACGAAGGTCGTTGGGTTCGGAAAATAAGCGGCGATGGCAAAGCATCTCCCACAGGATCACACCCATCGCAAAGATATCGGCTTGGGGGCCGACTTTGCTGCTGCGTGTTTGCTCGGGGGCCATGTAAGGGACTTTGCCTTTGAGGACGCCTGTGGCGGTCAACGAAAGGTGGTCGGCCATCCGAGCGATCCCAAAGTCCGTCACTTTGACGACGCCTTTGCGATTGAGCAAGAGATTGTGGGGAGAGATATCGCGGTGCGTGAGGTGCATGGGTTGGCCTTGGATATCGAGGGTGTGGGCGTAATGGAGCGCACGCAGCGCCTGTATGGCGATCTCGATGGCGTGAGAGACCGAGAGCGGACGGCCTTGCTCTTGTCCGAGGCGCAAAAGATGTTGTAGATCGGGACCATCGATCCACTCCATCACCATAAAGAGCTCGCTACCGTCTTGGGCGAACTCGTAAGTTTGAACGATGTGTGGGTGCTTTAATAGCCCGGAGATACGGCCTTCGTTTAAGAACATCTTGATAAAAGTGGGATGTTCTTTGTTTTCGGGGTGCAGTCGTTTGATGGCCAATTCGCGAAGAGAACCGCTCTGTTCTTGAGCGGTAGCATAAAAGATCTCACCCATGCCGCCGACGGCCACTCGTTGGATAAGGCGGTAACGTCCGAGCCGATCAGGGATATCGAAGGTTTCCATTTCGTGATCCTCTTGCGCGATAAGCTCCAAGGCATTGTGCCTTTGCCTTGGAGCGTGGACTTTGTGGGGTATCTTACGGGGGTTGGGTGGGTGATGAAAAGTGGGAGGGCACAAAAACTGCGCAGGAAAAGCGATCTTTTTCGCTTGTTTTTGTGGGAGCAAGTTGTAGCTTCAAGGCAAAGGCGCAAGAAGAACATTTCGACGTTCAAAGGTTTTGAACGAGGATGCTGCGCCGATGCGGAGTGAGGGTCGAATGAGCAAAAAGCAACGAAAAGAACAAGAGGAAACAGGCGTTGATTTGGAGGAGCGGGTGGTTCCGCCGCGTTTGTACAAGGTGATCTTGCACAACGACGACTACACAACGATGGGTTTTGTGATCGAGATCTTGGTTCGGTTTTTCCGCAAGAACGAAGCGGAAGCGACGGAATTGATGTTGGCTGTTCACCACAAGGGACATGCAGTGGCAGGGATCTATACCTATGATATCGCGGAGACCAAAGTCCATCAGGTCACGGACTACGCGCGTGAACAAGGACACCCGTTTTTGGTGACGATGGAACCCGAATAACCTCTATCCATGAGGAAGCCCATGTTATCGCAAGATATCCAAGTCGCCATCGATACCGCTTTTCAAGACGCACGCGAACGGCGTCACGAGTACATCGGGATCGAGCATCTGCTTTATGCGATGTTGCTCAACGAAGAGATCCATGCGGTGTTGGAATATGCGGGTGTACCCGTGGATTTGATGAAGGACGAGCTGCTGCATTTTCTTGACAAACGCGTCAATCCCGCACCGAGAAACCATGATGTGGATCCCCGTCCTTCCGATGGATTGCGCCGCGTTCTGAATCGTGCGGTCCAACGCGCCCATCAGGACGAGCAGATCGAAGTGACGCGAGGTGTTGTGCTGGTTTCGCTGTTTGATGAACCCCAAAGCTTCGCGGTGGGATTGTTTGAGCGGCTTGGTTTGACGCGCCTTGATATCATGTTGGCCTTGAGTCTGT
The DNA here is from genome assembly GCA_023150835.1 of Myxococcota bacterium. Taxonomy (GTDB): domain Bacteria; phylum Myxococcota_C; class UBA6777; order UBA6777; family UBA6777; genus JAKLKB01. The sequence goes on along the minus strand of JAKLKB010000031.1, from coordinate 40,478 downwards.
ACGAAGAACTTCACGGCGAGCCATCGTTTGAAGAGGACGATGGCGACGGAGAAGACGACGGTTACGGCGACGAAGACAACGAAGCGAGCGACGAAGAGGAGGGCAACCCTTGGCTGGTGGAGCCTCCGCCACCTGTTCCCGAAGAAAACAACAAGACCAAAGAAGAAGACGTCGATCCGCTGGAGGCTTACGCCGTCTTATTGAATCGGATGGCGGCGCTGGGAAAGCTTGATCCGCTGGTGGGGCGAGAAGAAGAATTGGAGCGAGCGATTCAAGTGTTGGCGCGTCGCCGCAAAAATCACCCGTTGTTTGTGGGAGAATCAGGCGTCGGCAAGACCGCGATGGCCGAAGGACTTGCGCAACGTATCGTTGCGGGTGATGTTCCTGACTCCCTCAAGCGGGCGGCGATCTACAGCTTGGACATGGGGGCTTTGTTGGCGGGAACGCGCTATCGGGGGGACTTTGAATCGCGGTTTAAACAAGTGTTGCGGGCTTTGGAACGTCAGCCCCACGCCATCCTTTATATCGACGAGATCCACAGCATCATCGGTGCGGGAGCCACTTCGGGATCGACGGTCGACGCGGCAAATATGTTAAAACCTGCGCTAACATCGGGGCGGCTGCGTTGTATGGGGAGCACTTCTTACAAGGAGTTCCGCCAACATATCGAAAAGGATCGGGCGCTGGCGCGGCGCTTTCAGCGCATCGATGTGGGCGAACCGTCGATCGATGAAACGCTGTTGATCTTGCGCGGATTGCAACGCAGCTACGAAGAATTCCATAAGGTCCATTACACCAAAGAATCCCTCGAAGAATCCGTCTATTTGTCTGTGCGCTATCTGCACGAACGAAAGCTGCCCGACAAAGCCATCGATTTGTTAGACGAGGCGGGGGCGTGGACCAAGCTGCATCGAAAGGCCCGTCCAATCGTGACCGAAGAGGCTGTGCAGCGCGTGGTTGCTCGGATCGCACGCATCCCTGCGGCGGAAGTCAGCACGACGGATCGACAACGCTTGCAGTCCCTTGAGGCTGATCTGAAAGGTGCGGTGTTTGGTCAGGATGAGGCCGTGATGCAAGTCGTGTCTGCGGTCAAACTCGCAAGGGCAGGTCTTTCGGAACAAGAAAAACCCCTTGGCAGCTTTTTGTTTACGGGGCCGACAGGGGTTGGAAAAACAGAAGTGGCACGTCAACTCGCCAAAACACTAGGGGTTCCGCTGTTGCGTTTCGATATGTCCGAGTACATGGAGCGCCACGCGGTGAGCCGTTTGATCGGTGCGCCCCCCGGCTATGTCGGGTTTGAGCAAGGAGGGCTATTAACCGATGCTGTCCACCAATCCCCCTACGCCGTGATCTTGCTCGACGAGATCGAAAAAGCCCACCCTGAACTTTTCCACATCTTGCTGCAAGTGATGGATTATGGGAAATTGACGGACCACAACGGGCGCAGCACGGATTTTCGGCACGTCATCTTGATCATGACCTCGAATATCGGCGCTCGCGAAGCGACATCCTCGCCGATCGGTTTTGGTTCACGTGAACAAAGCCTTTCGGACGAACAGGCGTATCGTGCGGCTTTTAGCCCAGAGTTTCGCAATCGGCTGGATGCACGCATCCGATTTGCGCCGCTTCAACGCGATGTGATGGAGCAGATCGTGGCGAAGTTTACGGACAAACTGCGCGCACAGCTTGCACAACAAGGCGTGCAACTTCAAATCTCGCAAGAGGCCAAGACGCGGCTTGCTGCGCTTGGTTATGATCCTGCGATGGGTGCGCGTCCGTTGGCGCGTGTGATCCGCGAACAACTGAAGATCCCGTTAAGCGATGCGCTGTTGTTTGGCCCGCTGCGGCAGGGCGGGCGCGTGGATGTCGATGTCCAAGAAGACAATTTCGCATTTACCTTCGACGTGCCCCAAGAATCTCCGCCGCGTCGAAAAGCAGCCCGACGACGAGCTGCTGCGGTCCATTCCTAAACTCTGATGATCGCGGTTGCAAGGGCCGTTTTGAACAAGAGGGGGACGAAGATCGCGGAGAAGCGCGATCGCAAAAAACAACGGCGAGATCGCCGCATGGAAAAGGAAGGCTTCTAGTATGTCCGAAAAATCCCCGCACCTTCGCTCGGCGGATGTTGAAACGCCGCCATCTTCAAGCCCCGCATCGCCTTCACGGTTGACCGAGCCTACCGCCCACCCAGACATTTCGACGAATTTGGACGTGTCGCGCTTGCAAGGATCCATTTCTCCTCATCCTTCGACGCATCTGACGAGCGAGCAGCTTCGTGCTGTGATCCAGTCGCCCGAAAAAGGGGTGTTTGTATTTCATCAGCGTTCGCGGCGGCGTATCTTTTTGCACCACTTTGGATTAAAACGCCTAGAACCCCCGCCCGAATCGCCCGTAGTTCGGATGGATTCTGCTGCATTTGTGCAGATCCTCGAAGAAGAAGAACCCGAGCTCGCCAAAGGAATCCTTGGCAAAACACTTCCATCAAAGGTCTTGTTGATCGAAGAGTTGACGCATCGCCAACTCAAGCGAGCGCCTGCGGCGCATATCTGGTGGCGTTATTGGTCTTGGTGCAGCATCGGAGCGTTGATGGGGGCTTGGGAACGGCTGGATCGAAGGGCCGCAGGGCTTCGGGCTGTGATTGGACACACGGCGTTTGAAGGGATGCGCGGTTTTTTTTCTCGCGAACGTTTTTTGGTAGATGCTCTGGACGACGAAGAGGTCGCGACAACGGTCGTTGCGTGGTGGGCGGGTCTTGGGGTCTTTGCATCTTCTTGGCGTGCAGAGTTGTTCCCAAGCATCCACGCAGGAGCGTTAGATGCTTGGCTGCGTGAAGTGGGCCTTCCGATCGAAGATATCGTTTCCGCGTGCTGCCCCGCAGTCGAAACGCCGATCCCTCGGCAGTTGGCACGAGGCGAAGATCGCTGCGCGATGTTGCTTTCGATGGCCGATACTGCGCACTTTTCGACGCCTGTTCGCAACGAGGACAAGGCCGAGATCGCGTTGCAGTGGTGGTCTCGTCATCTTGAACAAGGGGATGAAGACTCCGATCCTGCCGACAAGATCGCGGAGGCTCCTGCTTCTCACCACGTCCTCATCCCTGCGGATCTGTCGGTCACTTCGGTGGAGCACCTTGCGCTCTCTGCGGCCGATGCTTCCGAGGTTCAAGCTGTTCGCTCGCTTGAAAAAACGGCGTATCCATGCGACGCCCACGCCCTCCCTGCTTGGTGCCGCCCTGCTTGGCTGTCGTACCTCGACGAAGAAGATCTGCGCCGAGCCAGCGAGCGATGCCAACGCGAAGCACGTCTTTTGCGAGATGCCAGTGCCGAAAAAAGCCAACATCTGCGAAAACGTAGCGCCGCGTTGGAGTTGACGAGGCTGGTTATCTCGTCGTTGTGGTGGTGGTTTCAAGTGCGTGTTTGGGGGCGCTGGATCTCTGTGATGCCGTTTTTGACGCGTACGCATCGTCATGCTGAGGCCCAAGATGCTGCCGAAACCGCGAACCCGCCGAGTCCATCGAAGCTCCAGATGTTTCTGCTGCGCTTTGCGGCGCGACAAGCTTTGCGCACACAAGTGTTTGAGTTCGTTCATTCCTATCGATGGGCCATTGCAGAAGAATGGCGCGGAAACGAGGCCGAAGCTGCCCTTCAATGCGGCGAAGCCATCCGTTTTTTTCGCGGGATGGTCGCAGATGAGGCCAGTCGTGGGTTTTTAAACGAGCTGATCGTTCAACAGCAAAGCTACCAAAATACCCTATTGACGCGCTTTTGCGAACATTATCCAACCCAAGGACCTGCTTTGCGCAGTTTGTCCGAACTGATCGCGCTTTTGCTTTCTGTGCCGTTGTCGTCGCGACTTGGACGGCTCGCAGCGGCCAGTTTAAAATCCATGCAACGCAGTTATCTTGATCGAGAGCGTTTGTTTTTTGTCACGCGGCTTGCCCGATGGATCCGCCACAAAGGGCAAGTCCCCCTCCAGATCCCGCTCGATCATTACGGGATGATCCGTGCGATGCACTATCTCCAAGTGACGTTGCGTCGCCTCGAAGGGCTCCCTCTGCCCGAACAACGCCTTGAACGCTTGTTGATCCCGATCCATCAAGCCAACCACTACATCGAACAAAGCGTCCGCGAAACCTTTGGGCCTCGATTGATCGAGGCGATGAACAAAGTCGGATTGGTCCCAGCTTCGTTGCGTGAAGAAGTCGCCCAAGCGCGTATCCGCGACGACTTGATGGATCTTGTGGTGCGCAGGGGCCAGTTTAGTTTCTCTGATATGCGCGATGTGATCAGCCGCAACGATCTTCGCCTTCCCACCTCGACGTGGCGTGACTTTCTTCATGGTGATATCTTGATCAAGCTCAACGAAGCCTTACAGCCGCGTTTTCACGATATCTATCGCTCGGGTGAGATCTACCTTCGCCTGAACCAACGGTTTTCGGCGCTGGCTTTTGGCACGATCTGGGGGCGTTGGTTCTGTCTGAATCTGCTGTTGCCCTTTGGTGGGGCCGTTGCGCTTTTGATGACGTTTGGGATCGTGGTCGAGTACTTCAACGCCTTTTTGCGCAACCACATCCTGTTTTATTTTTCTTATAGCGATATCCTCGTCGTTCGGGAAAGCGTACCTGTTTGGGTGATGGATGCGACGCTTTACAGCCTGAAGCTACCGAAGGTTCATCTGTGGGACTATGTCGGCTTTCAAAGTGTGCTTGTCCTCGGTCTTTTGATGTATGGCGTGATGCACACCGAAACAGGTTGGGATCTGTTTCGGCGGATCTTGTCGAGCTTCGGTATGGCCTTGCGCTTTTTGTTTATCGAGGGACCGCGTTGGCTGTACCGTCACCCTTGGCTACAACTGGTCTTGACGCATCCTCGGGCTTTTTTTGTGTATCGCCACATCGTGCTGCCTGTATTTGTGGCGCTGGCCTTTACATTCGTCGGAAGTACCGCGTGGCGTGTGACGATGCGCAATCTGTATCCGCAGATCCTGCATTATCAGGTGCCCTTTGGATGGCAGTTTTTGAGCGTATTGGTGTGGGCGGGATTTTTGTACTTCTTGTTGAATACAACGATCGGACGGGCGGTTTGGGACTGGCTGGCGTATCGTCTGCTCGCTTTATGGTCGCAGATCCGTGATCACCTCGTGGTCGGTTTGATCCGTTGGACTTTGGAGGTCTTTCGCCGTTTCTTGATCGCGCTTGATTACGCGATCTATCGGGTGGACGATATGTTGCGTTTCCATGAAGGCGAAGGCCGCGCAGTCATCTGGATCAAAAGCATCCTCCAAAGTCTGTGGTTTGGTGTGACCTACCTGATCCGACTCAGCGTGAATCTCGTCGCAGAACCGCAACTCAACCCCGTGAAACACTTTCCGATCGTCACGATCTCTCACAAACTCCTGATCCCTGCCACCATCGTGATCATCACCGTGATGGAAAGTGCGGGTTTTGCTCGCTCTGTGATCTGGATCGTCGGCTTGTTTTTTCAATTCGGGCTGCCCGGGCTTTGCGGATTCTTGGCGTGGGAACTCAAAGAAAACTGGAAGCTGTTTCGCGCCAATCAGCCTGCGTCTCCTGCCGCTGTTCGGGTGGGATCGCACGGCGAAACGGTCGACGCGCTGTTGCGGCGAGGCTTTCACTCGGGCACTTTGCCGCGTGCCTATGAAAAACTGTTCAAAGCCTACAAGAAAAGCTTTTTGTACTACGACGAAGACAAAGTCCATCGCGTCCACCACGATCTGCACCACGTCGCCGAGGATGTTCGGCGCTTTGTGGACCGCGATCTGATCGCCGCATTGCATCGCGATCCAGCCTTCGAACACAGCGGGCTGCGCTTTGTTTGCGAAGAGATCGACACGGATCGCACCCACCTTGACGCCTTTTTGGAGATCCGCCAAGAGCAAACCACCCTCTATCGCTTGCGCTTGCGCTATGAACTGGAAAACGGCTGGCTGCTGGCGTCTTTGCGCTCTCTCTCCACCCCATCCCAAGGCGCTCTTCGCCTTACGCTCGATCAACAGAGCGCTTGCGATCAACATCTCGTCTTTTTCTTACAAAAATCAGGCGTGCGTTTGGTTCGCTCCAAGATCGAAGAATGGCTTGGCTTTTATCTTCGCGGCTTTGAGATCGTCACTCCGGGAGCCGCAACCTCCGAGCGTTATGCCGAGTACTGGGTCGAAAAAGATCGCGTTCGTGTCTCTGTCCACGCCCCCGGCGCACAACTCAGAGCCCTTCATTATGAACTCACCTCTGACGGAAAGCTCCGTGAACCCGCCCCCACCATCGTCCTTGAACACCAAGACGCGATCCTTCCTCGCCATCCCGTCTCCTGATCGCCGATCGAGCCACCGCGTCATACGAGATCCGCCCATCGTGTGATCGTAAAACGTAGGGGCAGACAGGTGTGGTTGCCCAACCGTAGGGCATCTACGCACGATCCTTCGATCACACATCTTGCGGATCTCGTATCATTCCTTTTTTTCGTGGAACATCAACCAAAAGAGAGCAGAGGGGGAGAAACAAAAAAAGCGACAAGAGGTGTCGCTTTGGAGGGGAAAAGATTGTGGGCAATACTGGATTTGAACCAGTGACTTCCACCGTGTGAAGATGGCACTCTAACCGCTGAGTTAATCGCCCAAAAAGAACGGATTGAGTGTGTAGCACAACAGCGCGGATCTGTCAAGAGATATCTGCGTGGTCTGTGGACAGATAGAGCAGCGGTGCAGGGCAAGAAAACCTCGTTGATCACCGCCGAAATCTCGGCAGACTCGTTGGGGGGGGGTCAACGGGGCTTGCTCTCACAAGCCCACCCCTTTCGGTGTGGGTCGTTGACGTGATATGGGGGGTATCACTTGCAATGTTTGGATTGCCATTCTTTGATGCGTTGTTCGCGGTCTTCGGGGGCGGGGTGTGTGGCGTTGCAGCGATCCCAGAGGGGATGGTTGGGGACGGGTGCGATGTGGCGGATCTGGTGGAAGAATTGGTCGCCTTTTTTGCAGCCGTTGGTTTCGAGGAGATGGGTGTCGGCTTGGTATTCGTTGCCACGAATGATGCCGATCATGATGAAGTTGAGCAAAAAGACAAGCGTGATGTTGAGGACGGACTGGCCCCAAAACATGGTGAGTTGGCGGGATGTCTCGGCATCAAATAGAACGAATCCGCCCTTTGCACCGAACACTTGGTAAACGGCGAAGGTGGTGATGCTTGAGAAGAGGCCACCCCAGAAGATCGATTTGGGGACGTGGTGATTTTTGATGTGGCCGACTTCGTGGGAGAGCACGGCCTCAAGGGCGCTATCGTCAAGTTTGAGCTTGAAGTTGGGGTTTTGAGGATCGCGGAAGCCTTCGACGAGTTCTTCGGTCATGACGATCTGGCGAAACCCGGGGGTGAGACTGGTGGCAAAGGCGTTCGGGCCCATCTTGAGTCCCTTCAGGACGCCGACTTCGTCGTCTCGAAAGCCTTGTTTTTCGAGATAAGTGTGGAGGCTGGCTTTGAATTCGGTGCTGAGGCCGGGGTATTGTTGGTAGGGGATGGCTTGTTTTTTGATGGTGTAAATAAAGATCACAAGTTGGATCAGTTGGCTCACCCAGATCATCGCGATACTGCCGACCCATCCGTTTTGTTGGAGGGTGGCAAAGAAGAAGTAAGCGGGAAGCGACCAAGAAGCGATCCCCCAAGCCTGCCAAGCAGCGTTCCCAAAAGTCCACGTTTTGCGGGGGTTATGCGCGTGTGGGATGAAGGGGAGGGTCGGACTCCACAAGGAGAACATCTTGGAGATCAGCATATTGAGCACCCAACCCACGATGCCAAGGGTGGTGTAGATGGTCCCGGGCGACCACTTTTGAGCGATCAGGAGATTGATCAAGGTGGGGATCCCGAGGAGAACATAACCAAACTGAAGCCCCCATGCGAGCGAGTTTTTCCACACAGCGCTGGAGGTACGTTTGAGCTTGCGCGCTTTTTTTTGCGCGTAGACTTCGGGGGTGAGTTGTTCGAGGTCGGTCGGTTGGGTGGCGTCTTGTGTGTGTTTGTGTTGCAGGTAGTCTGCAAAGCGGTAAAACAAAAAGCCGACGATCCCGAGGAGGGTGGGGATGAAGAACCATTTTTCGGCGAGGATACCCATGAAACACTCCCTTTGGTTTGGTGGTTGGGCAACGTCTCGAAGCAGAAGAACGATACTAAAGGAAAGACGCGCCACAAGCCAAGAGGGTGGATGACTTGCCCCGAAAGAAGACGGTTTCGATCGGCTAGGTGAGGGCTACACTTGCGAGCGTGCAGGGGGTTTGATAGGATCGGTCGGTGCTGTGGCGGCGAAACAAGAGTGCAAACGAGCATCGCAAGGTGGGAAAAGCATGGCAAAGGCGCGGATACTTCTGATTGAATCGGACAAAACGACATCCCAAGCGTTACAGCGCGTGCTTTTGCAAGGCGGTTACGAAGTGGAATTGGTCGCGGATGGATTGATCGCTCTCAACGAGCTAGAAGATCCGGCCCGTCGGCCTGATGTGATCTTGCTGCGTGTCGAGATCCCCCGCCGCAACGGCTATTCGGTGTGCAATCGGATCAAGCGGCGTGATGGCTTGCGAGGGATACCGTTGGTGTTGTATTCGTCCCAAGCCACCGAAGAAAGCTTCTCGCAACACCAACGCCTGAGAACCCGAGCGCAAGGCTACTTGATGATGCCATTGAACCATGACGAATTGCTCGGAATGCTGGGGGGATTGATGCTTTCCGCGCAAGCCGCCGAACGCCCAAGTGCGGGACAAGGAACCTCCGACACCAACCCCAACTTACCCGCCGCAGGACAACGCGCCAAACTGGGCGGCGGCCCGTCGGATGTCGATCGCACGTTGGTCCCCGAAGGTTCGGAAGAAGAAGAGCTCGATCTCGACGACGAAGACGGAGATCTCTTGTTGAGCGCCGAAGATATCACCGAAGAAAAGCACCGCCGCGCCATCCGAGAAGCAATCGAAGAACGAGCCGGACAGATCTATCAAGGGCCAGCTTCGGGGTTTTCAGACGATGACCTCGACGATGCGGATCGCACCATCATCGCGAAAGTTCCTGCTCGCCCGACGCCTGCCCCCGCCTTGGCGCGGGGTGAAAACGCTGCGACCGATGCTTTTGTTGTGCAACACTCCACAAGCTCCCTTGCTTCGGGGGTGCAAACACCGCTACCTGTCGCAGGAGCTTCTGCCTCGATTGGGCGCGCATGGGCAGGCTCTTCTCCCGAAATCGCCGCTGCCGCTTCGACCGAACTACGAGCGGTTTCCCTCTCTAGCAAAAACTCTCCTTTCTCGCCTCAAACAGGCGGACTCGCGCCGTTTCCATCACTCACAGGAGCCCCGCTGCCGCCCCGTCCACAAACCAATCCCTCCATCCCCGTACGCCCGCTCACTCAGCCACCCCCTTCGGCTTTGGTGACTTCCTCCGAACCCCCGCGACCCAAAACCTCGGAGATGCAAGCTCTCCCACCCTTCCCTTCGCTGGTTCCCCTCGGTGCGCCCGAGTCCAAGATCGCCAACAAAGAGGCCAGTGCTTTCTCCGTTCGCAACGCCCAAGCCGAACTTGATGCGCTGATCCAATCGAGAGAACCCGTCCACATCTCCCGCCCCGAGACTGAGGCCGAACCCAAGCGCTCACGCGACGAAGAACAGAACTGGCGCACCGAAAAAAAACAGCTTCAAAGCGAGATCGAGCGCTTGCGCTCCGAACAGCAACAGGCTCGCGACGAAGCCGAACGCTTGCGCAACGAACAACAGCGATCACGCGAAGAGGCCGAGCGTTTGCGCTCCGAACAACAGCGATCACGCGAAGAGACCGAGCGTTTGCGCTCCGAACAACAGCGATCACGCGAAGAGACCGAGCGTTTGCGCTCCGAACAACAGCGATCACGCGAAGAGACCGAGCGTTTGCGCTCCGAACAACAGCGATCACGCGAAGATATCGAGCGTTTGCGCTCCGAACAAAAACGTGCTCGCGACGAAGCCGAAGAACTGCGCCGACAGCAAAAAGCCTCTTTGGAAGAGGCCGACGCTTTACGAAAAGCCAATGCTGCGCTGCAAGACGCCCAACAGGAGGGCGATAACGACGCTCTCCAAGAAGAGATGCGCGCCGTCCGAAAAGAAAGCGTTTGGTTGCGCAAACAGATCATCGCACTCCATCAACAAGACGAAGATGCTTTTGCCCTTTATCCCGAGCTTTTGGCCAAAGCCTTGGCTGCGCAACAGATGGATGGACTTCAAGAAGAACTGGAACGATTGCGCCACGAAAACAAAGCGCTGCGCGATCCTTCTGCCTCCACAAAAACACCGTCCGCAAAGGGCAAAGCCAAGCCTACAACCGAACAGGCCCTTGCATCCGAAGAAGACGACGCACCCACCCGTCTTTCTGCCGTAGCGACCCAAGCCGATGGCGATGACTCCGAAGTTCCCACGCGCATCCTTCATGACGCTGCCGACGAGGACTCCGGAGAATCCCCCACCCGTGTCTTGTTTCAGACCCACTCGATCGACGACTCCACTCAGATCTCCTCCCTTCAAGACGAAAATGGGCGGCTCCAACGACTTCTACAAGAAGCCCAAGCCCAACACGAAGCCTCTCAAGACGAAACCAACGATCTCTACGCACGCATCACAGATCTCGAACGCGAACGACAACGCTTGCAGATCGAAGTTGACGCCCAAGCCGAAAAAGCCGCACAACACGCTCGATCCCATAGCGACGCACTCTCCAAACGCGGCGGAGAAGTCGAAGCCCTCGAAGAACAACTCTCCTCCCTTGCGATCGAAGTCGACGATGCCCGAAAACAAGTGCTGTTTTATCAAGGCTTGTGCAACGAACGCGAAACGATGCTCGAAACACAACGTGCCGAACTGCTCGAAACACAGGCCGCTTTGGAAGAACAGATCCAAGCCGCTTGTGAGCTTCGCGGCGAGCTCGCAGGGTTTCGTACCCAAGTCCACGCCCAATCCCTCAACGATGACGAACTACTCTCGCAACTCGGAGAACGCGAGAGAGAGCTTCAATCCCTGCGCGAAGAGATCAACCGCCTCGGCGACGATCACGGATATCTTTCCTCGCGCTATCGCGAGATGGAAGCCCAACTTGATGCCCTCAAACAAACCGCCCGCGAAGATGAACACGCCCTCCACAGCATACGCATCGACAAAGAACGCCTCGAAAAACAACTCCACCAACACGCCGATGAACGCGAGCGCTTGAAAGAATCCCATGCCGAAGAACGCCGCGCCTTGCTCGAAGAACACGACGCCGCCATGCAAGTCCTCCGCGAAGAACTCGGACGGCTGCGCGTCGATCTCGAAACCGCCCGTGAGACCGGATATCGCGCACTCTCTCAAGCTGAAACCACCAAACATACACGGATCGAAGCGCTCGAATCCGAACGACGCGCCTTGCTCGGTAAACTCGAAAAGGCCGATGCTGCGATCTTCGAGGCACAAGAACAAGGCCACCGCCTCAAATCCGCACAACAACAACTCCGCGACGAGATCACGCAACTCCAAGAAGATCTCGACGCTTCACGCGCTGATGCCCGCAATCGCCTCGAAGTCGAAGATCTCTTACGCCAACAGATCGCTTCGCTGCAAGACCAACAAGCCACCCTCGAAGAAGAACTCGATCGCGCCCAAGGAAAACTCCAAAACATCGGCGATTCCACCGAACAGATGGAAGCCGAACTGGTGGCGCTTCGCCATCGAAACGTCGTGCTAGAGCAAGAAAAATTTGATGTCCAAGAACGCACCGAACGCCTCGAAAGTGAAGCACGCTCCTTGCGCGAACTCTTGCACGCCGAACAACACAACCGCTTGAGCGAGTCCGAACAACAAGAGCGCGTCCTCGATCAACTCCATCACGCTGAAAAATCCCTCGATGACTGGAAACAACGCGCCATCCTTCTGGAAACCGAAACCTTCCAACTCAAACAAAAAACCACCACCCAACAAGCCGAACTCACCCGCCTGCACGCCGAACAAGAACGCCTCACCCATCAACTCGCCGCACACGAAGAACACATCGAAACCAGCCAAATCACCCATCAATCCGCCCTCGAAACCGAGCGCCGACAAGCCCAAGAAGTGATGCAGCACCTCGAACGAGAACACGAAAACGCCATGCTGCGGCTTTCCGCTGAACACCAAGAAGCTCTCCGCCTCCACCAAGAACACTCCCTCCGCCAAGAACAAGCCCTCGAACGCCGTTTCCAACAACAAGAACGCAGCTTCGAAGCATTGCTCGCACGAGAACTTGATGCTCGCGAACGCCAACATGCCGAGATCATCGCAGGAATACGCCAAGAACACGCACTTGATGTCGAACGCCTCCTCGCCGAACAAGACAAAGACCGCCGTCAAGCCCGTCAAACCCAACAAGAGATCCTCGCCGAACAAGAGATCTCCTTTCATTCCGAAAAACGCACGCTGCGCGAGGCTTTCCAGCGCGAGGCCGACGCCCTCCACGCCGCACACCAGCAAGAGATGGAAGCCCTTCAGATCGCCCTCCAAGAACAAAGCCACCAGATCCTCGCCCAATCCGAAAAAGAACTGCGTCAGCTTCGCCAACAGATCCGCACCCAAAAAGAAGAATCCGTCCGCGATCGACAAGCCCGTGAAGCCGAATGGCAAGCCGAGTCCGAAAAACGCATCGAAGAAGCCGAACGCCGAGCCCGCCTACGTTTTGAGGCCATCATCGAAGGACTCGAACAGCGCGAACGCGACCTCGCCGCCCAGATCAAAAAAACCGAATCCGCGCTTGCTTCGGCCCGTGAGGCCGAACAATCCGCTGCTTTGGGCTACAATACCCTCCAAAATCAAGTCGACGACCTGCGCGGAAAACTCTCTGATCTCGAATCCCTACGACGCCACGAACGCAACCAAATCGATCTGATCAAACGCGAATTCGAACAAAAGAACCGCACTCTCGAACAAGAACGCGACGAACTCAAATCCCACATCGAAAAAACTTCCACCCAATCCAATCGCCTTCAACAACAAGTCGCCCAAGAAAAAGCCAAAAAAGATCAGGCCCTTGACGCCCTTCAACACGCCCTCTCCATGCTCCGCGAACGCGAAGACGGATAGATCGCCCCCCCGCTTCTTCAAACGAAATACCTTCGATTAAAAAAGATTTTTATGGATATTTTTATCGACTGATCAACAAAAAACAAAACCGTTGAAAGTTCGCCAACCCCGCAAAGATCGCAGGGTAGGTATCGCAAGCATTGGAAATCTTCGACATTTTTCTGAGAGCGGCGTCTACTTCGTGAGGTCTTTCGAGCGGTTTATCGATTGTTTGCATGGTTTTGGATGAATGATGCGAAATCCGAGAGGTGTGTACAGGAGAGTACGTAGACGCCCGATTGTTGGGCAGCCACAGGGGGCTGCCCCTACGTTTTGCGATCACACTGTGGGCGGATTTCGTATGGATGTGGTTTTTGGGGAATGTTATGGCATTGCTTAAAAGGCGTGCAACGTACGAATACAAAAAGAGAATCAGCGATCTTTTTTTGTGTTTTTGTAGGATCTTGTGTGGGCGATATCTTGCGCGTTGTGCAAGGTTCTGTTTACGATACTTTCTTGTTTGTCAAGATCTGCTGGTTTCTGCTGTCTTGTTGCAGAGGCACAGAAGGCACGGGTCTTTCGTTCGCAAAAGGCCACGCAAGCGATTCATCCATAGGCAAGAAAGCATAGGAGGAACATCGGATGGGTTCACGTTTACGGTTGTATTGGAGTTTGAGTTTGTTGTTTGGTGTGTGGTGGTTTCCGCAGATCGCGGAAGCCTCGCACTTTCGGGGTGGGACGTTGACGTACACCCAGATCGGGACCACGCGTCAAGTGACTTTCACCATCGAAGCCTATTTTCGGCGTAGTGCGTTTTGCACAACCACCACGTCTTGCGTCGGGCAACAGTTCGGTCTCGGAACTTTATCGATCGCCAACAAAGCGGGAAATCCTGCGCATAGCGCTTCCTTAACCGTTATCGGAACGGTGGTGAGCGAGGATCAATCCGAAGACACGGTGGTGTTTCGTTGGACCAGCGCCGCGTACACGTTTCCCTCACAGACGACGGGCACCCCTGCTGTTCCTGTGGTGGATTACGTTGCTGCTTGGACCGGTTGCTGTTGGATTGGCGTCTTGCAAGGGCCTGCGGGAACCAGTTGGGATCTGCGGATCAACGTCCATCTCGACGGAAACAGCGACCCGATCATCGGATCGAGTACCTATTACGAGTGGTGCGTGGGGATTCCCTTTACGCAAAACGTCAACGCCTCGGACCCCAACAACGATCCGCTGACTTACGATCTGTTTTTCAAACCCGCAGGGATGGTGATCGATCCCACGGGGCAGATCTCTTGGCCCAGTCCTACGGCTGGAACAGGAGACACGTATCACGTATTCTCGGTGCGTGTGACCGACAGTCGCGGAGCCTCGACGTATCGAGATTATTTGATGCTCGTTCGCACCGCCGCCAACTGCAACAACAAACCCCCTGCGGTCTCGGTCAATCCGCCCTCTGCGCTGGTCAAGCCCAACGTCCAAACCTGCGCAACCGTCACCGTCACCGATCCCGACGCAGGGCAGATCTTGCGTGTCGGTTCGATCCTTCCGCCTCTAACGGGCGCGACCACCAATCCCAGTCCGATCCCCAACGGTCCAAGCCCCCGCACCTTTACTTACTGCTGGACGCCGACGTTGGCGGATGAAGGCAAGGTCTTCAAGGTCGTCTTTGAGTTCAAAGACAACGGAACCCCCAACCTTTCGGGCCAAGGAACCTTCGAGATCACGGTGTCTGCGGGTGGGCTTCCCGAGTTCACGATCACTCCCCCCGGCGAAATTAAACAAGTCGCTCAAGGCGGAAGCATCTCTTTTGATGTCAAAGCCACCGACCCCGACGGAAATGGCATCAACACCTTTACGTTTAATGCGGGTCTTGCGACATTTTGCACAGGAACCAAGGTCGGTTCGGATCTTTGGAAGATCACTTGCGCGCCCAACGCCACCCAAACGGCGACCAATTACAACTTGTTGTTCACGGCCACCGACAAAGACGGTATCCCCAAAACCGCCACCAAGACCATTCAGATCCGCGTGGTTGAAAACCGCGCTCCTGTTGTCACCGCTATTCCGAACCAAAACATCGACGAAAAGAAAGCATGGACTTACAACGTCCAAGCCAGCGATCCCGACGGTGACACCTTGACCTACAGTATGTCCGGGCTACCCGCTGGGGCAACGATCAACCCCACGACAGGTCAGATCTCGTGGACCCCCACCCAAGCTGACGTTGGGACGTACACCGTGACGGTGACTGTTTCCGATGGCAAGGGCGGAACCACCACCGTCACCTTTACCGTCACAGTACGCAACGTCAACGATCCCCCCGTGATCACCAGCACCGCACCCACCACCAACGCTACCGAAGATCAACCCTTCTCTTACAAACCCACCGCAACGGATCCCGATCCCGGTGATCAAGCGCTGCTCAAGTGGAAGCTCACCAAAGGCCCCGCAGGAGCCACCATCGACCCCAACACAGGCGAAGTCAAATGGACCCCGGGCGATGATGGTGTCAAAAACAGCCCCGTCGACTTTGAAGTCGAAGTCTGCGATCCCACGGGCGCTTGCGTCAAGCAAAGCTGGAAAACTACCGTCAACAACGTCAACGATGCTCCTGCGATCACTTCGACACCACCGACCAAAGCGTATGTTGGTCAAAAGCTCGAATACGAAGCCAAAGCTACAGATGCCGATCCCAGCGACACGTTGACATGGAAGATCAAAAAGGCCCCCCAAGGAGCGACCATCGACCCCGCCACCGGCAAATTCGAATGGACACCCGCAAACACGGACCTTAACACCGAAGTCGAGATCGAGATCGAAGTGTGCGACAGCGCCACACCGCCCTCTTGTAAAACCCAAAGCTTCAAACTGACACCCCGCCAATCCTGCAAGATCGATCTCGATTGTCCTACCAACCTGATTTGTGTGCAGATGACCGATGAGCGCGTTTGTTTGCCTGCGGGCTGTTCGACACAAAGCCCCAAGTGCGCCACCGACAAGTTTTGCAAAGACGGAAACTGCGATGCCAACGCTTGTTTGGTGCAAACGTGCGCAGCAGACACTACCTGTCGCGCCTCCGATGGCAAGTGCGTGAAAAGCTGTGCGGGTGTTTCTTGTTTTGCGGGGACTTATTGTGATGGTGGGGTGTGTGTTCCCAATCCTTGCGGAACGACCGCCTGCGCACAAGGCCAAACCTGCGACACCTCCAACCCTGCCAAACCTGCTTGTGCGACCGATCCTTGTACCGATTCGGCGACGCATTGCAAACACGGTCGTGCTTGTTGGCGAGGCAAGTGCATCGACGATCCTTGCGATGGGATGAAATGCCCCGATGCTACGGACCGCTGTCTTGCAGGTCAGTGCATCCCGCGCTTGCCTTGTCATGTGGATTCCGAATGCCCCAACACACAAGTCTGTTTAAGTGGTCGCTGCTATGAACCCGGATGCTACGTCAGCACCACCACTCCCAAATGCCCCGGGGCCAACGAAGTCTGCTATCAATCTACCTGTAAGCCCGATCCTTGTAAGGGAAGCACCGCTCCGACTTGCGCACAAGGCGAATTTTGCCGTCCTACCGATGGAAAGTGCATCAAGCCTTGTTCTTCGGTGGCTTGCCCTGCGGGTCAGATCTGCCGAGATGGCGCTTGTGAGCCTGATCTGTGTTCGGGTGTCACTTGTGCTGCGGGTGAGGCTTGCGTCAAAGGCAAGTGCCAAAATGATTATTGCAAAGATGCCAACGCTTGCAAAAGCGGTCGCGTTTGTGACGCCACCCAAGGGACTTGTGTCGACGATCCTTGTGATCGCATCCAATGCCCCGAAGCACAACAAGTTTGCCGCCTCGGTCAGTGCATCGCGCCGCCCACGTGCAAGTTCGACAAAGATTGCCCGGGCGCAAACCTTTGCGTGGCAGGCAAGTGCGTGGTCCCTGCCTGTGGCGCTACGACCCCTTGTCCTTCTGGACAAGTCTGCGTCAACGGCAAGTGTCTCGAAGATCCATGTGCAAACAAACAATGCCCCGCTGATCAAGTCTGTTCGGGCGGAAACTGTGTCGGAAGCTGTTCGGGTGTGTTCTGTAAACAAGGCGAAGTCTGTGTCAACGGTCAATGTACCGTCGATCCTTGTGCGGGCGTCCAATGCGCCCAAGGCGAAGTCTGCTACGCTGGAAAGTGTATCAAAGATCCTTGTAAACCCGACTACTGCAAGGAACAACGGATCTGCGCAGGAGATACTTGTGCTGCCGATCCTTGCGGTGGTGTCAAGTGCCCTGCTGGACAGACCTGCAAAGGCGGCCAATGTACGGGTGATCTGCCTTGCAAAACAGACGTGGATTGCCCAAGCGTGGGGATCTGTATCGATCGCATCTGCTCTGACCCGGGTTGTTTCCGCGATGGCTGCTCGGATGGCAAACTTTGCATCAAAGCCAAATGCCAAGACAATCCTTGTGCAAACAAGCAATGCGGCGTCGATGAATTTTGCCGTCCTATCGATGGTTTGTGCGTCAAACGCTGCCCGACGTGCGCCACAGGAAAGATCTGTGTCAACGGAGTCTGCCAAGACGATCCTTGCGCAAGCAAACAGTGCAATAGCGGCGAACGTTGTAAAAACGGCCAATGTGTCCCCGAAGATCCTTGCAAAAATGGCCGTCTATGCAAGTTTCAGCGCGCTTGTTCAGAAGAAAGTTGCAGCGAAGACCCCTGCGCAGGCTTGACTTGTCCGAACAACGGAACGTGCAACGCAGGCGTTTGTGTCGATCCACCCAAACCGCCCGAGCCTACCGTCGAACCTGTCGCGGAAACAACCACCGAACAAGCCCCTGAGCAGATCCAACCCGAAGAAAGCACCATGGATGCGGATGGTGGGGCCAAAGAAACAGGCAACACCAACGACAACGCCCAAGGCGACAACGAAGGGGCCGGTGTGATCGGTGGCGGCTGTGGTTGTGACCAAGGCACCGCAGCCTCCGCTCCTTTCTTTCTCTTCTTGCTGCTCTTGCTCCCGTTGGCCCGCCGTCGCCAAAGACGCGAAGCAGTAGAACGAGCATAAACCGACATTGTCTTATCGACAAAATCCGTTGGTTTCGCAGGTTTGGAGATCGAGGTAGAGGGCGCAATCTGCGTGGGTTGTGCAAGAAGGGAGGCAAAGGCCGGTGCTTTGGGGGGATGCGCCAGAACAGCGTGTACGCAAAGAGCAATCGCTGTCTTGACTGCATTCGTAGGTGCAGATCGCTGTGTGAAGATCTTTGGGTTGTTTGCACAAGCCACTCAAACACAGCGTCGAATCGGTGCAAAGGCGAAAGTCATTTAGGTAAGCGCGCCAACAATGCCCTTCAAAGTTGCAATGGGGCACAGCGGAAAAGGAGCGGCAATCTTCGGGCTTTTGACAGAGTGGGACACAAAAGCCGGGTGAGCCCGGGCCGAGGTGCGCTTCGCAGTAAGAGTTTCCTCCGCAAGATGCGCGTGGATCGCTTGGGTCTTCAGTACAGGCTTTTGTGCATATTTTTTCACCGACCCCCCCGGGATCGACACAATCGAGACCTGTTGCGCATTCATCCTTGCGCAAGCAGGAGAATCCGACGCGTTTGGGTGCCCAGCAGTGCCCTTCGGAGGCGCAAAGAGGCGTGTGTGGGTAATGCGCGCAGTCTTGGGAGCGTTGGCAGGCAGGCATACAAAAGCCTTCCCACGCTTTGGGGCGTTGACAGATGCTTTGGGTGGGGCATTCCGTATTTTTCTTACAAGGAAGGCTACACAGTTTTTGCCCGAGTCCGAAGATGTCTAAACATTGGCCTTGTGTGCAGGTGGTGTTGTTTTGGCATGGTGTCCCAAGGCTTCCGAGTGGTGCTGTTTCGGGAGTGGGTTCAGGGCGGATCTCGGTGGGTGGCTCGATCACGGATTCGGGGCGGATCTCGGTGGGTGGCTCGATCACGGATTCGGGGCGGATCTCGGTGGTGATTTCTCTGTCGGGTGTGTTCTCGTGGTCTTCTGGAGATTCGATGGGCCATTCTTGGGGATTCTCGGGGGGGATTGCATCGGAGGCATCGGATGTATCGGAGCTGATCTCTTCGGAGGCATCGGAGGCGTCGGAAGTGTCGTGGTGGGTCTCTGCGGAGGACTCGGAGGTATCGGTGAGGGCGCAGCGTTGTTGGAGGCAGCGTTGCGTGGGAGGGCAATCGCTGTCTTGTTTGCAAGAGGCCGATGGCGGGGGGCAAGCGACGGCAAAGAAAAGGACACACAGGATCAAGACCAAGAGCAACTTAGGCATCGAAGATCTCTTTCTTTCGGCGGATACGATATCCGAGAGATATGTGTGCGAAACATCGGCACGATTTGTTGTAGACGCTACGGTATGGAGTCAAGGGAGCCGCGCTGAGGGCGCGGGGTATGAGGTGGAACCCCCACAAATGTACCCCGATAAGTCACTTTTCTCTTATTCTTTTTTGAGTTGTTGGAGAAGCTGTTGTTGGATGGTGCGGGTGAGGGTGGGATCTTGCCATCGGACGGGTTGTTCGCGAAGAAGTTGATCGAGGCGACGTTCGGCTTCGAGGTAGTGTTGCTTTTGCGCATCGAGACTTTCTTGGTTGAGGCGTATCATCTGGGCAAGCTCCCAGAGATAAAAGCGGCTTTGGGCGAGGGCTTGTTCGGCGCGTTGTTGGGTGGATTCGAGTTGGTGTTGAAGGATGGCGATCTGGCGAAGGCGTTTCCATTCGTAGATCAGGAGGCTATTTTCGATGCCTTGGGGGGTTTGTTGTGCGGGGGGTAGTTGGGTGAATTTTTCTTTGAAGGGAGGGAGGCTATCACGGAGTTGTTGGGTGTAGTCTTTGCGCAGCGGGTAGAGGGTATGATGGAGGTGGTGTTGGAGGCGAAGTTGGAGGCGTGCGAGTCGGACGCAAGTGTCGGCGTTGTAGGAAAGCACCGAAGGGACGGGGTTTTGAGCGAAGCAGAGGGGCTGGAGGCTTTGGGGGAGGCGCAGCGACGGAGGCGGAGGGGTGGTAGCGCGGGTGTAGGGTAGGGTGAGGAAAAACAGCAGCAAGAAAGCGAGGGAGGCGGCAGAGCGGGAGCCGTCTTCGAGGACGCGCAGCAAGAACAAGAGGATCAAGGCGAACAAGCCGAGTAATACGGCGGCTTGGAGCAAGATCAACAGGAGATGTTGTTTGGAAAGAGAGAAGGGGAGGATGCGCCACGCAAACCAAAGCATGGTAAAACCGAGCAAAAGGAGGCCGCTGAGGCTGAGGCTATCGTGTTCTTGTTGGAGTCCTCGAACGAATGTGAGCGCCGAGCAGGCAAGCAAGGCCCAAAATAGCCAAGACAACCAAGGCAGGTGGTTTGGAGAGGTCTGTGTTTGGATGATCTGGCAGCCTGTGAGGGAAAAGGCCGAAGAGAAGGCGAGGAGCAACAGCAACATTCGCGGGGATCGGTTTGTGTGGAGCGGGCTAGAGTGGATATCGTGCATGATCGTTTCCATGGTCTTGGTTGGATGCGAAAAGGGCGGAGGATGCGCCAAATCAAGATAGCGAACAAAGAGGCCGATAGCGCAAAGGCGAGTATGTTTGCAAAAGAGCACAACAAAGGCAAGGGTAGAAAACAGATGTGTGAGAGAGTGCGGTGTGTGGTGGTGTTGATCGGTGTGTTGGCTGCGGTGTGTTGGGAGGTTGGTCGGGCCTTGGCATGGCGAACGCCCGAAGGGATGGGGGTGTTAGAGCTTTCTTGCAAACGGGGTGATGGTGCAGCGTGTTGGCAATGGGCTGAAGAGCAAGCGATGAGGCGGCGTTCGGGCTTGCGTGTGTCGGTGTCGTTGCGTCGGCAAGAAGTGGCGTATTGGAAACGTGGTCGGAAGTTATTGGAGGAGGCGTGTGCGCGAGGAGAAGGGAAGGCTTGTTGGTGGGTGGGCGGGGCATATTACAAGGGTCAGGTGGTGAAACCTTCGATGAATCGGGCAATGTCGTATATGTTGAAAGCGTGTCAGGGGAACCATGCAGAAGCGTGCGACTTTGCGGGAGTGATGGTGGGCGGAGGGACGGGGGTGACACAAGATCTACGGATGGCGCGTCGTCTGCATGGCAAGGCGTGTCGGATGGGTTCGATGGATGGTTGTGTGCATCTGGGCGGGTTGCTTTTGCGCGGGTTGGGTGGGCCGCAGAATCTTTACGAAGCGCGAACGCTGTTTCGTCGAGCTTGTCAGATCGGGCGTCATGGTCACGGTTGTACCTTGTTTGCAGAGATGCAGATCCGAGGAGAAGGCGGAAGCCAGCGCGTAGATGGCGCGATGAAGACCTATCATCGGGCTTGTTTGTTGGGTGCAAAAGTCGGATGCGAGCGCCACAAAGAGATGTCGCGGATCTTGCGACCGACTCCCACGCCGCCGCTCGATAGATAACAGTTGTTTCAAGATCCAAACGGGGTTTTGGGACTCCCCCTTGCGACCGACTCCTGCGCCGCCGCTCGATAGATAGACACGACCCGACACCGACAATCCGCGCACCTTCCCCGCTTGCGACCGACTCCTGCGCCGCCGCTCGATAGATAGGGCGTGATCATTTGCCTCTCAGATGATCACGAGCCCAAGAACGGAGGAAGGATTCTGCTTCGTGATAACGCGGGTAAGTGCGTTCTTCGGCGAGGAAGTCGTTGGAATGGACGATGCGTCGGCCTTGTTGGTAGGATGTGCCGTGTTTTTTGTGAAGGAGTTCGTGGAACATCACAAAATCAAACACAAAGCGCGGAACATCGGGGTGATCAAGTGAAGTGGAGATCATCACTTGATCGTGGCTAGAGAGATAATGCCCAAGTATGCGAGAGGTTGGGCGGTGACTCCAGCGAAGTTGGGGTGAGGTGAGTTGATTTTGAAAGAAGGCATGGTTGACGCGCAGAAAGCTTTCGCGGAGGTTGTGGTGTTGTCCGCGTGTAGAGGCGGGAGGTTGGGGCAAAAAGGCTTCGAGGGTGAGTTGGATATCTTGATAGTCTTCGTGATCAGCGTAGGCGCGAACGATCTGTTTTTGTTCGGTGGTTGCGTGTGCAAAGGCCGAGCAAAGGATGGCATCCCAAAGAGATTCGTCAGCGTCGAGGAATCCGGGGTTACAGCGCAACAGCAGCGTGTCGTGAAAGATGCGTGTGCGCCAGAGGGCTTGCATCGGGAAGATCTCGATGCGTAGGGGCTTGGGGAAGGGTGGGAGGCTCTTGGCACGTTTTCGTACACACAAAAGGGCTTGGAGCAGGCCCGAGAAGTGATCTTGGCGCGAGAGAAAGCAGAGCCATGCGTACACACGTTGCGAGGGTTCTTCGAGTGCAGAGGGGGTTTGTTGTTGTTGTTGGCAAAGTGTTTCGATCTGTGTGGCGTGGGCGGCGATCTCAAGGCGAAGTTGTCGTTGTGCATCGCTTGAAAGGGCGAGCGGATCGAGTTGTTCCCAGATGCGTGAGGTGAGATGTTGTCCGACGTGAAGCAGGCCGGGGATGCGGAGTGGGCGGGGAGGCAGCGGTGTATGTTGCGAGGGCGAAGGAAGTTTGTGGAGATCGATGGTTTTGAGGGATTGGTAGGCTTGACGCGAAGGGGCAGGGAGATCATCGGGGGTGATGCGGTGTGAAGAGCAGATATCTTCGACTTTGCGAAGAAGTTGTTGAACTTCTTGGCGAAATTGAGATTGCGAAGGAACAGGAATCCCGTGTTGGAGTTGTGATCGGAGGATTTTGTGTGCGCGCACAAGGCCATGAATACGGACAACCATGATCGACCTATCGGCATCGCGGGGGCAACGATGCGCGGGTGGTGAGGGTACCTTTTGTTTTGATCCAACGGCACAAAGAGAAAGCGCATCCATGCCGCTAGATGGGGATTTAAGCACGCTTGTGAGAAAAACAAAAGCGCGTTTCCACACAAGCGTCTTTACGGCTTTATAGATTTGGTGAAGATAGAGTCTTTGAGCAAGGCGTAGACGCAAAGAAACACAAAGGTTGAGTCAAGAGGATCAGGCGGAGCGCACAGATGCAGGAGACGGCGTTGACAGAACGGTGGCGATTACCCGAGGCAGAACAAGCGTTGTTGTTGTCCATGCGTCATGATCTTCACGCTCATCCCGAGCTTTCGTGGCAAGAAGAACGCACCGCAAGAGTGGTTGCAGAAGCCTTGCAAGCGTTGGGGCTAAAGGTACGGACAGGTATTGCACGAACAGGTGTGGTTGCAGATATCGGAGAGTCTGGACCGATGGTGGCGTTGCGAGCGGATATGGACGCGCTGCCGATCCAAGAAGAAACGGGGTTAGAATTTGCCTCGAAGCATCAGGGGATAATGCACGCGTGTGGTCACGATGCGCACACGTCGGTATTGGTGGCTGTGGCGCGTCGACTGGTCGCAGATCCCCCAAAGCATGGGAGAGTTCGGCTGATCTTTCAACCCGCAGAAGAAGGGGCGGGTGGTGCGATCGAGATGATCAAGGAAGGCGTTTTGGCCGACACACGGCCTTTTGCGATCTATGGATTGCACTTTTGGTCGCTTTTGCCGACGGGATGCCTTTCTGTGACCACAGGCCCTGCGATGGGTTCGGTCGATCATCTGGAGATCGTGATACATGGTCGGGGAGGACACGCTGCGGCTCCGCATGATACGGCGGATCCGTTGGTTGCGGGAGCTTATTTGGTGACGCAGTTACAGACCTTGGTTAGCCGTCGGATCGATCCGATGTCGCCTGTGGTTGTGACGATCGGGCAGTTTCAAGCGGGCGATGCGTTCAATGTGATCCCGAGTACGGCTCGGTTGGTGGGGACGATCCGCACGTTGGAACCTGAGACGTGGGCAGTGATCCCGCGTTTGTTAGAAGAAGTGGTGACACACAGCGTCGCTGCGCAGGGTTGTCGCGCAGAGATCCGCCTTTCTCGCCTGCAACAGCCGCTCGTGAATCACGAAGCTGAAACGGCCTTGGTGCGGGAAGTTGCGCTGCGTTGGGTGGAGCGTGACGCTTTGCGCACACGACCGATGCTTGCGGGTGAGGATTTCGCGTCTTTTTTGGATATCGTGCCGGGGTGCTTTTTCTTTGTAGGGGCGGGCGGCGCTTCTGTCGCAGGAGCGGCCCCACACCACAATTCGCGATTTTTGCTTGACGAAGCAGCCTTTGATCTCGGTGTGCGCCTGTTGGAAGAGGTGGCCCGAGAAGCACTCGCACGAGAAAGCGAACGCTGCGCAACAGCAGAAGAAGCGTCGGTGCGGCATCGTGGACGCCACACAACAGAAGGAGGCGCGTTGTGAGCCACGAAGAACTGATCGGGCGCGTCCTCAAGGATGTCTATCAGATCGAGGCTTTTTTGGGAGAAGGCGGACCCTCGGTCGTCTTTCGTGGGATGGATCTGTTGCTGCATGTCCCTGTGGCGATCAAGTACCTCAAAAAACGAAAAAAAGGCGTCTTGATCGATCCTGAGCGATTTTTGCGCGAAGCCCGCACGCAGTCGCGGTTGGTTCATCAAAACATCGTGGGTATCCGTACTGTTTTGCAAGAAGACGGCGATTACTTCATTGTGATGGAGTATGTTCCCGGCAGGGATCTGGGGTCGATCTTGCGCACGATCTCGCAACGTCCGTGTTTTTCACTTGCGGTATTGCGTGAGATCTTTTCGCAGATATTGGCGGGGCTTGGGTACGCGCACCGCGAAGGTGTGGTGCATCGGGATATGAAGCCTGCGAATCTCTTGGTGCGTGATGATCTGCTCGTCAAGATCGCAGACTTTGGGATCGCGATGGCGCGTGCAGACTCCCGATTGACCGATGTGGGCGTGGTCTTGGGGTCGCCTTGCTATATGGCCCCCGAACAGATCCAAGGCCAAGAACCCAATCCCCAAACCGATATCTACAGCGTCGGCATCTCTCTCTACGAAGCCATCTGTGGCTTCACTCCCTTTGAGCCGCCCGGCACGCGCCAAGGAGCTTATGAACTGCTGCAAAAGCACATCCACTTGCCCCCCCCACCGCCTTCTTCGCTCGGTCTGCATCTTCCGCCCGCCCTCGAAGAGATCGTCTTGCGCAGCCTCTCCAAGTCCCCCACCCAACGCTTTGCAGACTGCCTCTCCTTTCAACGCGCTATCGAACAAGCCCTTTCTGACGAAGCCCTCGCACAATTCAACCACAACAACGCCGCCACCCAAGCCTCGACCAAACGCCAAAGCTACGCCACTCTTCCTCGCCCGCCCATGATCGATCCCGAAAATACCCTTTCGCGTCCTCCTTCCTCCAACAGAGGAATGCCCAACCCCGCAGGCGTTTCGTATCCTTCGACTCCCATCGGCACACCCACCGACGGGCATCAATTTACCCCAGTTGACGGCGCTTCCGAATCGCACCACAAACAGGGCCGCCCCATCGGCGATATCGCTTTGGGACAAGAAGAAGATCTCTATTCTCCCACCATCCAGCGCCCCGGACTGCTCGGCGATCTTTCGATGCTTGCCTCGACTTCTCCCTCTTCGCCCGTCAACAACACCGGTGTCGCTTCTCCGCGTGCTTCCGATGCCCCACCGCCAAGGCACACCAACGCTTCTGCAAAACAGCGCGCACAAGCCGAAGAAGACGCTGCCTTGGAGCGCGCTGTCGATGAAGCCTTGCGCGCCGAACAAGAGGATATCCCACTCTCCCAAGAACCCACCCAAATCGGGGGGTATCCTGCTGCTCCTTCGTCGCTAGATGCCTATCGACAAGCTGCTGCCGCGATCTCGCCCTCTGCGCACCCCACACAAACCCAGCTTGATGTGATCTCCTTTCCTGTGCGCAAACCCCCCGCCAAGCGCCTGCCGTGGCCTGCCTTGCTGATGTTGTTCGCAAGTCTCGCCTTGATCGCGCTTGCTGTGGCGTTGCTTTACAGCAGCACACAAAAGAAAGCCGCCACTTCGACGCCAAAGCATCCCAAAGCCCTCGCAACATCAGCCTCTCCTACACCAACGCCCGCTCCTGTCGCAGTTTCCACTCCCACCCCCAACGCCGGATCGCCTGTGCCTTCTTTGCCTGCCCATCCATCGGCTTCTTCCGTCGAAGCGCCCCTCTCTTCTGCCGAACCTATCGCACATCAAGAACCTTCCGCCCAAAACGATGACGCAGGCGATCTCCATGAACCCGATCATCCCGAGCTTTCCGTCGAAGAAGCACAATCCACCGACCCCGTCACTCGATCTCCGCGCAAGCGCCGATTTGGACGACGGCGGCGGCTTGTTCGGGTGGCACACAAAGCCCCCGATCCTCCGCGCCCTCCCGCCCTCCCTGTTTCTCCGCCTCGCCCACCCCGATATGTCCTCGCGATCGCTCCAATGGCCTATATCCCCGAAGGCCCCATTCAATGGGGGCGAACCGTGCGCCGTGTGCATGGCTTTTGGCTGGATCGCTTTGAAGTGACCGTTCGGCAGTATCGAAGATGTATGCAAGAAAAAGTATGCAAAGAAGTCTACACGGGCTTTTTCCGCAACACTCCTGTCTCGAAAAGCTTTCCCGAAAACCACCCGATGATCCATGTCAGTTGGGCAGATGCAGATCTGTATTGCAATTGGGCCAGAAAGCGCTTGCCATCGCGGATCGAGTGGGCGCGTGCAGCGCGTGGTGACGGGATGCAACGCTTTCCTTGGGGTGAGGCGACGCCTTCTTGTGCATACGCGCATTATCGAGGATGTGGCAGCGGGGCGCAGCCTGTCGGATCGAGCCATCGCGCACAAGGCCGAAGCCCGCAGGGGGTGTATGATCTTGCTGGCAACGTCTGGGAGTGGTTGCGCGACTGCGCCGAAAGCGCGTCCTTGACCTGCGCCACCCGCTACATCGCGGGGGGGTCATGGAAAAATCTCAGCCAAGAGATCACGACTTTTTCGCTGCGCCACGCTTCGCCTGACACACAAAACGATGCCATCGGCTTTCGTTGCGTATGGCGCAGGCCCTAACACGACGCCATCTCGGGCTTTTGCCCATCCTCTCCCCCACAGGTCGCCCACCGAAAGCGCCGAATTGCGCCCGTTGCGGGCTTTGGCGCACTCCACAAAAGGCAAGTTGCGAGATCGCAAAGAGAGTGTTGCACAGGTGGGATACTTGCTGAATGTGCGACGGGATGGGGAGATCGTGTCGTGGTAGGAGTTGGGCCACACAAAGCTGCCCTTGTGCTTTTGGGGGAGGTGGCTATGTTAGGCGGCGCTTGATCGGCCAAGGATGGCTTGTCGGGTGGAACTTTTGGATGATCTTCGGTGCTTTGTGTCGGTCGATGCTTCGTTCGAAAGCAAAAAAAAGCGCGTGATCGCATCGGTTGTGAGGAGTTTGTTTGATGTTCAAGCCTTGGTATGGGATGGGTTGGGTGGTGTTGTTGTGGGCGGTAGTCGTGTGGAGTGGGGCGTGTGTTGAACCCAGTCTGAACGGAAAAACGGATGGCGGCTTAAACGGCTCGAAGGGCTTGTCTTGCGCGAAAGCAGCGGACTGTTGGGATGGTTTGGCTTGCCAAGATGGGATCTGCGGTGGAAAGCCTGTCGAAGCCACCCCCGAAAAAGAAGCGACGCCCGAAGCCACCACTCCCGAAGAACCCGCTGCACAAGAAAAAACAGCGGACGCTGAAACTGTCCAAGAAGGCACACCTACTGAAACCACCCAAGACGTCGCACCCACCGAGACCACCCAAGAGGGCGCTCCTACCGAACCGAACGCAGAAGCCACCCAAGAAGCCACGCCTGAACCCATCCAAGAAGTCGGACAGTGCAAGGGAAATCTCACCGCACAAGGTTTTTGCACTCAAGACAGCGATTGTTGCACAGGCCAAACGTGTGGCTCGTTCCCGTTTGGTGGGCAAACACTTCGTTTGTGTACGCCTTGCAAGACCAACACGGACTGCCCACAAACCACCCAGTGCTGCACCTTCGGAACCATGTCGATCTGCGCACCACAATGCGCACCCCCTCAACCCTGAAACGTGCCACCGAAAAAATCCAAAAGCACAAGAGCCTAGAGTAGAGACGGAGAGAATGCAGATGCAAAAGAGAATGATCGTTGGGTGGATGATCGCGTTGATCGCGTGGTGTTCGTCGGAGGCATGGGCAAAGCCTACCGCTCAAACCCTCGGAAACAACAAGGCTTACAGCCATCAAACCGAACGAGCAGAACGAGCCGCAAGATCAAACGGCTCCAAAGAGGCACAAGGCCACGAGATCGTCCGACGTTTGCGACTGGCCCAAAGCCAAGGCGATTCAAAGCAGAACAAAGACGAAGAGATCCCGGGAGGGCAGTGGCCCGTCGGGGCATGGGTTCTTGAAGGTGTGGGCGCGGCTGTTGTGATCGGTGGTTTGGTGTGTTTCTCCCTCTCTGCGGGTCGCATGACCGACCGCGACCGCAAGATCAAAGAAGCCAACGAAGATATCAAAAACAACGGATTTTCCGACGTTTCCGCATCGGCTGTAAAACAGGCCGAAGACGAGGCCATCACGCTCGGCACAGTGGGTTGGATCGTGACGGGCGTCGGCGTCGGCCTCGTTCTCGTCGGTGCGATCTGGATGTTTGTGCATCGCCCTCCCCAGCCCAAGTACGTCCGTCGCGATCTGCCAACTCTTCCCAACGCCCCGACGTGGGGGCATCTGCGCACTTCCTCTCCCCGTGATGCCGCTCCCCCCGCTTTGCTGTTTCGCTCGTCCATGTAATACGATATCCGAGTGATGTGTACACAAAGGTATAGTACGTAGACGACCTATTCTAGGGCAGCCACGGGGGGCTGCCCCTACATCTTTACGGCAACACAACGGGTGGATTTCGTATAATTCCTCGATTCCAAATAAAAACCTTCGGGTTCCTGCTGCCTAGTTTTGGTGTATGCCACTCATCGATCAAAAGAATACACCTTTGGGCTTGCATAAATGCCAGCCTTTGGTATAAGGTGCGCGTCGTTTAGGCGAGTTCCC
The DNA here is from genome assembly GCA_023150835.1 of Myxococcota bacterium. Lineage (GTDB taxonomy): Bacteria > Myxococcota_C > UBA6777 > UBA6777 > UBA6777 > JAKLKB01. The sequence continues at coordinate 11,526 of JAKLKB010000031.1, read as the reverse complement.
GAGTGTTTTCGTTGTGTATGGCCGTCCATACCGTGCGATCTGCTCAAGCACGATCCACCCAGTCTGACCCACCTGCTGTTGATCCGCTGCTTTTCTTCCCGCCCATCTGCCAAAAAGGATATCGCTGATCGTCCGCGTGTCCTTTTTTCGCACCAACTCCTACAACCCTTCGTCTCGGGCTTCGCGCCCGCCGTTTGGGACGAGAAAAAAACATGAACCCCATCGATCTCTCTTCCGAAAAGAGAACCGTACGCCTCTCGGTTCCTCAACCCCTTCAGAATGTGTCAACGAAAGATCCCATGCCATCGAAAAAAACTGCCCGCGTTGTCGAATCCAACGCCTCCGCGACCCTCCCTGTCGCCGCGCCACCCAAGACTTCGGCCTCTTTTGCGATCCAACCGAATCCTTCGGCTTCTCCCGCAGTGCAGCCAGAACAAAGCACCTCCACAGAGGGAGCGGTCCCTTCTTATACAGACTTTTCTTTTTTGCCTGCGTCCATCCAGCGCGTTCTTCAAGAACAAGGCATCACCACACCCACGCCCGTTCAAAAGGCTGCCATCGGCCCCGCGATGGATGGGCGTGATGTCTTGGTGCAAGCCCAAACAGGCTCAGGCAAAACGCTTGCTTTTGCCCTTCCCATCGGCTTGAAGCTCGGCGGCCCTTCTCGTGACGGACAACCCCGCGCTTTGGTCTTGGCCCCCACTCGTGAACTTGCCAACCAAGTCGAGGCCGTCTTTTCGACCACTCTCGCAACGCTTGGCTTGCGCTGCCTCTCGATTATCGGTGGATCTTCGTACGCACGCCAAAAAAAGACTTTGCGCGATGGCGTCGATATCGTCGTCGGAACCCCGGGACGGATCGCCGATCTGATCCGCCAAAATTCTCTGCAACTCAAGCAGATCCAATGCTTTGTGTTGGATGAAGTCGATCAGATGCTTGATATCGGCTTTGCAGAAGAATTAAACGTCGTCAAAGATGCCCTTCCTACCGAGATCCAAGTCTTGTTCTTTTCGGCCACCATCGACAAACAGATGATCCGCGTCACCGAAAAGATGTTGCGTCAACCCGTACGCCTCGATCTCTCCGCCGAAGACGCCACCCCCCCCAATATCGAACATGCTTGCCTTCTCGTCAAAAATGACCAACGCTTGGGCGCTTTGATCAACCTGTTGCTCTTTCATGCCCCAAAACAAGCGATGCTGTTTTGCGCCACCCGCGAAGAATGTCGCGAAGTCGCCAGCGCCCTCGAATCTCGCGGCTTTAATGCCGCCCCCCTCAGCGGTGATCTCAGCCAAGAAGCCCGCGAAGATACCCTCAAACGCTTTCACAGCAGCAGTCTCCAGTACCTCGTCGCTACCAACGTCGCGGCCCGTGGGATCGATATCCAAGCCCTGCCGCTGGTCTTGAATTTCGACGTGCCTCCCGATCTCGAAAGCTACACCCATCGCATCGGTCGAACTGGGCGCGCTGGTGAAGATGGCCGCGCATGGACCTTGGTGACACCCCAAACCTTTTATCGCTATCGCGCACACATGAAGGCCCTTGAACTGCCCCTCAAGCACCTCGAACTGCCTTCGCAACACGAGATCCTCACCAACATCGCACAACGCCATCTCTCCGAGCTGATGCAGTTTGCTGAAACCCCTGCGCATCGCAATGTTCGACGGATCACCGACAAACTTCTCGAATCCATCCCCCCCGAAGAGGCGCTCGAATTGGTGCGCGCTGTCTTGCAAAAACATCTCGATTCTCTTCATGTCCTCGACTCTCGCGACTTATCCTTGTCCAAAGATGACCTCCGCGAAAGTGATCGCGGCCTCTCTCGCGCCCGAAAACCGAGCGATCAAGGCCGCACCGCACGCACCGCTCCCCGCAAAGCCACTCCTCGCGGCCCGCGCAGCAGCCCCCCTCACGGTGGCCGCCGATCCGCCGATCCCCAAACCTCCAAAACCCACGCCCCCAAATCAAGCCCCCCCAACACCCACACCTCCGCCCCTTCCACACCTTCACAACGTCCAAAAAAGAAAAAGTCTTCTTGATATAGTTGGATTTTTCGTGGGGTTTCACCCCATACCCCACTTTCTTAGCGCGGCTCTATGGACCCCGTATTGGCGGAGCGATCGGATGTTTTTTCAAACCAACGACGATCCCGCTTGACATGGCGCGAACACGGGCTTTTGGGGAACAAGGCGTGCGAAAAAGTGTGCGGCTGGCTGCGTTTTGAAAACAAGGCGTGGTCGTGGTGTATCGAAAGGCCAGAGTCGCCGTTTCGAGCACAAGACTTCCACCGTCGATACGGGGTCAAGGGGCGAAAGTCTATGGCGGGGTTTGGGGCAGCGCCCCATAGGCGTTAGGTGAAGCGGAGGAAAGCCCCCCACCCCGCCCTCCCCCGTGAACAGGGGAGGGAGCGAAAGTCGGAAGCATCGGGGATTTTGTTTTTTCATGACGTGCGCTGTATGCACGAAATGCAGACGCTGCCTGCTCCAACTTCCCCCCCGTTGGCCGGGGGGAATGAGGGGGGGCCGACAAAAGAAAGAGCGATCATCCTCGACTCTCCGGTATTTCCGCCTTAACCTAACGCGTATGGGGCAGCGCCCCACAAGACCAAAAGACAACGATCAGTAGGATTGATTCCCGTGCAGGCGGGTCCACCAGAGGGGTTGTTTTTTGAGGTGGCGATCGAACCATGCGAGGATGGTGTGGCTCCAGAGGATGCGTTTGCTGGGTTGAAGGATCCAGTGGTCTTCGCCTTTGACGACGACCATCTCGACAGGCCGCTTGAGCAGTCGCAAGGCGGCGTACATCTGATAGCTTTCGATGGCGGGGACGTTGGTGTCGTGGCTACCGTGAAGGAGGAGTAGGGGGGTGTGGATCTTGTTGGCGGAGAATAGGGGGCTTTGGCGCGTAAAATAGTCTGGATGGCTCCACGGGTAGCGATGGGCTGCGGAGATGGCGCTATAGAGGTAGCCCCAGTATCCGCCGCCCCAGTAGCTTGGGATGTTGCTGATCCCTGCGTGGCTGATGGCGGCAGCAAAGAGGCGGGTTTTGGTGACGACGCTCATCGTGGTAAAGCCGCCGTAGCTTGCGCCGATACAGCCGACACGCTTGGGATCGATGAAGGGATGGGCGCGAAGAAACAGTCGGGTGGACTGGATGATCTCGGAAGGAACGAGGGTTCCCCATTCGTTGACGTGGCGTGCGGAGAAGCGTTGTCCAAAGCCGATCGCACCGCTGGGTTGGAGGACATACACGACGTATCCTTGTGCAGCCCAAAGATGGAAGGGATAGCGCCCATCGAAGGTGCGCGTGACGGGGTAAGTTCCGCCGTAGTAATACACGATCAAGGGGTAGCGTTTTCGGGGGTCAAAGCCGGGGGGGTAAAAGACGTGTCCGTCGCGTTGTTCGCCTTGTTTGAGGGTGACGTCCCAGTCGGCGATCGGTCCGAGTTGGAGGTGTTGGGACGCGGCTTGGTTGGGATCGTAAAGCAGCTTGGAGCGGCCTGTGCGCAAATCAAGGCGGTAGAGGCTTTCGGTGTGTTGGAGACCGCTGCCGATGTAGGTGAGCGAGTGGGTTTGGCGGCCTGCTCTGAGTTGGCTTAGGATATCGAGGCCCTTGGCATGGGCAAGTGGGCGGATCTGTCCGTTTTTCGGATCGAGTTCATACAACAGTCGGCGGGTTCGGTGAAGCGCGTTGAGGTAGATCTTTTGGGTAAGCGGATGCCAAAAAGCCCGCTCGACGCTTGGATCGAAGGTGCGGGTGGGGCAAGTGATCTGCTTGGTCTTGCGGTGATACAGGTAGATCTCGCCGTCGTAGTCGTTGGGAACGGTGCTGGGTGGAAGATCGGGTGCATGGCCGAGGATGCCAAACAGCGAAGGACCGCCGCTGATCAAGATGGCGTCGCCGTTCATGGCGTAGGACGCACCGAAAAAGCTGCCCAAGTTATCGAGGATACGGGTGATCTGCAAGGTTCGCAGATCGAGTTCAAACAGAGCGCTTTTGCGAAAAGGGCGGGTCTTGTCGTCGGGGATCGAGCGTCGAAAAAGGATCTTGGGGGCGCTTGGATGCAGTTTGAGGGTGTCGTTGCCCCAATAGCCCGCTGTAAGGCGCAGGTGCATCGTTCCATCCGCAGACATCGCATAGATATGGCTGCGGTTGCGATGCCAAGGCAGGCGATCGAACATCCCGCGCAAGCGTAGGAGTCCAGCTTTTTCGGTCTCGGTCGGAGTGAGCGGTAGGCTGGCGTTATAGACGATCGTTCGGCTGTCATGGACCCATGCGTGTCCCCAAAGTCCCCGAAGGCCCGAACGCAGCAAGCGCACGCTTCCGTGTTGCCGATCCACCCGCCAGATCGCGCCTAACCCTTTGATGATCGTTGAAAAGCTGTAATAGCGGCCATTGGGGGACCATTGCAGATCGCGCAGCGCCCCGACAGCACGCAGCGAATGTAGCAGATGACCGTGTTGGGCATCGCGCAACTCGCTCCAGTATTCGTGATGCCCGTTGGGATGGAGCTTTTGCATCAAGAGGGCGATGTGCTTTCCATCGGGAGAGAGGCTGTGGGCTGTGATGTACTTGCGATACAGCACGAAGTCGATCGAGTGGTAAAAAGTAGGTATTCGCTCTGCGGTGATCGCTCGAAGGCTCGGTGCATCGGTAGCTTCAAGAGTTGCTTCCAGCCCCCAATGCGGTAGACAATCTTGGGTCGCAAGCGTCTTGATCACGATCCGATGCAGACCGGGAGTAAGCTTTAAAGAAACCCGTAGAGTCGGGATGGTGGGGCTTTTGGCTTGGGCTTGGGCTTGTTGGAGCATCCCCCCAAGCATCGCCGTTTGGCGTTCGATCAGTTGGGACTGGCGTTCGAGGATCTGGGCCATGCGCAACATCAACAGGTCACGCGGATCCGTTGCGGTGGTGGGCAACGAGGCAGGAGGCGGGGTGGGTTTGGCCGCTGAAGAGGCCGTCACAGCAGCGGGTTTGGAGGCTTTGGCAGGTGTGCAAGTGGCTTGTGTGCTGATCGTTTTTCCATCCAGCAAGACACGCAAACGCTGATGGGACCGCAAGATCAACGTGCCTTCGGTGTAGCGCGTAGTGTGCAGCCATGTTGCGGCCCACGCGGCTTGTGGAAGGGGGCTTTTGCGAGAGATCGAACCACCCCCCCAAGGACGCCAACGCAAAGATCGACCACCTAACCAAGGCACTTCTTGCCCGATCTGTGGGCGCAAACGCTCTTGATCAAGGTGTTCGTCAGCGAGCAGTTGGGTTTCTTTGTAAGAGCCTTCTTTGTCTTTTGAAAACAGCGGCAACGGTAGCGGCGTAGGCCCAAGCAGTAGCCACGCACGCAACGGACGTGGTGCAGGCTTCGGTGTCTTGGCCGCCTTGGCAGCAGGAGTTTTTGGCTTGATCTTGGTTTTGGCGAGAGATGCCGATGCTGCGGGCTTTGTGGTGGGGCGAACTTTACGAACAATCGAAGGGGCCGCAGACACAGTTGTGGTCGTTCGTTTCGTTGCGTTGGGAGATTTGGAGGGTGTTGGTTGTGCCGTAGCATCCGATATTCGAGAGGTGTGTGATCGAAGGGTCGTGCGATCCGCTGTAGACGCCCTCTGGTTGGGCAGCCACAGGGGGCTGCCCCTACGTTTTGCGATCACGCCATGAGCGGATTTCATAGCATCCGAGGCTTTGGGATGCGTTGATTGTGCCGTAGCATCCGAGTCTTTGGGGGGGTGCGGTTGTGCCGTAGCATCCGAGGCTTTGGGAGGGGCGGCGTGGGCACGGGGGCTTGCGAAGCCAAAGACAGCGGATGTCAAAAGCACCGTCGCAGCGGTGCAGCAGGGCAGAAAAGATCGCGGTGGTGTGTGTTGAGGGGGGCGTATGGGCATGGGCGGCTCCTTCGGGTTGTTGGAGAAGCGGGTTAGTTGTTGGAACAGCGAGTGTTTCAGGGAACGGTGTTTGTTTCGAGTCAGACGATGGCGGAGGGGGCTAATACGAAATCCGCCCATCGTAGTAGACGGAAGATGTAGGGGCAGCCCCCTGTGGCTGCCCAACCACAGCACGCCCATCGCGGATCGCACTGACCCTTTGAGCACACTTCTCTCGGAGAGCGCTTAGGAGGAAGACTTGTCGTGGGGGTGATCGGGGTCAGGAAGGGCAGGGCTGCTCATCTCGGCCTCGCTCAAGGTTTCATAGGGCGGCTGTTCGGGGAAGCTGCCCGGGGGGAGGTGGACGATCTCTTCTTCTGTGGGCGCGATCAGCAAGGACGCGATCACCGACGTGCCGAGCATACTCACCACCACCACCAAAGAAGTATGCGTGGGGATGTGATACCAGCCATCGATCAGCATCTTGACGCCGACGAATGTAAGCACCGCAGCAAGGCCAAACTTGAGCAAGTGAAAACGATCCATCACGCCCGCAAGCGCAAAGTACAACGAACGCAACCCAAGGATCGCGAAGACGTTGGAGGTGTACACAACGAACGGGTCGCGTGAGATCGCAAGCACCGCAGGGATCGAGTCCACCGCAAACACGACGTCGGTCGCTTCCACAACTGCGATGACGATAAACAAAGGCGTTGCCCACAGCACGCCATTTTGGCGGACAAAGATCCGATCGTCTTGGTAGGTTTCGGTGACACGAAAGAGGCGACGCACCAGTTTGATCACGGGGTTGTCTTCGGGATGAACGCCTGTTTCTTTTTCGAGGGCCATCTTGATGCCTGTAAAGATCAAGAAAGCACCGAAGAGATACAGGATCCAATGGAAGCGGTTGATCAATTGAACCCCCGCAAAGATCATGATCGCACGCATGATCAACGCGCCAAAGATCCCCCACGCAAGGACTTTGTGTTGATAAGCCGCAGGCACCTTAAAGAAGGAGAAGATCAACATAAAAACAAAAAGATTATCGACACTTAGAGACTTTTCGAGGACGTAGCCTGTAAAAAATTGAATAGCAAACTCCGAACCCCGCCAAAAGTAGATCCCCACGTTAAAAAGCATGGCCAAACTGATCCACACGACGCTCCAAACCAACGCTTCTTTCACGTCGATCTGATGGCTTTTGCGATGGAATAGTCCCAAGTCCAACGCAAGCATCAATACCAAAAAGACATGAAAGAGGATCCACATCCAACTCTGCACAGACAACGCACACCTCCGACGGATTGTGGCAAGGGATAGTACCACAACGCGCAAACACACGCGTTGCAGAAAAAAGCAGCAGACCATAGCACCGCAACGTACACGAGGCTAGATGCTCTCGAAAAGGGCGGTCTCTAGGTCTGCTTGGCGCTTTTTCCATTGGGTCGCGCAATGGTGGGCTTGTTGATGGAGAGTGTGCAGAAGATTTTGACGGGCATCTCGGAGGCTTTGAAGGAAAGCATCTAATTGTTGGCGTTGTTTGCGCAGTTCTTCTCTGCGGTGCAAAAGCGAGGATGGAAGGCAAGCGATATCATAATATTTTCGCATCCACTCGGCGCATTCGGTCATCCACGCACGACTCGGGCGTCGAGGTGGAGCGGTGTTCTCTTCTCGCATCGCGTAATAACTTGCGTGGAGTTCCGCCAAAAAGCCGATCCAGTACACAAAGCGCAGCGATACCTGACAAGCCATGCGCACCATGATCAACGTCAACGGATGCGCGTCATCCAGATCACGCCGAAGATGGGGGGGCGGCGCAGAAAAAGCATTGGCCGCTTTCCAGTAAAATTGATCGATCTGGCGTGGAAATTCTGTGTATCGTTGCGGATCTTGTAGCCACAACAGCTTTTGTTTAAGCAGGTTTCGCAAAGAGTTCAGGTGCGTGTGCTCTGTTGCCTCTTCGCGCTTGATGCAGCGCAGCGCAACATCATTCATCCAACGGTGCGCGATATCGGCAGGGGCATACGCAGCAGGCAGTCTTCGCAACGACGCGACTCGCGGCAGTTTTCGCGCCGTTTGTGATAACAGAGGAAGCCCATCGTCCCCGTAAAAAACGACTTCGCCGCCATGTAGAACGTGATCGCTGTAGAGCGGGCTGTTTCCCAATCGGCGGATAATGCTGCGATCTTGACCTCCATATCGCAAACGCGGCGTCTGGCTATGAAGCAGGATCTCACACGTCTGCTCTAATTCTTCTGTTGTTTCCGGCATCTTGGCGAATGAATAGCTAGGGGGGTGGGTGCTGCTCGATACCAGCAACGAAAGGCTCGGCGCGGCGGCTTGTATCCCCTCCACTCGCCCCACCATCGCATAAAACGGCCCTGCCGCGTTTTGAATCTCCCGATAAGGGTGAATGTACCACACATCTTGCGAGAGATCGGGCATCTTTTCCATCACGCGCCCCTCCTATCCGTCCTCTGCGATCCGCAGGTGAATGCCGATTCACACGCCCAAAGCCCCGAAGATAGCGATCCACATCCACCCGCGCAAGGAAAAACAAGCGGCTGTCGCGGCAAAGAAAAGCAGCTAGGGTCGTTCAAGGTTAAACGAACCCGAGTCTTTGAAGGTGATGCCCAAAACGGTCGACTCCACCGTATCGTACGAAATCCGCCCATTGTGTGATCGTAAAGAAGTAGGGGCAGACAGGTGTGTACTTGGACCAACTAATTGGACGTCATTTTTACGAAGAATTTGATTTTGTTGAAAAAAATGGCAATACGTCGTTTGACCCTCACCCCCCCCAGCCCCCCTCTCCCTGCTGTCGCAGAGGCGAGGTGGGGGAAAAAAGCTTACGGACGGCAGAGACTTTGGCTTTGCTTTCCCCATAACGCGCAGCAAACCTTGTTTGCGCCCGTGGGTCATGGGGACGTCCGCCTTTGACAGGGGTGAGGTGCGAAACCCCGCACTGTCCGATATGATCGTTCGCAGGTTTGAACTCGAAATGAATTAGTTGGATCAAATGCCCCCTGTGGCTGCCCTATTACAGGGCGTCTACGCACTCTCCTTCGATCACACATCACTCGGATACCGTATAACGCGCTCGGTGAAAAGACACAAACAAAACAAGTCCACGGAAGGCACGGAAAAAATGGAAAACGACCAGAGGGAGTTTCACGCTTCGGAAAACACGGGAAGCGGGGGATGGGGGCAATGCCCCACAGAGCGAGCGTTGTGGAAGCAAAAAGGCAAATTGGCTTGTTTTGTGGGATGAAGAAGGTGTCAAGGTTGGAGGGGGCCGAGGATGGCGATGCTACAGACGTTCATGGCGGGAAAGCCCCCGAGATTGTGGGTGAGTCCGTAGTGTAGATCGCGTTGGATCTGGCGGGTGCCTGCCCGATGGAGAAATTGAAGGTACATCTCGTAGATCATGCGAAGCCCCGAAGCACCGATGGGATGGCCGAAACATTTGAGTCCACCGTCGATTTGGCAGGGGACAGGACCGTCATGGTTGTAGAAGCCGCTCAGGATATCGCGGGGGGCTTGGCCGCGAGGGGAGACGCCGAGATCTTCCATCGTGACGAGTTCGGTGATCGAGAAGCAATCGTGGACTTCCATCATGGAGATCTGTTCGCGGGGATGGGTGATGCCAGCCTCGGTGTAAGCGCGTTGGCTTGCGATGCTGGTCGTGAGAAAAGAAGAGCCATCCCAACTGTTGTGGGCCATCTCTTGGCCGTTGCTGAGGGCCACTTGGAGCGCTTTGACAGAGATCAGGTTGTCTTTGCCCAACTGTCGGGCGATCTCAGGTGTGGTGACGATCGCACAGGCCGCTCCATCGCTGACACCGCAACAATCGAACAATCCAAGCGGGTGTGCGATGATCGGCGCAGACAACACTTGCTCCATGCTGACGGGCTTTTGGAGGTGCGCTTTGGGGTTGCGGCTGCCGTTGTCGTGGCTTTTGACTGAAACTTGAGCCATCGCACGTTTGAGGTCATCGCTTTTGACGTTGTATCGGGCGCAATACGCCGACGCAAGCTGCGCAAAAGACCCGGGAGCCGTCATGTTCGGACTCCACAACCAGTTGAGTGTTCCTGCCCCTGCCCCCCAGTTTGGGAGTCCGCCATATCCGACGTCTTTGAGCTTTTCCACGCCCATCGCAAGGCAGATGTCGTAAGCTCCCGATGCAACGGCGTAACAAGCAGCACGAAAGCTTTCCGTACCGCTTGCGCAGAAGTTTTCGGTACGCGTCACAGGGATGTTTGAAAGCCGCAGCGCGATCGAAAGAGGAAGGGCGCTTTTGCCGACGTTGACCTCTTCCATGCAGGTGCTGAGCCACGCAGCCTCGACTTGATCGGCGCAGATACCCGCGTCTGCGAGGCACTCTTGCCACGCCTCGACCATCAGTTCTTCGGCTCCTGCGTCCCAACGCTCGCCAAAGCGACTACAGCCCATCCCCAAGATCACCACTTTGTCTCGAATCCCCTTGCCCATGTTGGTTTTGCTCCTTTTCCTTTTTTTGAGGAGTGATGCGGTGGGTTTGTGAGGCGGTTCACTTGCCGATCTTGAAGAGTTTCGTCATCAAGCGAGAGGCCATCATATCGCCCGTGATACGGAGTTTCCCAGAGGTAAAGGCTTGCATCGGATCCAGTTCACCCCGCACAAAACGCAAGAAGTCCTGAGAGTCCATCTTGAGTGTGACGGTCGGGGCGCTGTGTTCGCCTTGTTGGACGGTGCAACGCTGATCTTTGACGATCACGTGCCACACGCTGCTCGCTTCGCCTGAGAGGGCATATTGAAAGATCACGCTGATCCCTTCGGCTTTTTCGGGGCGGAAGGCATCGGGCATCTGCGAAAAAACCGATTGGAGGGCGATTTGTGTTTCATTTGAGGCTGCACCTGCTGAGGAAGCTGCGGACGCTGCGTGAGATGGCGAAGTTTTTTGCGGGGGTGGGGGGGGAGTGCTGAATCTTCCGATGAATTCCATCACGTTGTTTGCGGGATAGAGGTCGCGCAGATCGTGGATCTGGGAGATGGCATCTTCGATATCTTCGGGAGATGCAGGGATGCCGTGTTCGGCAATCGCGACAGTTGGGCCGGTGAGCACGAGTGCGCGGTTGAAATAGCCCATGCCTGCGTTGTAGAGATGGCCGCTGTTTGGGCATTCTGGTGAGGCAAGGAACAAGACCAACGGAGCGACCGCTTCGGGGTGCAGCTTTTCGAGCATATCGGGCGGCATCACATCTTCGGTCATGCGAGAACGTGCGATTGGGGCAACGGTATTGATCTTGATCCCATAGCGGTCGGCCTCTTCTTTGAGTGCGTGCATCAGGCCGACGAGACCGAGCTTTGCGGCAGCGTAGTTGGCTTGTCCGAAGTTTCCGTACAAACCAGCGGCAGAAGAGGTCATGATGATCCGCCCGTAGCCTTGGGCTTTCATGACCTCAAAAGCGGGCTGTGTGGTGTGGTAGGCCCCGTCGAGATGGACGCTCATGACATCTCGCCATTGATCGGGTGTCATCTTGGAAAAACTCTTGTCGCGCAAGATCCCCGCGTTGTTGATCAAGATATCCACCCGCCCAAAATGCCCAACAGCCGCTTCGATCAGAGCCTTGCCGCCTTCGGGAGTGGAGACGCTGTGGGTGTCGGCGAGGGCCTGTCCACCGAGGGCTTG